>JAVBMD010000002.1:0-169078 GCA_031552825.1 Eubacteriales bacterium
CAGACCGTCGAGAAATGTCCAGATGTGGGCGAAGCACAAGCGTGTCCGCAGGAGGCGTACACTGGTACGCCGACAAGGCGCGCGCTGGGCTGAACCCGCAGACGGGCGTTTATCGACGGTCTGATGAACAAGTGTGTTCATCGTTCTTTTCGCGGATCGTATCGGCCGTGCGATCAGCGGTACGTATTATTTTGCCGCGGATCCAGCCGAAACTTGTATTCGTGGCCGATCTGCCGGGTTCCATCCTCGTACACCGGGCTGATCGCAACAGAAAACAACCCGCGCTCTTTTCGCGCGTAAGGAGGCGCAACGCTTTCGCGCCCGGCTTGCACCATGTATTTTTCGTATGCTTCGCGCAAGATGCCCTCATCCACCACAGTCTCGCCGCAGATCTGGTTCCAATGCGCCATCAGTCGCGCCAGCTGCGGGATCTCCGTGCCGTCGATGGCCGAAAAGACGATGGTCGCACTTGCATCGATCCGCCCGCCGAGGGATATGCTCTCTCGGTATTCCAATACGGTTTTTGGCAGCCTGCCCGCCTCGATCAGCGGCGTAATATCCTCGCTCGACGGCGGCTCGGCGCCCCGCCTATAACGTTCGCCGTAAAAAGCGATCGTGCCGCCCGAGCGCATCTGATTCTCCGTCCTGTACGGTAGTCCGGTCGCCTCCAGCGCTGCCCTGCAAACGTCGGCGCGCGCCTCCAGTTGCGTTTGATAGTCCGCCTCCAGCTTCGCGGCAACGTGAAGCGTCCACGCCATGTTGAGCGAAACGATGACCAGCAACGCCAGCCCGGCCTTCTTCCAAAATCCCTTTTGGATCGGCTTCTGATCCTCCTGATTTTCCCCGGAAATCGGCTGAACCGCGCCGTTTCGCAGAAAGGCCACCAGCTCCTCGTACCCCTCGTGATAGCGGCTGATAAAGAAACGCTTGCGCACGTCTCGCTGCTCTTTTTCCGTCATCAGGCGTGCCTCCGCCTCAAAGTGAATGCCGCGACTGCTCTCCCGCTGATCCAAGACGACACCCAGCATGTACTGTTTGGGCGCATCCGGCAGCAGCTCGTCGGCAGGCCACTCCCCGCGCACATCGCCCTTCCACGAAATCACCTTTTTATAACCTGCGGAAAAGCGCGCGCGCGTGCGTCGTGATGCACCCTCCGCCGGATAAGGATACGCGTAGCAAGCGTAGATAAGCCGACCCTTTCGCTCATCCAGCACCCAAGGGCGCATGCCCTGGCTGATCTCCCAGCGAATGCCGAACCCCACGACCAATGCTAAGGCGGCCAAGCTCACGCCAAAGGCAACGGTTCCCGCCGCACCATCCATCAAACAAAGCATCAGGTTGGTTTGCGCCACCGCACGCCCAAATTGCGTGAATTTGCTGAATATATCGAAGGGGATCGTAACGATCAAATGCGCGATCGGCACGATCAAAAGCAGCAGCGCATAAAAGCCGCATAAAAGGAACATGCGTTTTTGCCAAGGCCCGACCTTATATTGAAATGTATGCATGTACGCAGCCTCACGGGAGCACATTGCCCGCCGCCAGATAGATATCGTACCACTCCTGCCGGGTCAGCGTGACCTCCGCCGCCTTGCAACAATTGGCCAGACGGCCTTCATTCATCGTGCCGATGACCGGCTGCATGCGCGCCGGATGGCGCAGCAGCCATGCGATGGCGATGGTGGTGTTGCTCACGCCGTAGCGCGCAGCCAGTTCGTCGATGGCGCGGTTGAGCGCCGGGAACTGATCGTTGTCCAAAAACACGCCCTCGAAGAAACCGTACTGGAACGGCGACCAAGGCTGCACAGTGATATCGTGCAGGCGGCAGTAGTCGAGCACGCTGCCGTCGCGATTGATGGAGGTGTCCAGCGTCATATTGACGGTGACGCCATTGGAGATCATGTTGGTATGCATGATGCTCAACTGCAGCTGGTTGGTGACGATGGGCTGCTTTACGTACCGGCGCAGCAGCTCCATCTGCATCGGATTCTGATTGGATACGCCAAAGTGGCGCACCTTGCCAGCGGATTGCAGCGCATCGAAAGCCTCGGCGACCTCCTCGGGCTCGACCAGTGCGTCGGGGCGGTGCAGCAGCAGCACGTCGAGGTACTCTGTGCGCAGCCGCTTCAAGCTCCCATCCACCGAAGCCAAGATATGCTCCTTGGAGAAATCAAAGCGCCTCGGCAGGATGCCGCACTTGGATTGCAGGATCATCTTTTCACGCACCGACGGCGTCATATGCGCGGCCTCGGCGAACATCTCCTCGCACTTGCCGTCGCCGTACTTGTCGGCATGGTCAAAGAAATTCGCGCCTAACTCCAGCGAACGCGCCACAAAGCGCTCGGCCTGCGCCTTGTCCAGATCCGGAATGCGCATGCAGCCCACGGCGACGACCGGCACCTGCAAGGTAGAGACACCCAGTTGAATGGTTCTCATCGTATTTCCTCCTGTTTTTTGAATAATCCGTTGGGAAGCACATCAAGGTTCCTTCTATTGACCACGAAGCACTACTGTTGACCACGAAGCATTACTGTGCGTTATATCGAATCACTGATGCCTTTGCAATGAGGCCGATTCTTCCGCCTCGGAATTCCCCTTCTCACCAGCAAAGCGAGGCGAGGCGCCCACCCATCGATCAAGAAAGCGGACAAGCTCAATTTAGCAAATTAAAACATTCATGTCAACGCTTGTGCGCCTTGGTTTGCATTTTTTGAAAATCCCACCCATCGCGTTGCATGCCCCGCACCGTTTGTGCTATACTGATCCCGAGGGGGCGATGCAAAATGCCCAAGCAGCAGGGCGTTAAAATCATCGCCCAGAACAAGAAGGCACGGCACGATTATTTCATCGAGGAAGCCTACGAGGCCGGGCTTGCGCTCAAAGGAACCGAGGTCAAATCGATGCGCCAGGGCAAAGTGAACCTAAAGGAAAGCTTCGCCCAAGCGCAAGGCGGCGAGATTTTCGTGCACGGCATGCACATCAGCCCCTACGAGCAGGGCAACATCTTCAACACCGACCCTATGCGTCCCAAAAAGCTGCTGCTGCACAAAAGCGAGATCCGCAAACTGGCCGCCGAGGTCAAGCGCCAAGGCTTCTCGCTGATCCCACTGCAGGTGTACCTTAAAGACGGCCGTATGAAACTGGAGCTCGGCCTTTGCAAGGGCAAGAAGCTCTACGACAAGCGCGATGACATGGCCGAAAAGGATGCCAAACGCAACATCGATCGCGTCCTCCGTAACCAAGGCAAACACTACGACTGAAGCCCTCTCGCCCACAGGCGCCCCCGCTCGCAAGCGATCCCGCCCGCAGGCGCCGCAACCCGAGGGGCGAAGCCTCCTCGAGGGGTGCCCGAGGGGCGCAGCCCATCGGCTACAATCGTATCGACCGGCTCCGCCGGTCGGGCGGGGCGTTTTCCGCAGCGAAGCGGAGGAAAACTTTCATTTCAATCCGACCAACGGGAGGCGCGCCTCAGCGCGTACTCAACTGCGGGCGAATCGCGCTGAGTACTCCGCCAAAGCGCAACCCAACCGGGCGATTCGCCCGCAAGCGCGTCAGCGCATTTATGGGGGTGTACTGGTTTCGACGGGGATCATCGGGGATTTGGTAAGCGAGCCGCGGCCCCTGAACCGCGCAACAACGGGGAAAAAAATTAACTGACAATAGCAATTACGCTTTCGCGGCTTAATGCCGCGCGTCGGCCTCAGGCACCCGCTGCCTGAGATCCCGGCGTCAATTTAGCGGGGAACGGGCCCGTTCAAGCTTTGTAACGACGCCTGTATTGATGAAGCTACCGAGACCGCAAGCCTGCCGTTAGGCGTGCGGAGGGGGGAATCCTAACTAACGGCTGCGCTCGGAGAAAGCCATGTCAACGGGTTTTCGGACAGGAGTTCGATTCTCCTCACCTCCACCAACAGAATTCCCTTACGGATCAACCATCCGCGAGGGTTTTCTTTATGCACATAACCCACTTATTAACCCACTCTGCTCTCTTGTACGCCAATATTCCATCGATCATCGCAAACGGTTGTGAGTTTAAACACAAAATCCCCGGCCATGACCTCTCGGTCATAGCCGGGGTATTTGCGCGCAGCGGGATCGCGCCATCCCTCTTTACAAATCGTCACTCAATATCGTATGCGTGTCGCTCCGGGGTTAGCGGCGCAGATCTCTCGGAACAGTTTCATGGTCATCTTCCTTTCGTTGCCGATGCTTGTACCAAATGATGGCAGCATGTTACAATAAAGATAAATATTCGACTGCGTGAGAAGGTGATCGCATGGATGGTACCCCGCGCGTCCGACGCACGGAACGCCGTGCCGCACAGGCGCAAACGTCACAGGAACAAACTGATTTTCAGCAGACGCCGCATGCGCCGATCCCCGAAAGGCCGCGTGAGATGCGTCAACCCGCGACGCGTGCGATGGATCGCCCTGCGCCGCCACGCGTGCGGCCTGCATCGCCATCGTGTCCGGCGCATCCGCGCAGACCGGCGCCGAAGCCGAAGAAAAAGAAGCGCTGGTGGATTTGGGTTATCGCGGCGGTGCTGGTCGTCGGCGCGCTGTCTACCTTGGAGGAAAAACCACCAGAAACGAGGGCGGCGATGGTGGCTTTTACAGATGCCCCCATTTTTACCGACACACCGACATCCGCCCCGGTGGCAAAGGAACCAGCCTCAACGATTGCACCGGATCCGGCCGCAAGCCCGGCGCAAGCGCAGAATTTAGCGGAAGTCGTAGCCCTCGCGCCATCCGATGCGCCCACATCGAAGCCAACAGAGGAACCTGCGCCCTCGCCTGCGCCGACCTCTCAATACAAGACGCTGAAGATCAAAGCGAAAGGCGCGGAAGTGCAAGCCATGCAGGATGCCCTTGTAGAGCTTGGGTATCTGCGCAAGAAGGACGCTATAGGCGAATTTGGGAACAATACGCTGGATGCGGTGAAGCGGTTCCAAGCGGCAAACGGCCTTGATGTGGACGGCGTCGCTGGTGCAGGAACACTGGAGTTGTTGTTTAGCGGAAATGCTGTCACAGCGGAACCCGTAATCTATGTGTGGACGGCAACCAGCGGCGGCGGCCAAAAATATCATTCATCCTCAACTTGCAGTCGCATGAAAAAGGCGCAGGAAATGACGCTTGAGAAGGCAAAGGAATTGGGATTTACGCCTTGTGATACTTGCAAGCCGCCGAGATAGCCGATCCTTAAGCGCTAACTTCCTCCGCTTCCTGCTCCTCGTGATGGCCTTGGAGGATTGCCGTTCCGTAGCCTTCGATGTAGCCTGATGAACTATTTTCCGGAATTACATTCATCCGTAAAATAGGTTCCACGCAGGGTGTCCCCATTCAATCCCTCTTGGCTAAACATGCCAAGTGGAAAAACGGTGCTTAATGGGAATAGAAAAACAATCGTGGAAGGAAGTCTTAATGACGTTGTTCGTTTGAACAATATTGTACAGTATCTTTTATGAACGTCGCGGTTTGAACATTTTTTTAACAAGAGATCATGCAGCTTTTTTATCAACACATTCCATACAATCAAAAATCCGAACGCCGCTCCCATCCAGATCGGCGTTCGGATTTTTTTGCTGTCCATGCCAAACGACCCATGAAAAAACCGGATTGGAGTTCAATACGCTCAAATCACCTTGTCCGGATTGAGCAGCCCTTTGGGATCAAACGCCTGCTTGATGCGCCGCATGAGCGCGATGGTTTCCTCGCCCTGCGACTTTTGCAGGTAGGCGCGCTTGGCATGGCCAACGCCGTGCTCGCCGGAAATCTGTCCGCCCAAAGCGCGCGCTTTCTCATACATCGCATCCAGCGCACGCGTGCTGCGTGCGGTGAAATCTTCATGCGTCCCCTCGCTCGCAAGGGTATAAACGTGCAAGTTGCCGTCGCCCGCGTGCCCAAAGCTCATGATGCGCACGCCATGTTCCCGCTCCTGCTCGTGGCAGAAGGGGATAAACTCCTCCAGCGCGGTGCGGGGAACGACGACATCGCATTCATCCATATAAAGCGTACCGCCCTTGATGGCTTCGAGCAACGCGCCGCGCAACTCCCAGATCGCCTCGTGGCGCTCCTGCGAGTTGGAGATCAGCGCATCCTTGGCGCCACACGCGATGCAAATCTCGCACAGCTCGTCGCACAGGGCGTCCAGCGCCTCACGGTTGTTGCCATCGATGCTCAGCAGCAGGTAAATCGGCGCGTCGGCATCGGGAAAGGTGCGGCCGAGATAGGTTTCCGCCAATTCGATCACCCCGCGCTGCACGATCTCGATGGCCGTGGGCACGATGCGGTGGGCGACGATGGCGGGTACCGTGGCGGCGCAGGCGCTCAGGCTATCGAAGGGCGCCAGCAGGCTAAGCGTGTGCCGGGGCTGCGGCAGGAGCCGGAGCGTCACCTCGGTAATGACGGCCAGCGTACCCTCCGAGCCGACCAGCAGATCGTCCAGCGCATAGCCGGAGCTGTTCTTGGCGGTCTTTCCGCCCAAGCGCAGCACGGTGCCATCCATCAGCACGGCGGTCAGGCCCAACACAAAGTCCCGCGTAACGCCGTATTTGACGGCGCGCATGCCACCGGCATTGGTGGCCACGTTGCCGCCGATGGTCGCGGTCTTTTCACCGGGATCCGGCGCGTAGAGCAGGCCGCGCTGCGCCGCGGCTTGCTGCACCTCCATCAGCAGCGTTCCGGCGGCGCAGGTCAAGGCGAGGTTTCCCTCGTCAATCTCGGTGATGCCCTTCATTTTCGCGGTGCTCAGCAGCAGGCCGCCATGGGTGGCCACCGCGCCGCCGACCAAACCCGTGCCTGCCCCGCGCGTGGTCACCGGGATATCGTGCGCATTGCAATAGCCAAGAAGCGCACTGACTTCCTCGGTATTGAGCGCCTCTACCAGCATGTCGGGCGCATGCCGCCCATATTCCTCCATCTCGTCGTGCGCGAAGTCCTCGCTGATGGCATCGCCGCAGAGTACGCGGTGCTCCCCCAGCAGCGCGCAGAGCGCCCGGGCATGGGCGGGGTCGAATGTGTACGCGTTCATGCCGCGCCTCCTTTCAGCAGAGCGGTTAGCGCGGGTACGGTCGCCGCCACATCGCCCACCAGTCCAACATGCGCTACTTCAAAAATCGGCGCTTCCGCGTCGCTGTTGATGGCGATGATGTGCGCGCACTCCTTCATGCCCGCGGTGAACTGCACCGCGCCGGACACGCCGCAGGCAATGAGCAACTTGGCCTTCACGGTCTTGCCCGATAGGCCGATCTGCCGCGAGGCCTCGCCAGCGCGGTTTTCCACCAGCGGACGGGTATAGGCCATTTGTGCGCCCAAAGCGTCGGCCAAGGCACGCACAGCGGCCAGCGCTTGGGGCTGCTGCGCGCCGCGCCCGGCCACGACAATTACCTCGGCATCGGAAATATCTTGCGAGGCAGGCTTGGGGGTAACGTCCAGCACCTCGATGCGCGAACACAGCGCGGCATCGGGCAGCGACACGGCTTGGATCGCTCCCGCCGCCTCCGCTCGCGGCGCCATCCGGTCGAAAATTTTGTAGTGCACGGTGGCAAACTGCGGGCGGGTATACGGCGTGAGGATGCGCGCCATAATGTTGCCTCCGAATGCCGGGCGGATCTGTACCAGCTCGCCATTCTCCCGCATCTCTAAGGCAGTGCAGTCGGCGGTCAAGCCGGTTCCTAGGCGCGTAGCCACACAGGGCGCAAGCGAGCGCCCCTGCACGGTGGCGCCCACGAGCACCGCGGCGGGCTTTAATTCCTCCAGCGCGGCGCAGAAGGCGTTGGTGTACGCGTCGGGAACAAAGTGCGCGAGCCGCGCATCGTCGCACACCAAAACGCGCGTCAGCCCATAGTGGTGCAGCTCCTGCGCGGCGCTCTGCAAACCGTGGCCGATGAGCAGCGCATGCACCCGATACCCGGCGTTTTTCGCCAGATCGTGCGCCTTGCCGATCAGTTCAAAGGTGATGGGATGGATGCGCCCGCCGGTGTGCTCCACATAGACGAGCAGGTCGCGATAGGCCGCCCGGTCGTCTCGCGCGGTTTGCTCCACCACCGAGATCGCGCCGGTGGGGCAGCGCTTGATGCACAGCTTGCATACCCGGCACGCCGCGTTGACCTGCGCGACGCCGCCCTCGCAAGCGATGGCGCCGAACGGGCAAGCCTCCACGCACACGCCGCATCCGGTACACTTGTTTGCCAGAATCTCGATGCCAGCCACGCTCATTCCCCCTGTCTCTGCGATGTGTTTTGCGCATCTTCAATAAAGCGATGCGCGATCAGATGCGCGTACAGGCGCTGCGCCAGCGCCGCGCTCCCGCCCTGCCAGATTTCCCGGTCGGCGCCTGCGGGTGGGGTATAGACGGCATCCACCTTGGTGGGCGAGCCGTCCAGCCCGTAGCGCGTGGCGTCCCCCTGCAGCGCGTCCCGATCAAGATACACAATCGGCCAATCGCGGGTTTTCTTTTTCAGCAAATAGGATAACAGGCGCGGCTGATAAATGTTCTTCTCAACGGTAATCAGGCAGGGAAAGGGCAGGCGCGCACGCACCACGGCATCTTCCGACTCGCGCCGCAGGGTCAGCCCTTCCGCGTCGACGGCTTCGATGGCGGTGACCCAAGCGACGTGCGGGAGGCCGAGGTGCTCCGCCACTGCCGGGCCGACCTGCGCGGTATCGCCGTCGGTGGTCTGCTTGCCGCAGAGAATCAGCTCGGTCGCCCCGATGTGCTGCGCCGCCCGAGCCAAGGTGTAGCTGGTGGCCAGCACATCCGCCCCGGCGAAGCGCCGGTCGGTAACCAGATATGCCTGATCCGCGCCCATCATATACGCCTCGCGCAGTATGGCCTCGGCCTGCGGCGGCCCCATGGTCAGCGCGACGACCTCCGCGCCCAGCCGCGCCTTTAAGCGAAGCGCGGTTTCCAGCGCGTACAGGTCGTAAGGATTCATCTTGCTTTCAGCGCCGCCGCGAAGCAGCGTACCGGTCACCGGGTCGATATCCACCTGCGTGGTGCCGGGCACTTGCTTGATGAGGACGAGGATTTTCATCGATGGGTTCCCCCTAACCATTCGTTCTTGCAAGAAGTCGCGTTGCCATGGTATGCTCTAGCGGCAATCATGCAACCTTTCTGTTTGTGGAGGCGCGGTATGGAAATCTTGATCGGCGTAGACGCGGGCGGAACCAAGACCGAAACGGCGGCCTACAGCCCCGACGGCGCGCTGCTGGCGCGGCAGCTGACCGGCTTTGGCAACCTGCTCAACGGGCCGAGCGAGGCCTGCGCGCATATCGTCGAAGGCATTCGCGCCTGCACGCCGAGCGGCGCCGCGCCGCGCGTATATGTCGGCTCCGCCGGTATCACCGCGGGCGATAACAAAGCCATGCTGCACCGGGCGATTTCCGAAGCTTTCCCCGCCGCGTGCATTCGCATCGAAACCGATACGCACCTTGCGCTGTACGCGCACTTTCGCGGTAAAGACGGCATGATCCTGATCGCCGGAACCGGCTCGATCGCCTATGCCAAGCGCGGAAAGGATTGCTGCCGCTTCGGCGGTTGGGGGCAGTTGCTTGCCGATCAGGGCAGCGGATACGACATCATTCACCAAGCGTTCTTGCGCATGGTTTACGAGTTTGACCGCCGCATGCCGCACAGCACATTATCGCGCCGCCTGTTGGAGGCCATCGGCACCGACTTCTACGGCGCGGTGAAATTCTTCCATTCCGTCACCAAGGATCAGATCGCGGCGCTGCTGCCGGTGCTGGTGGCGGTGGCGGAGCAGGGCGACGAATCGGCGCTTTCGCTGCTGCGCGACGCGGGCGACACGCTGGCTGGCATGGCCTGCGGCCTATACGAAACCGCCGCCTTCGAAGGCCAAGTGGCGCTGGTGCCCAAGGGCAGCGTGCTAGAGAAGGTTCCCCTCGTGCGCGCTCGATTTGAGGAGGCGCTGGCCAAGGGGCACGGCGATTTTGCGGTGCGCGCCGGAGACGAGTCGCCGACCTTAGGCGCAGTCTATCTCTACCGCGAGGAATGTAGTTAACGGCGCTCGATTGCGCGCTTCACCCATCCGTTCGCTTCGTCCAGCGCTTTTTCAGCGTCTGGCAGGCTTAGGCCGCTCTCGTGCATCACGATGGCGGCCTTTACGTTGCCGTCTGCCCGGGCGAGCAGCGCCTCGGCCTGCGCGCGATCCTCGATGCGCAGCGCCTGCTTGACGATGCGCACAGCGCGATCCTTGAGCTTGGCATTGGTGGCGCGCATGTCGACCATCAGGTTTTGATATACCTTGCCCAAGCGCACCATCACGCCGGTGGAGAGCATGTTGAGCGCCATCTTGGTGGCGGTACCGGCGCGCAGGCGCGTGGAACCGCACAGCGCCTCGTTGCCGGTGGGGATTTCAATGGCGATGTCGGCATGCTTTGACAACTCCGCCCCGATGTTGCAACTGAGCGAAATCGCCAGCGCCCCAGCTGCCTTGGCGCAATCCAGCGCGCTGACGCAATAGGGCGCATACCCGCTGGCGCTGATGGACACCACCGCATCTTCGGCCGAAAGCGCGACGGCGCGCAAATCGTTGACGGCCATATCGGCGTCGTCCTCGGCTCCCTCCACGGCAAAGCGCAGCGCATGATCGCCCCCCGCGATGATGCCCTGCACCAGCGTGGGCGCCACGCCAAAGGTAGGCGGGCATTCCGAGGCGTCCAACACGCCCAAACGCCCGCTGGTTCCGGCGCCCATATACAGCAGCCTGCCCCCGCGCGAAAGGCGCTGCGCCACCGCCTCGATGGCCTCGCCGATGGCGGGAACGGCCTTTTGCACCGCCGAGGCGATCTCGGCGTCCATCGCGTTCATCAGCGCGGCGATTTCCGGGCCGGTGAGGCTGTCGAGCGCCAAGGTGCGCGCATCGACCTGCTCGGTGGCCAGCGATGCTAGGTACGCCCGTTGTGCATCCTTCAAGAGAACACCTCTTCCCGCTATTTTTTGCTGCGGTCGCGCTGGGCGCCGCGCTTGTCCCGGGCAGCCAGCAGCGTCTTATCCAAGTAGGGCTTGCTCGCATCGAATGTTTGCGCGGTGACCGCCGAAAAGAGCAGGTCGACCATGTGCAGCATCGCGATGCGCGAGGACATGGCGCCGATGCGCACCGCCTGCTCCGGCGAAACGACGAACAGCGATTGATCTGCGGCACGGCTTAGGCGGCTGGCGCCGTAACGCGTAATCGAGACGGCCAGCGCATCGGTGCGCCGCACCGCCTTGAGCGTATCGAGCATATCCAAGTTCTCGCCGGAATAGGAGAGCAGCACCGCCACATCGCCCTTTTCCAAGCTGCAGGCCATCACCAACTGGGCATGGGAGTCCAGCGAGGTTTGCGAATACTTGCCTAGGCGCAAAAACTTTTGCTGCGCGTCCAGCGCCACAAGCCCCGAGCTGCCCATGCCGTAAAAATCCACGCGCTTTGCGCCGACGATGGCCTCCACCACGCGGGCGAACACGCCTTCATCCAGCACGCGCATGGTGTCGCTGATGGCGTCCTGCGCGTAGCGGGTAACCGATTGCAGGGTGGTGCGCAGGTCGTCGCTCTGGTGTACCTCAGCATAAGAAATGCGGTTCTGCGCGCCTGCGGCGGCTAAGCCGGAGGCCAGCGCAATGCAAAACCCCTTGTAGCCGGAATAACCGAGCATTTTGCACAGCCGCACCACGCTGGCCTTGCTGGTGTTGCACGATACGGCGACATGCTCGATCGACATGCCGACGACTTCCGCCGCGTTTTGCAGCAAATATTCCGCCACGCGCCGCTGCGCCGGGGAGAATTCATCCATATAGTGCTGCATTTTTAAGATGCAATCGACCATGGCGTCTCCTTTCCCGCAGGATGCGACAATAAAACTTGTGCCGCATTCATTGTACCTAAATGCGCAGATAATTTCAAGATCAATCAATATAGATGAAAAAAATTTCACCATCGTTGTAGAAATGCTACAGATATTTCCTTGACGGGTGCGCGCTCCTTTGCTATACTAAATCCAGAAAATGCCGCGAGGAACCCGCGCGGCAAATAGAAAGGGGCGACTTGGATGAAAAAGTTGTTGGCTTGCATGCTCGTCAGCGTATTGATGGTAACTTGTGCCGGAATGAGCATCGCTCAGGCGGATGCCGTGGAGCTTCAATTCTGGACCTGGCGTCCGGAAGACGTGGAATTCTACGATGCCGTCATCAAAGAGTTTGAGGCGGCAAACCCGGACATCAAGGTCGTGCAGAACGCGATCAAGAGCACCGACTACAACACCGCGCTTTCCGCTGCCTTGCAGGGCGGCGGCCCCGATGTGTTCATGACCCGCGCGCACGGCGGCCTGCAAACCTTCACCGATTCCGGCTTTGTGCTGGCGATCGACGATCTGGTGCCCGAGCTGCAGGCCTTTGACCCGGCAAAGCTGCTGGGCTCCCGCTCCGCGACCGACGGCAAGCTCTACGGCGTGCCGCTGGCCAGCCACACCATGTTCTGCTATTACAACACCGCCGTCTACGAGAAGCTCGGCCTCAAGATCCCGACCACTTGGGCGGAATTCCTAGCCAACTTGGAAGCCACCAAGGCCGCCGGTTATGACGCCTTGGCCAACGGCACCAAGGACGCTTGGATCTGCGAAGTCATGATGGGCGCGGTGGCGCCGAGCTTCTACGGCGGCAACGCCTTTGCCGACAAGGTCGTCGCTGGCGAAACCGACTTTAACGATCCGGTATTCGTCGCGGCGGTGGATCGCCTCAACGAGCTCAAGCCCTACCTGCCCAACATGTTTGAAGGCGTGGCCTATGCCGACATGCAGGCATCCTTCGCCAACGAAGTCAGCGCACACTTCTTGGGCGGCTCCTTCGAGGCTGGCACCTTCCTCTCCATCAACCCCGAGCTGAAGTTTGACGTCTTTGCCATCCCGGGCGAGAAGGCCGAAGATCCGGCTTTTGTGTCGGTGTACGCGGACGGCAACTACTCGGTCAACGCCAACACCCCCAACCAGGAAGCGGCGCTGAAGTTCCTCAAGTACTTCACCACCGTCGAGTTTGGCAACGCTATGGTCTCCAAGCTGTCGATGATGAGCCCGGTGCCCGGCGTGGATCTCTCGGCCAGCCCGTTCCTGACCCGCGTGACCGAGCTGCAGAAGAACGCAACCCCGTACCTGTTCCTCGTCAATTTCCGCTATCAGAAGCCCACCGGCTCCGAGCTGTTCCAGCCCGCGGCGCAGGGCATGCTCAGCGGCACGCTGAGCGCTGCCGATGCCTGCAAACAGGTGCAGGACGGCATCGCGACCTACTACAAGCCCTTCCAGAAGTAAGCAATGATGAAAGCTGTCTTCCCTCGCTTTGCGGGGGAAGACAGCTTTCATGCATATAGAGAGGAGCGTGCGGCATGCGAAAACGCAGGAAGTGGGTTCGCGCTGGCTGGATCACGTTTTTTGTTGCGCCGGGTCTGTTGGTCGTGATGATATTTATCCTGCTGCCGCTGTTCATGTCGCTTTTTAACAGCGCGTTTTCGTGGCATCAGCTGTTGCGCGGCGATTTTGTGGGGTTAGGCAATTTCCGCAAACTGTTTACCACCTATCCGTATCAGGAGCGGTTCTGGAACGCGCTGGGCAACAACGCCAAGTGGTTCCTCATCACGATGTTCGTGCAAAATTCCCTCGGTCTTTTCTTCGGCTACATGCTCAGCCGACAGCTCCTCGGGCACGGCGCCTATCGCCGGATCCTTTTTATTCCCGTACTGTTTTCTTTGGTCGCCGTCGGCTATCTGTGGGGGCTTTACCTGCGGCCGGAGGGCATGGTCAACGCGCTGCTGCGCGCGATTGGGCGTCCGGATCTAGCGCACCCGTGGCTGGGAGACGGCGCTACCGCCACCTATACCATCATTCTGGTCAATATCTGGCGCTGGGTCGGCTTTCCCACGCTGGTATTCATGACAGCCTGCGACGCCGTGCCTCAAGAGTGCACCGAAGCGGCGTTCCTGGACGGCACCAACGAGTGGCAGCAGTTCTGGCACGTGGTCTTTCCGCTTATCATCCCCTCGCTGACGGTGATCGTCGTGCTATCGGTGATCGGCAGCCTCAACGTTTTTGAACAAGTCTATACCATGGCCGGTTTGGACGGCCCGCCCAACTTCGCCACCGATACCATCGGTACGCTGTTCTACCGTACCGCCTTTGGCTCGGTTGACTCCGGCGCGCCGGAGATCGGCGTGGGCTCGGCCATCGCGGTCATCATCTATATCGCAACCTTCTGTGTCTCCCTGCTTTCCATCGGCATCACCAAGACGAAGGAGGTGGAGCTGTAATGCAGATGCGCATGAAGGGCGCGAGCCCGAGCAAAAAGATCGTCATCGTGCTGACCCAGCTTCTGCTGTTGACCTACGTGGTGATGATCCTATACCCGCTGTTCAACATGATCGCCAGCTCCTTCAAATCCGTCCGCGAGATCATGAAAACACCCTTCTCGCTGCCCCAGTCGTTTAGCTTTCAAAACTATACGACGATCTGGGTGGACAAAGGATTCAGCCGCTACTTTTTCAACAGCCTTTGGATTACCGCGCTGTCGATGGCCGGCGTGGTGCTCTTCGGTTCGATGGCCAGCTTCGGCATCTCCCGTTACCGCTTTCGCGGCAGCACGATGATCTACATGCTGTTTTTGAGCGGCATCATGCTGCCGCTCAAGGCCGCCATCATCCCGCTGTACCAGATCATTCGCTTCTTGGACTGGGTCAGCAAGCCTTGGTCGGTCATCTTCATCTTTATGGCGATGGGGCTGCCATCCACGGTGTTCATCCTCTCCGGGTTTATGAAGAGCATCCCCGGTTCCCTCGAGGAGGCGGCGCGCATCGACGGCGCAAGCGACCTGCGCATCTACAGCCAGATCGTCATGCCCATCACCATGCCTTCGGTGGCGCTGGTGACCATCTACAACGCGGTGCCGATCTGGAACGACTTTTTCTTCCCGCTGGTCTTTCTGCAAACCGATAAAATCAAGACGCTGCCGGTGGGTCTGACTTCCTTCGTTGGGCAATACGGAACGAAATGGGATTTTCTCTTCACCGGGCTGTGCATCGCCATCGTGCCGGTGCTGCTGCTGTATCTGCTGATGAGCAAATATTTTATCAAGGGCATGACCGCCGGTGCTGTGAAATAGGGAAGGATGCGGTGCGACATGGACAAAACACAGGCGCGGCAACTGCACGCGCAATACCGCGCGGAGCTCTTCGACCGGGTGGTTCCCTTCTGGCTCGATCATTCGCTGGATCGGGAGCACGGCGGGTACTTCTCCTGCTTGGAGCGCGACGGCACGGTGTTTGACACCGATAAGTTCACTTGGATGCAGGGGCGCGAAATTTGGATGTTCGCCAAGCTGTGCTCGGTATACGGCGCGCGGCAGGAATGGCTGGACGCCGCCAAACTGGGCGTGGACTTTATGCGCGCCCACGCGCTGGCGCCAAGCGGCGATTGCTACTTCGCGTTGGATCGCCAGGGAAACCCGCTAACCCAGCCGTACAATATTTTTTCGGATTGCTTCCTGTGCGTGGCCTACGCCGAGTATGCCCGCGTCACCGGGGATGCTTGGGCGCGCGAGGAAGCGCTGCGCCTCTACCGGCGCATTCAGCAGCGCAAGGACAACCCCAAGGGCATTTGGAGCAAGCCGGTTCCCGGCGCTCGCTCGCTCTGCGCGATGGGGTTCCCTATGATTCAAATGATGATGGCGCGCGAGCTCAAGGGATTCATCCCCGACGCCGAGCTGGAGCCCATTATCGACGACAACCTGCGCTTGCTCTTCCAGCGGCACGTGGATCGGGAACGCCGCTGCGTGTTCGAACGCGTGCTGCCCGATGGCGGCCACCTCTTTGAAGTAATGGAGGGGCGGCTGCTCAATCCCGGCCACGCGCTGGAGGTGCTCTGGTTTGTGATGGACGTGGCGCACCAGCGCGGCGACCGCGCCATGGTGGAGGACGTGGCGGAGATCATGCTGTGGGCGATCGAGCGCGGTTGGGATCAGCAACACGGCGGCATCTTCTACTACCAAGACTATATGGGCTACCCGACCGAGAAACTGGAATCGTCGATGAAGCTATGGTGGGTACACGCCGAGGCGCTTTGCGCCTTTCTGCTGGCATACAAGCTGACCGGCAGCGCCGCGCACGAGGCTTGGTTCCGCAAGATCCACGATTACGCTTGGGCGCGCTTCCCGGATCCCGAGCATGGCGAGTGGTACGGCTATCTGGATCGCCAAGGGACTCCGGCGCTTTCCCTCAAGGGCGGTAAATGGAAGGGATTTTATCACCTGCCGCGCACGCTCTTCACCTGCGAACGGTGGCTGGCGGAGATGGCGGAGATGTAAACCCACAGATACGAACATCCGGCGCGCGGTACAGCGGCGTCGGATGTTTGTGTATGCTATAATAAGCGAGAGGAGCTTTATCATGACGGAGCTGACCAGCCTTAGGAACATCGGAAAAGAAATTGCAAAAAAACTCCAATCCGTCGGCATCGACTCCGCGAAAACCCTCCAGCAGATCGGGAGCAAGGAAGCCTTTCTACGCATGAAAGCGCAGCACCCCAACGTATGCTTGGTACACCTGTACACCCTTCAAGGCGCAATCGACGACATCGACTACAATCGTTTGCCAGAAGAAACAAAACAAATGCTCAAAGCCTTTTGCGACGGGCTATAATCGCGCGCTTCTCCCCCGCATCTCGACGAACCGCAACAGGTTGCGCGAGAAAATCCCTTCTATCTCCGCCTCGTTCAGGCCGAAGGCTTCATACAGCGCCCAGTCAGTGGCGATCCAATCCCGCGCCCAAGCGACATTGTAGTCCTCCACGAAGTTGTCGGCGCCGAAGTAGAGGTTTTGCAGCACCTCGTACCCGGCGAAGAGCAGGCGCTTCAGCGCATCCTCGCGATAGATTTTGGGCGTGCCCGGCGTGTTGTCGATGAAGATTTCACCGGCCTCCGGATCGCCCGGCAGCGTACCCAGCGTCGCGTTGTTGAACTTGCCGTAAACGGCGGTACACTCGTCGGTCCAGGGCCAAGAGATGTGCGCCAGCGCGAAGCGAAGACGCGGGATGGTCAGCAGCACCTCAAACTCGGTGGGCTTGTTGAAGTTGCCGGAAGCCACCAACCCGTTCCAAAGGATGCCGGAGTGGAACAGCACCGGCTTGCGCCGTTCGGCGATGCGCCGGTAAATCGGCAGGCAGCGCGGATCGGAAGGGTAAAAGTGCGTACAGATGATCTTAAACCCCGCGATACCCGCCTCGCACGCTGCGTCGACCTGCGCCAGCGCATCGTCCTCCGTGGGATCCAGAAAGAAGAAGGGAAATAGCAGCGGCTGCTCCCGGCAGAGCGCCGTGACATGGCGAATGCGGTCGCCATACGGCGCCGCCTCCCGCGCCATATTGGGCGGAAAGGCAGAGAGCACGATGCCGCCATCCACGCCCGCCTCGCGCATCGCGTTCAAAAAGGGACGCGGCTGTGCGTCCGTGGTACGGATATGAATGTGCCCGTCGAGAACCATGCGCTCACCCTCCTCATCTATTGAATTCGTTCGCCGCTTCCGTGGCGAACCCTCTTTTTTCTCGGCAAATGTTTGGTACGAATGATTGCGGCAACGGAACGCACCGCAATTCTTGACTTTTCCCGCGTCTCATCTGTATACTTCTATGTATATTCTGGCATGTATATTCTATATGCATATTCTGGCATCATCGAGAGGAGATCCCCGTGACAAACTTGGATGCATGGCTCTGGCTGCTTTTGCTGGCCGCAATGCTGGGCATCGCCTATAACCGGCGTGCCAGCCAACGAGTGAACTCCTTGCGCTGCGCCCAAGCCTTGGGCGATTGGAGCGCGCGCGGCGTGGAGAAGGGATACTGGGCGTTGTTTTCGCTGGCGCTGATCGTCGGCATCGCGGTACGGCTATGGCGGTTCCCCGAGCTGCCGCGCGGCCTGTATCATGACGAGGCGATGAACGGCGCCGAGGCGCTTTCGTTGCTGCGCACCGGCACGGATCAGTATGGAACGCCTTGGCCGGTACACTTCAACGCGTGGAAGTACGGCCAGATGAGTGCACTGCTGCCCTATCTCTCGATGGGGTCGTTTGCGCTTTTCGGCGTATCGCGGTTGGCGCTGCGGTTGCCGCTGCTCATCATGAGCCTGCTGGCGCTGCCGGTGATGTGGGATCTGGCGCGCCGCGCGCTGGGCAAGAAATTTGCTTTGCTGGCGCTGTGGATGCTGGCGATCTGCCCATGGCAGATCGTGCAGGCGCGCTGGGCGCTGGATTGCAACACCATGGGGCACATGATGCTGTTTGCCGCTTATTTTCTGCTGTTGGGGCTGGAGCGCAAACCGTTTCTGTATCTGTCGATGGTGTTCTTTGGGTTGACGATGTACGCCTACGGTGTGGCGCTGTATACCGTGCCGGTGCTCTTGCTGCTGGTTTGCGTTACGCTGCTAAAGGCGCGGCGCATCCGCTGGTACGAGGCGGCGGCTTGCGCGGTCGTCTATCTGATCGTGGCCGCGCCGTTCCTGCTGACCATGGCCATCAACTTCTTCCAATGGAAAAGCATGCGTTTGGGGCCACTGACGCTGGAATTTTTCCCGCTCTCCCAGCGCTCCAACGACATCCTTCTGTTCTCGGAAAAGCCGCTGGATCAGTTCATGTGGAACCTGAAGTTCCTGCTGCAATCCACCTTCCTGCAAAACGAGGGCGATACCATCGCCGCCTACTTCGCCAGCCGCTCGCTGTATCCGTTCTCGATCCCGGCGATCTTCGCGGGGGTATGGCTGGCGTGGCGCTATCGCCGCGCCAAGGCGGGACGCGCGCTGGACGGCTCCGAACGCCGCGCCGCCGACGCTACCTCGCTGATGCTCTGGTGGGTGCTTTCAATGGTGGTCTGCGGCCTGCTGACCAACTACACCACCAGCCAACGCTCCAACGCCATCTTCTACCCGCTGCTGTTCTGCCTGTGTTTTGCGCTATACGGCGCGGCGCGGCGGGTGCGCGCTTTCGCGCCGGCCATCGCGGTGATTTACGCGCTGGGCTTCGTGGCCTTCTGCATGGGCTACTTCGGCGACGCTTCTTACATCGGGCGAACGGCGGCGCTGGATCGCAACGATCTGTATGGCGCGCTGCAAAACGTGCGCGAAATGGATTGCGACCGTTTTTACATCTATACCAACGACCTCGTCCAGCAGGCGGAGGTCACCACCATGGTGGCGCACGAGCTGGACGGCGCGCAACTGCGCGACGAAAAGCCGGTGCATGACATTTTCGGCGGCGAAGATTATTTCTCCAACCGCTACGAATTCACCGATTTCGCGGAATTCGAACCGGACCCGGAGGAATGCGCGGCCTACGTCATCCGTCAGGAGCACAAGCCGCTGTTCGACCCAGAGGCGTACCTCATCGAGGATTTCGATATCTACGCGACGGTCTATCCGCGCTATTGGCTGGAAGAGGAGGCGCCGTGACATGCTGAGCACCTATCAATTGGTCTGCGTCGCGCTGACGGCGCTTCTGTGCTTGTGGGTGGGCGCGCGCCCGGCGCAAAATATGTTTGAGCCTTTGAGCGATCCGCGCAAGGAAAAGATCACGATAGCGGCACTGCTGTGCGTCGGGCTGCTGCTGCGGTGCGCGCAGCTTTGGATCGCCCGCGGCGCGCTGCTGCCCGAGGAAATTTGGACGGGGCTGCAGGCCGATGCGCTGCTCCGCTCCGGGCGCGACCTAATGGGCAAGCCTTGGCCGGTGACGCTGGCCGGATGGCTGGGCGAGCCCAACGGCCCGCTGCTGTCTTGGCTGGCGATGCTGCCACAGGCGGTGTTTGGGCGCGGCGCGCTGGCGCTGCGCCTGCCGATGCTGCTGCTGCAAACGATCAGCCTGTGGGCGCTTTGGGATTTGATCCGCCGCGCATACTCCCCCCGCGCTGCGTTCTGGGCGCTGCTGCTGGCATCGCTCTCGCCGTGGCAATTGCTGCAAAGCCGGTGGAGCATCGGCTGGGAACTGCTTCCCTATTTGATGCTGCTGTCGGTTTGGATGTTTGCTCGGCAAAGGCGCGTAACGCTTTGGCTGTGCGGCGGCGCGGCGGTGCTGGCGATGGCGATGTACACCGGCGACGCCGCTTGGTACATCGTGCCGCTGTTCGTGCTAATCGCCCTCGCCAGCCTGCTGCGGCTGCGCGCAGCGCGCTGGCGCTCAGCGCTCCCCGCGCTGTTGATCTTCTGCCTGCTCTCCGCGCCCGCGCTGTATACGCTGGCGGCGCAACACTTCGCACTGCCCGAGCGCCGCGTGCTGGGCTTGCAGGCCGGTCAAGTACCGGGCTACGCCCACGCGGGCGATTGGATCCTCTCCGACGAACGCCCCGTAACCTCCAGCTATGCCTCCGATACGATGCAGCCCCAAGTCGGCTTTGGCCCGCAAATGATCCCGCTCTTGCAAGGCGATTGGCGCGTGGCCTCACTGCACACCGATCTGTTTGAAAGCGGCTATGCGACGCTCAAAGGCACCGTGCTCCAATATACCGACGATCCCGGCTATACGCTGGGCTTCTTCCTTCCGGAGCAGGGGTACCTATACCTATGCTCGATCCCGCTGACACTGCTTGGTTTCTTTTATCTGCTGCGCGCAAGCAAGCGGCGGCGTGAAGCCTCGGTTGAACCGCCCCCCGCGCGGCGGCTGGCCGACGCGCTACTGCTGGCTTGGATCTTCGCGGCGACTCCGTTTCTGCTCACCCACCTGAAGCTGACGCTGCCCCATTATGCCGCGCTGTTCTTCCCGCTGCTGCTATGCGCCGCCTGCGGGGCGGCGTACGTCGCAAAGCGCGCGCGCTGGGCGGCCCTCCTCCTGCTGACGATCTACTGCGCCAGCCTAGGGCAATTTCTCGTGCAGGGCTACAATCCCGAGCCCACCTTCCCCGGCCTGACCGACGCGCTCGCCTACACCAAGGCGCAGGATTCCCCGCGCCTCGTCATTACCACGCGCCTCTATCCCCACGAGAAGCCCGTGGATGTCGCCACGCTGGCCACGAGCTGGGTCTATGACCTTGACCCCGCCTACGTGCGCGGCGAGGCGGAGCTGCCGGGCAAAGCGCCCTTTGTCGAGCGCTTCTTGCCGACCGACTTCCCTTCCTTCGACTTTGAAGCCGCCGGGGATGCCACGCTGCTGCTGCACACAAGCGAGGAGATTCTGCTGGACACCAGCCTGTATCGGCTATCCTACTTCGGCGAGTATGTCGTGGCGGAGCCGATAGCGGAAGCGGCGGCGGAGTAGGCCGGGGTGGTATACTAGGTTCATCCATTGAAAGAGGGCGATTCGGCATGGATAGCTACGAGCAGATCGTCGCAATGTGGCGCGGATACTCGATACAAAGCGAAGCAGACATCGACCTGCGGCTGCACAACTTCCGCATCCTTTTCGCGTACAACTCCGGCAAAATCGAAAACGAGCGCATTGCGTACCACGATACGCGTGAAATCTTCGAGAACGGACGCGTACTCAATTACACCGGCGATACACGCACGCTCTTTGAGCAGGAGAACCAAAGGCTGTGCTACGAGTTTTTAAAAAAGAAGATCTGCACCCGCGAGCCGCTTTCTATTCCCCTGATCTTGGAGTTGCACGGCATCCTCACCGGCGGAACTTACGGCGAGCGTCGGTTTGTGCAGCTCGGCGAACGGCCCGGTGCTTTTAAGAAGCACGACTATGTGACTGGCAAAGAAGAAGTCGGCTCGCTTCCCGAAGAAGTGGAGGCCGACTTGACGGAACTGTTAGCCGAGATGATCGACTATGCCGAAAAGGACGCACTAAAGGTAGCCGCCTATTTCCACGCGCGCTTCGAGTACATCCATCCGTTTGCCGATGGCAATGGCCGCGTCGGGCGCACGCTGCTGAATTATTTTCTGATGACGCACGACCATCCGCCCATCGTGATCCACGACGAGCGGAAGGTGTCGTACTATAAAGCGCTGGAGTGTTATGACCAAAGCGAGGACTTGGCGCCGCTTTATGCCTTTTTGCGCGAGGAAACCTGCGCCACGTGGGAAAAGACGTTGGCGAGGCGGGGGAATTAAATATCTCCCGCCAATACGCACAAAAGCGTCCTCTCAAGCGCCACATCCTGTTCTGCCGACCGCTTCTTCGGCCCGCGCAGACGCCCGCCCACGTTGCGGATCTTTCGGGCGGTATGGCGCTGCATAAGCAGACCATCGATATTGTCGGCGGTGTACACCATGCCATCCTGATGAATCGGTACGGCGCACCGCGCTAGGCACATTGCTGCCAGACCATAATCCTGCGTCACGACGGCATCGCCGGGTCGCAGCAAATTCACCAGCGCGAAATCCACGCTGTCCGCGCCCTTGGAAACCGTGATGGTTTGCGCACCGGGGCGCTCGAAAAAATGCGCCGTATCGCACAGCAGCACACAAGGAACGCCGTGGCGCGCGGCGATGCGGATGGACTGATTGACGACAGGGCATCCGTCGGCGTCGATGTAGAGGGTCATAGCTACTCCTAATACGAAACCCCGGAGGGCGCATGGATAAACCGATCGACAAAAGAAATATCCTAGACGAGGCGGTCTTCACTTACCGCGTCACCAAAGACAAGAAGGTCTTTATCGCTTGGCGCGGAAAGCCGGTTACCACGCTGAGCGGCAAAATGGCCGAAACCTTTATCGCCGACATTTCCGGCGCTGAAGGCAAAGACGCGCAGCTGCTTCTGGCGAAGGCGACCGGGCACTTCAAGCACGGCAACGAGAGGCGGGGCAAAGGCGTTTAAGCCAACCCGCGCACATACGCCACCAACGGTTCGATGGCGGCCTTGTCGAGTAACTTCACCGTCCCGCCATAGGTTTCCAAAAACACGCGATCCGACTCGTCGCGCTGTGCGGCGGGTTTTTTTTCGATCGTCTTTTTCATCATCCACATCAGCATGCGGTGCAGTTTGCTCATCTGCGTATAGTCGAGATCGCCGCGCAAGTGAAACGCCTTGCACCTCGCCAGCTGCTCGGGCGTTAGGTTCTTGCCGAGGATGTCGCTGTAATCGGTTATCTTCGGATCCGCCGCGCCGACGGTGAACAGCACCAATGCCTTGCGCGCATGCGGCGCCACCTGCTTTAACCCCGCAACGCCGCCAGCATACAGTCCGCCGCCGTGCACCACTACATCATAGCTTTGCAGCCGCTCGGGCGTGATTTGCTTGCTTTCGAACAGCTCAGCGCCCAGCGCCTCGGCGACCCACTGGGCATATTGCCGCGTGCTGCCATACTTGGACCGATAGACTACCGCGATCGTCTTGTTCATTTTCTTCCCTCCAAATTATCATAGATGATGAATAGCGAATGGCTCAGCCTGACAATTTCCTCCGGAGACAGCCCTTGAAACATCGCATCGACAAATGCCTCCGCGTCCTCCTTGTTTTCAGCATCCCACGCGTCGCATTTTTCGGTGGCAACGATGCGCATCGTGCGCGCATCCGCCGGATCGCTCTCGATGCGCACAAAGCCCTTTTCCTGCAGCTTTAACACCAACTGCTTGACGTTCTGATGCGAGGAATCACAGGCTCGCGCCAGCTCCCCCAGCGTGGGCGGGGCGACAAACATCTCCAGCATCAGGATGACGAACCATTGCTTGGCGGTCAGGTCCCGCATTTGCGCGTCCATCCTGTTCTGGAGGCGGTTGGCCACGCGGAACAGATTGCCGAAGACGATCAGCCTCTTGTCTATTTGCTCCAAATCGTACACTGCGACACCTCGATTATGGTAATACATTACCTTTACTGGTATTATATTACCTTTTTGGCGTTTGTCAAGAAAAAAATCCCCGCAGCAATGCGCGGGGAAAACCGATTCATTTTAGCAACCGATCCACCATTTCTTCTCCGGCATCGGTCAGCGCCATGCTGCCCAATTCCAGCTTGGGCGTATCGAAGGCAGGATCCGGGCGCTGGGCAGCTTCCTGCACCGTCTTTACAAAATATGCGTACAGCGCGGAGGTTTTGTATTCCTCGTAAGGATAGCCCCGCAGCGGGATATCATAATCCAGCGTAATCAAACCCATTTCTTCCAGCATGGACAACTCGCCGCCGAGCTGCTTTACCTGCGTCATTGCATCTTCGGGCGCGCTGAGATACACCGGCGCCAGCGCCACCGCGTACCGGGCTTCGTCGTCCTCCTTCGCAAAAGCGAAGCAGGCCACCGGCAGGCATTGCCGCTGGCGAAGCGCCAGCAGAATATCCGCCTGCACAGGGGAAATTTCCTCCGGCACCTCCACCGGCGCGTGCGCATGACCGCACCCGCAATGCTCATCATGTTGATGCATCGTATATACCGCCTTTATCCCGCACGAGATCGCGCAGGCGTTTCTATATTTTCAGTCGTTTGTATTATACCGAGGTTTTTGCTTTGCCCCGCCTGACTTATCGCAGCGAGTTTTCGTCCAACACCCAACCGCTGCCCTCGGGCTTGAGCACCAGTTCGGCGCTGCCCAATACCTTGGCATCGTCATAGGGATCCAGCAGATCCAACCCGATGCGCCAAAGCGCGCCCGGCTCCGCGCCGGACACCGGCTGATCCGACCAATAGGTCGGGCGCCCGTCATTGACGCAGAAATTTCCGACCTCGGTTACCTTGCCGCCCAGCGCATCCCATACCGCAAATCCCCCCTGCTCACAGTGCCAGCGAAGGCGGCAGGCTACCGGCATCCCTTGATTGTCGGTCACACTGGCCTCCAGCAGCAGGCCGGGCTGCGCGGAATCCAGCGGCGAGTAGGCGCGCATGGTGCTGATGTGCAGCGTGCCGATGTTCATTTCTTTTTCCAGCCGAAGCATCGCGTCCTGCGGGCGCGCCTCGTCGAGCAGATTGGGCGTGAACATGGCGGCGATCATGCCATACCCGCCATTTTGGTAATAATCGCCCATCTGGTACAGCAGCCAATCCTCGCGATCCTCCGGCGCGAGCAGGCCGCGCTCCACGATCACGTCGGCTAGCTTCTGCAAAAAAGCATCGTAGGCCGGTTCCAGCGTGCGCAAATCCTCGGCGCTCAGCAGCACGCCCCCCTCCGAGGCGGCGCTCGCCACGCCGATCCAGATGCACAGGCACAAAAGACACGCCACGGCAGCACGTGCCACTTTATAGAAAACGCTTTGTTGATTCATTGTATCCCTCTTTTTCACGAAAACTGCCGACGCCTACTCCCTAAACATTACGATATCCGACACGCGGCGCTCATCGCCGGAGGAGGGATGATTGATGACTTGGCCGTTGAAGTACATCGCGGTGGAGCCGCCGCCATCCAGATTGAAGGCAATGGTTGCGCCATGCTGAAGGAAAAGCTCCTGCAGCTTGGGCAGCGACGCCCCCTCGGAATAGCCCGGCGTGCGCCCATCCGCCACGATAACGATGTAGTGCAGCGGGCCAACCTGCCCGATGGCGGTACGCGGCTCCTGCTGATCCTCGCGCGTACTGATAAAGAAATTCTTCGGCAGATCGCAGGCCTCTCCGTCCTTGACGAGCACGGGGCCGAATTCGAAGGTATGCAGCACGTTTTCCTTGGCCAACTGATTTGCGACCACGCCCTGCTTCTCACGCCGGTCGGTCAGCACCGACATGTCCCCGTTTTGATCGACGATCAGCAAGTGCCGCTTGCTGTTCTGCTTGCGATAGGTCTCTCCGTTGCGGATGATGATGCCCTCGTTATGAAAGCCGCAAAAATCGCCGTTAACGGCCAACACCGCTTCGTTTCGCCTCGCGATATCGCTGGCTGACTCGCGCGCGCCCTTAAAGGTATCGTAGGAAAACGCCGAGGCAAGCTGCGCCGGATCCTTCACAACGATATCGGCGACGAAGTAGACCAGGTCTTCCTCGGCATATTGCTCGATGCTGATGGTCAGCGTATCGGTCTCGTGCACCAGCGAACCCGGCGGATAGTTGGGGTATCGATCCTGCGCGGGCGCTTCGGTGGGCGCGGCGGTGGATGATGCCGCGATGGCTGACGCCGGGTCGGTAGGCCCCACCTCCACGCCGGTATTGGGTATGATCGCAAGCTGTTCGCTGGGTTCCGGCGTATCGCCCGGCAGCGCGTGCACCGTCATATCGTTGTGCGCCTCCACCCAGCCCGCGAATCGTTCCTGCGCCGTAGGCAGCGGCTGCAGTTGCGCGCTGGCGGTAACCAGCAGCAGAACGAAAGCCATCTCTGCAACCAACGCCAGCATCGATACGTTGTGCAGCAAGCGTTCCAGCGGCGTGCGCTTGCGGTGCGACGCCAGCTTCATCCGCTGCGCGCGGATCTGCGGCGGGCGCGCCGTTGGGGAAGCCCCGGCACGCGGCGACCCTGCCGCAGGCGGCCGTGCGCCCCCTGACGCATATTGGCGGCGAGTAGATCGCTCCATTTCAGGCAAATCGAGCTCTCCTTTTTCTCTTTGAATCGTAGACTACAAGCCTTTTTATCTTACCCCTAGCGCTAGGGCTTGTCAACTTTCTTTGCCCGGTGAAAAACGATGGCGCGCGGCGCAAAGATTGACAGCCGCGCTCCCCTCCTGTATAATCCTTCCGGGGTCATGAAGGCCTCCGCCCGGCGCAAAGCGCCGCTTTACCCCTGACACTTTGTTTGAGATAGCGCAGCCATGAAGGTTGTATCGCCGCACAGCGGCGGCAGCGGCATGGCTGCATTCTTTTCGTAAAGGGGGATTTTCGTATGCATATGGCAGACGCACTACTTTCCCCGGCGGTCGGGGGCGCGATGTGGGCGGTTAGCGGTTGCGCGATGGCTTACGCGGCGCGCGCCGCGCATCGCGAGGAGGAATTGGAAGCTTCCTCCAAGGCGCCGCTGATGGGCGTGATGGGCGCCTTCGTATTTGCGGCGCAGATGATTAATTTTTCCATCCCCGGCACCGGCTCCAGCGGACACATCGCCGGCGCGCTGTTGCTGGCGGCCACGCTGGGCGCACCGGCGGCGCTGCTGACGATGGCGGTCATCTTGTCGATCCAAGCGCTGTTTTTCGCCGACGGCGGGCTGCTGGCGCTGGGCGCAAATATCTTCAACATGGGCTTTGTCAGCTGCTTCATCGCCTATCCGCTGATTTTCCGGCCGATGCTGCGGCGCGGGGCCACGCCAGGGCGCGTCATCGCCGCTTCCCTGCTGACCAGCGTGGTCGGGCTACAATTGGGCGCGTTTTGCGTAGCGCTGCAAACGCTGCTTTCCGGCAAAACCATGCTGCCCTTCGTTCCCTTCCTGCTGCTGATGCAACCGATTCATCTGGCGATCGGCCTGTGCGAAGGCGCGATCACGGCGGCGCTGCTTGTATTCCTGCACAACGCCGCGCCGGAGGCGGTGCGCCGCGTTTGGGGCGAAAGCGCGCGGCAGGGCGCAAAATTCCCGGCCAGAGCACTGGCTCTGCTGGCGGTGATGGCGCTGCTGTGCGGCGGCGCGCTATCGTGGTTCGCCTCCTCGCACCCCGACGGGCTAGAGTGGTCGATCCAAGGCGTTGCAGGCGAGGAGCCCCAAGTTTCCGGCGGCCTCCACGACGCGCTGGGAAGCCTGCAGGAGCGCACCGCATTCCTGCCGGACTACAGCCTGCCCGCCGCCGTGGAACCCGCTCCCACCGCCACCAGTCTGGCAGGCGTCGTGGGCGCGGCGATTACGGCGCTGCTGGTGGCACTGATCGGCGCGGTGATGTACCTGCCGAAGAAAAAACGAGAGCGTAGGCGAAGCACTTGAATACAGGACGAAGCGCGCTGCTGCACATGCGCGCCTTGGAGGAGCAATCCGCCAAGGCGCTGCCCTTGTATGCGCGGCACCCGCTCTCGCACCTGCTGGTGACGCTATGCGCTATTCTGGCTACCGCTTCCTTTGGGCGCTACGCGGTGGCGGCGTTGCTGCCACTGCTGCTCTATCCGCTGTGTCTGCTCCGCTGGGGCGAGATTCCGCCGCGCCTTTTGCTGGCGCGGATATTGCCCGCGATGCCGCTGGTGCTGGGCGTGGGGCTGACCGCGCCGCTGCTGGATCGTGCCGCCGTGCCGCTGCTGCCCGGCGTTACGCTGGCCGCCGGATGGATTTCGCTGGCCTCGTTGCTGCTGCGCGGCTGCCTGTGCGTCGCCTACTCGTTGCTGTTAATCGCCATCGTCGGCATGCCGGGGCTCAGCGAAGCGTTGCTGGCGCTGCGCGTACCCCGCACGCTGGTGATGCAGCTGCTGCTCACCTTCCGCTACCTGCAAACGCTGGCCGAGGAGGCCTCCCGCATCGCGCTGGCCTACCGGCTGCGCGCGCCGGGCAAGGGCGCGCCAACGCCGCGCGAATGGAGCATGCTGGCCGGGCAGTGGCTGTTGCGCACGTTGCGCCGCGCCGAGCGCGTCGATGCCGCGATGCGCTGCCGGGGCTTTACCGGGGCTTGGCCGCCTGCAAAAATCCACCGCTGGCGAGCTGCCGACACGCTGTATACGCTGGGCTGGTGCGGTTTTTTCCTGTTGGTGCGATTGCTCAATCTGTCCGAGCTGATCGGCGCATGGGCGTTGCGAATGTTCTAAGGAGGGAATTCTGCCGATGCTCGAGCTTGATTCGGTGAGTTTCACCTACCCCGACGGCCATGCGGCGCTGCGCGAAGTTTGCTTTACGTTGCGCGAGGGTGAGGCGGTCGGGCTGGTAGGCGCAAACGGCGCGGGCAAGTCCACGCTGCTGCATCTGTTGCCCGGCGTGCTATTGCCCACCGGCGGCGCGCTGCGCATCGACGGCGTCGCGCTCGCCAAGCGTACCGCGCCGCAAATCCGCCAGCGCGTTGGGCTGGTTTTTCAGGAAGCCGACGATCAGCTGTTCACCTCCACCGTGTACGACGACATCGCCTTCGGCCCGCGCAACGCCGGGCTTTCCCCCGAGCAGGTGGAAACAGCGGTGGCTGAGGCATTGGCCCGCACCGGCATCGCGCACCTTGCGCAGCGCGCGCCCTATCGCCTTTCCGGCGGCGAAAAGCGGCTGGCTGCCATCGCGGCGGTGCTGGCGATGCAGCCGCACCTGCTGGCGATGGACGAGCCCTCGGCCTCACTGGATCCCCGTGCGCGCCGGAACCTGATCGCGCTGCTTTGCCGCCTGCCGCAGGCGCGGCTCATCGCCTCACACGATCTGGATCTGGTGTGGGCGGTGTGTCCGCGCACCATCGTGCTGCACGAGGGACGGGTGGCCGCCGACGGCGCGACCCGCAAGCTGCTGCGCGACGAAGCGCTGCTTGCCGCCTGCGGGCTGGAACTGCCGCTGCGTTTCTCGAAAGATTAGGAGGAAAAACCGTGGACAAGCTCGAAACGCTCAAAGAAATTCTCGCGAAAATCGATCGCCTGTGCGTGTGCTACTCTGGCGGGGTCGATTCAGCCTTTTTGCTGCGGGTGGCGCATGACGTATTGGGAGCGCGCGCCTTCGCGGTGATGGCCGACGCGGCGATGGTGCCGCGCGCCGAGCTGGCTGCCGCGCGCGCGCTGGCCGCCGAGATCGGCGCGGTGTGCCACGTGCTGCCGGTCGACGCGCTGGCGGTGCCGGAGCTGCGCCGCAACGACAAGCGCCGCTGCTACTACTGCAAGGCCAATATCTTTGGCCGCATTCGCGCGCAGGCGCAGCAACTGGGCGCCACCGCGCTGGCCGACGGCAAGAACGCGGACGACGCATTGGTGTACCGCCCCGGCGCGCAGGCCGCCGAGGAGCTTGGCGTGCTCAGCCCGCTACACGAAGCCGGGATGACAAAGGCTGATATCCGCGCCTACAGCAAGGCGCTGGGTCTACCGACGTGGGACAAGCCCGCAAACGCCTGCTTGGCGACGCGCCTGCCCTACGATACCGAGGTGACACCGGAACTGCTGGGCAGCGTCGAGCGCGCCGAGGAATGTCTGCACGCGGCAGGCTACCGCAACGTGCGGGTGCGCATACACGAATCCGGCACGTTGGCGCGCGTCGAGGCTCCGGCGGAGGCGCTGCCCGCGCTGATCGCCAATTCGGCGCTGATCGCGGCCATCAAAGCGCAAGGCTTTCGCTACATAACCCTTGACGCCGAGGGCTTCCGCAGCGGAAGTATGGACTGAAAGGAGGCACGCCCGTGGACATCAACGCCATCCTGCGCGCCGTGGCCGAAGGCGCGCTGACCGTGGAGGAGGCCGAGCGGCACATCCGCTACAAGCCGCTAGAGGATCTGGGCTTCGCGATGCTGGACTATCATCGCGAGCTGCGCACCGGCTGCCCGGAGGTGATTTACGGCGCGGGCAAGACCGCCGCGCAGGTCGAGGCCATCGTCGCGAACATGCGCGAAAACGGCGCGCGGCACATCCTCGTTACCCGCGCCACGGCGGAGATGGCCGAGGCTGTGCGCGCGCACTATCCCCGCGCCACGCATCACCCGGTCGCCGGGCTGGTGATCGTGGACGAGCAGCCGTTCCCCAAGAATCGCGGCATCATTCTGGTGGCATCGGGCGGCACGTCGGACATGGCGGTGTGCGAGGAGGCGGCGCTGACCGCCGAGTATCTGGGCAACACCGTGCGACGCCTCTACGACGTCGGCGTGGCCGGGCTGCACCGCCTGCTCTCGCGCCTTGAGGACATCCAGGCCGCCAACGTAATCATCGTTGCGGCGGGCATGGAGGGCGCGCTGGCCAGCGTCATCGGCGGGCTGACCGACAAGCCGGTGATCGCCGTGCCTACCAGCGTCGGCTACGGCGCGAATCTGGGCGGCATGGCGGCGCTGCTGTCGATGCTCAACTCCTGCGCCAGCGGCGTCGGCGTCGTCAACATCGACAACGGCTTCGGCGCGGGCTATCTGGCGCACAATATCAACAAGCTAAGCGGAAAGGCGGAAGACGCGTGAAGAAGATCCTCTATCTCGACTGTTTCTCGGGCATCAGCGGGGATATGGCGCTGGGCGCGCTGCTGGATCTCGGGCTGGACGCGGCGGCGCTGGAGGCGGCGCTGCGCACGCTGGATGTACCGGGCTGGTCGCTGGCGCTGGAGCGCCGGAACAAGAACGGCATTCACGCCAACTACGCGCGCGTGCTGCTGGCGGAGGAGCATGGCCACGGCCATCATCACCATGACCACGATCACGATCACAACCACGACCACGAGCATGAGCACGAGCACAACCACGAGCATAAGCATGAACATCGCAGCTATGCCGACATTGTGGCCCTCATCGAGGGCAGCGGCATCACCCCGCGCGCCAAAGCATTGGCGCAGGAGATCTTCCGCCGCGTGGCGGAGGCCGAGGCCAAAGTTCACGGCACCACGCCGGAACAGGTACACTTTCACGAGGTTGGCGCGGTGGATTCCATCGTGGACATCGTGGGCACGGCGGTGCTGGTGGATATGCTCGGCGTCGACGCGATCTATTGCTCCGTCGTGCAGGATGGCCACGGCTTTGCGCACTGCCAGCACGGGCAAATCCCGGTGCCGGTACCGGCGGTGGTCGAAATTTTCGCCGCCGAACCCAAGGCGCGCACCCGGCAGATCGATATCCCCAAGGAGCTGGTCACGCCAACCGGCGCCGCCATCGCCGCCGCGTTGAGCCAGCGGTTCGGCGCGATGCCGGAGATGCGGATCACGCGCGTCGGCTATGGCGCGGGCACGCGGGATTTGGACATCCCCAACGTGCTGCGCGCAGTGCTCGGCGAGATCGATGAAGAGAACCCGGAAGAGCGCGTAACGATACTCGAAACACAGGTCGACGACTGCACGCCGGAGATCCTCGGCTACACGATGGAGCGGTTGTATGCGGCCGGTGCGCTGGAGGTATTCTTCACCGCCGTGTACATGAAGAAGCACCGCCCCGGGACGCTGGTCACCGTGCTGTGCGCGGCGGAAAAGGCCGATGAATTGACCCGCCTGCTGCTGTGCGAAACCAGCACCATCGGCGTACGCAGGCGCGAGGAGCGCCGCACGATCCTGCCACGCCGCATGCAGGCGATGCATACAGCGTATGGTACGCTGGAAGCCAAGGTGGTCGCGCTGCCCGGCGGCGGCGAGCGCGCCATGCCGGAATACGAGCAGGCCGCCGCGCTGGCGCGCCAGCACGGCGTACCGCTGCGGGAGGTTTACCGCGCCTGCGCCATCGCGTCCAACGCAGCTTTATCCTCTGGGCTCACCACCAAGTAGGCTTTGCCCTCCGGCCAATCGTACAGGGAAGTTTTTTCGTTCCAAATCGGCACACACAGCTTCACCAACACGACGTTTTCCCCCTCGCTTTCGGCCAATGGCGAACGGCGAAGGATATCGAAAACTGCAGCGTCGTTGGCGAGGCGCGCTTGTTCATAAACCTCGCGATCTGGCGGCTCCTGCTCGTCCGCATTGCCGCCGCTAAAGCGCCCGCCCTGAGCGTGCCGCTGGGCAACCTCCCCAAACCGCTCCTCCCACGGAGGCTGTCGATATAGCTCTCCGAAGCGATCCACCTCGCGCCCGCCCTTGTCGACCTGATAGGAAAACTCCAAGTTATAAGAAACCGTGCTCGCCCACCGATCGTGCAGCGCACCATCCATCGCGGCCAGCACGGTTTGATATTGCGCCTGAAAATGCTGGTTCAGCGCTTGCAAACAGGCATCCGCGGTTCGCTTGGTCTTTGCATCCACACCATACCCGCGTTCCACCAGATCGTACCCGCGCCATGCATACACCCCGACCCTGCAGAAATCACCAAGGTTGCGTTCTCGCTCCTCTCGCAGGGCGTCGGGCATCGCGTATCGCACCGAAGTGCGGCGCAGGAAATCCAAATCGCCGAGCGCTTCCAGATCGGTTTGCAGCGTCCGCAAAAGTGCCGTGCGCGATTCGCCCTCGGGCATCAGCAGGGTATCGAGGCCCACCAGCTCGACGGCTGCCGCCTTTGGCTCCTGACGCAGTGCAGCCACAAAATCCGGAGAATCCATCATCAGCTGGGGGACCAGATTCCATCGCGCTTGGTTTAAGCGCACGGTGCGCCGGAATTTGCGCCCATCGGTGCGTGTAACCTCCATGGTCAACTGATTGCCACCGACATCGGCGCTAGCATATCCTTCCACATTTCCCGCGTTGATTTCGGCGACAATGTGCGCTTGCTCGGCCATCGCATCGGCGACAAACGCGCGCATCTCCGGCTTTTCATAGCGAATGCCGTCGGTCAGCCGCTGTTCCAGCTCCCAGCCCATCACGGTTGCGTCGCCGGGCTGCGCCGGAAAGCAAACCCACGCGATTTCTGAAACCTTGGGCAGATCGGCATAGGTATTCCGCCCGACGAGCACGGCACCGCCGCACACCGCGAACGCGATTGCGATGGCCAGCAGCATGCACGGCGCGGCGGTGCTCAGCGTGCGCCAGCTTTTCGAGCGCATCCGCTGAAAAACGAGGTACAGCAGCAAGAACACGCCCAGCGCCGTCAGCGTCCACCCGCCACGCGCCCATGCCATCCAGCCGCGGTGATAGCCGATCACCTCATGCAACAAATAGCCGCACCACAGCAGCCCCGCAAGCGCCACCCCGGCGTGCAACAGATGGCGCTGAATCGGGCGCGCCAGCGGGTGCCCCGCCAGTTCGGATTTGCGGCGCGCGAAGCATCGCAGTCCCCACGCGATCGCCAGCAACGCCAGCAGCAGGGAGTAGGCGATGCCCGGCGCGTAGCTGAATAGCTGCGGTATCGTCTTGCCCAGCAGGCGCGCGACATCATAGCCCCGATAAAACAGCACGGCGCTGGCGCTGGGCAAGTGCATCGCCAAGGAGAAGAATGGATGGGCATCGTTGTAGACCATCATGCCCGACGCGTTGACCATGATATAGCGAAACACCGCCATGCCCGCGCGCGGCAGGCACAGCGCCAGCCCGGCGATCAGCGCAGCCTCCAGTGGCTTGCCTGCCCAGCTGATGCCGATCAGCATACATCCGGCGATCAGCAGCATCAGCACCAGATTATAGGCCAGCATCCATCCCAACAAAGGCAGCGGAAAAAGAAAGGGCGAAAGCGGGATCAGCACCGCGCAGGCCAGCAGCGAAAGCCCCAGCATCGCTACCGACCAAGTCATCGCCGCGGCAAACAGCGTACACCCAAGGCACTGCCGCATGTAGGGCTGGCCATGATAGAAATCGCTACCGCTCCGCCGGAACAGGAAGGCAAACGTCTGGAGCATCAACACAACAGGCGCCAGCATCGAAAAGCACACCAGCACCATGGCAAAATCCAACGGAAGCTGCACATTCCAACGGTTGCGAACGGTCGTGCTGAGTTCAGGAATCAGCTGCGTCAAGACCGAAGCAAAGCAGAGCAGCGTCAGCAGCAGACCCGCCACGCGCAGCCTGCGCAGCGTATCAAAGTAGAGCCCGCGCGAAAAACATTTTTTCATCATTGCAGTGCCGCCTTCCCCGCCGCTTCCACCTCGAAGGCGTAGCCCAACGCCTCCATCTCGTACACAAAGATCTCCTCCAGCGAGAGCGGAAGCCCCTCGCACAATAGCGGCTGTTTGCGGTACAGTTTTTCAAGAACCTCCACATGCTCGCCGCGCAGGATCAGGCTGGAGACGCTGCCGTGCTGCGTATAGCGCTGGATGTCCAGCCCCAAATCCTCAAAGGAGGCGCGGTCACAAGCCGTAGGCAGCACGATTTGCACCTTGCAAAGCGTGGTCTTGAGGCTATCGACGTCGCTTTGCAGCACCAGCCCGCCCTGATGCAGCAGTGCCAGCTGATCACAGGTATCCTCCAGCTCGCGCAGCGAGTGGCTGGTCAGCACCACTGTCACGCCGCGCTCGCACACTGCGTCGTACATCAGCTTGCGCGCCAGATTGCGCAGGATGGGATCCAGCCCATCGAAGGTTTCGTCGAGCAGCAAGTAACGCGTGCGGCAGGCCAAGGCCAGCGCGAAGGCCGCCTGTCTGCGCATGCCCTTCGAAAAGGTGTTTAGCGGCTTGCGCGTTTTCAGGCGAAAAGCATCGCACAACGTCGCCAGCAGGCTCCGATCGAAATCCGCATAGGCGGCAGCGTACAGGCTGGCCATGCGCTCAATGCTTGCGCTCGGCAGGAAGAACAGCTCGTCAGGCACCAGCGCCAGCTGCGACTTTGCCGCCGAATTGTTGAACACCGGATCGCCATCCATCAGCACGCTGCCAGAATCCGGCTGATAGATCCCTGCCAACAGGCGCAGGTACGTGCTCTTGCCCGCACCGTTGGAGCCTACCAGCCCATAGATGCATCCATCTGGGATCGAACTATTGATGCTCGTGAGCGCAGTCGTCCTTCCGAAGCGCTTGGTGAGGTTTTGGGTGATGATCATAAGCGTTTCCCTCCTTCCGCCGCTTGTGCGGCAGCGCCCTGATAAGCCGCCTCCACGCAGGCGACGATCTCCGGCAGCGGGATGGAAGCGGCGGCCAGCTCGCGCACCATTTGCGCCAACGTGCTCATCTGCGCCCGCCGATCCCCGGCGATGCGCTGCCGGGCGTCCGCCGCGACGAAGCGCCCGCTGCCCGGCACGCTGGTGCAGATGCCGCGTCGCTCCAGCTCGGCATACGCCTTTTGCAGCGTGTTGGGGTTGATGCCCAGCTGTACCGCCAGCGTGCGCACCGAGGGCAGCATATCCTGCGGCTGCAAAGTGCCATTGAGGACATGCAGCTCCACTTGCTCGATCAGCTGCTCGTAGATCGGCGTGCGCCCATAGCGATCCAATACGAACAAGGTTGCCGCCGCCTTTCTTTAACCGTATTATGCGAACTAGTACGGTTGGATTGTATCGCATGCTCAGAAATTTGTCAATAAAAAAGCGCGGTTCTCCCGCGCGAAAAAAATTATTTTGAACCGCTTGACTTGTACGTTACGTAAAGGTTTATACTGAACGCGTGAGGTGAGCTGCTTGGAATACACCGTGCAAAAGTTAGCCAAATTGGCTGGGATCAGCGCGCGTACCCTGCGCCATTACGACCAGATCGGCCTGCTGCGCCCCGCGCGGCTCTCGTCCTCGGGCTACCGCATCTACGGCGCGGCCGAGGTGGCGCTGCTGCAGCAGATTCTGTTCTACCGCGCGCTGGAGGTGCCGCTGGAAGAGATCCGCGAGCTGGTACACGCGCCGGGCTTCGATGCGCTGGAGGCCTTGCGCGCCCACAAGCAGGCGCTGCTCTCGCGCCGCGACCAGCTGGACGCATTGCTGGGCAATCTCACCCGCACCATCACACACTTAGAAGGAGGGATTCGCATGAGCGATTCCGATCGTTTCACCGAGTTTCGCGAGAAGATGATCGCCGACAACGAGACCAAGTACGGCAAGGAGATCCGCGAGCGCTATGGCGAGGAGACCGTGGAGGCCTCCAACAAGCGCCTGCGCAACATGTCGCAAGAGACCTTTGAAAAGGGGCAAAAGGCCGCCGAGGAAGCCAACGCAGCGCTGGTCGCCGCAATGGACGGCGGCGATCCGGCCAGCGACGCCGCGCGGCATGCCGTGGCGCTGCACCACGCCTGGCTGCAATTCTGGGGCGATTATACGCCGGAGATGCACGTCGGCCTCGGGCAGATGTACGTCGACGACGAACGCTTTGCCGCGCATTATGACGCGCTGCGCCCCGGCGCGGCGGTGTTTCTGCGCGATGCTATCGCCGCGTATTACAAGCAGGATTAATCCTCCGAAAAGCGCCGCGCCAACCCTTGCAACGCCGTATAGTCAAACCGCTCCAGCGCGCGCCGCATTTCCTTCAACCAAGCGGCATCCTCCGGCGCGTGCGCCCCTTCGAGCGTCTTGAGCAGCTCCAGCGCCCCCGCGTAGTCGCAATCGCGCACGCGCCGATACAGCGCCCGCGCGGTATCGCGCCACAATGGCGGATAATCCTCCAGCGAGGGCGCCTCGGCCGCCCGCTCGGCAAAGAAACTATGCAGTTGCGCAACAAAATCGCGCAGTTCCGCCAAAAAGGGCGGCGTTTGAATCCGTACCTGCACGGCATTTCCATCGTAAATCGCCATCTCCAACTCTGCGGCGTGCCTGCCCAGCTGTTCCGCGCCGATGCTTTTCAAGCTGCCCGCCAATGCGTGCGCCTCTAGCCGCATGCGCGCGCCATCGCGGGCGGCGCGGGCGCTCTCCAGCGCGTCGGCGCGCTGCGCGTAGGCCTCGGCGCAGGCGCACAGCATCTCCAGGTAATCCGCTTCTGCGTAGGCCGTGCTGCGCAGGCCGATCGCAAGGTTGACCTGCGGCAGCTCCCGGCTGATGCGCAGCACCAGCTCCGAGCAATCGTCCTCCTCCGGATCGGTCCGCACATCGCGCTGCTGCCGCGCCTCCCGCACCATGCGCAGCAACGAGGAGGATTCATGCCAAGCGATGCTTGCCTGTGCCGCCAACGCGCTGGAACCCCAAATTCTCTTTTCCGCCACGAAAACCCCTCCCCCAATTCGTGTGTCCTTGCCCGTATGCCTATCATATGCCTTTCATGCATGGCGATATGGCGAAATACGGTGAGGAAAAAGGGGCTTTTTCGCGGCGTTCGACAACCGGAAGGCCGACGGGCGTTTATTCGCCGTCGGCCTTGCCTTTTCGCGCAAAAGCGCGGGGGATATTCGGTTCTTTTTTGCCGCATCGTGCGTTTTCTGGCGGACGATTCTTGCCCCAGTTCCGATTAACCGGGCTGGTTCACCGCGCCGCCGCCACCGGTATTTTGCTGCTGGCTGGGGATTCCATCCTCGATGTTCATGCCGGCGTTCCCGCCCTCGCCCTCGGCGATGGGCATGCTAAATAGCTTGGTCTGCGTTTCAACGCCCGCAGCGCCATCGGTCTGCAAGCCCACCTGCTTTTGGAACGCGCGCACAGAATCCACCGTGCCTTGCCCATAGTCGCTGTCCAACGGACCGCTGTAGAAGCCTAGCACCTGCAGCCGCTCCTGCAATCTGTACACCTCAGGTCCCTTGTCGCCCTTCTTTAGAAGCGTGAAAACCGGCACCGTCGTCGGCGCGGGAGTGGCCTCCACGAGGAGGAAGCCGTCGTCCACGGTGTTGTTCCCGGCACCGTTCGCCTGCGCGTCCGACTGCTGAGCCCACGGATTGGGAATGTTCGCCACCTGCGGCTCTTGGGTAAAGAGCACGGGCGGATTGATTACGGTGTTGTCAGCCGGCGGGCTTCCACCGCCGAAAATGTTGTTCACCAGCAGCACCAACGCCACCAGCAGCACCAGCCCGCCCACGCCGAAGAACAGCTTGCTGCGCATCGTTAGCCCGGCAAAGATGCCGGAAAGTCCGCCGACGACCGACGCGCGCTGCGCGCCCTTCGGGGGAACGGTACGATAACCCGCCTCCTGCGCATAGGGATCGAACTGCGCCTCCTGCCCATACGCACCCTGCGAATACCCCTGTTGGGGCGGATAGGTGCTTTGCGGAGGATAAGTAGATTGGGGCGGATAGGTGCTCTGCGGCGGGTATGTGCTTTGCGGGGGATACGTGGACTGAGGCGGATAGGTAGCCTGCGGAGGATAAGTGGCCTGCGAAGGATATTGCGCGCGTTGCGGAGCGTACCCCCCCTGCGGATGCGCCGGGGCAGGACGCCTCGCCTGCTGCTGGGCAAGGATCTGCTTGCGGTACTTTGCCATATCCGCCGCACATAACGGACAATAGTTGGAACCATCCGGTATGTTCTGGTTACAGGCGGGACATATCATGCGTGCGCCTCCTTTTTGTCACGCTCCGGCGCAACGCGCCAGAGGTGATCCGCTGTGCATACTGCGCGTCAGTCGTTCTCCCGTCCGGGTTGAAGCAGCTTCTCGGCCACGCGGTAGCGCGGACGCTGCTTGACCTGCATGTAAGTTTTTCCAATGTATGCGCCTAGAATGCCCATCGCCAGCAACAATATGCCGGTGAGCAGCAACATGACGATTATCACCGCCGTGGTGCCGCGCACGCCTCGGCCAAAGAGCGCCATCACCAGCGCGATCAGCCCCCATAGGCCGCCGATCGAACAGAGCGCCGCGCCGCCCCCGCCGATCAGGCGGATGGGCATATCCGAGCAGGAGGTGATGCCGTCCAGCGCGAAGTTGAACATCTTCCGCAGCGGGTACTTGCTCTCCCCGGCGAAACGCTCGCTGCGGTCATACTTGACGATGGCGGTTTGATAGCCCAGCATGGGCACCAGCCCGCGCAGGAACAGGTTGGTTTCGGTATATTCGCTCAGCGCGTCTAGCGCCAGCGAGCCCATCAGACGGTAGTCGGCGTGATCGTAGATGGTCTTCACGCCCATCACATGCATAAGCGAGTAAAACGCCCGAGCGGTAGTGCGCTTGAAGAAGGTATCGGTATCGCGACGGCTGCGCACGCCGTAGACGATCTGCGCGCCTTCGCGGTAGTTGGCCACCATCTCGGGGATCACTTCGACGTCGTCCTGCAGATCAGCGTCGATGGAGATCGCCGCGTCGCAGTGGCCGCGCACCTCCATCAGCCCGGCCATGACGGCGTTCTGATGCCCGCGATTGGCGGCGAAGGTCAGGCCGGTGAAGGTCACCGGATCCTGCGCGTGCAGCTCCCGGATGATGCTCCAAGTTTTATCGCGGCTGCCGTCGTTGACAAACAGCACGCTGCTTTCCTGCGCGACCTGCCCTGCGGCGCGCATGCGCGCGAGCACATCGCCCAGCCTTTTGGCGGTTTCGCGCAGCACCTCTTCTTCGTTATAGCAGGGGACGACGATGACCACATTGGGCTTGTCCTGTTGCGACATAAGCCTCTCCTTCGATTCGCTGGCCGTACGTACGGTCTTCATTCATTATAGTATACCACAATAATGGTTTTTTTGCCAAGTCAGGACTTGCCGCGATTGCGCTTACGCCCGTTTTTTCCTTAGTTTGAGCAGCATGACGGAGAACCCGGCCAGCGTGACGATCACTGCGGTGCGGCACAGCCCGCCGAAATACTTGAGCCGCACGATCTGCGAGGTGCGCAGCACCACCGTGGCGGCCTCGTTCCGGCGCAGGTTCCAGAAGGTTTCGGCTAGGTACTTGGGCTCGACGACAACCTGCGGAATATACTCCGGATAGAAGTACACGGGCTCCAGCAGCAGGTTCATCAGCCACGCCGCCAACGCCGCCAGCGCCGCCAATGCCACAACGCGGAGCAAGATATGCCCGATCAGGAAGGGCAGCAGCTGCGTAATGTAGCGATCCTTGAGCCTGCGGCGCATGGTCTGCTGGAGCCACAGGATGGACTGCACATACTTGCCGATCAAAAACCCCAGCAGCACAAAGCCGGTGGCGCAACCTAGGTAGCGCGCCCAGATCGTCGCGCCGACGCGTTCCTTGCGCAGGTCATACGCGTCGCCGCCGGGCTTCCATTCCTGCGCCTTCTCGACGAAGGTGGCCATGGCGCCGCCCCCTTCGGCAGGCACGACGGTCATCCGCAGCGTGCGCAGCTCCACTTTGCCATGCTTGGCCAGCGCCGCCATCGGCACGTACACCGAAGCGTCGGCATCGTCGCCAACCTGTTTTTGATGGCGCAGCACGCCGATAACGCGATAGGTCTCCTGCTGCACCGTAACCTCGCGGTCGATGACCTCGACCATGTGGAACAGGTCGATGGCGATCTGTTCGTCGAGCAGGATCACGCGGTCGCCGCGCTCCAGCTCGTCCACATTGGGCAAGCGCCCCACGTAGGGCAGCGCCGGATAGGCATCAAAATACCGCTTGCCGATGGCAACCAGCCCGGCGCTTACGCTGGTGCTGTTTTCTCCCACCTTGGCCACGACGGCGACGTTGGGCGCCGCGCCGCTGAGCGTCGCGCTGCGCGCCACGTCGATAAGCTCCGGCACCACGTTCTCCTCAAACGCGTCCATGCGCTGCTTGAGCTGTGTGGGAGGCGGCTCCTCGCCGTCCTTAGGCTGGGCGGCGGTTTCGACATCGGGCTGCACCACGTATTGCAGCAGCGTCGGCATGCGCAGAATGGTCGCCAGCGCGTAGGCCAGCAGCACCACCCCGACGCACACGATGCACAGCGCCAGCTTTGCTTTCTTCATAATTCGGCCTTTCGATCAAGTATTTGCACGGTTTTCCCCGCAAGCGGGGGAAAACAGCCGCCATCATTTTATAGGTACTTCATAACCCGGTCGCCGTCCTTGATGGGGCGATCCTCCTGATAGATCGGCGAGATACTGCCGCGCAGATCCTCCTGCACCGCAACCTCCTTGTCGCCGAGCTCCAGCACCGTCACCGTCATCTTGCGCGCCTCGATGTAATCGCCCCACAGGCCGTCGGACTTATACTCCGGCACGTAGATAAAGTAGCTCTCGCCCTCCTGCCGCACGGCGGCGGCGGGCAGGATGCTGCTGGTTTCCTTGGCGCGGTAGGTGATCTTGACGGTGGTGCTCCCATTGAGCAGGCCGCGCACCCCGCCGAGGCTGGTGATTGCCTTATCGTCCAATGCGACGTGCAGGTACTTTTTATCCACGCCCTCGCGCACCACCGCCGCCACCTCGGCCTTGATGTTGCCGTTATCGGACTTGATGTCGGCGCGCATGCCCTCGGCGAAGGTGCGCTTATTGCCGGTGATATCGCAGCGCAGCACCGGCGCTTCCCCGTCGGCGGTGAGCTCGTAGGCCGGTTGGCCGCCGTCGTAGGGCATGCCCTCCTGCACGCCCAGCGCAACGATGTATCCGCCATGCTCGGCGCGGATGGTGGTCATGCCTTCGCCGGATGCGACCAGATCGCGCAGCTTCTTCTCGGCCTTGTCAACCTCGCGCTGCAGCTCGGTGCGCTTGTTCAGGAAGTCATAGACTTCCTTCTTGGTTTTGCTGTTGGCATAGGTATCGAGGAAGGCGGTTTGCGCCGCGTCGGCCTTGCTCTGGGCGTCCATCACGACGTCCATCAACTCGACCAAATCGGCTTTGCCGCTTTTTTGAATCTCATCGGCCCACTTCTTGGGATCGTCGTCCAAGAACACCGCCACCTTGGCAGCCTCGCCCAGCAGTTTGGACTGCGCCTCTGCCAGCGTCTTGGCGGTTTCATCCATGACGCGCTTGGCCTCGTTTTTGTCGCTGCTAAAGGTGTCGATCAGCTTGATGTTGTCGGTTTCGTTCGACATGTATGCTTGCCTGGCGGCCATCAGCGCGTCGCTGTTGGCGGTCACCTCGTCGGCAAAGCCATCGGAGAGCTTGGTGGTGCAGATCGTATCCCCGGCATTGACCAGATCGCCGACGCGCACGTACATCTTTTCCACCGTGACAGGGGTTTTGCGCGCCTCGTCCACGGTGTATTTATCGGTCTTCGCGAAGTGCAGCGTGCCGTCCAGCGAGATCTGCTCCTCAAACTTTTTGTAGCCGACCTGCGCAAACTTCACCTTGGGCGTGGTGATGCTGATGATGGTGTTGGCAAAAAACATGCTGCACGCCACCAGAATGGCCAATATGACGCCGATGCGGATTGCAAGCTTCTTCATTCACAGGCTCCTTCCGTGGATATAAAATCGCATTATTTCAGCTCCGATAGCTGCACGCCGAGCAGGATATCCTCTTGAAAATAGAAGTACATCACCAGCATGGGCAGGATGTACAGCGCCGCGCCCGCGAAGGCGATTTCCTTGCGCGCCTCGGAGAGGGTGTTGAACATCACCGACAGCGGCTGCTGCATATCGTTCTTTAAGTACACCAGCGGCTGCTCCACCATGTTCCAGCAATCGGCGAAGGAAAGCGCCACCGCCGCGCCCAGCACCGGGCGGCAAACCGGCAGCATCACATGAAAGTAGCTGCGCACCGCGCCCGCGCCGTCCATCATGCCAGCCTCGAATATCTCGCCGGGTATGCCGACCATAAACTGGCGGAGCAGAAAGATATAAAACGGCGTGAACCACATCGGCAGCACGACCGCCCATTGCGAATCCCTCAGCCCTAGCCAATCCAGCACGATCACGTTGGGCGCCTGCGTCACCTGAAAGGGCATCAGCATCAGCGCAAGGATGGTAAAGAACAGCGCCTCACGCCCGCGGAACTTGAAGTAGCTCAGCGCATAGGCCATGGTGGGTACAAACACCATCTGCCCCAGCAGGATGCCCACGGTATACATCACCGAGTTGAGAAACAGCTTGAGGTACGCCGGATCCTCGATGAAAATGGTGTAGTATTGGCGCAGGGAAAACATCTGCGGCGAGACCAGAATCGGGAGCCAGTTCTCCTCGTAATGCCCCTTGAGCTCCAGATACGACTTGATTTCCGACTGGGGGAAAAAGGAGTAGAAAAAGGTGAACACCAGCGGCATCAGCAGCAGCGCCGCCATCAGGAGCAGCAGCGCGTGCGCCAAGGGATGCCGTCTTCTTCGTCTGCGTAACGCGGCCATGCCTCTCCTCCTTACGACTGGCTGCGGTTTCGCAGCTCCACCACATACAGCGCGCCAAAGATCGCCAGCACGATAACGGCGAAGGAATAGGCGGCGGTGGTGACGTATTGATAATTGATCTTGGCGAAGTGGTTGTTCATGAAGTGTTGCAGGGTATACAGATCCGAGTACGCGCCGCCGATGAAGTAGATTTCCTTAAAGATCTTAAACGCGTTGATCCACGCCAGTACAAAGATCAGGAACGCGGTGGGCGAAACCAGCGGCAGCGTGATGGCGGTGGCCTGCTTGAGGCGCGAAGCGCCCTCGAGCTGCGCGTACTCATAGTACGCATCGGGTACAGCTTGCAGCGCCGAGGTAAAGATGACCACCGAGAAACCGAGGTTCTTCCATATATAGAGCAGCACGACCGGCACGCGCAACAGCGGCCCGTCGGTCCACACAGGGCGCGGCGCCACGCCGAGCACCTCCACCAGCAGCCGGTTGATTACGCCGCTGTAATCGAAGGCCAGCAGCCAAATCAGGATCATCGCCGAGGAGGGCATCAGGTACGGCAATAGCAGCACGTTGCGGTAGAACACGCTCTGTTCGCCCAGCGTGCGCAGCAAGCTGGCCAGCATGAAGGAGAGCACGAAGATCACCGGCGCGCAGATCAGCGACAGCTCCATGGTGTTGCGCAAACCGGTTTGGAACATGGTGTTCTGCCACACCTTAAGGTAGTTGTCAAAGCCGACGAAGGCGTTTTGGAAGGAGCCGTCGGTCACGCTGAAATAGATGCCGCCGATAAAGGGCGCGACATAAAATACCAGCAGCCCCAAGAGGCCGGGAAGCAGAAAGACCGCGAGCATGCGATTACGTTTGTACATGGCTTCGGCCTTCGCCTCCTTCCGCCTTCGTCGTTTGTATACAATATGTTGTATGCGCCTTACTATTCAAGATACCGCATCTCCTGATTTTTGTAAAGGGAATTGTGTGGGTTCCTTGCCAAATCAAACGGCAATCAAACAGCAAAGAGAGGTGCGCAGCACCCCTCTTTGCATAGATATTAACGTATTTATGCCCGTTTCTATTCCCGAAGGGATTTATTGCCCCTCTAGGAAAATCATTTGGAGTTTCTTGTCCATCTCGCGCAGCATCTCGTCGAGCTTTACCTGCCCCTCGGCATAGCGCTGGAGCACCTTCCAGGTCTCCTCCATGGCGGCGTCGTCATAGCCGAAGAACAGCGATTCGGAATTGAGCCGTATGCGCGGCGCAAGCGCACGGTATTCCGCTAGGCTTTCGGGATCGATCATCCAGCCGTTCCTGCGGTTGCGCTCCAAGTTTCGCGTCTGGGTATCGATGCTCTCCTGCAAGCTTTGGCGATCCGCCTCCTCGGCGGTCTCCAGCTCCTTCTTGCGCGCCTCAAGCTCGGCCTCCTGCTCGGCGATGAACTTTGCCATAAAGGGATGCATCACCGGCTCGTTCAAGTCGGGGCGCAGCGCATAGCGCTCGCGCGCCGCGGCATGATCCGCCAAGTACTCCAGATAACGCACGGCAACCTCGGCATTGGCGGAATTGGGGTTGACGACATAGGTCATCAGCGTGCCGTCGGCCGCCGGCTCATCCCCGGCGGCGAAACCCGCCGGTACCGTGAGGAGCGGCCTTGCGGCTTCACCTTCCCCGCTATCATAGCGCCCGCCGAAGAAAGCATTGGCGTTCAGCTCGATCAGCACCTTGGTCTCCTCGCTATCGTCACGAACGATGGTGACGCCGCCGCCCGGGCTTTCCATATCAGGGCCGAACGCTGGCAGCGCCTCCCATTGCTCCAGCGCGGCGCGCAGCTCCGGCGCATTGAAGCGCAGCGGCTCTCCGGGGCGCTCGTACAGGATGGCATACTGCTGAACGATCTGGAACATGAGCTGCTGCTTGCCGATATATTGATCGAAAAGCATGTATTGCGGGTGCTCCTCGGCCATGTCCTCCTCATACCAGCGGCGGGTCAACTCCAGCAGCTCGCCGATGGTGGTCGGCACGTCCAGCCCCAGCTCCTCCAGCGCGGCGGTATCCAACCGCCAGAAGGAGGCGTATAGATCGGCGGGGAAGGCGTCCAGCTTGCCGTCCTGCAGCACGGCCTCCTGCACCTGCGGGTACATCGCCTTCACCGAATCCATCAGCTTTTGCGAGCCCGAAAGATCCGTTAAATATCCCTTTGCGCGCAGCGCGCGGAGCGTGCCGCGCCCCGGCACCTGGAGCAGATCGACGCTGGCGTCCTGCGAGATCATCGTGTCGATCACGCTCTTGCTCTGCCACGTTTCCGCGTCGGACATCACCACGGCGACGTCCGGGTTCTCCCGAGCAAAGGCCAGCGTCGCCTCGTCCATATAGCTCCCGGCGATGCGCAGCACGCTGCTGGGTTTGTACTGCGGATCCAGATTGCGGACAAACACGCCTACGTTGGCGTTGAACACGAGATGGCCGGAGGGCAGGATGGCGGAAAAGCTGCTGCCCATGAAGCCATTGACGGCGAGATAGGCAACCGCCTCGCCCAGCTTATCCTGCTCCACCGGCACGATCTCCCCGTTTGTGATGCAATACACCTTATCCGCCGCGGCATCGTAGGCCACGCCCATCACCTGCGACATGCCGCGCGCCTGATCCCACGTGTACAGCGTTTGCTCCACAGCGCCGGTCGCCATGTCTACCACCACAATCGAAGGCACCCACTTCTCCACATCCATCCGCAGCGCCACAAACTTGCCGGGTTTATAGGGCGCGATCTGCTGGACACTGTCCGCAGGCACCTCCCCCAACGCGCCGGAGGCGAGCTCGAAACGGCGGACGTTGTATTCGCCCCACGAATCGAAATCCTTGGCGGCCAAAAGATACATTGCGTCGCCGCTTATCAAGGCCGTGGCGATCTCTAGGTTTTGCGTATACTCCTCGCGCGGTTGGGTCATGCCGCTCCAGTCGAGCTGCGTATCCTCCGCGGCAAAAGCTTTGCCGTCCCACAGCCGATACTTGCCGGTGGTGACATCCAGCACGCCCAACTTATCTCCGCCGATCAACAGATCGTAAGAGAAGGCGGGTGCTTGCGGAGCCGCTTCCTCGACTTGCTCCGGTTTCTCACTGGCGGAACCCCTGCCCAGATCGTCCAGAAGCATCGGTTTTTCCTCGCCGACACGGTAGCTGTACAGGCCGTCGGCCAGCAAATAGACGGCATCCCCCACCACGGCGACGGAACGCACATAAGGAACATCGATCTCGCCACTCGAATCCTGCGCAAAGAGCGACGTATCCCCCGGCGCCGCGTGAACAGGCAACGCCGCGCATAGCAGCGCCGCGCACAGCAGCGCGGTCATCCCCGCTCTTAACCTCAGCCTCCGTCTCATCGGTCTTTTCCTCCGTACTAAATATTAGTCCTCCGCGAAGATGCGCTGAAACCGCTTATCCAGCTCACGCAGCGCCTCGTCCAGCGAACTATCGCCGCTCAAATAGCGCTCAAACAGCGCGTTAATCTCCTGCGCGGCCTGCGGATTCTCCACCCCGCCCAGGCTGGAGTGCAGCATCACGTTCATATGCTGCGCGACGACACGGTAATCGGCGATGGCTTGGGCGGAAATCAGGTAGTCTTCCGCCTCGCGCCGCGTAAGTTCCTCCTGCTTGGCCTTGAGCTCGTCCTCGACGGCGCGGCGATCGACCTCGGCGGTATCCTTGCTTTCCTTGCGAGCAGTCAGGTCGGCGATCTCGCTTTTGAGCGTTTCTGTTGTCTTTTCATACTGCGGCGCGCGCTGCGGCTCATTAAAGTCGGGGCAAAGCATCAGCTTGTTCCGCGCGGACAGGTTTTCCGCCGCATAGGCCAAGAATTTCTCAGCCTGTTCACGGTTCGGGCTATTGGGATTGATGACAAACACCGACAGCATCGCCATCGATGCCACCGGCTCGCCCTCGACAAACTCCGGCGCGGGCACCACGCGGGTCAGCGGCCGGCCGGATTCGTCCCGCTCGCCCGACTCATTGAAAGCGTCCGCCACCATGTTCTCAAGCAGAACCTTTTTGCCGGTCATGTCGGGCAGCGTAACCTCGCCGCGCTGGATCGCCGCCAGCTCCACTACCTCGTAGGGCATGGCTTCGATGGCCTGCATGATCGCGCGGAAGGTCGGCGTATCCACCTTGAGCGGCGCATCGGGTTTTTCATAGGTCAGGACATACTCCTGCAACGCGCCGCTAAAGCACTGGGTTTTCCCTAGCAGGATCGGGGTGTACGTATAATCGGTGTTGTCTTCGGCAAACTCATTTTCCCAGCGGCCAAGCTGCTCGTAATATTCGAGCATGGTCTTGGGCATTTCAAAGCCAAACTGTTCCATCAGCTCCGGGTTGGCGCGCCACACCATCATTTGCAGGCTGGCGGGCAGCGCGTACACGCCGCCATCCTTCATCGCAACCTCCTGCGCTTGCGGATACATCGAAGCGACGGCCTCGGCAACCCCGGGCACACCGGAAAGCTCGGCTAGGTAGCCTTTTTGCTTGAGCGCATCCAGCGCCTGAAAAGCAAAGAGGGCGTAAATATCAACCTGATCGTCCTTGCTTGTAAAATCGCCCATGATGGCGGCAACGTCGGTGGAAAGGCTCTCGACGGTTTTCACCGGGATATCCGGGTGCGCGCGCTGGAAGCCCTGCACCAGCTCGACATCATAGCCGAAGCCCTTGATCCGCAGGGGCTGCGTACCTGTATCGGCCGCCTTGATGTCCACCACCGAAAGGTCGGTGCCGCTCAGGATCGCGTAGCGGCCTTCGGCGGTAATGCCCACGAAGCTGGCGCCGATCGGCTGCTGCGTCGACAAAAACGCACCGGCGATCGGCGCGAACTCGCCGCCGCCCACGCTGGCCTGCACCTGCCCGGCGGACACCGCGTAGGCGGTATCGCTGGCCGCGTCGTAAGCGATGCCTCCGTCAAAAATATTGGCCAGCGTACCCAACGGCACCGCTTCTTCTTCACCATCGGCGTCTAGGATTCTCACTTGGTTGCCGGTCGCCGCTTTGCCGCCCGCTACGGACGCGATGTCGGCCGAGACCGCCAAGAGCTTGCCATCCTTGTACTGTGCAAGCTGCCAAAGCATTTTGGAGGGCAGATCGGTGCGCGCGCCCGTAGCGGCGTCAAAGCGCACAAGCCGCATGCCGTTCATGCCTGCGTCGGTGGGCGGCGGGGTTATCAGCGCATAGAGCGCATCGCCGCTCCATACCGGCGAGAGCATGAAGCAAGGCGCGTTAGCGTCGCCGAGCCCATCCCACTCCAACTGCAGGCCATCGGTAAAAGCGACGCCGTCCCAGCGCTCCGCCTTGCCGGTGGCGTTATCGATGCGCCAAATCTCTTCACCGCGCGCCGAAAGGGTGGCCGGGAGGGTGGTTTTCGTCACCTCACCCAGATCCTTGAAGCCTTCGTCGCCGGGGGCGTAGGCGTGCAGATGATCGTCGAACAACATGTAAATCGTATCGCCGACGACCGCGCCGCCGAACGCCAGACCCTGCGCCTCGCTCAACGAAAGCTGAACAGGCGCTGCCAGCGCGGGCAGACCGGTAAAGAGCAGCGCCGCCATCAGCAGCACGCAAAGCACGGCGCGCAAAAAGGCACGAGCATTCATAAGTTTTCCTCCTCTATAATAAGCCGCATTCCCATTTACCAAAAGTATAGCACCGCGATCTCTTGTATGTCAAACAATGGGGCTGTGCGGTTCGCCGAATCGCCGGTAACACGAAATCCTTTTCGTTCTTTTTTCTATTGCTTCGGCCATTTCCCGGCGCGCTTTGGGCCGTGATTATGATTCATACTGGTTTCTTTTAGTTATTAACGCCGCTTTCATAAACCACGCCTCAATATTACGTTAGGTTTAATAATGAATTGTTGTCAAAAAGTATTGCATTGTTTTCGCTTGCATGTTACACTAGCCTCACATCAAGGGCGTGCGCACCCCCTCCTCCTCCCCTTCCCTTCCCTCCTCCTTCTTCCATACAGCGCACGCCCAGCGCGCAAACTCCTCGCCACTTCGGCGGCTCACATAGCCTCACCTTCCCAACAACCTTTATTTAGGAGGCAATTCACATGACGATTCGTAAATTTCTCGCTATTCTCGCGATCTGTGCTTGTGTGGGCTGCTGCTGCAGCATGACCTATGCCCCCGCCGCGCCCGAGGCCGCTCCGGCAGTCCTCTGCGTGCAGCGTTAAGTTCGCTTTTTCTCTAACATATATTTGCTTTTTTCATCCCCTCCTCCTTTCCTTTTCACAAAACCCCCGGCGCTGCCGGGGGTTTTGTGAATGCTTCCGCCATTGGCTTATTCGGTTAGGTAAGCCCGCATCAGTGCCAAAGTGTTTTCCACGCCCTGTACGTGGGAGCGCTCATAGCCATGCGAGGCATACACCCCCGCGCCGATCAGCGCGCACCGCAAATCGCCGCCCGCGTTGCGCGCCGTGGCGGCATCGGAGCCATAGAAAGGATATACATCCACGGCGTAGCGCAGGCCATGCTTCTTTGCCAGCGCAATCAGCTCGGAAGTAAAGCCATAATCGAAGGGGCCGCTGGAGTCCTTGGCGCAGATCGAAACCATGGTTTCGGTACAGGCCAAGCCCTCGCCGACGCAGCCCATATCCACCACCAACAGATCCCCCGCGTCCGTGGGCACGCCGCTGGATGCGCCATGCCCCACCTCCTCATAGACCGAGAAAAGAAGCGTCACCTGCCGCGCCAGCCGCACCTCGCCCGTAGAGACCGCTTCGGCCAACGCCAACAGCATGGCGGCGCTGAGCTTGTCGTCGAGAAAGCGGCTGCGGATAAAGCCGGAAGCGGTGATGCGCACGCGCGGTTCCAGCGCGACGATATCGCCTACCGAGACGCCAAGCGCCTCCACCGCCTCGCGGGTGTCGGCCAGTTCGTCGAGCAGAATCTCCATAGTGTCTTGATCGCGCGGCTCGGTCTCCAGCTTGCTGTTGACATGTTTGGAAGCGTTGCGCAGCTGCACCACGCCGGTATACGCGCAGCCGTCGCGGGTGTACACCGTCACCTCCTCGGTTTCCAGCGCGGGCAGCGAAGGGCCGCCCAACCGGGTGAACCGCAGACGCCCTTGGCTATCGATCTCGCGCACCATCAGCCCAAGGGTATCCACGTGCGCCGCCAGCACGCTATGCGCCGCGCGAGGCTCCGCCCCGGCCGCGTTCAGCGCGCAGGTGACGGTACCCTTGCGCGCGCGCCGGGGCGAAAAGCCGTAGCCCGCAAGCACCGCGAGCAAGTGCTCAGAAATGGCCTCCGTATAGCCGGTGGGACTGGGTATGGCCAGCAATTGGCGCAGCTGCTCCAACGCGCGCGCGGCCTCCTTGGTAAGCGTCGAATCCATCGGGATTCCTCCTCAAAAATTCTGCTGGTAGTATAGCACAAAAAGACCGCCTTGTCGGCGGCCTTGCGGATCTTTTGCGTCAGTTGCGGTTGCCGTAGCGCGGCGGATTGCACTGCTCATCGGGCTGAATCCGCTGGCGCGCGGCCTGTACCAGCGTGACGGGCATTGCATCCCGTGCAGCGTGTACGCAACCCTTCAGATGATAGAACGTTCCATCGGCATCGACGATCAGCGGATAGATATCGCGCTGGAGCAGCTCCGCCTGGGCGGCTTGCGCCATAACCGGGCTGGGCATTGAGAACAGGCTGAACACCCCGGCGTAGAGACAGATCGCGAATCCGATGGCCAGCGCCGAGACGCCCACCTTCACAAACCAATGCCAGCGGTACCGCTCATGCCAAAGATGATAGAGGCCGACCGGCAAACAGATCGCCAGCCAACGAACCAATTCCGAGTACGGCATTCGCCTGCGCCGAAACACCTTCCGCACGAAGCCGTCACCTCCATCTCCGTGTCGCAGAAACTCAACATATAGTAGACGCTGTCTCTTTTTGTCGCTTCTATTGTATAGCATTTCCAAATTTTTTGTAAATAGCAAAAAGCCTCCAAACCGTCAATAATCTGTAAATTTTGTTACAATTCTGTTTTGGTTTCCCAACAAATTGTGTTTGCATACACTTTATGACGCAAAATGTTGTGTGCAGCAGGAGACATAACCATTTTTTCACCAACCGAAGCCTCTTTCTTCTTGCGGCGATTAGCAAAGTCGTTAGGCATTGATTTCGACATTTTTTGCCCTAAAAAGCAGCACTTCTCCCTTTCCTGCACTCCCTCGCTTTCCCTTTTTTATCCTTTTTCGCTTTTCTTTCATTTTTGCTTTCTGTCAAATTAAAATTTCAAGAACTATTGTGAAGAAGTTTCCTCTCTGCGCCTTTGTGCGATTTTCTGATGGAAAAGCGCCGCGTGACCCGGTATAATGGTTGGGAAAATAATGATAGAACATGCGCCTGATTCGGCGCTAAAGGAGCGTACCGATGAAACTAGGGGTCGTAGGGCTGCCCAACGTAGGCAAGAGCACGCTGTTCAACGCCATCACGCAAGCCGGGGCGGAGGCCGCCAACTATCCGTTCTGCACCATCGAGCCAAACACCGGCATCGTACCGGTGCCGGATCCGCGCCTAGATAAGCTGGCGGAGATGTATCATCCCAAGAAGAACACGCCCGCAGTCATCGAGTTTGTGGACATCGCCGGATTGGTGAAAGGCGCAAGCCGCGGCGAGGGCTTGGGCAACAAGTTCCTTTCGCACATCCGCGAGGTCGATGCCATCGTGCATGTGGTGCGCTGCTTCGAGGATGAAAACATCATCCACGTCGACGGCAACATCGACCCTGCGCGCGATATCGAGACCATCCAGATCGAGCTGATCGCGGCCGATCGCGAAACGGTGGCGCGCAGGCTGGATCGCGCGGGCAAGATGGTCAAGAGCGGCGACCGCAAGTACGCCGAGGAGGCCGAAACGGCGCAGCTGCTGCTCGACCACCTAGATAACCTGCAACCGGCGCGCACCTGCATGCTGACGCCGGAACAGATGGAGACGGCGCACGGCTGGTTTTTGCTGACCACCAAGCCGGTGATTTACGCCGCCAACATCGCCGAGGGCGACGTCGCCACGCCGCCGGGCGAGCTCCCCCGCCTGAAGGCGGTGCGCGCCATTGCCGAGGCGGAGAAGGCCGAGGTGCTGGTGATTTGCGCGCAAATCGAGGAAGAAATCTCCGGCATGGACGCGGCGGAGAAGGCCGAATTTTTGCGGGAGCTGGGCATCGGCCAATCCGGCCTAGACCGGCTGGTCACCGCCTGCTACAAGCTGCTGGGGCTTATCAGCTTTCTCACCGCAGGCGCCGATGAATGCCGCGCTTGGACCATCACGCGCGGCACCAAGGCGCCGCAGGCCGCTGGCAAGATCCATACCGACTTTGAGCGCGGCTTTATCCGCGCCGAAATTGTGGCCTTCGAAACGCTGATCGCGCAGGGCGGCATGACGGCATGCAAAGAAAAGGGGCTGGTGCGCTCCGAAGGCAAGGAGTATGTGATGCAGGACGGCGACGTGACGCTGTTCCGGTTTAACGTGTAAGGGAGGTACTTGCAGTGGCCACTTATCGCGATGAATACATTCTTGGCGTAATGAAGGCTCGCCTAGTGCCGCCGGATAACACGTATCCGGATTGCGTTTGCATGCTAATGCTGACCGAGCAGCATTTCTACGTGCTTGAAGATCAGTACGACGGCACCTACAAGCGCCACTTTACCATCCCGATCGCCGATATATTGAGTCTCGACCGCTACACGCAAACCTTTTCTGAAATCGGCGCGGAGTCCTTCGAAAAGGAGCCGCGCGATTGGCGAGGGCGTCTATCTCGCCTGTTTAAGCCCACCGCGCGCGCCCGAAGCACATCGTCGTACTATTTTCACGATTTGCCTGGACTCGCCATCGCGCTTACCCAAGGGGCTTCGCAGCGAAAGCAGAATGCCGCCAGCTTTGTACGCCTGCTCTACCGCGACGAAAGCGGGGTTGAAGCCTCCATCTTTTTCAACGACGCGGATAGTCCCTCTTTTCTGGCACGCAAGTTGAAGAAGTTTAAGACGCAACACGCCCTAAGCTTATAGGGCGCGCACAAAAAGAGCCGCCGCACGCGCAATCGCGCTCGTGCGGCGGCTCTTCATCTTCATCACTTTTTCTTTGGAATATAAACCACCCTTGGCCGGGGTTTTTTCTCCAGCAGATCGCGCACCTCCTCCGGCGCGCCGCAGATTGCGTATACCGCAACGCGGCACAGCAGGAAGGTGACCGGCCCGGCCAGCATGCCGAAGAAGCCGAAGAACACAAAGCCAGCGTACATGCTCATCATAGTAGCCAGCGGATATACGCCCAGCTGCGCGCCGACCACGCGAGGCTCCACCAGCTGGCGCACCACCAACGTTACGCCGTACAGCAGCAGCATGCCCACGCCGATAAACATATCGCCGGTAACAAACCCAAAGATCGACCACGGAATCAGGAACAGGCCGGAACCGATCACCGGCAGCGCGTCCATCACCGAAATCACCAAGGCCAACAGCAGCGCATACTGCACGCGCATGATCGAGAAGCCCAGCAGCAACTCAAAGAACATCATGATCGTCAGGTATACCTGCGCGCGCACCTGCCCGAACACCGCGCGCAGCATGCCGGTTTTCATCTGCCCCAGCAGATTGCGCGCATGGCGCGGCAGCGTCCGCCGGAAATAGGCGATAATGCGCTCGCGGTCGCTGGCCATGTAGTAAGTACCCAGCAGCATCAGCACCAGAAACAGCACCACCTGCGGCACCGAGGTTGCGGTCACCCACGCGCCGCGCGCCACCATCGGCGCGAGGGAGGTGGCTTGGTCGACAATGGTACCGCTGAACTGCCGCACGCCGTCCTTAATGGAAGCGATGGTGGCATCGTCGATAAAGCCGACACGCGAATCCAGCCAAAGAAAGGCTTCATCCAGCCAGCCATTGACGTTATTGACCAGCCCGACCGCCGTCGACGGCACCTTGGCCAGCAATGCCTTGAGTTCCACCAGCGCGCGGCTGGACACCAGCACCACCACCAGCGAAAGCACGGCGACTAGCACCACCATGCACAGCAGCGCGGCGAGCTTGCGCGGGATGCGGAAGCGGCGCTTTTCGCTGCTGAGCAAGCGAACCAGCGGCTCCATCAACGCCGACAGCACAAACGCCACCACAAACGGCGCGATATATGGGAAGGCTTTGCCGAGCAGAAGCAGGCAAAACAGGACGCACAGCACCACAAAACCCTTGCGCGGCAGATCGTTGGCGCGGGCGTTGAAAGCACGCAGCCGGGAAAAGGCGTTACCAAATGTGTCGTCTTTTTCCATAGTCTCTCCTTTGCGCAAGCCGAGCAGCACACGCAACCAAAAAATCTTCCGCACCAGCGCAGAACGCGACCGATACAGAAGATTATAGCAAATGTGGCCGCAATGTTCAACCTCGAGCGCTCGCAACAGCCTCCCGCTCTATCGGTACTGAACCTCCACCGGCATGCGCGTCTTGGCCGACTCCATCACGGCCAGCAGCACTAGGCTGACCTCGGCGGCCTCCTGCATCGAAACGTGGAACGGCTCTCCGCTAAGCACGCAGTCCACAAAGCTTCGGATGCTTTCGAAAGCGAATCCCTTGGGATATCCGAATATCGAATGCTGCACCACGATATCAGGCACAGTCACCTTTTCATCGGTATACTTTTGGATCATGTTGTGGTTGCTCACGTCTAGGCTGATCATTCCCTTGGTGCCAAGCGCGTTGAACTTAATGTCGTTGACGCAAGGATTGGCGTTGGGGGTGATCCACCCATTTTCCATCTGGGCAATGCCCCCTCGCTCGAATTCCAACGTGGTCAAGTACGTATCGACGGTCTCCACGCCTTGGCCGCTCAACAAACCCTCGCTGCTGACGCAATATACGCGCTTAACCTTGTCCTGAAAGAACCAGCACAACGTATCGAGGCTATGGCTGCCCAAGAACCATAAGATCGAGGACTTCGCCGCCCAAGGCAGCATATCGGTGGCCACCCACTTGATGTCGTTGAGGCGGAAGTACCCGCTACGCAGCTCGCCCAATTCGCCTTTTTCGAGGCTCTGATGAGCGACATTGAAAGCCGGGCTCCAACGGTTGTGCAGATCAACCATGCAGCGCACATTGCTTGCTTCCACCGCCTCCACAATGCGGAACACATCTTCGCGCGTGGTTGCCAGCGGCTTTTCAATCAACACGTGCTTCTTATGGTTTGCGGCCTTCACAGCGATGTCGGCATGAGCGAAATCCGGCGTCACGATGGCGACGGCATCACAGCCGGATCGCGCAAACATTTCATCGCAATCGCCGTACACGCCGGGAATGTTCAGCCGCTCTGCCATTTCCTTCGCACGGGCAAAATTTTGATCGCATACTGCCACCACTTCGGCGAAGGGGTGCGCCGCATAAATTTTCGCATGGTTCTCTCCCCAGATACCGGCTCCCACGATGGCCATTTTCAGTTTGGAATTCATTCTATCACTCCTTTTTTGACAATTGCTTTCGGGGTGAATCACTAGCCTTTGACCGCGCCGAATGTCAGGCCGCGGATCATGTACTTCTGTACCAAGATGGCGAACAGCATCACCGGCAGCACCGCCAGCACGCCAGTGGAGGCCATCTCGCCCCACTTAACGCCGGAGACCGATAAATACATCATCACCGATGTGGGGATGGTCTTGCTATGGATGCTGGTCAAAAAATTGGCCAAGACAAACTCGTTCCAAGAATTGATGACGCAGAAAATGGCTGTGGCGGTCATCCCGGGCAGCACCAGCGGAAGCACGATGCGGCGCAGCGTCTGCATGCGCGTGCAACCGTCGACATACGCCGCCTCCTCCAACTCCACCGGTAAATCCTCGATGAAGCCGCGCATCATCCAGATCGTAAAGGGGATGTTGAAGGTAGCATAACAGATGATGAGCAACAGCCGCGTATCCAGCAGGTTGACCAGCGATGCCATCAAGAAATACGGGATGACAACCGCCATCGCAGGCAGAAACTTCTGGCTCAGCACCCAAAACGCCCGATCCTCACGCTTCTTCCAATTATAGCGCGCGAATCCGTAAGCGGCGAGCGAGCCAAGCACCAGCGAAATCGCCGTAGAGCACACCGCAACAATCATGCTGTTACGGAAGTAAGCGAAGATGGCGCCATCCTCGATGATCTTGCGATAGTTGAGCAGCGTGACCGGAGCAAGGATCTTGCCGGGCTGGATCACATCCACGCGGTTGCGCAAGCTAATGAGCAGCATCCACAAAAAGGGGAACAGGAAACCCAGCGTAATTGCGAAGATCACGCAGCCTTTCAGCGCGCTTTTCCAGCGCTTCGCCTTGCGTTTGCCCACCATGTCAATCCACCCCCTTGCGCTGCAGACGGATGAGCACGCGGCTGACCGCCGTTACGATAACCAGCAGCACCAGCGCCACCGCCGCCGCGCGACCGATCAACCCGTTTTGCGCATTGGCCAAGCGAAACACGTGCAGGCTCAAAAACTCGGTGGCATTGCCCGGCCCGCCTTGGGTGAGCACGAAAGCCGTATCAAACAGCTTGAGCGAGTCGATGGAGCGCATCAGTATCGCCAGATAGATCAGCTTGCGCATCATAGGCAGGGTGAGGAAACGCAGCATTTGAAAACGCGAAGCTCCGTCGATTGCGGCCGATTCGTAGGGCTCGGCTGGCATCGAGCGCAGCCCGGCGTAGATAATCAACGTTACGAACGGGGTAAACTGCCAAATGTCCACCAGCAGAACCGACCAGAAGGCCATTTCTTTCGACAGCCAAACGACCTTGAACCGAAACAACGTTTGCAAGATATGGTTGATAATGCCGTACTCGGCATTGAGCATCAGCTTCCACATCTGTGCGGCGATCGAAGGCGTCATCGCAATCGGGATGATCAGGATACCGATCACCAACGGCTTGAGCTTGAATTCCGAGGCGTTAAGCAGCGAGGCGATGGCGAAGCCGAGCAGCATCTCCAACCCCGTTGACAACACCATAAACCCAAGAGAAATAAAGACCGAATGCCAGAAATCCGGATCGGCGCCTGTAAAAAGGCGCGTAAAGTTGCGCACACCAACAAACCCGGCACGGCTGAAATCCCAGCCCAGCTGATAGTTCGTGAAGCTGATGACGATTAAAAAAAGGGTCGGGATGACCGACAACGCGACCATCACCGTCATGGCTGGCGCAATGTACTTCAGATGCGGGTTGCGTGCAGACAGTGGCTTTGGCGGGGCGCTCAAGGTGGCCTCCTTACTTTCAGGGACGATCACCCTCTGTAACCCTCGCCAAGGGGAGATTTATCCCCTTGGCGAGGGGCTTGAGGCTACATACCCCCGAAGCTCTCACTTAAAACAGATCTTCACAATCCTTCTGAGCCTTTTCGCAGGCGGTGGGTACATCGATCTCGTCGGCCAGCGCCATGCTGCCGTACATACCGGCCACATCGAGCACCTGTCCGATCTGGTCATGCTGCGGGATCCAAGAGAGGCCCTTTTCCACCAAGCCGTTAGCCGACACGAGAGCGGCCTTTTGCGCCGGGTAGGAGGGATTGAGCGCCGCCAGCTCCTCGTTGGCAAAGACCGAGTCGCGCGTGGCGACGCCGCCGGCCTTCACGTAGTCGATGGACTTTTCGCGGCTGGCCATGAAGGCAATGAATGCCCAAGCCTCATCCTTGTTCTTGCTCTTAGCGGAAATGCCGAGATTCCAGCCAGCCAGAGCTGCGCCGTCCCCAGCCGGGCCTGTAGGCGTGGGTACAAAAGCTACCTTATCAGCCACGGTGGAGGTTTCCGGGTTGGTAATCTGGTTGGCCAGCGCGGTGGCGTCCAGCCACATAGCGGTCTTGCCCGCCAGGAACGCCCCCAACGCTTCCTCGTGGGTGTAGGTGCCCACATCCGGCGGCGCGTTCTTTAGCAGATCTACAAAGAACTGCAAAGAAGCGACGGTCTCCGGCGCAGTGCAGGTAACGACGTTTTTGCCATCCTTCAGCGCGGTCTGATCCATGAAGCCGCCGCCAAAGTTGTACATCAGGCTCATCCAGCCGGAGGCGAAGTGAATGCCGCGCTGCGCGCGCATCGAAACGCCATAGAGTCCCTCTTCCTTGCCATTGAAGAACTTGGCGAGCTCCAAGTATTCATCCATGGTCTTGGGCGGCTGCTTGCCATACTTCTCGAACAGATCGGTACGGTAGGCGATGAAACGCGTTTCTCCCGCGGTGGGGATGCCGTAGTTGACGCCATTGGCACCGGCAATACCGTTGCGGTATGCGGGCATGATGTCCTCGTAATCAAACCATGCGGGGGTTCTGGCGGCATCGGTGGCGTAGGGCTCAATGGGATCCAGCACGTTCTTGGACGCATACTCGCTCATCCAGAAAGCGTCGACCATCATCACGTCGTAGCTGCCCGCGCCCTGCGCATCGAGGAGCTGTTTGTTCTTGAGGTTGGTCTCTTCCACGATGTCCCACATGACCTTGATGCCGGTCAGCGCGGTGAACTCGGCCTCCATGGTCTTGAAGGCATCGGTGGAGGGATGTGCCGCCATGGCTACGGTAATCTGCTTGCCATCAGACTTGGCCTTCACCGCCGCGCCCCAGCCCTCCAGCGTCGAAATGTCGCTGGCGGAAGCGCTGCCGACCGATAGCATTGCCAGTAGCATGGTTACGACCAACAGGCAGGCGACGAACTTCTTCCCCTTCATGTCTCTTTTCCTCCCTTGATGTCCGGCGATGCCGGAAATTTTGCACCTCCCACGCCTCGCACGGGAATGCGTTATCTTAAAAATATCACATTTTTTATGCGAAGTATTTGTGAAAAATTGATCAGCATTTGCACAATATTCCTCTGTTAGCTCAAATTATTTCTTATCACCAGCATTTTTGACAAAAAGATCACAATGCCTTACAGAAGCCCTTTCGCCTTTACGGATTGCGCGTACTCCGATGGGTTCATACCGGTGATCATTTTGAAAGTGCGGGAAAAATAATGGATAGAATTGAAGCGCAGCATCTCGGAAATCTCGGTAAAGCTAAGGCGTCCTTCGCTGATCAACCGCCTGGCTTCGGCCACCTTGAGCCGGTTAAAGTGCTGCATAACGCCGCAGCCCATGATATCCCGAAACAACTTTTCCACATAGCTTTTGGAGAACAGGATCTGCTGGCAAACCTCCTCCAGCGTCAGCCGCCCGTAAATATTCCGCGTCAGGATGCCTGCTACGGCGTCGACGATGTACTGCTCGTTGCCCTCCATGGTGCCGCGGCGCGGCGCGGCACCCACCGCAAGCGGCGCGTTTCGGTTTGCACGGACAATGCGGATCAGCAACTGCTCGAGCAGCATCTTGATGATCTGCTCGCCCCCATACGGTGCATCGTCGTTGCAAACCAGCTGCGTTTGGTCCATGATGTCCGGCGGGCCATCGAACACCAGCGCGTTCTCTTGCAGGATCTGGCCGATCAGCTCCTGCTCACGCTTGCCTAACTGCGCCTTGCGTCGCTGAAAGAAGGCAGCGTCCGCGCTGCGCGTGCGGAAAGAAATGATAAACACGCTGGAAAACGCGTCGGCCGAGATAATTTTATGGTATTCGTTGGGCATGTGAAAGTATACCTCGCCCTTTTGCAGCGGCAGCGTGTCATTGCCGGCGGTCACCTCGATATGCCCGCAATCCACATACACCATCTCCCAAAAGTCGTGAAACTCGCCCACGCCATGAAAGTGCTTGATGTATTCAAAATAGTGGATCGTGAAAATTTCGTCAATTTGGATCACAACTTCCGGCCTTGTGCCGATGTAGTTTCGCCGAACGTTCATATGCTGTCACCTCCGCTTCCCATATCATATCACCGGCCGGGGCGGAAGACTATCGCGATTCACAAAAGATTGACAACCCCGCCTCCCTCGCGTATACTACTTCCATCTTCATATTCTACGCTATGAAGGGGAATCGATGTTTCCCGCGCGCCTAGAGAGCCGCCGGTTGGTGCAAGGCGGCCGCAAAGAAGCATCCCGCTCGCCCCGGAGCGCGGACAGACGTCCCGGCCTGCGCCCGTTACCGCGCCCAAAAGTGGGCGGCACCCGCCGCCAACTAGAGTGGTACCACGGAACAGCGTTCCGTCTCTAAGCAACTAGAGGCGGAACTTTTTTTGAACAGGAGGAAGCAACATGCAGAACCAACCGTACAACCCCTCGGATATCGAAAAAAAATGGCAGCGCCTTTGGGCGGAGCAGCACGCTTTCGAGGCCAAAGCCGATCGCAGCAAGCCGAAATTCTTCGGACTGATCGAGTTTCCTTATCCCTCGGGGCAGGGGCTGCACGTCGGCCATCCGCGCTCCAATACCGCGCTGGATATCCTCTCGCGCAAGCGCCGCATGGAGGGCTTCAACGTACTCTTCCCTATGGGCTGGGACGCGTTTGGCTTGCCCGCTGAAAACTACGCCATCAAAAACAAGGTACACCCCAGCGGCGTCACCGAGCAGAACATCAACCACTTCCGCGACCAGCTCCAGCGCCTAGGCTTCTCCTTCGATTGGTCGCGCGAGGTCAATACCACCGATCCAAATTATTACAAGTGGACGCAGTGGATCTTTTTAAAGCTGTTCGAGCACGGGCTGGCCTACAAGGCCGAGATGCCCATCAACTGGTGCACCAGCTGCAAGTGCGGTCTGGCCAACGAAGAGGTGGTCGACGGCGTGTGCGAGCGTTGTAACAGCGAGGTGGTGCGCCGCGTGCGCAGCCAGTGGATGCTGCGCATCACCAACTACGCGCAGAAGCTGCTCGACGGCCTCGAAACAGTGGATTTCATCGAAAAGGTCAAGATGCAGCAGCGCAACTGGATCGGCCGCAGCGAGGGCGCGGAGATCGACTTCGCCGTGGAGGGCGCGCAGGAAAAGATCCGCGTGTTCACCACCCGTCCCGATACGCTGTTCGGCGCAACCTACATGGTGCTGGCGCCGGAGCATCCGCTGGTCGATGCGCTGGTGGCGCGCGGGACGATCACCAACGGCAGCGCCATCGCTGAATACCGCGCCGCCGCCGCGCGCAAGAGCGACTTTGAGCGCACCGAAATGGCTAAGGATAAGACCGGCGTGGCGCTAGAAGGCGTGGCCGCCATCAACCCGGCCACCGGCAAGCCTATCCCGATCTGGATCAGCGACTACGTGCTGGTGACCTACGGCACCGGCGCCATCATGGCGGTTCCCGGCCACGACACACGCGACTGGGAGTTTGCCAACAAGTTCGGCCTGCTGATCGTCGAGGTAATCGCCGGGGGCAACGTAGCCGAGGCCGCGTATACCGACGTGGTCGACGGCACGCTGGTCAACTCCGGCTTCCTCGACGGCCTGCGCGTTGCCGAAGCCAAGAAAAAGATCACCGACTGGCTGATGGAAAAGGGGCTGGGCGAGCGCAAGGTCAACTTCAAGCTGCGCGACTGGGTGTTCAGCCGCCAGCGTTACTGGGGCGAGCCAATCCCGCTGATCCATTGCCCGCACTGCGGCTGGGTGCCGGTGCCGGAACACCAGCTGCCGGTGACGCTGCCCAACGTTGAGCACTACGAGCCCACCGACAGCGGCGAATCCCCGCTGGCCGCCATCACCGATTGGGTTCATACCACCTGCCCCAAGTGCGGCGGCCCTGCCCAGCGCGAAACCGACACCATGCCGCAGTGGGCGGGCTCGAGCTGGTACTTCCTGCGTTACTGCGACCCGCACAACGCAAACGAGCTGGCCGCCAAGTCCGAGCTGGACTATTGGATGCCGGTGGATTGGTACAACGGCGGCATGGAGCACACCACGCTGCACCTGCTTTACAGCCGTTTCTGGCACCTGTTCCTGCACGATATCGGCGTGGTTTCCGCGCCGGAGCCTTATGCCAAGCGCACCTCGCACGGCATGATACTCGGCGCCAACGGCGAGAAGATGTCCAAATCCCGCGGCAACGTCATCAACCCCGACGACATCGTGGGCGAGCTGGGCGCCGATTCCTTCCGTCTCTACGAAATGTTTATGGGTGCGTTCGATCAGGCGATCCCGTGGTCGACGCAAGGCGCGCGCGGCTGCCGCCGCTTCCTCGACCGCGTATGGCGGCTGATGGACATGCTCACCGGCAGCGAAAATATTTCCAAGCCGCTGGCCGCCAGCGTCCACGGCACCATCAAAAAGGTGACCGAGGACTACGAGCGCATGAAGTTCAACACCGCCATCGCCGCAATGATGACGCTGGTCAACGATTTCTATGCGGCGGGCAGCGTCACGCGCGGCGAACTGCGCGCGCTGCTATTGCTGCTCAACCCCGTCGCCCCGCACGTCACCGAGGAGATGTGGGAACTGTGCGGCTTCGGCACCCCGCTCTACGCGCAGCCTTGGCCGAAGTGGGATGAGGCGGCGCTGGTGCTCGATACTGTGGAAATCGCCGTACAAATCAACGGCAAGGTGCGGGGGCGCATCGTGATCTCCGCCAGCATGACGCAGGAGGAAGCCGCGCAATCGTTGCCGAACCATGAAAAGGTGCTGGAGCTGTTGGGCGGGCAATCGATCAAGAAGCTGATCTACGTGCCGGGACGGCTGCTCAACATCGTGGTCTGATTTTTCTCTGCTTGGTGTATATTGGATCAATCCGGCGAATGCAAACGTTGTATAGGGGAACCGCCGAAGCACGATTGGGAGGTCTTATCCTTGCGAAAATTACTGCCTTGGCTCTGTGCCGCACTCCTGCTGCTGCCCAGCGCTGCCTTTGCCACCGACGGCGAAGGCTGGGTCACCTATACCGGCTCGCTGGGCTTCACGCTGTCGGTGCCAGACGACTGGGTATCGCAGGTCGACGAGGGTGAAATCGTCGAACCCGGCGACGCTGAAGCCATGTTTACCTCGCCAGGCGGGCGCGCCTCCCTGACGATCATACAGGCAGCCGAGAATCAAACCGACCCGATGCTGCTCGACGAGAGTGCCATGCTGGCGCGCTGCGCCGGGTATCCGAGCTTCAAAAGGGAGTTTTATCAGGCCGATTATGAAAACGGCCGCGCCATCCTCGGCTATACATACGTCGAGGATGGCGGGCAGCCGCTGATCGAATATGCCATTGGCTTCATCACCGCCTCGGACATCGTGCAGGTGTTCACCGTTACCCTCGATGCCGACGCGCAGGACTTGATGCCGGACGTCACCGAGTTAATCAACTCGCTGGACATGGGCAGGCTGCGCGACGATGCGGATGGCTGAAAGCAAGGATTATCTCCCGGCTGCGCTGAACGGCGCAGCTTTTTCTTTTGCAGACGTAAGCCGCGCCTGAACCGATACCACAGCCAACGACACCGCGCACAGCACGGCGGCGGTACAAAGATTGACCATCAACCCATCGCTCACCGGCCACGTTCCGCTCATTGAATTGGAGAGGCAATGCAGCAGCACGCACAACCACGCGCTGCCATTGACACGATGCAGCGCCGCCAGTGCGAAGGCCGACCCCATCACCATGATGGAAAAGCTCAAAAAGCTTGAGGCGTTCTGCGAAGTGCCTACGATGAAAAACAGTGGCAGGTGCCACAACGCCCAAATCACGCCAACGATCAGCACCGCTGGAATGAAGGGAATCTTTCGCTCCAGCTTGGGTTGCAAGAAGTGCCGCCAGCCCAGCTCCTCCGAGCCGCCAAGGAAGAAAAATAGTGGCGCGCCCAACACAGTGAGCCAAAGCGGCAACGGCTTGAATCCTTCCGTGCCGCCGAGCACCGGTGGGCCCTCCACGGCGATGCCGCCCATCAACGCAGGTACGCCGAAGGAGATCGCGAGGAATAGCAACATCAGCGCATAGTGCGCGAGAGGCTGCCGGAGCGCGAAAGCTTCCTTCATATATGCCTTTATGCTGTAGGCGGGGTTTTCCCGCTTGAGCATACAATACACGGCGATCGCCGGTCCATTGCCGCCCACAATATAAGGGATCATGGAGATCAGGGATCCATATTGAAACCACCCCAACTCTTGCCCCAGCAGCACAATGCCCCAGCACAGCCATGACAGTACGAACGTACTGACCAGATAACACGCCATCGGTCGCTTGATCATGTTCTTCTCTCCTTTAACGTTCTTCTCCGCATGATACCACGCCGCGAATTGGAACATATTGAGAGAAAGGTTATAAATTCCTTAAAAAGGGCGGAGCGCTTTCATCGCGCTCCGCCCGGAACCCTTTTGCCGCCGTTTACCCGATCACCCGTACCCGGATCACGCCTTCGATGCCGCCAAGCTTGGCGCGCACCGCCTCCAGCTTGGTGGCGCCGTCGTCTATGTCCAGCACGGTATAAGCCATATTGCCGCGCGAGCGGTTGGTCATATCGGAAATATTGAGCCCCAGCTCGCCGGCCGCAGAAGAGATAGCGGCCAGCATGTTGGGAATGTTTTGATGGATCACCGTGATGCGCGGCTTGCCGGGCGCGGTTAGCGCCACGTCGGGCAGGTTGACGCTGTTGCGGATCGCGCCGGTCTCCAGATAGTCGCGCAGCTGAGCGGCGGCCATCTCGGCGCAATTGTCCTCCGATTCCGGCGTGGAAGCGCCCAGGTGCGGAATGGGAACGATCCCCTTCACGCCCAGCATTTCGTCGGTGGGGAAGTCGGTAACATAACCGCGCAGCTTGCCCGCCGCCAGCGCCGCCAGCAGCGCCCCGCTGTCCACCAGCTCGGCGCGCGCGTAGTTGAGCAGCGCCGCGCCGGGCTTCATCTTGGCCAGCGCGTCGGCGCCAAACAGGTTGCGCGTCTTGTCGTTGAGCGGCAGGTGCAGCGTCACGTAATCGCTGGCGGCCAGCAGCTCATCGAGCGAAAGCGAACGGCGCACGCTGCGCGAGAGCTTCCACGCGTGTTCCACCGACATGCCCGGATCGAACCCCTCTACCTCCATGCCCATCGCGATGGCGGCGTTGGCCACCAACACGCCGATGGCGCCCAGCCCCACGATACCCAGCCGCTTGCCGCGCAGCTCGGGCCCGGTAAAGGCGGCCTTGCCCTTCTCGACGATCTTGGGCACCTCGGCGCCCTTGCCCTTTTCGCCCTGAATCCAATTGATGCCTCCGACGATATCGCGGCTGCACAGCAGCATGCCCGCAACCACCAGCTCGCTCACGGCGTTGGCGTTGGCGCCCGGCGTGTTGAACACGCAGATACCAGCCTCGGAGCAGCGCTCCAGCGGGATGTTATTGACGCCCGCCCCAGCGCGGGCAATGGCCAGCAGCGAGGGCGGAAACGCGGTATCGTGCATGGCGGCGCTGCGCACGAGGATGGCGTCCGGCGCGGCCTCGTCTTTGGCGACGGCGTAGGCATCGCCCAGCTCGCTATAGATCACATCCGAGATTTCGTTGAGCGTTTGAATCTTATACACGCGGGTTCCCCCTTACTTATTCTCCAATTCGAACTTCTTCATGAACTCCACCAGCGCGCGCACGCCTTCGACGGGCATCGCATTATAGATGCTGGCGCGCATGCCGCCGACGTTGCGATGCCCCTTGAGGTTGATTAGCCCCGCCTTTGCGGCCTGCTTGCAGAAAGCATCGTCCTTGGCCTCGTCGCCGGTGACGAAGGTGACGTTCATGCGGGAGCGGTACTTGGCGTCGGCGGTGCCCTTAAACAGCGCGCTGCCGTCCAGATAATCGTAAAGCAACTGCGCCTTGGCGATGTTGATTTTCTCCATCGCCGCCACGCCGCCTTGATCCAACAGCCACTGGAAGCCCAGCTTGGCGACGTAGATGGCGAAGGTGTTGGGCGTGTTGTGCATGCTATCGGCATCGGCCTGCACCTGCCAGTTGAGCAGCTTCGGGCACAGCGGATGCGCCTTGCCCAAGAGATCCTTCCGCACGATCAGCACGCACAGCCCGGCGGGGCCGATGTTCTTCTGCGCGCCAGCGTAGATCACGCCGAAATCGCGCACGTTGTACGGCTCCGACAGGATGTTGGAGGACATATCGGCGACCAGCGGCACCGTGCCGGTTCTCGGCAGCTCCGTGAACCGGGTGCCGTAGATGGTGTTGTTGGTGGTGATATGGAAATAATCGGCGTTCGGATCAAACTTAGCGGCATCCAGCGCAGGCACGCAGCGATAATTGTCCTCGCGCGAGGAGGCGACGACATTCACCTTGCCATAGCGCTGGGCTTCCTTAGCGGCAAGGTTGGCGAAGTTGCCGCTGTCCACATAGTCGGCGGAACCTGAGCCGGTCATCAGATTCAGCGGCACGGCGGAGAACTGCTGCGTCGCGCCGCCCTGCAGCATGAGCACCGCATACTCCTCGGGGATATCCATCGCCTTGCGCAGCAGCGCGACGGCCTCTTCAAAAATCTCCAAGTACATCTTGGAGCGATGGCTCATCTCCATTACGGAGGCGCCGGTACTGCCGTAGCAAAGCAACTCCTTTTGCACCTGCTCCAGCACCGGCAGCGCCAGCATCGACGGCCCCGGCGAAAAATTGTATACCCGCTCCATAGTGCGCGCCTCCTTTTCAATCATCGGTCGTTTTAGTGTGGTAAAGCGAGAAAGGTCTATCTTTATATTATGCGCAAAAGCTTCGGAAAAATCAATAGAATTGACAAAAAAATAACGTGTCGCCAAAATTTTCTGAATGAAAAATAGCTTATCCCTGCAAAAAACAAGGAATAAGCTCTTTCTATACGCCCGATCTGCTGATTTTCATTCCTGTCGGATTCAAACCGTGTGCTTATCCCGCCAAAGCGCCAACCGCTCGGCGTCAACGCCGTACTCCGCCAGCATAAAGGCTTCGAAACTCGGGTAGCGGGCGCCGATCGCATCCAGCGCCCCTTGCAGCAGCTCCGGCCGCACGGTAATCATGCGATTGGCCAGTGCCAGCGCTTCCTCGGGCAGGCCGGTCTGCGCAAGGTATGCGATCAACTGCGCGTTTCCGCTCGCGCGGCGGGCGGCTGAAAGCAGGTAGTCGGCCATCACATCCTCGCGCGATACGCCCAGCGCCATCAGCAGCAAGGCACAGCCCACGCCGGTTCGGTCCTTGCCCGCCGAGCAGTGCTGCAGCATCGGCAAGCGATCCTCCACGTCCAGCGCGTCAAACATAACCCGATACGCGGCGTTGGCAAAGGGCAGGCTGCAATAGAGCTGATCGAACAGCGCTTCGATCTTCGCGATCTCCTCCGCGGCGTGAGCGCTCTGCAAGTGCGCAGCCATGTCCATATCGGCCAGTTGCACCGTCGCGTGGTTTGCGTCAATGGCCGGGGCTAGCAGGTATCGCGTATGCGCGGGCACCTCGTCCGCCGCCTTGGCTGCCTCGCTTGCCGCGCGGTAATCGATGATTTGGGCAATGTGCATATCCGCCAGCGTTTCCGCTTCCCGCGCGGTCAGGCCGCACACCGCGTTGCTGCGGAAAAACCGGCCCCAGCGCACGCTGCGCCCTCCGGCGGCAGGATAGCCGCCAAGGTCGCGGAAGTTGTCCATGCTCGGAATTTCTACCAAGCGATCCGCCGCCCACACCGCAGGCATGCCCTCCGCGATCAGCGCGAAGTAAGTGCGCAGGCCGGGCAGCGGCGCGGGCAGGCGATATTCGCCGCCGCGCACTTCGCGCACGAAGGAAGGATTTTTATCATAAGGCGTGGCGCTGGCATACAGCTTCGCCGCCCCGGCAAGGCTTGAAATCGTCAGCACATATTCCTCGCTCTGCTTTTGTACCGTCAGGTTGGGTCGGTTTATCATGCGTTCCTCCTACGTGTTGGCTTGGAGCCGCGCTTTTTTGTAGCGTTTCTCAAGCAAAATATTGCAGACCAGCCCGGCGACGATCAGCAGGCAACCGATCACCTTGCCGGCGGTCAGCGGCATGCCGTTCGCCGCATCGATCCCGATGCCCATCAGCACCTGCCCCACAAACAGAATGACGGTGACGTACACCACCGGCACATGCCCCATGGCCAAGCTGGTCATCGACACGATGCACACGCCCAGCACGCCGCCCATCAGGTGGAAGGGTTGCAGGCCGACGAAGGCAGGCATCGACCACGCCCCGGCGATCAGCGTGCATGCGATGGAAGCGATCAGGCCGGTCATGTAGTTGACCAGCGTGCCGGGCAGCACGCCGATTCGTTTGGCGAGCGACGCATTCATCGCGCCGGTAGTCGCCAGCATGAGGCCGGTACATAGCGCCAGCACGACATAGAGCACCAGCGCGCCGGGCGAGAGCTTCACGCTGGTGTTTCGCAGCGTCATCGCCAAGATGCCCAGCGCCATCAGCGCGAAGCCCGCCAGCTTGTCTTTGCGGAAGGGATAGCGCGTCATGCCGAACCAGCCGAAGTGGTCAATCAGGCTGGAGAACAGAATCTGCCCTACCACGGTGGTCGCCAGCATCATGCCCGCGCCCAGCGGGCCGAAGCAGAGGTTGTTGAGCAGCGTATTGACCACGCCGCCCACCCCTGCCATATACATCAACCACGGCACGCCCGGGGCGCGCAGCGAAAAGCGTTTCCCGCGCGCAAGCAGCATCGCGCCGACGGTCAGCAGCCCGCAAATGTGGATGATGACCAGGCTCATCCACGTGCCGACGTGCGCGTACAGAAGCCCGTTGGCCGTCACCATAACGGCGATCAGAATGCCGGAAAGCAGGGCCAGTCCTTCGTAGAGCATAGAGCAGCTCCTTCATATAATAGAATCCCTTGTTAAAACCGCAGCGCGTACTGCTTGGGCGATACCCCGACCGCCTGCCCGAAGGTGCGGATAAAGTGCGCATAATCGCCGAAGCCGGAAAGCTCGCAGGTTTCACGCACCGATCGCCCTTCGGCGAGCAGACGCTTGGCCAAACTGATGCGCCGCGCGGCGACGTACTTGCTGATGGTGGTGCCGGTTTCCTGCTTGAACAGGCGGCATAGGTAGCCGGAGCTGAGATAGAACTCATCGGCGAGGCTGTCGATGGTCAGCGGCTCGGTGATGCGCCGGTTGATGTAGCTAAGCAACGCATCGATCCGCTCGCCGCCCGGCGTGGGCTCCACCCCGGCGGCGGCGTGCCGCTCCGGCGCGTACAGCGTGCCGATCAGCAGCAGCAGTTCGGTAAAGCTGGCGTTCTCCTGCACGTCGGCGCCAAACCCCTGCGCGCCGATGCACCTTCGCACCAGCGCGCCAAATTGCGCGCGCTCGGCGCGATCCAGCTGCACACGATGCGAAAAGCCGGGCGGCCGCTGAAAGAAGCAGGCCGTCAGGTCGGTATCGGGCGTGGAGAGCGTGGCCGGGTAATCGGGATGGATCGACAGCACGACGCGCTCGTGATGCACCCCGTCGGCCAGCACCGGCTTGTGGGTCTCAAACTGATTGATGATAAACAGGTCGCCGTCGTTGTTCTCGTAATGCCGGTCGTCGACAAAAAACTGCTTGCCGCCGCTCACGGAAAAATAAATCTCCAAGCAGTCATGGTTGTGCATAGAGCGCGGTTTTTCTTCATCGGAAAGCAACGCCACGGAAAACCGGCGGTTTTCCAGGCAAGCGCTCACAGCCTCCTTGCAATTTAAAAAAGCGCGCATTCCCTCTCGCCCCTTCCCTTGCTTTTTTAGCTTACAGCATCAGGTCTAAAATCGCAAGTTTTTTGTTTGCTTTCGCAAAGAATTTGCGATTCCTTTATGCTATACTATTGTCAACAAAAATGAAGATGGGTGCTTTTTGCCCATCCCTAAGGAGGTAGCCCTATGCAGCTCACGATCCGTCACCCCTCCAACCCGTTGGACGCAAAGCACTACGACACCGCCCGCCTCCGCAGTGAGTTTGTCATCGAAACGTTGTTCGCCGCCGATGACGCCGTGCTGACCTACAGCCACATCGACCGCATCATCGCAGGCGGCATCATGCCGGTGAAGAACGCGGTGGCGCTGACCGGCAGCAAGGAGCTGGCCAGCGAGTACTTCCTCCAGCGCCGCGAACTGGGCGCCATCAACATCGGCGGTCCCGGCCGCGTGAAGGTAGACGGCACGGCATACGAGATGAACCCGCGCGACGGCCTCTACGTCGGCATGGGCGCAAAGGAACTTTCCTTCGAGAGCCTCGACGCCGCCAACCCCGCAAAGTTCTACCTCAACTCCGCCCCGGCGCACACCACCTACCCCAACCGCAAGATCGACATCACCCAAGCCAACCCGCGCCCGCTCGGCGCGGCGGAATCCTGCAACAAGCGCACCATCTATCAGTACCTGCACCCGGCGGTAATGCAGACCTGCCAGCTTTGCATGGGGCTGACGCAGCTGGAACCGGGCAGCAACTGGAACTCCATGCCCTGCCACACGCACGAGCGCCGCATGGAGGTTTACTTCTACTTCGATCTGCCGGAGCAGGATGTCGTGTTCCACATGATGGGCGAGCCCGCCGAAACCCGCCATGTGCTGCTACACAACGAGCAGGCCGTCATCTCCCCCAGCTGGTCGATCCACTGCGGCGTCGGCACACGCAATTACGCCTTTATCTGGGGCATGTGCGGCGAAAACCAGGAATTTGACGATATGGACGGCATCGCGCCCACGGCGCTGCGCTAATTTTTCTACTGAACATCACGCAAGGAGTGAACGCAATGAGCAATCCCTTTGATCTGACGGGCAAAGTCGCTATCATCACCGGCGCAAGCACCGGACTGGGGCAGGGCATGGCGCTGGCCATGGCCGAAGCCGGAGCCGATATCGTGGGTGTGGACTACGTCGCCATGCCGGAAACCGAGCAAAAGGTCGCCGCGCTGGGGCGCAAGTTTCTCGGCATGGTGGAGAACCTGATGAGCATCGAACCTTGCCAGCGCATCGTCGATACCGCGGTGCAGACCTTCGGCCACATCGACGTGCTGGTCAACAACGCGGGCATCATCCGCCGCGAGGACGCCATCAACTTTACCGAGAAGGATTGGGACGATGTGATGAGCATCAACATCAAGACCGTCTTTTTCCTCTCGCAGACCGCCGCCAAGCAGTACATCAAGCAGGGCAAGGGTGGCAAGATTATCAACATCGCCTCGATGCTCTCCTATCAGGGCGGCATCCGCGTGCCCAGCTACACTGCCTCCAAATCGGCGGTGATGGGGCTGACGCGCGCTATGTGTACCGAATGGGCGCAGCACGGCATCAACGCCAACGCCATCGCGCCCGGCTATATGGCCACCAACAATACGCAGGCGCTGCGCGCGGACGAGCAGCGCAGCAGCGACATCTTGGCGCGCATCCCCGCCGGGCGCTGGGGAACGCCCGCCGATGTGGCCGGACCCGCAGTTTTCTTGGCCAGCGACGCCGCCAATTATGTAAACGGCTACACCTTGGCAGTGGACGGCGGCTGGCTGGCGCGCTAAATCGCAAAGTTCTCAAATAGAATAACGCGTTCCTTGCTATACTACAGCAATGAGCGAAGCCAAATTCCCCCGCTTTGCGGGGGAATTTGGCAAGAAAGCTCTTCCTGGGGAGGGTAAAGCATGGAGCGGGATCTGAAGGAGCTCTTGGCCGGGCTGGCCGCAGAGCTCAAGGGACTGCGCGAGGATCAAAACATGCTGCGCAAGGAGCTGCAAGCCTCTCGCGTGGAGCAAAGCTCCCTGCGAAAGGACTTTCAGGGCGTGCGCACCGAGCAAAGCGCGATGCGCGAGGAATTGCAGGCCGTGCGTATGGATCAAAGCGCGATGCACAAAGAGGTGCAGGTTTCGCGCGTGGAACAGAACTCCCTGCGCAAGGATTTGCAGACCATCCATATGGATCAGGGTTCTGCACGCGAAGAAGCGCAGGCTATCCGCATGGATCAAGCCACCACGCGCGAGGAACTGCAGGCCGTGCGCGTCGACCAAAGCCTGCTGCGCGGCGAAGTGCGCACCCTGCAAACTTCCCTTGAAAAAATCGCTACCCTGATCGATGCGCTCAAGACGCAGATCGACGCCCGTTACGAGGTGTTGCAGGGCGAAACCGCGGCATTACGCGAGCTGACCTCCGGCCGCATCGAGCAGGTGGAGGAAAAGATCGCCAGCGTTCGAGAACTGGTGGAGAGCTTGGAGATCACCGCGACGATCCGAGGCAATCGATTGAAATTTTTGGAGCATTGAGCATCGGCTGTTCACCCGGCACCCCGCCTCCGCCGTTCGCGCGGCATAGACGGGGTGCCTTTTCTTTGCTATAATAGCGGCAGGATATGGTTCGACCTCACAAGAAAGGAACGGGGCAAACGTGAAACAAAAAGAGAAATGCTGCCTGCGTTCGGCCGTGTGCGGGCTGATGGCGCTGCTCTGCCTGCTTTCGACGTCGGGCTTCGCCGTGGCCGCATCGTCCGAAGCTTCACTGGAGTCTTCAGAAGAAGCCCGTCTGGACTTCATCGAACGCATCATCGCGCTGGCGGAGCAAAAATACGACGAAACCAACGGCCGCGCGCAAAAGGCAGCCGGTAAAAGCGATATTTATCTGTGCAAAAATTTTACCACCTACCTCTTCCGAGAGAACCGCGACGCCTTCCGCATAGCGGAATACCCCGAAGTGCCGCTGGTCATCCCCGACAATCAGCCGAAAGAAGACTGCAAGCCCTACGTCTACGGCATCGAATGGAAGGACATCCCCGCCGAGGAAGGCAATCCATTCGAGATGGCCGCCTCGTTCCGCTACGACGAGAGCCTCACCAAAAAGGAAAACGAAGAGAACGCCCGGGAATTTTTGAAGCAGGCGCAGCGCGGCGATTTCTTTCAGATGGCGGCGAAGTATTACTATGGCGTCGGAGCGCACAGCATGATCATCATCGGCGATTATGACGAGGCCACCGATACGATCCGCTGGACCGACAGCAACATGAAGGGCGAATCGCGCGGCGGCGTGCGTTACGGCTATGTGCAGTACGACGCAGAGAAGGACATCGATTGGTTCGTGGACGCGTTCTGCCGCAAGAAGTATGGCGCGACCTTGTACCGCCTGCGGGATGACATCATTTACAAATGATACGGAGGAATCCGCATGGACATTCAAGCCTATCGCGGAGCGGACAAGTTACAAAATCCTTGGGCGAAGATCGGCGTGCTTTCGATCGTTGCCGGGTTTCTCATCGCGCTGGCGGGGTATGGTTCGGCGCTGGTGGCCTCGCGCGGAGAAGGCAGCGTGGCGGCTGGCGCAATTTTTTCCATCGGCCTGATCTCGGTGATGTTCCTCAAAACCGAGCTGTTCACCGGCAACTGCCTGCTGCTAATCCCTTATTGGCAGAAAAAGATCCGCCTCCCGCGCATGCTTGCCCACTGGGCGGCGGTGTATGCGGGCAATCTCGTGGGCGCGGCGCTGGCGGCGCTGCTGCTGACCGGCGCGATTCCGATGGATGCGGCGCTGGCGCAGCGTTTTTTGCAGGCGACGCTGGCAAAGAGCGCGATGCCTTGGCTGGAAGCCCTCGCGCGCGGCATCGGCTGCAACCTGCTGGTCTGCCTCGGCGTGCTGGGCTTTACGATGGCGAAGGAAGAAATGACCCGCTATTTTCTGCCGATCCTGTTCGTATCGCTGTTCATCATCTGCTCGTTCGAGCACGTGGTCGCCAACTTTTTCTATTTCGCCATCGCGGCGGTAAACGGCTTCGTACTCTCTTGGCGCGGAGCGCTGCACAGCCTCGCGTTTGTCACGCTTGGGAACGTGCTAGGCGGCGCGATGCTGGCCGCGTATATCGTGTTTGCCTCCAAAGAGCACGCGCACCGCGCCTAGCTTCCATTGACATCCCGCACCGATGCCCGTACAATGGGGCTAGCTTCATGATATACAAGCAATGGCAGGAGGCACAAAACATATGCGCAAATTATTGGCAGCCATGCTGGCTTGCCTGATTCCTTTCGGGAGCTTGGGCTCCGCGTTGGCCGGGGAAAAGAAAGCGGCCGACACTTCAAAAAACAAGCAAGCCGTCGAGGATGAAGCCACCGACAGCTCCGATGAAGAATCGGATGAAGCTTCGGATGAAAATACTTCGGATGAGAAAGCATCCGAAAGCGCGCAAGAGCAGGAAGATGCCAGCCCTCGCTTCGCGGAAATCACCACCAAAACCGGCACGCTGAACCTGCGCAGCAAGGCCAGCGCCTCCGGCAAGGTCACCGCAAAGCTGCCCAATCATAGCAAAGTACGCGTGATGGAGGAAAGCGGCGATTGGACCCACGTAGCCTTTGGCGCCAAGACCGGCTACGTACAAACCCGCTTCCTTACCCCGCTCAGCGAGGAAGAAACCGCCGCCCTCCTAAAGGAGCTGGAAGAGGAGAAGAAGAAAGCTTCCGCCCCCGCCGACGAGGAGGCGGAAGACGAAGAAGCATCCGGCGATGAAGCATCCGGCGATGAAGGCGCGCAGGACGACGGCAGCTTGCGCTTCTCGGAGATCATTACCAAGAGCGGCACGCTCAACCTGCGCAAAAAAGCCGACGGCTCTTCAAAGATCGTCGCCAAGCTGCCCAATCAAGCCAAGGTGCGGGTGCTGGAAAAAAGCGGCGACTGGACCCACGTGGCCTTCGGCACAAAGACCGGCTACGTAAAAACCAGCTACCTTTCTCCCATTGCCGAAATCCCCTACGAAACCCTTTCCCCCGGCGACAAGGGTGACAAGGTGTTAGCGCTAAAAAAGCAGATGCGCAAATTTGGCTACCTAAAAAGCGAGGAAGTCAACATGCGCTTTGATCCAACGATGGAAAAAGCGCTGCATAAGCTACAGATGATAAACGGCATCGAATTGAGCGCCGATATCACGCCGGAGTTGCAAGCGTTGATCCACTGGGGCAATCTGCGCACCTGCAAATCGGGCTACAGCGGCACCGCCACCGACAAGGATTCCGGCCTGACGGTCACAATCTTTTGCTGGGATTCCGGCGGAAAGCTCTACGAAGAGGATGAATCCGTGAAGGTCAACATCAATTTTGTAGCGCAGGCGATGGGCGGCACGCCGCCGTATACTGTCACGGTCTCCAAGACGCTGGACGCGGACGACGGCGCGGAGTCCGGCGATACCGTCACCAGCCCGTTCAGCTTCGTATACAAATCGGATTGCGCGGGCGTGTACCTCTGGGCTGTGGCCGAGGATGCCAACGGAAACAAGGTGACCACCAAGGCGCGCTTCCGCTACAAGCTGCCCGAGCGCTACACCATCGACCCAAACGCCATCGACTAGCGCGCGCTGCAGCAGAAGCAACCGGCAACATGATCGTCAACCATGCCGACCGCCTGCATGTACGAATAGACGATGGTGGTGCCCACGAAGGTGAACCCCAGCTTTTTGAGATCCTTGCTGAGCCGGTCGGACAGCGGCGTGAAACAGGGCACTTCCGCTTCGCTCACCCAGCGCCCGACAATCGGTCGCCCCTCCACATACGGCCACAGGAAAGCATCGAGCGATCCATGCCGCTCCCTCAAGTCCAGATACGCGCGCGCATTGCGCACTGCTGCCTCCACTTTGAGTCGATTTTTGATGATCGCATCGTCTGTAAGCAGCGATGCGATCTTTTTGTCGTCATAGCGCGCCATCCTCTCGGGATCGAAGCCGTCGAATGCGCGGCGCATGCCCTCGCGCCGATTGAGGATCAGCGACCAGCTCAGCCCGGCCTGCTTGCCCTCGAGGATCAGCATCTCAAACAGCCGCGCCTCATCGTGGCACGGCTTGCCCCATTCGGCATCGTGATATTCCTGCATCAGCCCGGGCTTGGCGCCCCAGCGGCAGCGAATCCGCTCCTTCGGCATCATTCGCCCTCCCCCCTGCGCGCCAGCGCGTCGACAAACTGCCGCGCCAGTCTCGGCGAGCGCCCGGCGCGCGAAACCGTCCATGCCAGCGCCTCGGCACGCAGCGCATCGGTAAAGGCGATGCCGCGCGCGGCGCAAAGCGCTTCGGTGATGTGCAAATATTCCGCCTGCGTGGGCGCGAGGAAGGTGAGCCGCAGGTCGAACCGATCGGCCAGCGAAAACTTTTCCTCCAGCGTATCGCGCTCATGCACGTCGTCCTGCCGTTCAGAGAAACGCTGGCGCACGATGTTGCGGCGGTTGCTGGTGGCATAGACCACTACGTTGTCCGGGCGCGCCTCCAGCCCGCCTTCCAGCACGGTCTTGAGCGCCGTATACGCTGGGCAGCTATCGGCAAACGCCAGATCGTCGACAAACACGATGCACTTGCACGGCTGCTCGCGCAGCATCGAAAACAGATGCGGCAGCTGTGTCAAATGCGCCAACGGCACCTCCACGATGCGCAGACCCGCCTGCCAATATTCCGAAAGCAGCGCCTTTACCGAGGCCGACTTGCCGGTTCCCTTGTCGCCATAGAGCAGCATGTTGGCGGCGGCGCGTCCCGCGAGCAACGCCCGCGTGTTCTCCACCAGCACGGCGCGCTGCTCCTCATAGAGCACCAGATCCTCCAGCCGCACCGGATCCGGAAAGCGCACGCCGCGCAACCCCAGCGGGTGCGACGCGTCTACGCCCACCCACGTCAGCCCGGGAGACGACGCGAATAGTCCGGTGCCGTGCGTGCGGAAAAACGCCGCCAGCGCGGGCATGCCCTTGGCAGAAAGCGCGATATCCGAAAGGCGCGGATCCGGCTGCGCGTGCGGCGCGGAAAGCTCCCAGGTCGGCAGCGCGCCGGTCGCCTCGGCAGGGATGCTGGCGCGCATCGCCAAATCCAGCACAGCGGCGGGTTCCAGCGCCGTCAGCGCGCCCAGCGCCGCAAGGTCGTGCGCTCCGGCGCGCAGCAAGCTATAGGGCAATCGTTGCTGTGGCAGGCGCGCGCACAGCGTCGCCAGCGCGCTGGGCGTGAACAACACCGCCTCGCGCACCGCGCTGGCGAAGCCGTCGTATCCCCCGGCCAAGCAGTCCAGCCACGCGCGATAGGTCGCGCTATAAGCCTGAACAAATTCGGCTTGTGACGCGCGCTCTACTGCGCAGGTCTTCAGCAGCGCCCGCAGCGCGCGCACCGCCGGATGCTGGGCGGCATGCGCCAGCGCGGTCAGGCCATCCAACTCAGCGAGCAGTTTTTGCGCTTGTGGCTGATCCACTTCAATCCCTCCACAAAGAGCTCTTATGCAGAATGCCCGTTACATCCGTTCCGGCGCCTCGATGCCGATCAGGTACAGCCCGGTGCGCACCACATCGCGCACCGCCTGCGTCAGCGCCACGCGCGCGGCAACCTCGGCGGGTTCACCGTCGAGAATGCGGTGCTCGTAGTAATACTTGTTGTAGGCCTGTGCAATCAGCGTCACGTGGCGCGTTATCATGGAAGGCTCGTTGCGCAGCGCCGCCTCCTGCACCACGTCGGGAAAGCGGGAGAGCAGCAGCACCACCTGGCGCGCTTCCTCGTCGGTAAGCGCGGCGTAGTCAGGCGCCGCGGCCACCTCCCCGGCCTTGCGAAGCAGCGAGCAACAGCGCGCGTGGGTGTACTGCACGTAGGGCGCGGTTTCACCGTCGAAGTTCAGCGCGCGATCCCACCAGAAATCGACGTCCTTGATGCGGTTGTTTTGCAGCGTCGCGTACACCACCGCGCCCACGCCGATTTGCCGCGCCGCCTCGGCGCGGTTGTCCAGCCCCGGCGATTTTTCGGCAATGATGGCGTCGGCCTTCTCGATGGCGCGCGCCAACACTTCCTCCAAATAGACCACATGCCCCTTGCGCGTGGACAGCGCCTGCCCCTCGTAGCTGACCATGCCGAAGGACACATGCTCAAGATCCTTATACCACGGATAGCCCATCAGCTCGATCACCTTAAAAAGCTGACGGAAGTGCAGATCCTGCTGATAGGCGACGACGTAGAGGCACTTGTCAAAATCATAGGTATCTTTGCGGTAAAGCGCGGCGGCCATGTCGCGCGTCGCATAGAGCGTGGCGCCGTCGCCTTTAAGGATCAGGCAGGGCGGCATGCCATATGCCTCCAAATCCACCACTTGCGCGCCGTCGCTCTCGGTGAGCAGCCCTTTGGCGCGCAGCTCTTCGATCGGGCGATCCATCTTATCATTATAGAAGCTCTCCCCGGCGTAGGAATCAAATGATACGCCGAGCAGATCATACACGCGCTGCGCATCCCGCAGCGTCATCTCCTTAAACCAATTGAAAATCTCCAGCGCTTCGGGATCGCCGTCCTCGATGCGCTTGAACCAAGCGCGGCCTTCCTCTTCCAGCGCGGGATCCTTCTCGGCCTCCTCATGAAAGCGCACGTAGAGCGCCGTCAGCGCGTCGACGCCGCCCTGCTCCACCGCCTCGCGCGTGCCCCAGCGCTTGTAGGCGCAGATCATCTTGCCGAACTGCGTACCCCAATCGCCGAGGTGATTGATGCTGACGGTATTGTAGCCCAAGTGCGCATAGATGCGCCGCAACGAGTGACCGATCATGGTGGTGGACAGATGCCCGATATGAAAGCGCTTGGCGATGTTGATGGAGCTATAGTCGAGGCAAACCGTCTTGCCCTCGCCCTGCCGGGAAGCGCCCCATGCGCCCTTCGCCTCCAGCACGCCAGCGACGACCTCGCGCGCCATGTTGGCGCGGTGCAGAAAAACATTCACATACGCGCCGACGCACTGGGCCGTGGCCAGCGCGGGATCGTCGAGTTGATCGCACAGCGCCTGCGCGATCATCGGCGGCGCCTTGCGCAGCTGCTTGGCCAGCGAAAAGCAAGGGAACGCGTAATCGCCCAGCGAGGCATCCGGCGGCACTTCCAATAGGCCGCGCACCTGTTCCGCCGACAATTCCACGCCCTCGAAAGCGCTTTGCAATGCGCCGACCAGCCAAGCCGCGATCCGGGTCTTCATGTCCATATCGTATCTCACTCTTTCCTATACAAGGTTTTTTATCGTTTGTCCTATTTATTGTTGCCTTTTATCATAGCATGCAACCGCTGCTTGCGCAAACGCTTTTGCACCGCGGGGCAAGGATGTGCTATAATCGAGCTGTTCAAAAAATACTCGAAAGCAAATAAACTTGACTGAACAATGGGAGGTCGCGCTATGCCCAAGCTACCCGCCGTATGTCCTCTCTGCGCGCATGTGCAGGAATTGGATTCAGATGCCTTGCCGCAGGCGCTGCTTTGCCCCGGCTGCGGCGCGTCGCTTTCGCCAAAGCGCCATGGCGCGGCGCTGCTGCTGGAGCACGCCACCCTAGAGACTCCCCCTGCCCCCGCGCCGGAGCCGACGGAAAAACCCGAGGTGGAAGCGCTGCTCCAGCAGGCGCAGCAAGAGAAGCGGCCGGAGCGCGCCCATAAGCTGCTGCTCAAGGCGCTGGAGGCGGATCCGGACAGCTTCGCGGCGAACCGCGCGCTGCTCTACCACGGCAAGCTTTACGAATGCCTCAAGCGCCCCGGCGATTATTCGCTAATCAAGTGTTATCTTCTCAACCTGTTTGAAGAGCCGCACCAATATTCCTCCTTGGAATCGGCTAAAATAGTGGAGGAGTTGTTCCGCGATCCGCTGCTGCGCCGCACCCGCGAGCTCAGCGGTGATCCGGCTGCCTTCGATTCCGCTTACCTTCTGCACCTCTCTCGGGAATACGTCCGCATCTTTCTGCACGGGCGCAGCGGCATCGGGCGCGGGATGCTGGGTTTTCCGCGCTCGGCGGATACCGTGCAATCGCTCGTCAAGGACATCACCGACCGCATGTGCGCCAACATCATCGTCAATGACCAACTGACCGAGGCGCAGCAGGATGCGCTCTGCGCCGCGCTGGATCATGCCCGGCGCATGCCTTAAAATGATCCGTCGTCACAAGCCTAGGCGCAGCGCCCTGCTCTGGGCATCGGTATGGTTGCTGGTATGCGCGTTGCCCTTCGCCGCGCTGCCACCGCTGCTGGCCACACTGCCGTTGCGCGGCGCTATGGCCGGGCTTTGGCTGCTGATATGGGTGCTCTGCCCTGTGCTCGCGGCCATCGCCAGCTTCTTCGCGGCTTACGCCGGGGTGCCTGCGGCGCTGGCGTGGCTGTTCGCTCCGCTCGGATACCTGCTGCTGCCGCTGTGGGGCATCCGCCCCGAGTGGGCGATTCTGCTTGCCGCTTGCGCAATCGGCATTCTTTTCGGCGTAACCGCAGAACAATGGACGAGGAAAAGGAGGCGCCAACGATGAGCCCTCGTGATCGACAACGGGCGCCCCGGTCGGAGCGCCGCAAACCCGCTCCCGCACCAGATTTGTTGGAGGATACCCCCGCGCCCCGCCCTCCCCTGCGCGTATTTTCTCACTTATTTACGCTGCTGCGCGGCGGCACGCTGCTGGGGTTGGCCGCGGCCTGCATCGGCGTGTTCTATATTGCCGTGATTCTCGGCGAAGCGCAGGATCTCCAGCGCGCTGCCGGGCAGCAGCCCGCCGCCACCGCGATGCCGCAGCCCCAAGCGCTTCCCGGCGGACAGCGCAGCTATGAAACCACCGACATCGCCCAGCTCGAAGCGCTCTTGCCCGCCCGCTTGGCCACCCTGCCCGCACAGCAGGGCTTTCAGCTGGAGAGCGGCAAGGCGGAAGATTTGCGCATCCCCGGCGTTACCGCACCCTGCCGCGCGGTGACGCTGGTTTATCGGCACGCCGCGTTGCGCGACCGGGTGGTGGTGCATAGCGCCGTGCCGGGCGGATACCTGCAGCGCTTCGCCCAGCAGGACTATACGCTGGGGCGTGAGCCCGTAACGCTCGGCCCATTGCCCGCCATCCTGCTCACGACGGAGGATCGGCAGTATTACATCGCCACCCAAGGCGAGGCGGTGTTTGTGCTCGAGGGTCTGCCGTCTACGCCGGATCTGACCAACATCCCCGGATGGGTGATGCTTTCCGGCATCGCTGCCGATACCGAGCAGGAGCAGGCAGTACCCGCCGCAGTTCGATAACAGCGCCCTCCTATTTCTTATTTCTGATATAATTTTTAAAAATGGGACTTGTTTTTTTTTCAATCTTCCTGTATCATATGACCGTTGTCTCGCGCAGCGCTGCGCGGGCTGTAAATAGAGGGAAGCACTTCCCTCAGCCGTTTATGCTGATGTAGCTCAGGCGGTAGAGCACTTCCTTGGTAAGGAAGAGGTCTCGGGTTCGAGTCCCGACATCAGCTCCAGATGAAAGAACACCCGCAAAGCTTTGTGTGATAAGGCTTTGCGGGATTTTTATTTGTCTTCAATAGGATATGAAATTATAGCTTGTTTTCGCCTACTGTAGCTACCACTGTAGCTACGCGAAAAAAACACTCTCTTTGAATGCGCTATTTTGCCCTGAATGCACTCCTCCAGCATGTTTTCTACGCATACCCTCGGGACAAAAGGACAAAACACCCCGCAGGCCTTGATCCGCAAGGCGTTGCGGGGTGTCCGTATGTTCGGGACAAAACGGGACAAAAAGGACAAAAGTCAAATCATCTGCTCCATGGCCGCGAGACCGCTTCGCTTCGTCTCCATGCTGCTATGACAGTACAGGTTGAGCGTGGTCTTTACATCGGTATGCCCCAGCATTTCGGACAGCGTGCGCACGTCCATACCGCTTTCAATGGCGCGGGTAGCGAACGTATGCCGGAGGGTATGCAGGCCGCGCTTTTTCATGCTGCACTTCTCCAGCATGTTGTGCAGGAAGCGGGACAGGTTGCGCGCCTCCAGTGGCGTGCCCATATCGGAGGCGAACACCAAATCGTTGTTTGCCCACGAACCGCCGATCTGCATGCGTCGCGTTGCCTGCTCTCTTCGTTGGAGCGTAAGCAGCGCCTGCCCCTTCGCAGTGAGCGGTATTTCACGATGACCAGCCTTGGTCTTGGTTTTTGTGACAAAGAAGTCGGTCTTTGTCTGCACTCCTTCTTCAAAGGTGTGTTTGCGCATGATGGTTTGCGCCACTGTGAAGGAATCACCGTCAATGTCCCTCCAGCGCAGCCCACAGACCTCCGATGCACGCAGGCCGGTCATCAGAATGAAGCGTAGAGCGCAGCCGTTCGTAGTGTCCGGTAGTGCCTCCAGCAAGGTGCGCTGTTCCTCGATGCTCAAACACGCAACTTCCTCTTGCTCCTGTCTCGGGAGTGTCGCGGTCTTTGCGACATTAGCTAACACCAGTTTATTTTTGACTGCCTGCTCCAGCGCAGAACGCAGAACGGTATGCACCTTATGAACGGTCGAAGTAGAATACCGCTTCCCAAGCTTCGACTGCTGCTTTGCAAGCTCGTTATAGCAAGCCTGCACATGTTCAGCGCGGAGCTTTTGCAAGAGCACACGCCCGAGTTTGGGCGTGATGTGGTGGCGGATAATCTCATCATAGGTTTCTACAGTCGCCGGGCGCTTGTGGGGTTTGATGTACTCATTGAACCACGTCTCCACCCACTGCCCTACAGACATTTTATCAGGCTCGACAAAAAGGCCTTTGTCCAGCAGCGCAATCATCTCGCGGAGTTTCTGCGTTGCTTCAGCCTGCGTAGGAGCATAGACCATGCGCCGGTCTTGCTTGCCGTCGGACTTGATGCCGACGGTATAGGAACCAACCCACAGCCCATCGGACTTGCGTCGGTAAATACTGCCCTCGCCGTTTCCACGCTTATTCTTTGCTGGCATTGCTGGAGGCCTCCTGTTTTAATCGTTCTTCTTTGATCCTTCGTGACCTTTTATATCTCAATGGTCTACACCTATCACAAAGGGTTCTTCCTGCATGGTATCGGACAAAGAAGCTGTGGCACTCTTCGCATTTATAAATGCTCCCGTTCTCTTTGGACGTTATTTGAAACATGAGCTGTGTTAATGCAAGCTCATATACAGATCGGCAGAAAAAGCAAAGAATTGGGGCTTGGCCACTGTAATCAATCGTGAGAAACGCTTCCGAGCTATGGCAAACCTGCAAAAGATATTTGCAACGATCTACACTTTCATTTGTGTAGGGGTTATCTGGATCCGTGTCGTCGTATTCGATACGCGACCACAGCTGGAAGAGACTGTAAACAATGCTGAGCCTTTCAAGAAACCCAGAAACGCAAACATGCCCATCGCCGTCAGTTGTTTCATCATCGCATAAAGGTAATCCGTACCTCCTACACCATTCAAGCACAGTTTCAACATCTTCGTCGTGCAAAGTCGCATAGGGCATATAATTCCCTTCGGTCTTTTTATATTTCGATAGCATTTTTTCAGCGAGCACTAGCATTGAAAGTAGCAAATCATTCTTGCTTATTGTTTCAACGCTACTTTTAAGCGGTTCACCAACACCACAGATCAAATCATAATGCTCCGTAGAATATCCCGTGTCATACGCTTCCCGTTCAATAGTATAATCGGGAAATCTAATGTACTTAAATCGAACCGGCTGCTGCTGTGATACTTCCAAAAAATCCGTTGTCATATATCAGCACATCCTTGTCGCTACCGAAAATACTTTTGTTGTTGCATCCGACATTGCAACCGATATTTTTGTTTCTGTTGCAAGTTAATGATATCATGTATTCGCAGGGAGTGCAAGCATGCTTCTACAAACGAAAGGAAGTGAAAACTTGGAATCCACCATACAGAAACCCCGAGTCCTGAATGCCCGCGATCTGTGCGTGATCATGAGCATGTCCCTTAACAACGTCTATGCCCTGATGCGTAGCAACGGCTTCCCGGCGATCAAGGTAAGCCCGCGCCGGTACGTTGTCCCCGAGGATGCGTTCAACCGCTGGCTGGAGGAGCAGGTGCAGGCGAAAAAGGCGGGCGGTCAGTGTGCAGGTATTTGATGTTGCACGAGACATTCCAGCTAGCACCATCGCTGGACGTGCCGGGCTGACCCTCCAGCAAAAGGGACTTCGCTATTGGGCGTGCTGTCCCTTCCACAACGAGAAGACCGCCAGCCTTTGCTTCTTCCCGGACGGTGGCTGGAAGTGCTTTGGATGCGGCCGAGGCGGGGACGCAACCGCGTTTGCACAAGAGCTTTACCACATCCCGGCCTTGGATGCCGCGCACATGATCGTCAAGGACTACCGCCTGCGAGTATCACCGCGATCTATGGACGTTTTCCGCTGGAGGAACGACCGGATTCAGCGCCTCCAGCGAATACGAAAGGATGCCGACGCCCTCTTGCGTGCTCCCACGTGGACAGCAGAGCATGCCGAACAAGCCTTTGACGATCCGATGTTCACGGCAGCGATCCGCGCGCGGGAAGCCTGCGACCAACAAATCGACACCCTGCGCGCAGCGGATGAACACACGCTCGAAATCATGCGAAGGGAGGGTTCACCATAACCGAGATTGAACGGTTCGAAGTCATGAAGCGCCGTAGTGAAATGGCGTGGGAGGAACCCGACCCGCTAGAGGAGTACGAGCGACCGCCCTTCCCTATGCATTGCCTGCCGACCGTATTGCATGAGTTCGCCCTTGCCATAGCCGAGCAGTTACAGGTGCCGCCAGATATGCCCGCGTTGCTGTCACTGGCGGCGGTATCCACCGCCTGCGCGGGCAAGGTGCGCATTCAAGCCCCGCTTGGCTGGACGGAACCGATCCAAACCTACGCGCTGGCCTGCATGGGCGTGGGTGAACGCAAAAGCCCCGCCGTCAACTATGCCTGCGCTCCCCTGCTGGCGTGGCAGATGCAGCAATATGACGCCCTAAAGGTTGCCAGCGAGCAAAGCCAGTCTAAGCGGCGCATGCTGCAAAGCCAGTTGACCAAGGCGGAGGGCAAGGGCGACGAAGAAAGAGCCGCCGATCTTGCAAAGCAGCTCGCGGAGTTCGTGGACATCGTTCCGCCCCGGCTGTTGGCCGATGACATCACGCCGGAAGCGCTCGCGCGGATCATGGTACAGAATCATGGATGTGCTTCCATCTGGAGCGCGGAGGGCGGATTCATCTCCATGCTGGGTGGCCGGTACTCGAAGGATGGCAGCGCCAACATCGACCTTGTCTTGAAAGCACATCCCGGCGACCCGGTGTTTATTGACCGCGTAGGACGTCCATCAGAAGCGATCCGCCAGCCTGCCCTAACGTTGATGCTGGCGGTTCAGCCGAGCGTGTTGGCCGAGCTGATGGAAAACAAAATCTTTAGAGATCGCGGTCTATGTGGGCGCTTCCTGTACAGCCTACCGGGTTCCCTGATTGGCCGCCGGAAGACACCAATTAAGCCCATATCGGAGGCCTTGGAGACCGAGTATGGGCGCGTCATCACCTGCCTGCTGGACATCCCATACCCAGCGGAGCGGCACACCCTGCGCCTCTCCGAAACAGCGGGCGAAGTGTTCGACGCGTGGGGCGAGGAGATCGAGCCGCACCTTGCTGATGACTGGCAGCATATCGCGGGATGGGCGAACAAGCTGCAAGGCCTGACGCTTCGGCTCGCCGGTCAACTGCACATGGTATCCTGCCGGTCATGGGAGACCCCGATTCCCGAACCTACGATTCAAAACGCTATCACCATCGCGCGGTACGCCGTCGCGCACGCGTTGGCAGCGTTCGGCACATGCAGCACTGACAGCGCCACAGCCAACGCGAGCAAGGTGCTGGAGGGCTTGAAAAAGGCCGGGCTGATTGCCTTTTCGAAACGTGACGTCATGCGCGCCAACCGCAACTTCAAGAACGCCAAAGACCTCGACCCTGCGCTTGCGCTGCTGGAGGAGAAGGGCTTCATTCGGTCGGACATTCTCACATCGCCGTATGACAGCATCGGCCAGCCGCAGGGCGTGCGCTGGTTCGTCAATCCCCGCATCGTACCCAACACGTAAATTCGCAACCGGTTGCGAATATCCACAAAGGAGGCGAGGCATTGAATTCAAAGCAAAAAGGCAGCCGTGGAGAGCGGGAGCTTGCGGGCATCCTTCGCGGCTACGGGTATGAATCCCATCGCAACGACCAGATGTACAAGGGCGGCAAGGATAACCCCGACGTATCCCTGCCGGGCATGCATGTAGAGTGCAAGCGCGTGGAGGCGCTCCGCCTCTATGACGCATTGGAGCAGGCGCAACGCGATGCCAACGGGAAAGCGGTGCCCTGCGTAATGCATCGGAAGAACAACGCGCCGTGGGTGGTGGTCATGCTGCTGGAGGACTGGGTGCCATTCTATCGGGAATGGGAGGCCGGGCGCGTATGAGCATGGAGACCTTGACCTATTCCCGGCTACGCCTGCGCCTGAATTGCCCCTTCGCCGAGCATTTGCGGTATGACCTCGGGCTTGCGCCGAAGTCCTCCAGCGCCCCGCGCCTGCTGGGCAGCGCCGTGCATAAGGGGCTGGAGACCGGCAGCATCACCGAGGCGCTGGCCGTCTTCGATGCCGTGCAGCCGTTCACACAGGAGCAACAAAGCGCCCTAGACCTTGATATGGCGACCTGCCGGGCGATGCTGTATGGCGCACAACAGGCCTTTGCACCACTCGAAGACCTCCAGACGGAGCAATGCTTCTCGTTGCCGATCATCAACCCCGAAACCGATGCTGCAAGCCGCTCCTTCGTGCTTTCCGGCAAGGTGGACGGAGTATGCACGCTGGGCGGTGAGAGCTGGCTTGTGGAGTACAAAACCGCCTCCAGCGTGGACAGGCAATACATAAGCCGCTTGCGGCTGGACGGGCAGGTTACCACCTACCTGTACGCCATGCAACGTGTGCTGGACAAACCGCTTGCGGGCGTCATCTACCGGATCATTCGTAAGCCATCGATCCGGCAGACGCAAAAGGAAACCTTCGAAGCGTTTTGCGACCGGCTGGAGGCGGACTATAGAGATCGTCCAGAGTTCTACTTCATCGAAGAACGCCTGTACCGGAGCCAGGAAGACCTTGACCTGTTCGAAGCCGAGCTGTGGGACATCACCCAGCGCATGCTATGGGAGCGCCAGCGGGACGTATATCCGCGCAACACCGCCCGCTGTACAGACTTCGGAACCTGCGAATACATGCCCATCTGCTTGCAAGAGGCAGGTTGCGAAGCTCGCTACGAGCGCCGCGACCCGCATGAGGAATTGAAAGGAGACCAACCGCATGGGACTGCTACCGAAGACAAAGACACCGCCTAAAGACAACCTGAACGACTTCACTATTCTGCTGTACGGCGAACCCAAGGTAGGCAAGACCACCTTCGCCAACGCTGGAGGAGATACCCTGTTCATCGCCACCGAGGATGGCCAGGGCGGGCTTGAAAGCTACCGCGTGACGGTGGATAGTTGGGACACCTTCCTGAAGGTTATCGCGGAGTTGAAGCAGGGGAAATTGCCCTACGACAAGGTTTGCATTGACACCGTCGACAACCTTTACAAGTTTTGCTGTGAATGGGCGTGCGAACGGCTGGGCGTAGTACACCAGAGCGACGCCAGCTACGGTAAGGGCAGTGACACTATCAATAGCGAGTTCCTGCGTCGCCTGACCGAGCTTTCGCTTTTGCCCTACGGCCTGTGGATCATCAGCCACGCGCAGGAGAAGGAGACCAAACCACGCGCCGGTGCGGCGTATACCACCATCACGCCGACCCTGCCGCCAGCGGCGCGAAAGATCGTGCTGGGCATGGCCGACCACATCCTGTACGCCTGCCGGGAGTACGACATCGACCCCGAGAGCGGCGAAGTCCTGCGCGAACGGCGCGTGGTGCATACGAAGGGCAACAACTACTTCGAGGCTGGAGGCCGCATCGACCTGCCGGAAACCCTGCCGCTGGACTTTGCCGCTTTCGAGGAAGCATTCAAGGCCAGCTTGTCGCCGCTGCTGTGCGAAGCGTGCAGCCAGCACATCGCAGCAACCAGCAAGATGCGCGCCTACGAGGTCGCCACGTGGAGCAAAAGCCGGTTCGGGAAACAGCTATGCGCCGCGTGCGCGAAGACAGCACATGAGACGGAGGAGAGCAACAAATGAATGACTACCTGAATAGCTTACAAGGCGCTTGGCAGGAGACCAGCGCACCGACGAAGACTTACGACGAATTGCCGGACGGCGTGTATCAGGTGCAGGTTGAAGCCGCGCAGCTCAAAGAGAGCAAGAGCGGCGCGCCCTACCTTCACTACAGCCTGCGCGTGCTGGCCGGGCAGCATTCTGGCCGCATGATCTTCAAGGCGCAGCAGCTCGCGCCGGAGGGACTGCCCTACTTGAAGGCCGATCTGGAGCTGTTGCAAATCCCGCTGGAGAATATCGGGCTGCTGGAGGAGACCCTTCCCCGTGCACTGGATGCGCTCCTCGATGTGAAGCTCAAGACCAACATGCGGCGGGACGGGACGCCCGCACAGAACGTTTACTTCAATCGGCTGATCCGGCAAGGCGGACGAAGCCAGCAGGCCGCAGGGTTTACGGTAGCGGAAGAAAGCAAGTTACCGTGGGAGTAAAAGAGGAGACCCGCCATATAATATGGTGGGTCTTTTCGTTTTAAACAGAAACATATGTTCCCTTTTGTCTTGACAAAATATCAATAATGTGATAATCTAGTCTTGAGGAAAGAGCACTGCTCTTTCCGGGGGCTCGTTTAGGCGGGCGGAAGAGTCGCGAAAGCGACTTTTTTTCATGGAAAACGCTTCAACCCATAATGCAAGTTGTCTGGGTATCCAAAGATTTTTTCGCAAATTGATTCATAGGCGGGATCTTCTCTATTATGCACCATACGTTTATGGATAGGATATGAAACCAAATCAGCCAATTCAAGGCCAAAATAGGATTTTTCTTCATCGCAGAGCTTCCATTTAGGATTAAAATATACGCCAACAATATTACTAAGTTGCTTTGCAGTGCGGTATCTAGTTCCGTGTGCTAGAGACTTCATTATTTTTTCTAAAAGCATTCTATCATGATCCTTCCCGCGTGCCTCAAGGATGATAATGCAATTATTCCATGGGCGAATATAGTTTATTGTAATTCGCTCTAAGAGAAAATCGAAACACAATGAATATGGGTAAACCGCATCTTGGTATCTCTGGACATGCTTTACTTTATCAACACAGTATGATGCGATGCCATACTGCGTTTTACTCAACACATTTGTCAATTCTTCTAAAAACTGAGTACGGTTAATAATTCTGTTATGGAAAGCGCCTTCTCTTCGTCGAATGTCGCGCGAATGTAAGCAAACCCGCTTCTTTACTCCATTATACGTGAATAAGCCATCATCCCAATGTCGTAGTTTCAACTGTAGCAGAGCATCTCGAAGCGCCGGGAAATTGTCTTTATATACGCAACAGGTGGTAAGCGTGAAAAAACGTTGTTCATCTGCAACTGATCGACCAAGACTCAGCTGTTTTTTGACGAAGGATAAATCGGCATCTCCGTTTTCATCTGCAAAAATGACGCAGTCAACATTCTGGTTCTCCGGCCAATGATCGATAAATGTCGGGCGCTTTGTCCAGCTCATGCGATACCTCATTCGTATACTTGATTTGAACTACTCTTCGTATTTCTCTTGTTCGGAGCAAGACTCCGGCCACTCCTCCAGCCCCATGCGAGCCAGCACGGCCTTGTTTACGTAGTTGTTGATGGATTCCCTTTCCTTATCGGCGGCAGCCTGTACGGTGGCTTTGTGGCCTTTAGGGACAACCAATTCAATGCGATCATATGCTTTGGACTTATACTTGTTCTTTGCTCTGGTTGCAGCAGTTCCACTCTCCATATTGCGCCTCCTTTCCCAGCTCTAGCATAATACTAACACAAAACATATACTTCCGCAAGTATAATATCAAACAAATATACTTACGGAAGATTGGCTGTTCTGTCGATTGAAATATACTTACGGAAGTATTATACTATGTCCAGAGGTTGAGGGAAGCCAAGACAATAGCTGGTAACGCGGCGGCAGTCGTACCTGTGAGAATAGCCGAATAGCGAGCGAGGTCAATAGCCACGCAAGACGCGCCGCCCCTCGACCTACTACAACACGGGAGGTAAACCAATGAGCACCCAAGAGATGGAGACCCGCATTCAAGACCTGCAAGAGCTGAAACGCATGCGTGAGGAGCTGGAGGCCGAGATCACCACCATGGAGGACACGATCAAAGCCGAGATGACCGCGCGGGGCACGACTGAGCTTGTAGCCGGAGCATTCAAGGCACGCTGGATGCCGGTCACCAGCAGCCGCTTCGATACGACCGCATTCAAGGCAGAGCACCCCGACCTGTACACCGGCTTCCTTAAAGAGAGCACCACACGGCGTTTTACGGTAGCATAAAGCCCGGCCACCTTCCACAGCACCGGGCTTCGTGCAAAGCCAGCACAAAGGCGCTGGAGGCTTGCAGGGACAGTATACCGCAGGCCTCCAGCAATTACAAGGAGGTTCCACTTGAATTGCTTCAATCCTGAACCTACACGAGAATACTATACCATGCATGGCGCGGCCATCGAATGCGACTTTGCTGTGACCGCCACCGGCGACAGCATGGTCAATGCCCGCATCCTTGACGGTGACCTGATCTTCGTCCGCTCGCAAAACGATGTCACCGACGGCGAAATCGCTGTGGTGGTGATCGACGATGAAGCCCTGCTTCGGCGCGTCTGGCACAAAGGTGGCATGACCCTGCTCATGCCCGAGAACCCAGCCTATGAAACGATCGTCATTGACGGGGAGGCATGCATCATCGGCAAGGCCATTGCCCTGCAAGGTGACATCCTGTAAGCCCTGCGACCTGCTAGAACAAGGAAGCGGGCGTACAGCGCCACCAAGTAGCAAAGGCTGCTTTATCGGTTGAAATGATTGCGTTCTTCATTCGGAAGGGCGCTTTTTGCATTCATAATGAGGCTAAAGGGGCTGTTTGCGAAGGAATCAGTGCACGAAACGAAAGGCCTTGCTCGCCTCAATACTCCCCCCTATTCGCAAAGATAAACCAGCAAAAGGGCGAGCGGTAGGGGTAGCTCCAAAAGACACGCGTGTACGCGTATGACCCCCTACCCCTTTTGTCCTTTTTGTCCCGTTTTATCCCAAATCGGTGCATGTCCCTCCAGCCCTTATATTTCAACAGGTTCCGGGACTTTTGTCCTTTTGTCCTTTTTGTCCCGGACATATTGAGTTATGTCCCGTATGTCGGCATTGTCGTAGAAGGTGCATTTTAGACTATATTTGTATTAATATATCTAATTTACTGTAGCTACCACTGTAGCTACGACGATGAAACCAGATAATTCTTGATGATATCTATTTCTCGTATATCCTTGTAAATCAACGATTTTTTGCGCTAGATAATTCTTAAAAATATCTATTCCCTCGGTTTGGTAAGGAAGAGGTCTCGGGTTCGAGTCCCGACATCAGCTCCAGACGAAATAAACCTCGCAACGCCTTGTAGATCAAGGAGCTGCGAGGTTTTTGTTTGCTTTGTTCCGATATTATGTTCGTTCCCTGATTCCGGCAAACCCATCCGCAGATTTCCTGCAGATTTGCGCCCCTACCGACTTCGGAACTCCTTAAGCGTATCGAGCAGATAATAAAACGCGTCGTTTTTGCTGAGCAGCGAAAGCAGGAGATAGCTCACCCCGCCGACCGCAACCTGCGACAGGATCCGGGCGGCGTCGCCCAGCGGCAGCATGCCGACCAACAGAATCAGCCCCGCCATACAAAGGTTGAGCAGCAGGATCGGCGCAAGATCCCGGATCAGTTCGCCGATGCTGTATCCCAGCCGCCGCCCGCACGGCACAAAGACGACGAGCGAATCGAGAATGATCGAAACCAGATAACCCAGCGCGACGGCCTCGATGCTGTGAAAGGCAAGCAGCGTGATCGCCAGAATCAGCGCGCCATAGCTCTTCTTGACGATTTCCTGCTTTATCAGGGTGCGCCCCATGCCCAGCGCCTTGATGGCCTGCACGCTGACGTCCTGAAACGGCTTGAACAGGTAGGCGGCGCAGTAAATCTGCAAAATCGGCACGCAGAAAAGCCATTTTTCCGTAAGCAGCAGGCGAATGAGCGGTTCGGCGATCAGCATCATGCCGATCAGCAGGGGGCTGAGCAAATAGGTGTTGGTTTTCATCGCGCGCCGAACAATTTTTTGCATGCCCGGCAGATCCTCTTGGCTCTTGGCGACCACCGGGAACAAAACCGCGCTGATGGAAGCGCTGATGTTCATCCCGATCAGGTCCGGGAACTGCTTGCCCTTGCTGTAGTAGGCGAGCTGCTCCGGATCGTATCGCTTGCCAATCAGCAGGATGCGCATCTGCTCAAACACGGTATCCAGCAGCAACACACCCAGCACCTTCGAACTAAAGGCGGTCAGCGTGCGAAAGCTTTCCTTTGAAAAGCCCTGCTTCGGCGACCACCGTGCGAAAATCCACAGCATCACGGTTTCGACGGAGTAGCTGATTAAAAATTGGAAGATCAGCGCCCATGCGCCATAGCCGTGGTACGCCATATAGATGCTGACCACCGCAGAAAAGAAGCTGCCTACCAGCGCGGCAAAGAAAAGGTTGCGGAATTCCATCCGCCGCATCACGCGCGCCCGCAAAATCGAGTTCATGCCCGCAACCGGCAGCCCCAGAAAAATTACGCGGAACATGGGCACCAAGGACGGTTCCCCATACCACCGCGCAACCAGCGGCGCGGCAAAATACATGATGCAATACAAACATACCGCAACCACCGCGTAGATCCAAAACGCCGTGGAAAAATCGGTATCGGTCGCTTCCTTTTTCTGCACCAATGCCGCGACATAGCCGCCGTCGATCAGAATATGGCAAATCGCCATAATGCTCAGCAGCAAGGAAGCCAGACCGTAATCCTTGGGCAGCAGCAAGCGCGCCAAAATAAAGGAGACCACAAGGCTTATGACTTGCCCGCAAAGTCGCTGCCCCGTGCTCCAGAAAACCTCGCCGACCACCTTATTGCGTAGGGAGCGTTCTCCCTGCTCTTTTTTCATATATTGCATTGCGCCTTTCTTTGCCGATGTGTGCAGTATAGCATAGGGCAAAAACAGGGTCAAGATAAGTGCCGACAGCCGTGCCGGATACCGCCGCCGCAGAAAATCCCTAGTTGCCAAAGTGTGGGTAAGCAGGTATGATACCACTATGCTACACGATGCGGCAAGCTTTGCCATTTGCCTGTCTTTTTCACGATGATTCGACCTTTTTCACGCCGCCGTGTCGGCCATTTTGTTTGTAAGGGGACAATGCATGCTCTTTTCCAGCCTAACCTTTTTGGTTTGGTTTTTGCCTGCGGTGTTGCTTATGCATACCATCGCGCCGCGCCGCGCGCGAAACGGCGTGCTGCTGGCGGCCAGCGTTTTTTTCTACGCTTGGGGTGAGATGCGCTACGTTCCTCTGGTGCTGTTTTCGATGCTGGCCAACTACGCGCTGGGGCGTGCGTGCGCCGCGGATCGCCCCCCGGCGCGGCGCAAAGCGTCGCTATCGGCCTCGCTGTTGTTAAACTTTGGTGCGCTGCTGTATTTTAAGTACGCGGATTTCCTGCTCCTCAACCTCGGCCTGGCTGTTTACGCGCCGCACGTGACGCTGCCCTTGGGCATCAGCTTCTATACGTTTCAAACGCAGGCCTACGTCCTCGATGTTTACGCGGGGCGGGTTGAGCCGGAGCCGAAGCTGATCGACTACGCCACCTTTATTCTGCTATTTCCGCAGCTTATCGCCGGGCCGATCGTGCTGTTTCAGGATGTGCAAAAGGAGCTCAAGCAGCGGCGTATCACCCCCGAGGCGCTGGAGCAGGGCATCGGCGAGCTGATCCTCGGGCTGTCGGCCAAGGTATTGTTGGCCAACCCTTTGGGCGCGATGTGGAAAGCCGCGTGCGCGCCGGGCATTGCCTCGCTTTCGATGCCCGCGGCATGGCTGGGCATCACCGCCTTTGGCCTGCAGATTTACTTTGACTTTGCTGGGTATTCGCTCATGGCCATCGGCATGGGGCATCTGCTCGGCTTCACGTTCCCCAAAAACTTCGATCACCCGTATGCCTCGCGCTCGATCCGCGAGTTTTGGCGGCGCTGGCATATGACGCTGGGCTACTGGTTCCGTACCTATGTGTACATTCCGCTAGGGGGCAGCCGGGGCGGCGCCTTGCGCACGGTGCGAAACCTGCTGATCGTGTGGCTGCTGACCGGCCTATGGCACGGCGCGAGCTGGAATTACGTGCTATGGGGACTGTGGTTTTGCCTATTCCTGCTGATAGAGCGTCGCCTGCCAACCGAGTGGCTTGCGCGGCACCGCGCGCTGGCGTGGTGCTATACGCTCTCGGTCGTCTGGATCGGTTGGGTGATCTTCGCCCACGAGGCATTGCCCGAGGCCGCGGCCTTCCTGCGGCGCTTGTTTAGCTTCGCTTCCGGCGCGGACTGGCCGCACCTGCTCCGCAACAATGCCGTGCTGCTTGCGCTGGCCATCGCGGCCTGCGTCCCGTCGATCGCGCATTGGGCAAACCGTTTGCTCCGGCGCCGTGCGGCGTTTCGCCTTCCGGTATTGCTCTCCTTGTTGATACTGTGTGTCGCTTCGCTGGTGCAGGCTGGCTTTAACCCGTTTTTATACTTCCGGTTCTAGCTTGCGCTTCGAACCTGCTCTGATAACTTGCGCTTCGAAAGGAGGGGTGCGCATCCTTCGCATGAAAAAATGCCCAACCTTCGTTTTATCGATGGCGCTGCTGGTAAGCCTCGCGGCGCTGGAGCTTTTGCTGCCCGCACGCGCGCGGTCCGATCTGGAAAACCGGCCGCTTGCCCAGTTTCCGCCTCCAGCCGCGGAAACTGTGCGCGATGGCCGCTGGATGAAACAAACCGACGACGCCATCGCCGACCAATTCCCCGGGCGCGGCGCTTGGGTTTCGCTGGGCGCGCTGTGGGACGCCGCGCTGCTGCGCACCGAACGCGACGGCGTGCTGCTGGGACGCGAAGGCTGGCTGTTCGAGCCGAGCGCGCGTTTGAATGAAAAAAACGCCGCCGACAACGTCTCCGCCGTGGTGGCGCTGGCGCGAGAGACCAAGCTTCCCACCACGCTGCTGCTGGTTCCGCTTTCCTCGGCGGTTTATGCGGAAGCGCTGCCGCCTTGCTATACCCCGCGCGATCAGGACGCGCTGCTTGGCTCGCTGTACAATCTAGCGCAGGGCGTGCGCACCGTCGATGTGCTGCCTGCATTGCGCGCTGCGGCGGCGAGGCGCGAACATCCGCTGTTCTATCGCCTCGACCATCATTGGACGGCGGAGGGCGCGCGCGTCGCCTTCGATGCGTGGCGGAGCGCTTCGGGACACACCCCATCGCCCGAACCCTCCTGCACGATAGCGGCCGACGGCTTTTACGGCTCCTTCTTCGCCCGCGCGCCCAGCCCCTTCCTCAGGCCGGACATATTGACCTTCGATGCATTCGAAGACATTCGGCTTGAAATAGAAGGCAGACCCGTCGACGGTCTGCTGGATGCCAATGCATTGGCGGGGCGCGATAAGTACGCCGCCCTGCTCTACGGAAACCACGGGCATATCACCCTAGTGAACCAAACTGCCGGCGCTCGCGGCACGCTGCTCGTTATCAAGGATTCTTTTGCAAACGCGCTGCTTCCCCGCCTCGCACAGCAATACGCGCGGGTGGACGCCGTCGATCCCCGATATTTCACCGGCAGCCTGCACAAGCTGGCCGAGGCCATTCAAGCGGAGGAAATGCTATGTCTTTACGGTCTGTCCACCTTCTCTACCGACCGGAGCCTGCAACTGCTCATCGGCGCAAGCGGTCAATAGCGGCAGCGCTATGCCTGATATTTTTCCTGCCCGCCTCCGGGCTTGCCGAGGTGACTGCGGCCAAAGAAACCTATGCGCCCACCGAAAACTTGGCGATCGCCTCGCTACAGGTGCCCGGCTATCCCGCGCCCGACGTTCCCCCATGTCCGCGCGCCGACGATTCCGCCTTTGAAGGCGCGGTGCTGATCGGCGACTCCATCGCCGAGCCCTTCAACCTGCACAGTGGGATGCCGCCGTTCCTTGCGTTATCGGTCACCGGCCTTTCGGCGCGCACCGCCATTCGCGATAATCTGTTTCCGCTCGATGGGAAATTGGTGCAGCTGGAAACCAAGCTGCTTGCGCTTCAGCCCCGCATCGTGTATCTATGGATCGGCAACAACGGCATCGACCGGAAGGACGCGGCGCTGGTGCTGGAAGAATACAACCTCTTGCTCAACCAACTGATCCGCGCGCTGCCCGATACGCTGTTCTACCTCATCTCGCTGACCCCGGTCAAGGCCAAGGCGCAGGAACGTTTCCCCAACTTCACGAACGAGCAGGTAAACGCCTTCAATGAGGGGCTCTACGCGCTGGCCAAGGAGCACAACGTCTATTACCTGCCCATCAATCCCCTGTTGCGGAACGAAAGAGGTACCCTCGACGACGTTTATGGCGCCGGTGACGGCATCCATCTGCGCGCCGCGGCCTACGAGGTGCTCTCAAACTTTTTCTATACGCACATGATCCCGCTGACGGGAAACTAAAAGAAAGAAGGACTTTCTAAATGCGCAACCGCAAACCTATTTTGCTGCTCGTTCTGCTGCTTTCCGCGTCGCTGCTCGGTGGTTGCGGCGGCAAGCCGGGTTCCACGCCGCCTGCCGCCGACGTGCTGGATGCGGTGATCGCCTCGCAACCCTTTGAGGAGCTGACGGCGCTTCCCCGAGAAAAGCTGGCGATTTACCTAGGGTTCGACGCCGCGCAGTTGGCCGACGGCGCGATGGGCCTCGACGCGAGCCGCGCTACCCCGGAATGCGTAGTCGTGCTCACCGCTGCCAATGCGAAAGCGCTGGAGGCGCTCAAGTCCGCCTTGGCCGACTATCGCGAGCACACGTTGGCCGAATACCGCGATTACCGCCCGGAGGAGATGCCCAAGCTAGAGCATGCCGTGCTGACGACAAGCGGGCTGCAAACCGTGCTGGTCGTTTGCGGGGATCCGGGCGCGGCGGAAGCGGCGCTCAAGGCTATTTGGAAGCAATAATTCGAACCCAATACGAATATTTCCGGGGAAATAAAAACCGGGAGCGCGATTGCGACGCGGTCCCGGTTTTCGATAGGCCGACGGCGGTCTATTTTTTTGCGCGGTACGCGCGCACCGCGTCGCGCACCTGATCCAGCCCCATCAGCATCTCTTTGAGCTCCGCGATGGAGAGCTGCTGCGTATTATCGGAGTTGTATTCATCGGGCAGCGGCATCTCCATGCCCTCATCGAAGTACTGCGAGTATTGCAGATCCCGGGTATCGGCCGGAATGCAGAAATATTTCTCGTTTTCCTTCGCCAGCGCGCGCTCCTCGCGCGTGAGCAGGCTCTCGTTGTGCTTCTCGCCGTGGCGCGTGCCGATGATCTTGATGGGTATATCGGCCTCAAACAACTCCACCAGCGCCTGCGCAAGCGTGCCAATGGTACAAGCCGGAGCCTTTTGCACAAACATGTCGCCGGGGCGCGCGTTTTTGAAGGCGTACATCACCAGATCCACCGAATCGTCCAGCGACATCAGGAACCGCGTCATCTTCGGATCGGTAACGGTGATCGGCCTGCCCTGCTGAATCTGTTCGATGAACAGCGGGATCACGCTGCCGCGCGAGAGCATCACATTGCCGTAGCGCGTTCCGCACATGACGGTCTTGGTGCTGTTGCGGCTCTCGGCGATCATCACCTTTTCCATCAGCGCTTTAGAGATGCCCATCGCGTTAATGGGGTACACCGCCTTGTCGGTGGAAAGGCAGACCACGCTCTTGATGCCGCACTCCACGGCGGCGCGCAGCGTATTGTAGGTGCCCTCGACGTTGGTGCGCATCGCCTCGCGCGGGAAAAACTCACAGGAGGGAACCTGCTTTAGCGCCGCCGCGCTGAACACGTAATCGACGCCCTGCATCGCGCCCATGATCGAAAGCGGATCGCGCACATCGCCGATGTAAAACTTTAGTTTCGAGGAACGGTATTGCCTGCGCATATCGTCCTGCTTTTTTTCATCGCGCGAGAAAACGCGGATCTCACGGATGTTGGTGTCCAGAAAATGGCTTAACACCGCATTGCCAAAGCTGCCGGTTCCCCCGGTGATGAGCAGGGTTTCGTTATCAAACATCGGTCGTCTCCCCCTTCGCTTCGTTCACCAACGCGTACAGCCGCGTCAGGAACACATCCTTGCGGAAATTTTCCCGGTAATATGCCAGCCCGCGTTCGCCGCAGGCACGGAATGCCTCGAAATTTTGGATCATTGCCGCCATGCCGCGCGCCAATCCCTCCACGTCGGAGGCCGGAACGCACGGCCCGCAATCAGCCTCGGCCATCACCTCGGCTGCCGCGCCGTCGATGGCCGCCACGATCGGCTTGCCCGCCGATAGGTAGCTCTGCAGCTTGCCCGGCAACGTTTGGCCGACAAAATCACCGCCGCGCAGCGTCAGCAGAAATGCGTCAGCCAAGCGGTAGAAGGGCGGCATTTCCTCTAGCGGCTTGCGGCCGTAGAAGGTGACCCGCTCCCCGGCGCCCAGCTGGCCGCACAGCGCGCGCATCGCCTCCAGCTCGCTGCCGCCCCCGACGATGTGTACATGAAAGCCCGGCAAATGCTTGATCCGCGCCACCGCCTGCAGCATGCAGGGGATATCCTGCGCGCTGCCCACGTTGCCGGCGAACAGGAAGTCCACCGTGCCGTTTTCTTCATATTGTCCGGCGAGCTGCTCGAAGATATCCTCGCAGGGTTGCGGCAGGTAGCGGATGCGCGCGGGCGGAACGCCGTTTACCTCGGCGAGATACCGCGCAAACGGGCGCGAGGAGACCGGCACCAGATCGGCGGCGTTGTATACACGGCGGCTGACCGCCGCCACCGCACGAAACAGCGGCGTACCTTCCTTGACCCCCCAAACCTTCACGCACTCCGGCCAGAGGTCGAGGCAATAGAGCAGGTGCGGGCAGCGAAAGCGATGTGCCAGGCGAATCGCCGGAATGGCCTGGGACACCGGCGAGGTTTCGTAGGTCAGCACCGCGTCCACCGGCTCCGCGCCGCGCCGCAAACAGCAAGCGGCGAGCCAGCCGGATACCACAAACGAAGCGTAATTGACGAGCCGCCAGAAGGAACCAGTTCGCCGCAGCGTGGTGGGCACGCGCAGGATCTCCACCCCGCGATGCGTCTCGCGGCGGTTTCGGAAAAAGCGGTATTTCGGCGGCAGCTTGCCTCGGTCATAATCCGGAAGGCCGGTTATTACCTGCACCCGATGCCCCTGCTCCCGCAGCGCAAAGGCGATGTCGCTGATGCGGAAGGTATCCGGGTAAAAATGCTGGCTAACGATAATAAAACGCATCCATCGACTCCCGTGTATCCACACTTGCATGTGAAAAAGTTTCAGTTTATACTATAGATGATTTCCGGACAATGCGCAAGACAGGTTTTGCGCCCCCCTGTCCTGTAGGAGGGTATTCGTTTTGAAGTTTACATACAGGCGTTCCGTGGTTTCCTTGGTACGCCTGCTATATTTGGCTGGTCTGGTGCTGATCTTTTACTTCGTTTGGCAGAATGCCTACGAGGAAGCCAGCTTCTGGGATCTGGGTAACTACGTGGTGCTGGTTTCCTATTCCGGCATGCTGCTGCTGTTTATGAACCTATACGGCGGGCTGCGCGTCGGCTCGCTGCGCATCACCAACCTGCTGCTCTCTTGCTTTTTCGCGCTGCTGTTCGCGGATTTCTTCATCTACCTAGAGCTAAGCTTGATCGCGCGCAAGATGCTGGATCTGCTGCCTATTCTGGGAATTTTTGCGATGCAGTTCTTGCTCTCCGTGCTGGGCTGCTACGCGATGAACACCGTGTATTACGCGCTCAATGAAACGCGGCAGGTCGTGGCCATCTTCGACAGCGATCGCGGCGACACCGACGTGATCCACAAGATGGAGCTCTTCGACAAGCGCTTCGAGGTGGTCTGCACGATGGACGCGAGGCTGCCCTTGGAAACGCTCATGAATGCCATTTCCCCCTACGACTCCGTATTGCTGGGCGGCATGGACGCGGCTACGCGGCGAGCGCTGTTTGAATATTGCTACCGCGCAGGCAAGCGCATCAACGTGCTGCCCGATTCGATGGACATCGCGCTGAGCGTGGCCAACAAAACGCAGCTTTTCGATACCCCCATCCTGCTGTGCAAAAACCGCGAGCTGACCCCGGAGCAGCGGCTGCTCAAGCGCTGCATGGATCTGTTGTTTGCGGTGCTAGGCATCGCGATCACCAGCCCGCTGATGCTGGTGATCGCTCTGGCGATCAAGCTGCAGGACGGCGGCCCGGTGTTCTACACGCAGAAGCGTTTGACGCTGGGCGGCCGGGCTTTCCGTATCCTGAAGTTCCGAACCATGCGCGTCGGCGCGGACAGCGGGCTGAATCAGGATGAGCTGCGCGCCGTAAGCGGCGATCCCCGCATTACGCGCGTCGGGGCATTGCTGCGCCCCTACCGGCTGGACGAGTTCCCCCAGCTATTCAACGTATTGCGCGGCGATATGTCGATCGTCGGCCCCCGCCCAGAGCGCGTGGAGCATTATGCGCTCTATACCCAGCAGCTGCCGGAGTTTTCGCTGCGCCTGCGCGCCAAGGCCGGGCTGACCGGCTATGCGCAGATCTATGGCCGATACAACACTTCCCCGCGCGACAAGCTCAACATGGATCTATTCTACATCGAGGATTTCTCGATTTTGCAGGATGTGCGCCTGATGTTCATGACGCTCAAAATTCTATTCATCAGGGAAAGCTCCGCTGGGTTCGATCCCGTGGCTACACCCGCATCTCCAGGCAGCGAATCCCCTCGCCCGATCAAGGACGAGCAGATAGGGTAACCGCGTCCCCCGCAATCTATCGTTTTCCCCTTGACAGCATCAGACGATTCATGTAGTCTGGTGCTGTTCTTATGTAAGGAAATTTTTCCCGCTTTTGCCGAAGGAAGGAGGCGCACGTGGAACCGATCAAACTATTTGACGCGGAAATTAAGCTGATGACGCTGTTATGGACCCATGGCAGCCTCCCCGCCAAGGAGTTGGTGGTGATGGCACGGCGCAACATCGGTTGGAACAAGAATACCACCTACACCATCGCCAACAAGCTGGCGGCCAAGGGTGCGCTGCTACGCAAGGAGCCAAACTTTGTCTGCGAACCGCTGATGACGCGGGAACAGGCGCTGCAAGCCGAGGTAGATTCGCTGATCGACCGCTACTGTCGCGGCTCCACCAAGCAGTTTCTGCAAACCTACCTAAGCGAAAGCCAGCTCAGTTGGTGGGAGCTGGACGAGCTGTCGGAGATCATCTCGACGCTCAAGGCCGATCAGGCTCGCACGCTGGATCTTGGATAACGCATGAATGCCTCCGGCTTAGCCGGAGGCATTCATGTCTATACGCTGCGTATCAGGACGCGCGCCCCGGCCGCTTTGGCCGAACCACCGCGCCCTTCAGCCGCTTAACCCGCGCGCGAATGCGCAGGTGGTTGATACCGTTGAGCAGGATAATCAGCACCGTGGTCAGCGCCATCCACACCACGCGCGGTGAGCGCATCAGCGCCAGCACGCAGGTGGAAACGATCGCCACTGCGGCCAAAATGCGCAGGCACCATACCGAAGGCGAGTCCAGCAACTTGTGCAGCAGCTCTTTCCGCGCCATGCGGCTTCCCCCTTCCAATTCTCTATCTTCTTTTGGGATTATGTATCCAGCGCGTAAGGAACGGGCTTGCGCCCCACAAAACGAACGCCCCAGCGAAGCCCGGCGGAGACGGCGATGCGTTGCGCATCCTCAAAGCGGTAAGCGATAAATTCCGGCGTGTGCGCATCGGATCCCAGGGTAACAAACTCACCGCCCAATTCGGCGAACCGCCGCAGAATATCCCAGCCGGGGATGGTAGAATCGGTAGTTTTTAGCCCGGAGGTGTTGATCTCCAGCGCGCGGCCGTTCTGCGCGATGTGGCGCAGCAGCAGATCCAGATGATCCGGCGCGTGCCGCCAGCGCAGCGGGCGGGTCTCCGGCGGATAGGGCGCGAATTTTCCGCAATACCCCAAGTGCGCCACCGCATCATAATCCGGAAAATGCAGCACGCTCTCCAGCTTGGCTTCCACATAGCGCGCGTAGAGCTGCTCCTGCGTGCGCCCATCCGCAAAGAATTGGGCTTCATACGGGTCGACGCCATCGACCACATGCAGCGACAGCAGCCGAAAATCCAGCGGCAATCCGCCCACTACGGCGGCGATCTCGTCCCGATGCGCAGCCATATCGCCGATCTCCAGCCCGATGTGCAGCTTAAGCGCCGGATAAGCGGCGCGCGCTTCCTCGATTTCCGCCAGCCATTCGCGATAGACGGGCGGCACATCCAGCTCGGCCGTGGGGTGGAAGCGATCCAAATGATCGGTCAGGCACACTTCCGCAACCCCCGCATTCACCGCCGCCGCGCAGATGCTTTGAATCGGCGTTTCACTATCGTTGGAGTGGCGGGAATGGACGTGACAGTCGGCTTTGAACATCGTCGGTTCTCCTTTATCGCTGCTTGATTTGATCCCATTCGCCGCCGGGCGCGGCTTTTCCTATCTCCCACGCCGAATATTCACAGAATATCCCATTTTTTGTGAGATACAGCCCGGCGCGATGCACCGGGTAAACGGTGATGCGCGCCAAAGCCTGTGCGTAAAGCGCAATCTGCGGCGCATATCGCGCCATCACGGCGGCGGTATCCGCATCGCCATCGGTCTTGAAGTCCACCAGCACCCAACCCTGCTCGGCATCCAAAAAACAACAGTCCAGCACGCCTTGTACCAGCCGCACCTCTTGCCCTGTGCCGCTGCGCAGGTTAAACGCCCACTCGCGCCGCACCCGTTCGCTGGCCATCATCAGCTGGCCAATCTCTCCGCTCAGGAAAGCCGCGATGGCCTCGACGCGCACAGCAAGGCGCTCGGCTGGGCGCAACCGGTCTGCCTGTGCCAGCGCGTCGAGCTGTGCGGTTATTTCATTTAATAACGCCTTTCCCGTGAGGTTGCGCAGCCGTTCCAGCGTCAAGCCGCGCATAGCCGCGTGGAAGGCGGTACCCCTCGCGGCGCCGTCGAGGCCGCGCAGGCCAAGCTCCGGACGCTGCCGTTGCTCCAGAAACAGCGGCCACGCGCGCGGGGGGAAGTAGGCCGCCTCCCCTTGCTCCTGCCGCAGCAGCGCAGACACCGTGGTCTTTAGACGATCCGAATCGTCTGGCAGCGCGGGAGGCGTCCACGCCAACCGAGCCGCTGCGCCGGATGTGTCTATTATGCCCTCTTGCAACCGCGCCAACCACGCCTCTGCGCCGACGCTTTCCTGTTCGCGCATCGCCAGAGTACCGTTCACTTCCACCAGCCAGCGAGAATCGGTCGGGTCGGGTTCCGGCAATTCCGCCTGCTCCCCCGCGAGCCTGCGCAAGAGCGCCCCATCGGGATGCCGAAGCAGCGGTGGCAACAGCAAATCCAGCATGCTTTTCGCCTCGGCCAGCAGCGCGCCCGGTGGCACTGCCGCCCAGCGTTCCAATCGCGTCGCCAGCGACTGGCTGCCGCGCTTGCCCATGCCGATCAGGATGAGGCGATCCATCGCGCGCGTCATGGCGACGTAAAGCAAGCGCGTCGCGTCGGCTAGGTCTTCCTTTTTCCGCTTAAGGTGTATGGCGTCGAGGGGCAGCGTGTTGTAGCGCGTGCGCAGCACGGGGTCGATCATCGGCAGCGCCAGCCCCTGCTCCGCGTGGCAGTCGATCGGCGGAGCGCCGCCGCTTTTGCGCGCAAAGCTCCGGCTCAGATCCAAGCAGATCACCACCGGGAACTCCAACCCCTTGCTCATGTGCATCGTCATGATGCGCACGACATCCTCGCCTTCGCCGAGCGCCTTGGCGCTCTCTGTATCGCCGCGCGCGCGCAGTTGCTCCGCCTCCCAAAGAAAGGCGGGCAGGCCGCCCTCGCGATGCTGTTCAAACGTGGCGGCGCGGCGCGCCAGCATGCGCAGATTCGCCTGCCGCACGCGCCCGCCCGGCAGCGCCCCCGCGCGGGCATAGCAGCCGGTCAGTTCAAATACTTTCCATATCAGCGCTTCCAGCGGCTTCGCCTGCGCGAACAAACGAAGCTCGGATATCATTTCCATAAAGTTCCTTACTTTACACCCCAGCCCATCCTCTACTTGCGCGCGCAGCTGAACCGCATCATAAAAGCTGATGTCCGGATCCAAGTGCGCGCGCCTGATATCCAGCAGCGCATCGTTGCTCAGCCTCGCGGCCGGGCCATGCAGCGCACCCATCAGCGCGGTATCGTGCAGTGGGTTATCGACCACGCGCAGCAGGTCGATGACGGTACGGATCTCCGGCATGGCAAAATATGCGTCGCCCGCATTGCTGTACACCGGAATGCCCTGCTGCTCCAGCACCCGCTGTACCTGCCGCGCCACATCCTTGGCGGCGCGCAGCAAGATGACGATGTCGCGATAGCGCATCGCCCGCGATTCTTTGCGCTTTGCGTCCCATACCTGCTCCTGCATCAGCGCGTGAATACGGCGCGCCGCCAGCAGCGCCTGTTGCGAGATCGCATCGCTGACCTCGAGGGTTTGCTCCAGCCATGCACCCTCATCGGATGTCTCGCTCGCCTCCTCGCCCTCCGCGGCAGCCTCACCATCGGCAACCTGATCCTCCTCGGCCGCCTCGCTATCCGAAAGCAGCAATTCCACCGCTGGGTCCGGCGTGCCCGGCATTCCTTCCTGCCCGTAGTTGAGCCTTGCTTCCTTATCATATGGGATCTCCGTCACCTCTCGCCGCATGGCGTAGGCGAACACATCGTTGACCGCGTCAAGCACATTCTTACGGGAGCGAAAGTTTTCGTTCAGGTCGATGCGCAGATCGCGCGCGCCCTCCTGTGTGGAAAACGCATCGGCTTTTTTCAGGAACAAGCTCGGATCGGCCTGCCGGAAGCGATAGATGCTCTGCTTCACATCGCCTACCAAGAACACATTGTCTTCCCGCGCGATGCGCTGGATCAGCTCCTCTTGGATCACGCTGCTGTCCTGATATTCATCGACAAAGATGGCCTGATACTGCGTGCGCACCGCCTCGGCGACCGCCGGTTGCCGCACAGCCTCCAGCGCCTTGTGCTCCAAGTCGGAGAAATCCAGCAGGTTGCGCGCCTGCTTGCGCTGCGCATAGGCTTCATCCAGCGCGCGCACCAGCGCTGCCAGCGCCCGCAGTTGCGGCGCTTGTCTGCGAAGATCCTCCGCGTGTTCCGACAGCGGAAGCGCAAACAGCTCCTTGCTCATTTTTTGCAGGATGTCTTTCCCGGCGTTGCGCAACTTCTGCGCCCGTTCCTTGCGCGCGGTGTCACAGCCCTTGGGCGCACGGGCGAGGGTCACAAACGCGAGCGCGTCCAGCGCCGTGCGCAGCGCGTCGTATCCCTGCTGGCTCCGCTCGCGTAGCGCTTCGCACAGCCCTCGGTCGCGTTCCAGCGCATCCAAATACTCGGCGATGCCGCCGGGCAACCGGCAATCCCGCTCGGCCTGCACAAAGTTCGCTTCGGCGGAGGCGATGCGCGTCCGTGCGCCCTCGAGCAACGCTCCGACCCAAGCGCTATGCTCGATCGCCGCCTCATCCGCTTGATAAGCCGCGACGCTGCGCTCTAGCCACAGCCAAGGCTCCGGCTGCGCCAACAGAAAGCGATAGAGCGCATCAACTTGTTGGCGAATCTGCTCATCGGTCCAGCGCGCCGCCAGCTCGGAGAAGTCCTCGTTCGCCTCCTCGTAGGCCGCTGCCACCACCGCGCGCAGCGCCTCCTCGCGCAGCGGCAACACCTCGCGCTCGTCCGCCACACGAAAGGTCGGATCGACGCCCGCCGCCTGAAAGTGCGCGCGAAGCAGCGCCGTACAAAAGTTGTGCAGCGTGGAGATCTGCGCGTGCTCCACCAGCGCCGCCTGCTCGGCAAACAGGCGCGCATGTCCGTCCTGCCCATCGGCGATGCTCTGAAAGTTCTTGAGTATCTTTTCGCGCATCTCCGAGGCCGCGGCGCGGGTGAAGGTAACCACCAGCAGGCGATCTATGCTCAAGCCTTCGCGCACCAGCGCCGCGATGCGTTCCACAAGCACCGTGGTTTTGCCTGAGCCTGCCGCCGCCGCAATCAGCAGGTTGCAGCGGCGCGCCTCGATCGCCTGTTCCTGCCGTCTATTCCATTTCACGGCTTGTCCGCCTTTCGTTTCGCGGTGTTTGTGTATTATTTTACTCCGAGGCGCCTGTACAAGCAAGCCCCGCGAAATGTTTCACGTGAAACATTGTCCTCACATATACAGGAACGTACGGAATGTTTCACGTGAAACATTCGAGCGGGCAAACGTGGCGCAGGAAGAAGCAAAGGAGCAATGCGTTTGGAAAAACCTTCCGCGCAAACCTTGCCCCAAGGGGCGCACTATGCTATACTATCCTTTCGTAAGACAGCCTGCGCCCAGAAGAAAGGGGACTCCCATGCAAGAACATGTATTTGATAAGGATTACATCAAAAAATCGATCATCGGCAAGCTGCAGCGCTACGATGGCTGCGCGCTGGAGGAGGCCACCGATCAGCAGATTTATAAAGCCGTCGCCTCCACCGTGCGGGATCAGATCATGCAGCAGTGGATGTTCGAAAAGGAAGCGCGCCGCCAGCGCAAGAGCAAGCGGCTATACTATCTTTCCATCGAGTTCCTGATGGGGCGCTCTCTGCACAACAATATGCTCAACCTCTGCGCCAACGACACCTATCAGGCGGCATTTGAAGAATTGGGGCTGGACCTGCGCAAGGTGCTGCACGAGGAACCGGAACCGGCGCTGGGCAATGGCGGATTGGGGCGGCTGGCCGCTTGCTTTATGGATTCGCTCGCCACGCTCAACCTACCGGCCATGGGCTGCTCGATCCGCTATGAATACGGCCTCTTCCGCCAGCGCATCGTCGATGGGCAACAGGTGGAGCTGCCCGATAGCTGGCTGGAGCACGGCAACTCGTGGGAAATCCCCGCGCTTGAGGACGCCGTGGAAGTACACTTCGGCGGCACTGTGCAGGAAGAATGGAGGGGCAACCGCCTGCGCGTATCGCTCACCGGCGCAAAGACCGTCATCGCCGTGCCCTACGATATGCCGGTGGTCGGCTACGGCTCCAAGACCGTCGATTCCCTCCGCCTTTGGTCGGCACGCTCGCCGCAGCGCATCGACCTAGCCTCCTTCGGGCGCGGCGATTATGCCAGCGCCATGGAGGAGCGGGAGCTGGCCGAGGTCATCTCCAAGGTGCTTTATCCAGAGGATAATCACTACGAAGGCAAGATGCTGCGCCTGAAGCAGCACTACTTCTTTACCTCCGCCTCGCTGCAATATGCCATCAAGGACTTTAAGCGCATCCACGGCAACGACATGCGCAAGCTGCCCGACAAGGTCGCCATCCATATCAACGACACCCATCCCGGTTTGGCCATACCGGAACTGATGCGCATTCTGGTCGACGAGGAGAATCTCTCGTGGGAAGTCGCCACCGACATCACCCAGCGCACCATGGCCTACACCAATCATACCATCATGGCGGAGGCGCTGGAGCGCTGGCCGGAACATATGATGAAGGAAGTGCTGCCGCGCATCTACAGCATTCTGCAGGAGCTAAACCGCCGCCTGTGCGCCAAGCTGTTTGAGAAATTTCCCGGGCAATGGGATCGCATCGCGGGCATGGCGATTCTGGCCTACGACCAAGTGCAGATGGCCAACCTGTGCATCGCGCTGAGCCACTCGACCAACGGCGTTTCCCAACTCCACGGCGAGATTCTCCGGCGCGATACCTTTCGCGACTACGCCGCGCTCTCGCCGGAAAAGTTTTCCGCCATCACCAACGGCATCACACAGCGCCGCTGGCTGATGCTCTCCAATCCCGGCCTTTCCTGCCTACTAGATGAAAGCATCGGCACGGAATGGCGGCAGGATCCGATGCTGTTGCGCAACCTGCTCGCGCTGCGCGACGACGCCGCCTTCCGCGAGCAGTTCGGCAAGGTAAAGCAGCAAAACAAGGAGCGCTTCGCCAAGTGGATCAACAGACGCCAAGGGCTGGTCATCCGCCCCGACACGATCTTTGACGTGCAGGCCAAGCGCCTGCACGAATACAAGCGCCAGTTGCTCAACGCGCTGCACATTCTGGTGCTCTTCAACCGCATCGCGGAGGACAGCAGCTTCACCATGGAGCCGCGCACCTTCCTCTTCGGCGCAAAGGCTTCGCCGGGCTACACGCGCGCCAAGCAGATTATCCGCTTCATCAACGTGCTCAGCGCCAAGATCGCCGCGCACCCGCGCGCCAGCAAGATGATCCAAATCGCTTTCCTCGAAAACTACGACGTGTCCACCGCCGAGATGCTGATGCCCGCCGCCGAGGTCAGCGAGCAACTGTCCACCGCCAGCAAGGAAGCCTCCGGCACCGGCAACATGAAATTCATGATGAACGGCGCCGTCACCATCGGCACGATGGACGGCGCAAACGTCGAGATCTTTGACGAAGTTGGCATCGACAACATCTACATCTTCGGCATGCGCGCCCACGAGGTCGAGGCGCTATATGCCGCCGGAACCTATCGCTCCGCGCTGATCTTTGAAACCAACCAAGAGGTGCGCAGGGCAATGACCATGCTGATCGACGGCACGCTCACACCGGAAAACCCCGCGATTTTCCAAGATTTGTATCATGCGTTGCTGTTCGGGGATTATGGGCAGCTCGCCGATCCGTACTTGGTGCTTAAGGACTTCGGATCCTATTCGATGGCACAGCGCCGCTTGGACGCCGACTACAAAAACCGTGAAAAGTGGCTGCGCATGGCCATTACCAACACCGCCTGCTCCGGCGTGTTCTCCTCGGATCGCACCATCGACGAGTACAACAAAAAGATCTGGCATCTGGAACCGCTGGCGTAATCCGGCTGACACCGATTTCCCCAAGCATCGCTCGGGGAAATCTCAGGCTATCAACAAAGTCAGACCGTCGAGAAATGTCCAGGTGTGGGCGAAGCACAAGCGTGTCCGCAGGAGGCGTACACGGGTACGCCGACAAGGCGCGCGCTGGGCTGAGCCCGCAGATGGGCGTTTATCGACGGTCTGAGATTTCCCCAAGCATCGCTCGGGGAAATCTTTTTGTTTGCGGATGAAAGGGAAGGAAAGGGGAAAACGTAACAGTACAACTATTCAAGAGGTGTGCGCGTATGTGGACAACCGGCAGTGGCAACCGTCTATCTTTGGAAACCTCGCCCTACTTAATGGAGCACGCAGGCAATCCCGTGGCTTGGTGGGCGTGGGGCGAGGAAGCCTTTGCCGAAGCCGCGCGCCGCGATCTGCCGATCTTTCTCTCCATCGGCTATGCCAGCTGCCACTGGTGCCACGTTATGGCGCAGGAGAGCTTTGAGAACCCCCGCATCGCCGAATTGCTGAACGCGCGCTTTCTCCCGATCAAAGTGGATCGCGAGCAGCGTCCGGATGTCGACGCGTTCTATATGCAAGCCTGCCTTTCGCTGCAAGGGCAAGGCGGCTGGCCGCTCACAGTATTCCTGATGCCCGACCGCCGCCCGTTTTATGCCGATACCTACCTGCCTCCGGAAACGACCGATGGTCGCATGGGGCTTCTCGGTCTGCTTTCGCGCTTGTGCGGGCTGTGGGAGGACAACCGATCGCAATTGGAAGGTTGGGCGGAGCAACTATGCGGCGCGCTGGAGCTCGGCTGGCGCGCAAAAGACGCGGCAGAGCGCCCGCAAATTGAAGCCAAGCAAGCGCTGTTGCTCCTGTCGGGGACGCTGGAACAAGAGGTGCTTCGCATCGAGGATAGAAAATATGGCGGCACCGGCAACGCGCCCAAGTTTCCCAACGCGCCGCTGCTTTTTTTTCTGCTCCGGCGCATACAGGGGCGGGAGGAGTGCGACGCGCAGCGCATGCTGATGCGCGCACTGCGCGCCATGGCAAGCGGCGGCATTCACGATCATGTGGGGCACGGCTTCTTTCGCTATGCCGTGGATCGCGCCTGGCACACGCCGCACTATGAAAAAATGCTCTACGATCAGGCGCTGTTGGCACAGGCGTACCTGCGCGCGACGGCGCTGGACGCATCGTTCGCGCGCGTGGCATGCGATGCGCTGGATTACCTCCTGGAAAGTTTATCCGGCGAGGATGGCGGGTTCTTTTCCTCGCAGGATGCAGACGACCCGAACGGGGAAGGCGCGTTTTACCGTTGGACGCCGCAGGAGATCCTCGCGCTGATGGGCACAGAAAACGGAGAGCGCCTATGCCTGCTGCTCAACATCGGGGTTGAGGGCGGCGCGCTCGACGATGCCAGAACCACCGCGCACGGCAAGAAGAGCAAAAAAACGGTATGCGACCCCAAGACCGGCTGTGCGCTGGAAGGATTTCCCGCGATGGCGGGCGAGCCGCATCTCGGAGGAAGCGCCACGCGCAGTTGGCTTCCACGCTACGATGGTGCGCGCACCGCCGAAGACGAGGCCTTCCTGCTTGCCAACCTGCCGATCCTGCGGAGCGCGCGGGAACGGCGGCCCGCGCCGCGCGTCATAAAACTCTGCCCGATAATCGGAAACGGCTTGGCGATCGCCGCGCTGGCCGAAGCCGCGCAGCGGCTGCAAATACCAAAATACTTGCATGCGGCCGTGCGCGCCGCCGACTTTGTGGCGCGGCAGATGACGCAGAACGGTCGACTGATGGGCAGTTGGAGCGGAGGCCGCGCGGGAAGCCCGGCGACGCTGGAAGGGTACGCGGCATGGATCGGCGGACTCCTCGCGCTGCATGCGGCGCAGCCGGAAGCGGATTGGCTGCGGCGCGCCGTGCATTGGCAGGCGGAGCAGCAGAGGCTGTTTGCGCAAGCCGATGGCGCCTATGCGATGACTGGCACGGACATGCGCGAACTGCCGATCACCCCCTCCGCCACCAGCGACGATGCGATTCCCTCGGGCATCGCCCTGTCCGCCGCCAATTTGCAGGTGCTGCACCGCGCAACGGGGGAGCAGCGCTATGCGGACGATCTGAATCGTCTGCTTCATGCAGCGCTGCCGAACGCGCACGCGCAACCGATGGCGCACGCGGCTTTGCTGGCGGCAATGGAATAAAAAAACAAGCAAAAGGCCGGGGGATGAAAAATCCTCCGGCCCATTTGCTAGAACACCGGGAAAACAGAACGATCAATTTTCGTAGCTGTCGCACATGCTTTCGTCGGGCTTGCCGCTGTTGCTGCGCGGCGTGGGGCACACGCTGATGCTGTTCAGTTTGCAGCGTTTCTGCGCCGTATGGTTGTGCTTGCAGGAGCTAACCGAGCAATGAATGCATTGACCGCCGTGATTGCCGTGTTGCATAGAGAAACCTCCTTTTGCGTTGGTGTTCCTATTGTCTGCGCGCTTGCGGTTTTTCATGCATCATGCTATACTATCCACGACAATCAAATCGGACAGTTCGTAACCATCCTGTCCTTAAACAAAACTACGGGCTTTGCGTGCGGTCGGCACGGCATTTTGCCGCCGCCGTCGTTTTGTTTGGGAAAGGTTATGCGAACGCCAAACAAAACGGAGGGCAAAGACCTTGAAAAAATTTTCCATCGGCCAACTGACCCGCGGCGCGCTCATCGCCGCCCTGTACACCGCGATTTCGCTGCTGCTGGCTCCTATCAGCATGGGCTTTGGCGGCGTTGACCTGCGCATCGCCGAGGCCTTCACCGTGCTGCCGATCCTGCTGCCCGAGGCTGTTCCGGCGCTCTTCATCGGCTGCCTATTGACCAATATCTTTGCCGGCGGCATGCTGCTGGACATCCTCCTCGGCTCGCTGGCCACGCTGCTGGCAGCGCTGTGTACGCGCAAGCTGCGCGAGCGCCCCATTTGGTTGGCCGTACTGCCGCCGGTAGTATTCAACATGCTGATCGTCGGGCCAATGGTGCATTTTCTATACGCGCCCGCCATTCCGCTGGTGGCGTGCATTCTATCGGTTGGCGCGGGGCAGGCCATCGCCTGCTATGCGCTGGGCATCCCGCTGCTGCTGGCGGTAAGAAAGCTGCCGGAACGCCTCCTCAAATCATAATCGAACCAAGCCAACAATAAATCAAGCCAAAGCCCAATTTGGAGGAGCCATGGAGGATCTTTTTTCCGTCGCCGAGCATTCGCTCAAGCCATTGGCCGATCGCATGCGCCCCACCACGCTGGATGATTTTCTCGGTCAGGAGCATATTGTGGGGCCGGGTAAGTTGTTGCGCCGCGCCATTGAGGCCGACCGCATGACCAGCGCCATCTTCTATGGCCCGCCGGGCTGCGGAAAGACCACGCTGGCCGCCATCATCGCCGCCACCACGCAATCGGCCTTTGCGCAGCTAAACGCCGTCACCAGCGGCGTGGCGGATTTGCGCGCCGTGCTCAAGGATGCCGAGGATCGGCGCAAGCTCTACGGCAAAACCACCTACCTGCTGCTCGACGAGTGCCATCGCTGGAACAAGGCGCAGAGCGACTGCGTGCTACCCGCCATCGAAAAGGGCTTGGTGCGCTTCATCGGCTCTACCACGGAGAACCCTTCGGTGGCTATGACCCCGGCCATCGTGAGCCGATGCCGCGTGTTCCGCTTTCTGCCGCTAACGCAGGCCGACGTGGAGGAGGGCATCCGCCGCGCGCTGCGCGATCCGGTAAACGGCTTTGGCGATCGCAAGATCGAGCTGACCGACGAAGCGCTGCGCCACATCGCCCGCGTCGCCAACGGCGATGTGCGCTCGGCGCTCGGCGCGCTGGAACTGGCGGTGCTCACCACCGCGCCCGACGCCGACGGCATCGCCCGCGTCACGCTGGCGGTAGCCGAGGAATCGATCCAACGACCAGTTTTGCGCTGTGACGAATCGCTGTTCTACGATATGCTTAGCGCGTTCTGCAAAAGCCTGCGCGGCAGCGATAGCGACGCGGCACTGGCTTGGTACGCGCGGCTCACCTACGCGGGCGTCGATCCGCGGCTGATCGTGCGGCGCATCATCGCCCACGCCAGCGAGGACGTCGGCCTCGCCAATCCCGCCGCCATGCTGCAGGCCGTCGCCGCCGCGCAAGCGCTGGAGTTCATCGGCATGCCGGAGGCCAAGCTGCCGATCGCGCAGGCCATCATCGCGGTGTGCGAAAGCCCGAAATCCAACAGCGTGGTAGCCGCCATCGGCGCGGCGCTCGAGGACGCAGAACACGGCGGCTTCGGCGCGGTGCCGCTGCATCTGCGCGACACCAACTACCCCAGCCACGAACAAGCCGCGCCCGGCGAGCAAAAAAACTATGTCTATCCGCACGATTTCCCCGGCCACTGGATTCCGCAAAAGTACATGCCGCCCGAACTGGAGGGAAAGCGATATTATGTGCCCAGCGATCAGGGTGCGGAGGGGAAATTCATCGAGCAGCACAAAAGACGCGGAAAAGGGTGAAACATATGAGGCAATTGCTCTCGCTTTTCTTGGCAATCATGCTTGCCCTAAGCACCGTCGGTATCGTGTCCGCTGAAGCCCCGGCAAAAATCGGCGTTTGCATCGATACATTCGACAGCAATTTCATGACGCTCTACCGTTATGAGCTGGCGCGTTACCTGACCGAATTGGGCTGCGTGGTGTCCATTGCGGACGGAGAAAACGACCAAACGCTGCAGTTTTATCAGATCGAAACCTTTATTGCGCAGGGAATAGACGCGCTGATCGTAAATCCAGTCCATCCTACCAAAGCCGCAAGGATGGTGGCGCTCGCCAAAGCCGCAAACATCCCCCTCGTTTTTGTCCGCCGTGAGCCTACAACGGAAGACTTACTGCTTTGGGACAAGGTTTGCTATATCGGCACCGACTATCGCCAGTACGGCACATGCATGGGGGAAATCATCGCCGATACCACCAACCGAGGCGATTGGAACGGCAACGGCGTGGTGGATTGCGCGTTCATCCTCGGCGAACGGGAATACATGCACCCAAGCCACCATCAGGTCTTTGCTTTGCGCGCATTGTCGGCTGCCGGGCTGGAAAGCCGAGTACTCACAGCCGAATATGGCGAATGGCGCAAGGAAAACGGCTATTCGCTGGCTGCAAAAATGCTTAACTCGTTCGGATCACAAATCGACGTAATCTTTTGCGCCAACGACGGCATGGCGGAAGGCGCCGTTCAGGCCGTCCGTGAGGCCGGGCGCACCGTAGGCAAGGACATCTACCTAATCGGCGTCGACGCGATCTATGAAGTCGTCGAGCTGGTGCGGCTTGGCGAGGTCACCGGCACTGTTCTCAACGATCACGTTGCGCAAGCGCATCTGGCCGCCGATACAGCCTTGCACATGGTCAAAGGGGAACCGTTTGAGCGATATATCCTTGTTGATTTCGTTAAGATTGTCAAACAATAAGGCCGCATCAAGATGCTTTCGGATTCATCCGAGAGCATTTTTTAACAGGCAACTTGCTACAAAAGGAACAAATGCATATCCTTCTTCGTTGAATTGATAAAGCCCGTACTTTTTCTTCAGCGCAGACAGGAGGGAAAAACCAATGAAAAAACAGGGAATGGTCTGTCTCTTGCTTTTTCTTTGCTCGCCGCTGTTCGGGTCGGCCGCTTCGCGACTGCCCGATACCCCCGCGCCGGAAACCTGGCGCGAAACAATCACCGAAGAACTGGCCGCGTTGGATCTGATAATTGACGCGCCGTTTGCCGTGGATGATCGCTTTACCGAACCGGGTATCCGCCTGTTCACCACCGCCGGAGAGGGCAGGCTGTCCCTGCATCAACGCCTGCAGGATCAAGACACGCCGCTGCATTATTGCATCGGATCCAGCGAGGATGTCCACACCGCGGACCCAGCCGCCGCGTGGGCGCTGCTTTCACGCGCGATTCCGGCATTTGTGCATGCCACGACCCCTGATGCAACAGAGCAGGATGCGCAAATCCTGCGGGATGCGCTGCGTAAGTTAATCGACGAACAAGCGGCATTGGAATCCGGCGCGCAACCGATCGACGCAATCTACGACCTGCGGAATACGCATTACTATCTCTATAGCGGCAACGCGGAATTTGCGCCGCGTCTGGGCGTCGAATATTTTGATCCGATCACGCCGGACCTCCCAGCCGCCTCATAATCCTTTAAATCAAAAAATCTCCACGCACCGCCTGTGCATGGAGATCAGACCATCAACAAAGTCACGCAGATGGGCTGCGAAGGTCCAGGGCGATCGCAAAGCCCTGGTCGCATCCGCAGATGCGAAATGCCTTGAAGCAAGGTTTGTAAGGAATTCCACCCTTTGCGAAGGGCGGCCAAGGGGCTTATCGCTCGCCCTTTGGAATCCTTCTCTACGCATCATACTACTTTGTTGATACGCTGAATCTCCACGCACCGCCTGTGCATGGAGATTTTTTGATCGTTCACCGCTCTTCCCGGAAGTAGTTCACCCCGCAGCCCTTGGGCTGCATCTTCTCGCGGCTGAGCTGAATCGAGGTCACTACCAGCACCACGATCGTAGCGATAAACGGCAGCATCGCGGCGATGGAGGGCGGAATGGCGATAATGGTGGCTGGGATATAAAGGCGAAGCACGCTCAGCGCGCCGAAAGCCAGCGAACCGTAAAGCACGCGGTAGGGGCTCCACGCGGCAAAGATGACAAGCGCTACCGCGATCCAGCCCAAGCCGTTGATGCAGTTGTACGTCCAACTGCCGCCGCAGGTCACCAGCGACACATAAGCGCCGCCAAGCCCGCAGATGCCACCGCCCAGCGCAATGTGAACGTATTTGTAGGCCGTCACATTGATGCCCACGGCATCGGCGGCAGCAGGATTTTCACCAACGGCGCGCAGATTCAGGCCGCGCCGCGTGTGGTTGAAGTACAGGCCGACCAGCACGCACAGCAGCGCGCCGAAGTACACGAAAAAGTTGTGGTTGAACAGCAGCTTGCCCAGATAGGGAATGCGGCTGAGCGCGCCCATATCGATGGGCTTGAAAAAATCGATCACGTTCTGCGCCAGCACCGCGGAGCGCGTGGGGGAGTTCATAATCAAGCTGTTGCCGATGTAATTGGCAATGCCGGTGCCGAAGATGGTCAGCGTAAGACCGGTGACGTTTTGATTGGCCTTGAGCGTGACGGAGAGCAGCGCGTAGAGCAGCGCCCCAGCCATGCCCGCCAGAAAGGCGGCGCATAGCGCCCAGACCGGGCTGCCGGTGACATACCCCGCCCAGAAGCCGAAGATCGCGCCCAGATACATCATGCCCTCGACGCCCAGGTTCAGGTTGCCGGATTTTTCGGTAATCACCTCGCCCAGCGTGCCGAACATCAGCGGCACCCCTGCCAACACCGCCGCGTAGACGAAGCTGACCAGATATTGCACAAAATTATCCATGCGCAGCTTCCTCCTTCTTGGGATCTCGCACATGCAGCTCCACGCGGTAGCGAACGAAGAATTCCGAGCCTAGCACAAAGAACAGCAGGATGCCTTGCAGCACCGCCGCCGCCGCGTTGGAGATGCCGAAGATCGATTCGACGTATCCGCTGCCCTTCTGCAACATCGCGAACAGGAAGGAAACCGGCAGCATCGCCAGCGGATTGAGCTGCGAAAGCCAAGAAACCGTGATCGCCGTGAAGCCCACGCCGCCGGCCACCGAATCGGTGAGGGTGCGGTCGGCTCCGGCCGCTTGCAGCATACCCGCCAATCCGCAGATGCCCGCCGAAAGGATCATCGTGCGCACGATGACGCGGCGCACGTTCATTCCGGCATAGCGGGCGGTATTCTCGTTTTCGCCGACGACGCTGATTTCGTAGCCCTGCTTGGTGTAGCGCAGATACCAGAAAATTGCCACCATCAGCACCAGCGCCACCACCCAGCCGATGTGTACGCCCAGCAGCTTAGGCAACTGCGCCGCCTTGGCAAAACGCGCAATCTTTGGGAAGCCCATATCAGCCGGGTTGCGCCACGGCCCTTCGCGCAGGAATTGGATGATGTATAGCGCCACGTAGTTCATCATCAGCGTAAACAGCGTCTCATTGGTGCTAAAGCGCGCCTTGAACCAGGCCGGAATCGCGCCCCACAGCCCGGCAGCTACGAAGGCAGCCACCGCCATCACGATGTAGAGCAGCCACGAGGGCCAATCGGCATGAAACAGCGCGAAATAGGAGGCGGCGATTGCGCCAACGCAGATCTGTCCCTCGGCGCCGATATTCCAGAACCGCATGCGGAACGCCAGCGTGATGCCCAGCGCGGTCACAAACAGCGGGATGACCATCTTAACGGTTTCGATCAGCGCCGTCTTGCTGCCCAGCGAACCGGTAACCATGTTGGCATAAACGGCAAACAGGTTGTGGCCAAGAAACTGAATGAACAACCCGCCGGTAAGCAGCGCCAGCAGTACCGCCGCCACACGGATCAGCAGCGCGGTTCGCGGCGCGATATCGGTGCGCTGCACAGCGCGAAGGATCGGAATGCTTTTCATCATACGGCGCCTCCCCGCGCATCCGCGTTCATCTCGGGCACGCTCACAGCGGAGGGGATGCTGCCCGCGTCGGTCATCAGCGCGCCGACCTGATGCTTGGTAACGGTACGCGCATCGACGATGTCGGTCACGCGCCCGGCGCACAGCACCAGAATGCGATCGCACAGGCCGAGCAGCACGTCCAAATCCTCGCCCACAAACAGCACCGCCACGCCGCGCTTCTTCTGTGCGTTGAGCAGATCGTAGATGGTGTAGGAGGAGCGGATGTCCAGCCCTCGTACCGGATAGGCGGTAATCAGCAGCTTTGGCTGCGAGGAAATCTCGCGCCCCAGCAGCACCTTCTGCACGTTGCCGCCGGAAAGGCGACGCACCGGCGTATGGATGCCCGGCGTCAACACCGCCAGATCGTCGACCAGCTTCGTGGCGCGGCCTTCGATGGCCTTGCGATACACCGCCGGGCCGGGGGAGAGATAGTAATCCTTGAGCAGCAGATTGTCCACGATGTCCATAGAGGGGACCAGCCCCATGCCCAACCGATCCTCGGGAACGAAGGCAAGGGTCACGCCCAGATGCGAAATGGCACGCGGCTCCAAGCGGGTAATATCCTTGGATTGACCCTCCAGATGGATGGTGATCCGCCCTTCCTCGGCTGGCATCAGTCCGGCGATTTTCTCGCACAGCTCCTTCTGCCCGCTGCCCGCCACGCCTGCCACGCCCAATATTTCGCCGGGGCGGATGTCGAAGCTAACATCTTTCAGTTTGAGCTCGCCTTCCTTGCCGCGCACGCTCAATCCTTCGACACGCAGCACCGGCTCCTTGTCCGCGCCGAGGGAATCCGGCCGATCGAGCGCTAAATCCACCGTCTCGCCGACCATCTTTTCGATCAGCCGCTCGACCGTCACCTCGGAGCGCACCACAGTATCCATCAGTTTGCCGCGCCGCAGAATGGCGATGCGGTCGGAGACCTCCATCACCTCGTTCAGCTTGTGGGTAATCAGGATCACCGCGCAGCCCTGCGCGCGCATGTGGCGCAGGATAACAAACAGGCGCTCGATTTCCTGCGGGGTCAGCACGGCGGTGGGCTCGTCGAGGATCAGGATGCGCGCACCCCGGTACAGCACCTTGAGGATCTCCACGGTCTGCTTTTCGCTGACAGAAAGGTCGTAAATCTTTCGGTTCGGATCGATGTAGAGGCCGTAGTCCTTGCACAACTCCGCGATCTTGCCCGCGACGCTTACGCGATTCGCGCCCCGCCCCGCCTTGGTTCCCAGCACAATATTATCCGCGACGGACAGCACATCCACCAGCTTGAAGTGCTGGTGGATCATACCGATGCCCAGACGAAAGGCGTCGATCGGCGAGCGAATCTCCGCGCGCTTGCCGTCGACATAGATCCGTCCGTGATCGGGGCGGTAAATGCCGGAAAGCATGTTCATCAGCGTGGTTTTGCCGGAGCCGTTTTCGCCGAGCAAGGAAAGGATCTCGCCCTTGCGCACCGAAAGATCGATGTGGTCATTGGCGATCACCGGGCCAAAGGTCTTTGTCAGCCCGCGCAACTCGATGGCTACAGTCTGCGCATCCTCGCGCGGAGTGTTGGTCTGCATGCCGCACCTCCTAAATTTCGGAACGCCCGCCGTGCAATACGGCGGGCGTCCGCGTACCCTAGGGGGAATTAATAAATGCTCACGTTGTCCAGCAGCCAATCGATGGTGGTGATCTGCGGAACATCCAAACGGGCGCCGGGCTCGACGACGACCTTGCCGGTGTTGTCCTTGATGCCCTCGGCAAACACATCGGAGGCGTCGAACACATCGAAGGAGCCATCAAGGATCTTGGCGCGGTACGCTTCAATCTTCTCGGCGGTGCCCTCCGCAACGTTCTTGGAGAGCGGGGAGATGTCGACCAGGCCTTCCTTCATGCCCATGAAGGAGTTTTCCGGCTTCCAAGTGCCGTCGATCACCTGCTGCACGGCATCCTTCACATACACGCCCCAGTTCCAGATCGGCGCGGTGAGGTGGGCTTCCGGGGCATCCTCGGTCATGTCGGCGTTATAGCCGGTGGACCACACGCCGCGCTCCTGGGCGGCGATCTGCGGCATGGTGGTGTCCTGATGCTGGCCGATGACGTCGCACCCGGCGTCGAGCAACGCTTCGGCGGCCTGCTTCTCCAGTGTGGGATCGTACCAAGTGTTGGTATACTTCACAAGCACTTGCGCGGCGGGGTTGACGGCCTTGATGCCCAGCGCGTAGGCGTCCAAGCCGCCGTTGACCTCGGGCAGGGAGAAGGCGGCCACGTAGCCGATCTTGTTGGCCTTGGTTTTCAGGCCCGCAGCGATGCCGGAGAGGAAGCGCGCCTGATAGATGCGGCCGAAGTAGTTGTTAAAGTTGGTATCGTTGGCCTTGTAGCCCGAGCAGTGGGAGAAGATGACGTCGGGGTATTCGCTCGCCATCTCTTCCATATAATCCATAAAGCCGAAGCTGGTGCCGAAGATCACGTTGCAGCCCTGTTCGATCAACTCGCGCATGGCGTTCTCGCAAGCGGCATCTTCGCTAACGTTGGTCTTCCAGATCACCTGCTCGTCGGTGAGGCCTAGCTGTTCCTTCATGTACAGGGTGCCTTGGTGATGCGCGTAGGTATACCCCTTATCGCTCACATCGCCGATGTAGATGAACCCCACCTTGATCTTGTCCTTGGCGACCGGGTCGAAGGCCAGCGCGGAAACCGCCATCGACATGCACAGCACCAGTGCGAGAGCAACCGCAAAAAGCTTCTTCATGATACCCCTCCAGCATCCGTTTTTGTGAGTATACAACGAATCGAAAGCGCACGTAAGCTTCGGGCGTTTCAATATCGTTCGTATCTACGCTCAGTATAGCGCATTTTCTAACGGAACACAATGAAAACATCGCATAAAGACATGCTTTTTATCCGTACAACTTGGATAATGTTCGTGTTTTATGCGCAGGAAGGAAAATCCATTCCCCGCGCCAACCTATATTTACATTTCCCATACAAAGCTCTATACTGATTCTAACACACATTTTGCGCTTTGGAAAGGACTACGTCATGCACAAATTCCGCCTTGCGATCCTCCTGCTTACCTGCCTTGCGCTGCTTTGCGCACAGGCCGGTTTGGCCTCGGCGGTGGATCCGGCGGTGTGGCAGCGAAACGGATACGCCGTCGCCTCCAACGGTTCGGAAACCTATTTTCTATTGCGGCAGAACAACGCGTGGCATCTGCAGAGCGCCCGGCGCGCGCTGGCAAAGGAGCCGCCGATCTATGCGCTGCCCAACGATACGTTGCCCTATGGCTTTCTGTACGCCGACGAGCAAAACATCTGGTACGCGCGCTACAGCGCCACCCTGCGCGAAGAGCAGCCGGGAAAGGGGCTTCGCGCGGCGCTGGAGTTTGTTTGCTACGATCTTACCACCGGGCAGGAAACCCTGCTCGTCCGCGACGCCGATCCCAACTCGCTCTTTCCGCTGGACGGAACGCGGCTGGGCTACCTGCCTTGGGGCGATCCCTCCTCGTTGGCAACGCTGGATTTCTCCTCGCGCACCGACCTGCTGGTGTTGCAAACCAGCCCGCTGGTCATCTGGGACGTCACCGAGGTAGGCGGAGCGATGTACCTGATCTTGGTGCAGAAGGAGACCGAGCGAGAGGCGCTCTACCGCATCCAAAACGGCGCCATTGCGAAACTGGACGCGCCGATTCCCGAGCCTGCCGTGAGCTGGTTTCAGGGGAATCACCGGGTATATTCCGATGCAAACGGCACCTTCTACGCCGCGCCGCTGAGCGACCCCGCCAACGCGCATCCGCTGGAAAAGGCTGGAGGCCAAAAGGATGTATACTACTTTGGCGATCATCGCTACCTCTGCGAGGTGAACCCGGACAACGTCGCCACGCTTTACCGCCTGCCATTGGCCAAGGACGAAGAGATTCGCATGCTGGAATTTGACGCGCTTGCGCAGCCCTTTGTGCGCGGCCACGATGGGGACGAAATGGTCACGATGGATCGCGCGGGGCGGCTGCTCAGCATCACCGGGGAATTCACGAAGCTGGAACAAGTCGCGCAGCTCGATGCCGAGGCGCTGTTGGCCGAGGCGCAGTGGCTATGGGCGCTGCCGTTTGAGGAATATATCGTGATGCTCGGCTATTCCCATGGCGGCGGCAGTGCCGGGGGGCTTTCCTTGCCGCCGGATCGCGTGCGCGTCGTGCCCCGAGGAGAAGGGATGTAAACTTTGTGATGTAACCTTTAAGATAGAATTTTTGAAGGGAGACCCTATGCAACCCACGCAAAATACCCCGCTCTGCCGCCTGCGCTCCGCGCTGGAATCCCCTTGGGCATTGCTTCTTTTGGCGCTGTTGGTTCTCTGCTATCCGTTGGGTAGCTTTTTTATGTGGCTTACGGCGGCGCTGTTGGCCGCGCTGTGCTGCCTCGGCAGTTTACAATCGATCGCCGCCGCCTACGTGTTTCTCTTTCTATTTGATAATATGCTGCCCTTTCCGCTGCTGGGCGGCTCGCTGGTGCGGGTTTTGCAGGGCGGCCTGCTGGCGCGCGCCGCGACGGAATGCCTGAGCGCCCGCGCATGGCCGGATCGTTTCACCTGCATCGCCGCACTTTGCACCGCGCTTTCCTGCGGCATCAGCTTTCTTTTGAAAGGCATGGTGGGGGATAGCGTAAGCTTCGCCGTCAACATGGCGGTTTTCCTCGCGCTGCGCCTAGCATTGCGCGCGCGGCTTTCGCAGACCGGCCGCGAGCAAGCCATGGCTGGTATCTTGCTGTCGCTGCTGCGCACTTACGTCGTCTCGGCGCTGACCGCCATCTGCTTCGGCGTGGCATACAACCGGTTTTATGTGCTCGATGCCGGGGAAGGCGTATCGCTAATGATCCGCTTCCTCGGTACCCATGAGCCAAATTTTATGGCGATGTTTCTCGATATCGCGCTGCTGCTATGGCTTTCGCTGCCGAGCCCGGCGCGGGCAAGCGGATCGGCGCGCCTGTTGGATGCGGCAGTCCTCGGCACGCTGCTGGCCGGCCTGCTGCTCACCGGCAGCATGACCGGCCTCGGCATCGCCGCGTGCATGACGGCGGTTTGCGGCTTCCTGCTGTGCGCGCGGCGCAAGGAAGGCACACCCCCGCGAAGCAAGCGCTGGGCTGTCTACGCGCTGCGGCTAATTTGCGGCATGGCGCTGGCGCTGGCGCTTTCCGCAGGGTGTACCGCATGGGTGCGCGCGCACCCCATCGAGATCCGCGACATCTACGCGCTGGATACCGCCACCGGGTTGGCTGCCGCCGAAACGCCGATCTTTATCCCGAAGGATCAGTACTACGCCCTGCGCGCCGCCGGTGATCCGGTGCAGCCGCATCTATTAACCCAATCACAATGGGCCGCCTACTGCGAGGAGCACGATATTCCGCCGGTTCGCCTCCTAATGGAGGAAGTCGAACCTTACTTGCAGGATGATCTGGCGCGGTTCGTGCAGAAAATCCCGGTGGTCGGCAGCCGGTTTTATACCATCCTCGGCTATGCGCGCTGCTATGGCTTGGATGCCGCTACCTCCGGCCGCTGGGGTTTGATCGTGGAGAAGTTGCGGGACTTTTCGGCGCTGCCCCTAGCGCAAAAGTTATTAGGGTGCGGGCCCGACCCGGAACGCACCTACTTTCCGCTCTTTCAAACCTTCGGCTATTCGCACAATAGCTTCTTGGATCTCATCACCTGCTTCGGCGTCATCGGCAGTCTGGGGTTGCTCTGGTGGTTCTTCCTCACGCTGCGGCGCGGCAGATTCTTCGGCTACGCCGTCGGTGAAGCGACGCCGGAAGGCGACGCGCTGCGCACGGCACTGCTGCTGGCACGAATCGCGCTGCTGCTGCATGCCGCCACGCTGAGCATGTTTCTCAACCGGGTGTTTCTGTTCTTCTTCCTTGGATAAGCGGGGGGACGCAAAAAGGATCGGCGAGCGCTGCCGATCCTTCTGCGTGTTACTCGTCCGTCTCCGGGAATAGTTCCGCCAACATGCGCTCCGGATCATCGCTAACCAGCACAGCTTCCGCGCTAAACCCCTTCTTGTTGGCGTCGTTTGTATAGTACCGATGTATTCGCTCGTCGCCCTCTTCAATCCACTCGATCATACCGTAAGGTTTACCACCCAGAATTCCTTCTTCTTCTGCATTGCGAATGAAGGCTTCCCGAGCGCTTGGTAACACCGTTTTATAGAGCACAATCAATAGATCCGCAGGCATCTTGTCTTGGTTCTTTAATGCTGTCAGCACCAACTGTTCCCCAGTGGTTTCGTTCAACGCCAGCAACTCGGCTGAACGCTTCTGCTCCTTTGGGAACGGCGCCAGCAGCGCATCAACGATTTCCTGCTCCTGCTTGATCTTTTTCCCGGTCAGAAACGTCCAACCCTCAGCCGCGTACACAGTCAGCCCATCAACCTCGCTGACGAACGCTTCATCGGCTAACGCACCGTTCCCAATCATCATCAGGCAGCATATCAGCACAAAAATCCTGTGTATCGCTTACATCTCCTTTAAAAAAATCTCGCCGTTCCGGCTGGTCATCTTGATGGTATCGCTGTAGTGCGTGTTGCCGAAAAGGTCTCCGATCGCGTAGTAAAACTCGTAATCACCATCGGCGAGCGCCGATTCTTCCATCGTCACGCCGTCGCCTTCCACGGTAATGGTATCGAGTTTGTAGGTGGTGGTTTCCTCGGTTTCCCAATTATAGCCGTCGAACAGGAAGGTGATCTCGTCCCCGGCCTTAAGCTTGCGCAGATCGCGCCCGCTCATGCCGGTGTCCTCGTCGAGGCCGTTCCACGCGCCCAGCACTTCGAACCAGCCATCAATCTCCTGCTCCTCGTCGAACCAATAAGCGGCGCGCAAGTGCGCTTTTTTGCCATTGAGCAGCACCGGGATGGTGTAGAGGTTGTACGTCGCCTCCTCGGCGATCAGCGCCGGGGCGCAAAGCACGCCGTCGATGGTCGGCCACACGCCGCGGAAATTATCGTAGAACAACCCGGCCTGCCAGTTGGCGTCCAAGTCATTATCGAGCCCCAGCCCGAGGAACTCCTTGTTATCATAGTCGATGTAGCTCAACGCATAGCGGACGGTTTCCACCGCCTCCAAACCGCCGGTGATCTCCAGCCCATAGGTCCCGTCCTCGGCGATATAGGTGCTGAACTGCACCGCATGATCTTGCTGCTCGGGCAGCTCGGCGTATTCGTACTGCGCATCCTCTTGCATCCAGGAGAGCATGCCGCCCAGCAGGTCGTCCTGCGAGGAACCCGGCGTGCCGAACAAGCCGCCCAAGTCGCCCAGCGCATCCGTATCCATGCCCTGCCCCTCGCCAAGCAGCGCCGATAGCACGTCCATCAGCGAATCGCCACCGGCCTGCGCCTGCCCATAGCCGCCCCAGCTATCGGCGGAAATACCGCCGCTGTAGTTTGCCACCGCCTGCACGTAATGCCGGTAGTTTTCGGAGGTGGCGGCGTCGGTGAAATAGGCTGCCAGCTTGTTTTTGTCCAAGCTGCCCAGCGGATAGAACACGCTGATGCCGTTGGCGCCGGAGCGATTGCGGCCGTTTACCTTATAGGGAACGGCGGCAAATAGCGCGTTGAGCACGTCCATGCCGGTTTCGGACACCACGTTCTTCGCCTTCGTGGTTAAATCGCCCAGATCCACCATGTTGGAATAGCCCTCGCGCATGCTGCTGCCGCCGTAGCTCTCGGCGCTCTTGGCGGCGGTGGATAGGTTGCGGAAGGCGTCGATGTCCTCGGCAGCGCCGTTCATCTCGGCGGCCATCCGGTCAAAGGCGGTAAGCAGCGGATCGGCCTTGCTCAAATCCACCACCGACAGCGTGGCCATGCTCTCGGTGCGGGAGCGTTTGCACTTCTCGAAGTACGTATCGCAAATGCCTTTTGCGATGCTCAACGTGTCGGCGGCAGGATTCAGGCTGATCTTGCGCAGAAAGCCTTCGTAGTCCCAGCCGCCGCCCGGCTCGTATTCTTCGGAAGCCACCATGTACTTGCCGTAAGGCGCCATCGCCGCCATATTCTCCAGCGTGGCCATCAGGCAAGTATCGAAGCCGAGGATGTCAAAGGTGACGCCGGGCGCTTTCAGGCCCTTTGCCATTTCGGTGAAGGAGAGATAATCGTGGCGGAAAAGCTCGTCGAAGCACACGCCGCCGGTACTGCCGCTGCCGTGATCCCAGAACACCACCATGTACCGTTCCGCCGGGTAGTTCTGAACGCCGTACGTGAGGAAGTTGCCCAGCGTTTGGGCGTCGCCCATGGAGGCCAGCGGCTGCTCGTCGACCAGCTTGAGGCGGCCGCGCTTCACCTCCAGCCGCTGCAGTTTGTTCGGATCGATGCCCTTGACCCGCCACTGGCGGGAACCGCCGGTCTGCACGATCATGTTGACGTTGTCGGGAATGTCCACGCGCATCGCCTCGGCAAGGTTGGCTGCCGCCGCGCCGCCGTTGCTCTCCAAATCCGACCCGCAAAGGTAGACGAAGATCGACCATTCCGCTATATCGGCCTGTGCGAAGGAAGTGGGCACATAGCCCAGCAACAACGCCAGCGCCAGCAAAATCCCCAACAGTCTTTTCTTCACGTACATTGTCCTCCGAATTCTTCACTGCCAATTTCCTAAAGCGATTTCACATACCGCTCGATGCGTACAAGCGCCTCCTGCAATAGATCCAGCGCCGTGGCATAGCAGCAGCGGATGTGCCCCTCGCCGCTTGCGCCGAACGCGTCGCCGGGGATGCAGGCCACTTGCTCGGCGCGCAGCAACCCCTCGCAAAACGCCTGCGAGGTCAGCCCGGTAGAGGCGATGCTGGGGAACACATAGAACGCGCCCAGCGGCTCGAAGCACTTAAGCCCCATGCGGGTAAAACCGTCGACCATGAGCCTGCGACGGCGGTCATAGCTGGCGATCATCGCGCGCACATCGGCAAAGTCGGTTTCCAGCCCGTGGGCGAGCGCTTTCTCGGCGGCAATCTGCCCCTGCATCGGCGCGCACATGATGGTGTACTGATGGATCTTACACATCATCGCCAGCACCTCGCGCGGGCCGCAAGCGTAGCCCATGCGCCAACCGGTCATGGCGAAAGCTTTGGAAAAGCCGTTGAGTGTGATCGTGCGTTCCCACATGCCGGGCAGCGTAGCGAAGCAGGTATGCGTATGCCCGCCGTAAGTGAGCTCGGCATAGATCTCGTCGGCGATCACCATCACATCGGTGCCGCGCAGCACGTCGGCGACGGCCTCCAAATCCTGCTTGCGCATCATCGCGCCGGTCGGGTTGTTGGGATAGGGAAGGATGATAGCCTTTGTGCGCGGCGAAAGCGCGGCGCGCAGCGCATCGGCGCTGAGACGAAATTCCTGCTCAAAGGTGGTCGGGATGGGGCGCGGCGTACCGCCCGCGAAAATCACCCCCGGCGCGTAGGAGACATACGCCGGTTCCGGGATCAGCACCTCGTCGCCGGAGCCAGCCAGCGCGCGCAGCGCCAGATCGATGCCCTCGCTGGCGCCGACGGTAACCAGAATCTCATCCTTCGGATGATACTCCACGCCGAAGCGCGTGCGCAGGTATTGCGCAATCAGCCGCCGCAGCTCGATGCGCCCCCAGTTGGAGGTATACTGCGTCATGCCGTCCTCCAACGACTGGATGGCGGCCTCGCGGATCGACCAAGGCGTAACAAAATCCGGCTCGCCCACGCCGAGGGATATGGCGTCGGGCATTTCGCTGACAATATCAAAAAACTTGCGGATGCCGGAAGGCGGCACCGCGGCAATGGCAAGATTTAACCGGTTGGCATAGTCGATCACGGCGACACCACCAGCCTGCGGTCTCCCTGTTCGCCGGAGAAGATGACGCCGCCGTATTTGTAGGTTTTGAGCATGAAGTGCGTCGCGGTGCCGGTGACGCTTTCCAGCGTGGATAGCTTGGAAGAAACGAAACTGGCCAGCTGTTTAAGCGTAGGCGCTTCCACCATCACCATCAAATCGTACGCACCGCTCATCAGGTAGAGCGAGGTCACTTCCTCAAACTGATAGATACGCGCGGCAATGGCGTCAAACCCGCGATCGCGCTGCGGCTGCACGCGCACTTCGATCACCGCCTGTACCCGGTCGCGGTCGACGCGATCCCAGTTAATCATCGCGGCATATTTCACGAGAATGCGCTCCGCCTCCAGCCGCGCGATTGCCTCGCGCACAGCGGCTTCGTCGCTTCCTGTCATCACGGCGATGCGCTCCGGCGTGACGCGCGCATCCTCGGTCAATATATCGATTACTTGCATTTCCAAGGTGTTAAAGGTCATAGGTGATCTCCCCTTTGTCAATTAAAAGATTCCGACGATGTTGCCATCGTCGTCCACATCGATGCTTTCGGCCGCCGGTACCTTGGGCAGCCCCGGCATGGCGATAATATCCCCGGCAAAGGCGACGACGAACCCCGCCCCGGCGCTCAGCTTAACCTGACGCACCGCCAAATCAAAGCCCTCCGGCGCGCCGACCTTCTTGGGATCGTCGGAGAAGGAATACTGCGTTTTTGCCATACACACGGGCAATTTGCCGTACCCACGCTGCTCCAGTTGACGGATCTGCGCATCGGCGGATCCGGAGAACGCAACGCCCTTCGCGCCGTAAATGCGCTTGGCGATGGCCTCGATCTTCTGCTTGATGGGCAGCTCATCGGCATAGGTGAAGGAAAACGCTTCGGGCTTGGCCGCCGCGCAGCTTGCCATCACGCGCTCCGCCAACTCCTTGCCGCCCTCGCCGCCCTTCGCCCACACCTCGCACAGGGCGACGTTTGCGCCAAACTTGGCGGCTTCTTCGCGCACCAACGCGATTTCTGCATCGGTATCGCCCGAGAAGCGATTGAGCGCAACCACCGGCTCCACGCCCCACACGTTGCGGATGTTGTGCAGATGGCGCGAGAGATTGGTCAAGCCCGCCGATAGCGCGGCCAGATTTTCCGCGCCCAAATCAGCCTTGGCGACGCCCCCGTGGCTCTTGAGCGCGCGCACCGTCGCCACCAAAACGATGCAGGAGGGTTTCAGCCCGGTTGCGCGGCACTTGATATCGATAAATTTCTCGGCGCCGAGATCCGCGCCGAAACCCGCTTCGGTCACCACGAAGTCCGCAAGGCGCAGCGCGGTACGCGTGGCGATGACGCTGTTGCAGCCGTGCGCGATGTTGGCAAAGGGGCCGCCGTGGATCAGCGCCGGGGTTCCCTCGAGCGTCTGCACCAGATTCGGCCGCAACGCGTCGCGCAAAAGCGCGCACATCGCGCCCTGCGCTTTAAGGTCGCCAGCGGTGATTTCCTTGCCGTCAAAGCTGCGCGCTACCACGATGCGCGCCAACCGCGCCTTAAGATCCGCGATATCTTCCGCCAAGCATAGCACGGCCATCACTTCTGAGGCGGTGGTAATATCGAACCCATCTTCACGCGGCATTCCGTTGGACTTGCCACCCATGCCGCTGACGATAGCACGCAGCTGCCGGTCGTTGGAATCGAGACACCGCCGCCACGAAATCAAGCGCGGGTCGATCCCCAGCACATTGCCTTGGGAAATATGGTTGTCCACCAACGCGGCAAGCAGATTGTTTGCCGCGGTAATGGCGTGCAAATCTCCGGTAAAGTGCAGATTGATTTCATCCATCGGGCCGACCTGCGCGTATCCGCCGCCGGTCGCGCCGCCCTTCATGCCGAACACCGGCCCCTGCGAAGGCTCGCGCAGCGCCAACATCGCGCGCATGCCTAGCTTTTGCAATCCGTCGGCCAAACCGATGGACACGGTGGTCTTTCCTTCGCCAGCCGGAGTGGGGTTGATGGCGGTCACCAGCACCAACTGCCCTTGCTTCGTTGCGGCAGGCAGCGCGGTATTTTGTATCTTCGCCTTATATCGCCCATACATTTCCATACAATCTTCTGGAATCCCGGCCTTTTTCGCGATCTCTTCAACCGGCTGCAGGCGCGATGCGCGCGCGATTTCGATGTCCGTCATCCTATTTTTCCCCCTCTTTTTGCTTGCGAGCGAATTTTTTCTTCTATTATAAATGACCCTTACATGGTTCGCAACCAAAAGGAAACCTCCGGCAAGAATTTTTATCTTGTTTAAGCTGGCGGAACCGCTTATAATTATAAAAAGCATGTCCAGCTTTTTCTAAAAACAGACATGTGGAAACCGCTCGCGCTTGTCCCCTGCTTGTCCACAGGAGAATGACCATACATCGCCTCGTTTTATGTCCCTTTTCCACCTTTTCCACCGCACTACGGTGATTACGGTTTTTATGTTACCCTACATCTACTATCAGGAGGTCGTATACGATGCGCTTTCAATGTCAAGTTTCTCAATTAATTTCCGGCCTATCGGTCGTCAATCGGGCATTGGCTACCCGTTCCACCCTGCAAATTTTAGAGGGCGTTCTTTTAGAAACCTGCTCGAATGGGCTGCGGCTGACCTGCACCGACTTGGCGCTGGGCATTGAAACGCTGGTGGAGGCCGAGATCGCCGAAGAGGGACGCGTGGTGCTGCCGGGGCGTTTATTCAGCGAAATCGTACGCAAGCTGCCGGGCGGCACGGTGGAACTTTCTATCAATGAAAACAATTCTGCTACCATCAAGTGCCAAAAGTCGCGCACCACACTTGCTGGCATGAGCGCCATCGAGTTTCCCGAATTGCCGCAGGTGGAGGAGGGAAACCTCATCACCATGCCCCAAAGCGTGTTGCGCAATTTAATTCAAAAAACCTGCTTTGCCATCGCTACCGACGAGACCCGCCCGCTGCTTACCGGCTGTTTGATGGAAATCGAGGCGGAAGAAATTCGCCTCGTGGCATTGGATGGCTTCCGGCTGGCGCTTCGCAAGCATGTACACGGGCAAAGCATCGAGCCGATGCAGGCGGTGATTCCCGGCAAGGTGCTTTCTGAACTGGCCAAGGTGTTGCCCGACGGGGAAACCGAAGTTTCACTCAACATTGGCCACACGCATCTTTCCGCCGACATGGGTGTGACCCGCGTTGTCACCCGCCTGCTGGAGGGTGAATATACCCGCTATCGCCGCATCCTGCCCACCGAATGGCAAACCCGTATCAAGGTGCGCCGTGAGGAGCTAGAAAACGCAATCGACCGCGCCGCGCTGATCGCGCGCGAGGGGAAAAACAACTTGGTGCGCTTTCACATCGCCGATCAGCAGCTGACGCTGACCTCCAACGCTGAGTTGGGCGACGCGCTGGAGCAGATCGAGATCATGGTGGAAGGCAAGGATTTGGATATCGCCTTCAACGTCCGCTACGTCAGCGACGTGCTCAAGGTATTGGACGAGGACGAAATCTGCCTGCGCTTTAATTCCAACGTCAGCCCCTGCGAGATTTGCCCGCCGGAAGGCGATGAGTATACCTACCTCGTGCTGCCGGTGCGGGTAATTTAATTAAAAGCGAGAGTAAATGCCGTGCGCGTCACACGTTTGCAGTTGCGCAACTTCCGCAACTATCGGGAGGCGGATTTAACCCCGGATGCGCGCCTAACGGTGCTCACCGGTCCGAACGCGCAGGGAAAAACCAACGTGCTGGAGGCGCTGCATTTGTGCTGCCTCGGGCGCTCGCACCGCACCGCGCACGATCGTGAGTTGATCGCTTGGGAGGCGGATAAGGCCGCCGTGCGCATTCAGGTGGAACAGCGGGACGGCACGCACGAGGTTACGATTTCGTTGAACCGTCAAGATGCCCGGCGCAAGCAGGTACGCGTCGGCGGCGCTTTGGTGGGGCGAATCGGTGAATTGATGGGACATTTTCATGGCATCCTGTTCTCGCCGGAGGATATGGCGATCGTAAAAGAGGGTCCTTCCGAGCGCAGGCGCTTTTTAGACATGGAACTTTCGCAGCTGCGTCCGGTGGTATTTTACGCGTTGCAGCGCTACGTCCGCACGCTCAACCATCGCAACAACCTGCTGCGGGAAATGCAGCGCAAGCCCGCGCTTTCCTCCACCTTGGAGGATTGGGACGCACAGCTTGCGCAGGCTGGGGCGCTGCTGGTGGCGCATCGGCGTTCCTATTCGGAGGTACTGGCCAAGGCGGCGCTGCTAAATCATCGGGCGATCTCCGGCGGCGGAGAAGCGCTGATTGTGCGCTATCATACGCAGATCGATGGGGATGGCGATGAAGCCGCGCTGGCGGAGCGATTTTTGCAAAGGTTGCACGCCGCGCGTCAAGAGGATATTCGCCGCGCTACCACCACCGTCGGCCCGCATCGGGATGATGTAAAGCTTTTGCTTGGTGATCGCGAGGCGCGAACCTTCGGCTCGCAGGGGCAGCAGCGCACCATTGTGCTGGCGCTGAAACTGGCGGAGCTGGACGTGGTGCTGGCCGAGCGCGGCGAAGCGCCGGTGCTGCTGCTCGACGACGTGATGAGCGAGCTGGATCCGCATCGCCGCCAGCGGCTTGTGGAGCGCATCGCAGGGGTGCAGACCGTGGTTACGTGTACCGACTTAAGCGATCTTGGCGGCGCGCAACCTGGCGCGGTATACGACGTGCAGGCAGGATCGCTCAAGCCACGCAGGCCCAGTGAAGGAGGATAAAATGGCGGCTACCCGCTTTTTTGTAGAAAAGAAAAAGGGATTCGATGTGGAAGCACAGCGGCTTTGCGCCGAGTTGCGAGAATCGCTGCAAGTCTTTTCCCTGCGAAGTCTGCGAATCGTGGAGCAATACGATGTGGAGGACCTGCCCGCCGAGGCTGTCGAGGCGGTGCGCGTCCTCCTTTGTGATTCTATCAGCGATATTGTTTCGATGGAGGAACCGGAGGCGTCGAAAAAGAACACCATCGTCTCCCTCTCGCCGCTGCAATTCATACGGCGGGCCGATGCGACGGCGCAATGCTTGCAGCTCATGTTCAGAGGCAATCGGCCGGTCGTTGCCTGTGCGCGGATCTATTTGCTTGAGGGAAATCTGGACGCCGACGCATTGGCAAAAACGCGCAACATGCTCCAAGGCGGCGGCGGGGAGCAGATGGTTTCCGCTGCAATCCTGACAAATTTGGACGGGTTCGCGGCCTTTTCAGCGCGCAAGCTTGCCGCACTGAACAAGCTGTTGGAAATTGACCTTTTGCCGGAAGAATTGGCGTGTTGCCAAACGCATTTCCGCGATGTGGAACACCGTGACCCCACCCCGGCGGAGGTGCAGGTCATTGCGGCGTATTGGTCGCAGGGCGGCGCATCCATTCTGGACGCGTCGCTGGAGGATGTAAAAATTTCCGAAGCTGGACACGCCGCGCCGATCGCCGGGGCATGGAAGCGTTTTCTTTCTCAAAAGGAGCCGAATGGAAATGTTTCGCTTCGGGAAATCATGCGTTCTGGCGCAGAGGCGGATACCTGCGCGCTTACCGTCGGTGCGCAGGTGGAGGGCGCGCGCGTGCCATGGCGGGTACGGCTATACGGCGGCGCCTCCGCTGTCGAGGCGCTGCACAAACCGCTTTGTGATGGGATGACGCCTTTTCAAGCGCTGCACATAGGCGGATATGACGCATTGCCATCCGCGATGAGCGCGATACAAAGCTATTCAGACTATCCGAATCGCTTCGGCGTGCCGGTGAGCAAATCGGAAACGGTCTACCATCCGTGCTTCGCGGAAAAAGCATTGGCGTTGACTACCGTACTGGCCGCCGCTCCGCAACGGGAAGGAATTGAAAACGCCCCGCCTTCCGGTGAAGCGGTGCTAATCCTCGGCGGGCAGCGTAAATTCGGCAGTGCCGGTACCTATGAGGGAGACCCCGCGGCAGGCCGCGGCATGCAGAGGTTGCTCGACAATCCGGAATTTCAAAGCCGGGTCAAGCGCAGCACAACCATCGGCGCAGGCGGAATCTGCGCAGCGGCGGGCAAGCTTGCGCGCGGCGTGGATATAGATCTAAATGCCGTGTTTGGCAAACAGAACAAGGATTTGGACGCCGCCGCATGGTCGCTGGCCGAAGCGCCGGGTTACCTGCTCTGCCTGACCACCATGCGCGATGTGACGGCGGTGATGCGCATGGCGCTGGCGGAGAATTTGGAGGCAACCTGCGTCGGGCATACGCCGCAGCCGAGCGCGAATCCGCGCCTATTGATGCGGTGGAACGGCGCGATGCTCGTCAATCTGCCTTGCGCGCTATTGGAGAGAAAGCCCTGCGCGGAAAAATTTCGCGTGCGCATCGCTGCGCCTGCGGTAACAGCGCCGGAGCCTCTGCGGCTGCCGGAAGGTGTTCAGGCAAGCGCGCCGATCGAGGAAAACTGGCTGCGGATACTGAGCGAACTGAACGTAAGCGGGCAGCGCAGGCAGATTGAGCAGCTGGACGGCAGCGTGGGCGGCGGCACGGTGATTGCGCCGCTGGGCGGGCGCTATGGCGCTACGCCCAACGAGGCGGCTGTGGCACTATTGCCCGCGATGGATGACTGCGCGACGCTGGCCATGGCGGCGCATGGCTACGATCCGGCGCTGATGGCATGGAGCCCCTATCACGGCGCGGTGTATGCCGTGGTGGAGGCCGTCTCAAGGATCGTAGCCGGGGGCGGTGACCCGGCGGCCTGCGGTCTGCTGCTGCATACCTTGCTTCCGGAAACAAAAAAGGACGCGCTACGCGTCGGAACGCTGCTCAGTGCGGCGCTGGGCGCGATGGATGCGCGGCAGGGTTTGGAAATTTCCGTCGTCGATACGCAAACGAGTGCGCAAGCGGCGGCGGGAATCGCGGCATTCGCCTTGTCGGCGCACGATGTACACCGCATCGTTACGCCGGAGCTCAAGGGTTCCGGTCATGTGCTCGCGCATTTCGCGACGCCGCGCGACGCGGCGTTTAGGCCAGATTATGTCGCCCTGCGCAAGGCCTATGCCGCCCTGCACATGGCGGTGCGCAAGAAACAGGTGCTGGCAGCGCGAACCGTCGACCGGGGCGGTTTGGCGGCGGCGCTTTCGCAGATGGCCTTCGGCAACCGGATCGGCGTCGTGCTCGAGGAAGCGATGACCGAGGATCGGCTGTTTTTGCCCGATTGGGGCGGAATGGTGATCGAGCTGGCCGACGGGGCGGCGGAGTTGCTGTTGCGTGAGGCGGAAACCTTGCCCGGCTTTTGCGCGATTGGGCATACGCAGGAGGAGCCGGAGCTGCGCTGCGGTGCCGCGCACATTTCTTTGGCCGAGGCGCAGGCTGCGTGGGAAGCGCCGCATGGCGCGGCGCAGGTATTTTTGCCCGCAACGCCGATGCCAGCGATGAAGCCCGATGAACAACGTTCGCCGGGCAAGGCGCGCTTTCGCACCGCGTTGCCGCAAGCCTGCATCCTTTGCTTTCCGGGTACAAATGGCGAGCGGGACATGGCGCGCGCCTTTGCCCGCGCCGGATCAAACGTGGAAACGGTGGCGTTGCGCAATTATAGCGCGCATGCGCTGGAGGAATCGTTGCGCGCCATGGCGGCAGCCATCGCCCGCGCGCAGATCGTGGCGCTGCCCGGCGGATTTTCCGCTGCGGATGAGCCGGGCGGAGCCGGGAAACTGATGGCCGCCGCGCTTGGCGATCCCTATGTCGCCGAGGCGCTGCGCGCGTTATTAGGGCAACGCGACGGTTTGGTGTTGGGCATCGGCAACGGATTTCAGGCGCTTTTGCGTTCCGGCCTTTTGCCCTACGGTGATTTTTGCGGGCAGCATGGTGTGGCGCTGGCCGTCAATGCCACCGGCGCGCCTGTTTTTACAACGGTTCATACGGCAGTAACCTCGGTTCGATCGCCATGGCTCGCGGGCGTTCGACCCGGCGATGTGCATGCCGTGCCGGTATCGCACCGTGAGGGGCGCTTCGTGTGCGACGCGGCGCAGCTGCTAAAGCTGCATGCCGCCGGTCAGATCGTTACGCGCTATTGCGAGCCGGATGGTACCCCGGCGACGAGGCCTCCGTATAATCCAAATGGTTCTATGGGCGCGGCGGAGGGGATCTGTTCGCCCGATGGCCGCATACTGGGCAAGATGGGGCATAGCGAGCGCTGGTCTCCCGGCGTGGGCGCCAATCTTCCTAACGAGCAGGATCAAAGGTTGTTTGCGTCCGGCGTATCCTATTTTTCATAAAAAAAGCACCCTGAAACAAGTGCGGTAGCATCAAGCAAGGACTTTCAAGAAGGCGGTAAAGGTCCGGTTCTGGTAACTGCAGTGCAGCGCGTACCGTTCGGACTGCGCTAAAATTTTTGAAATTTCCCACAGCCCCTGCCCGCTATGTTGTAGCTTCGTGGTATATCCCTTGGCGAATATGGCGGAGACGTTGACCTCCTTGTCGGTGGAATTGGTTAGCACGACGGTGACTTGGCGCTCGCCCGGTATGCGCTCCAGCGAAAGGCGCACCAGCCGCTGGCTGCTTTGCGCGGCTTCTTCTAGCGCGTTATCCAGCAAATTTCCCAAAATGCGGCCAAATTCAACGGTTTGCGTGGCGGGGAGATCGTCGGTGTATGCTGAGGAGAAATGGAAATTGACGGCGGTGGCGTCTGCGTCGCGCTTTTTCGCTAACACGAGGCCTAAGATCAGCGGGTTTGTTTCGATCTGCTGGAGGGATTCCAAGTTGCCCTGCACATCGCCGATGCGCCGGAGCACATCGTTGTGATAGATGCGCAGCTCGTCGTATTGCTCCATCAGCAGGTAGCCGCTATAGATTTGCAGCAGATTCCCAAAGTCGTGCTTGATGCCCCGATAATCGTCGATCGAGCGCACCAGCGAGGCAATGTAGGCCTCTTTGAGCCGCATATTTTCCTTTGTGTGAAACAGCACATCGATGGTGTACATCATGTAATGCGTGATAATCAGAAAAACCAATGCCGATATGCCGATCACGTAGCGGTAAAAGGTGTTGTCGGCCATCCAAAGGAGAAAAAGGGAAGTGACCAAGTATGTGCAAAATACCGTGGCAAAGCCGCAGCCTATCACGACCCATTTTTTTGATGAACGGGACACCGTCGCGGGGCGGTGGAAGTTGGTATTCAGCTTAAGATTGCGTACCATCTTGGTATCGATGTAGCATTCCACGAGCAATAACGGAAGGCAGCAAAGCCGTGCATAAAGCAGAGAAAGCGAAAAAGAGAGCCGCTCGACTTTATAAAAGAAATCGAACAGCAGGAGCAATGCCAAGAGCAGGATGTACAGATCCTGATAGAAATTCTGAAGCAAGTATACGCTGCGCATCGTCGAGAACTTGAACACCTTTTTCATCAGACAATAATGGATGAAGAACATCCCGGGAAACTGTAAAAAGAGGATATATTCAAAATGGGGGAGAAAAGGTTTGTTTGCGAAGAGGGCGCTGAGGATAAAGACTGGGATTTTGTAGCACCCATATACGGTGAAAAAGATCAGCGCCAGCGTAGAGAACGGCAAACGCATGCGAGGAAGCACAAAAAATTGGTACACAAAAAAGAATGCGAAGGTGAAATAGAGCAATTCATACAGCATATGTATACCTCTTGTGCGCATTTGTATAATTTTTCTTGTCTGTATAGGGGATGGTTCAAAGTGTACTGCAACTATCCTAAAATTTCAATATGTTTTTTGTAGTCTATTGTTGAATAGCTGGAAAAAACAGAAAAAAGGAGCGATTCTCATGCAAACATCTAAGGTTCCAATCCCGCGCATCGGCTTTGATCCGCCTCGCTATGTGTGCGTGCACACAGCTTCGCCCCTGCGCATCGATGGGGATCTCGGCAAACCCGCGTGGCAGTCCGCACCGTGGACCGACGACTTTGTGGACATTGAGGGTACACAAAACCGCCCCGCTCCAGCCCAGCGCACGCGCGCCAAGATGCTGTGGGACGATACTTTTCTCTACGTTGGCGCGGAGCTGATGGAGACCCGCATCTGGGGAACCCTAACCCAGCGCGACTGCGTGATTTTTCAGGACAACGACTTCGAACTGTTCTTCGACCCCACCGGCTCCACCCACGCTTATTTCGAACTTGAAACCAACGCGCTGGGCACGGTATGGGATCTGCTGATGACCAAGCCATATCGCGACGGCGGCATCCCGGTGAGCGCCTTCGACGTAAAGGGGTTGCAGCTTGCTATCGCCATCGACGGCGCGCTCAATGATCCCGGCACGCAAAGCCGGCGCTGGTGCGTGGAGGCGGCCATCCCGTGGGCATCGCTCTATGTGGGCGCCGACCGCACCCATCACCCGATCTGCCCGCCCAAGCCCGGTGATTGCTGGCGCGCCAATTTTTCCCGCGTGGAGTGGCGTACCGAGGTGGTAGAGGGAAAGATTCGCAAGGTAATCGACCCGGCGACCGGCCAGCCTTATCCGGAGGATAATTGGGTGTGGGCGCCTACCGGGCTGATCGACATCCACTACCCGGAACTGTGGGGCTTCGTCTTCTTTCAGGGTGATCAACCGCTCGACGGCGCGATTCCGGAACATGAACGGGTCAAGTGGACGCTGCGGCAGCTCTACTATCGGCAACATGCCTTCCGCGCCGAGCAGGGGCGCTTCGCCTCGGCGGCGGAATTGGGCACTGAGGCCGTCGTAGGCACCACGCAGGATTTGTTCCAGATAACGCTGGAGGGTTGGTCGATTCGCGAGGATGGGATGGTGTGGAAGCCCTGACAGGCTATTCTTCGACCAACGCAAAGCGCGGGAAGGTAGCGCCTTCCCGCGTAACCAACGCTGTGAACATCGCGAGCGGACGCACCCACACCCCCCGCTCCCCATATAGCGCCTGATATACCACCATCTCCTCCAGCGTTTCGCTGTGGCGCGCTACGTGCAGCAGGCGATACGGATTGCCCTTAAAGTGCCGGTAAAGCCCGCCGATTTTCAGGCGGGTTTCTTTTGCAGCAAATTCCGTTGTGTCCACTTGCTATTCCCCCTTTTCGCTTTCTTGCTCCAATATTTCGTGCAGCGCCGCCATGCCGATGTTTTTCAGCTCCCGCGGCCGTCCGCCGGGCAACAGCGGATCGATGCCGCAAATGGAGGCGTAGTCGCAATATTTGCAGGCATGCCAAGCGCCCAATGCCACCGGTGCGACGCCGATGTCTCCCGACAGAATGCGCTCAGCCATCTGCGCTGCCTTGTGCTGGGCATGGCCGAGCAAGCGGCGCATCTGCTGCGGCGTGGCTGACGGCGCCCGCTTTTCTAGCGCTTCCGCCCTGGTAATCAAATCCCCTCGCCCCAGCGCGCGCACGACCGCTAAATCTTCCAACAACACGCCCTGCATGCTCAGCTTCTTTTGGATTTCCGCCTCCACGCGTTGCGAATCCCGCTCTCGGGTGGCGATCAACGGATCGTCCACGCGGAAATAGAACATGCCCGCCGGTTGCGCCTGCGGATGCGCTTCCAGCGCCGAGGCCAGATAGATCGGCAACTGCTGCTGCAAACCGTGATACAATCGCGCGCCGTCCAGCTTGGGCGTAACCTTGCTGGATTTATAGTCCACCACGCGCAAAAATGTTTCGCTGCCCTCGCGCCACGCATCGAGGCGGTCGATGCGCCCGTGCAGGTATAGCGAACCGCCGCCGCGCAGCGGCACGATGAAGTTGGGGGTGCCTTCTCCCTCGCCGAAGGAGATCTCCAGCCCCTCGGGCCGAAACGTGCCGCCTTGCAGCTGCGCCGTCATCGTCCAACCAGCGCGCTTGGCGGTGGCACGCACCCGCTCGGCGATGGCGCGCGCTTGCGCGTCCTCGCTCAGCGAACCAAAGCGCTCCTGTGCCAAAATCGGCGATAACGCCTCGTCCATCAGCGCGTCGCATTGCGCGCGGGAAAGCTCCGGCCAGCCCGGCGCGCTCATCGCCGTCTGTGTAAACCGCTCGATAGCGGCATGATAGATGGTGCCCAGCGCATTCGGGCGCACGCCATAGGGCTCGAAAGGATGGGGCTTCAGCACGTGTTGCACAAAGTATTGATAAGGGCAAGCGGCAAAGCTTTCCAGCCGCGAGACGCTGCTGCGCATTGAAGCGGAGGGCGCGGGCATCGATAGCCGCGCCTGTGTATCCACGCTGGCGGAGAATCCGGCGATCACGTTTTCCAGCCTGCCGCGCCACATGGGTTGCCCGCGCAGCCACGTCAACGCGCCGATCGCAGCGGCGCCGGGCAAGGCAGCGCGCTCGTACGCTTCTCGCAGCGCCGGACCCAGCGCATGAAGCGCCGCTAGCGGCGCGGCGCAAAGCTCGGCGGTGCCGTCGGCGGCATCGCCCTGCACCTGCAGCGCTGGAAAGATGCGCCGGAGCTGCGCGCACACCGTCGCTGGGCGCTGCACCGCGCCGGACATATCGGCCAGCGGATAGCTGAGCCACAGCCTTTCCTCAGGCAGCGTCAGGGTTTGCAGCACATCCAGCCGGGCGAACTGCGCGCGAGCCGCCGCGTCCATGCCCAAGTACGCATCGCCGAGCCGCTCGGCTTGCCTGCGCTCCTCATCGGCCAACAGGCTTGGTTCCGCCGCGCCGATCTTGCCATCGCCGAGCCCCAGCACCACCAGCGCACGGATGCGCCCGGTGCGCACCCGCCCCAGCATGCCGCACATCAGCGCATCGGGGGAGGGCGGCAGCGCGCCCAGCTCGGCCTCCATCAGGCCGTCGGTCAGCATGTCCACCACCGCCTCGGCGGTTCCGCGATGGCCGTCCAGTAGCGCGTGCATCTGATCCAGCGTCTCCATCAGGTGCGCCCAAATCTGCGCGCTATGGGCAGCCTCGGCGGGCATCCCGGCGGATGCCAGCGCCGCGCCGTACCGCTCCAGCTTCTCAAACGCACCGATACGCTGCAGGAACGCCACGATGGCGCGCAGCGTGCCATCGGCATCGCGCGCGCGGCGGAGCGCCTCTTGCATTTCAGAAAGCGGCTCGGCGAAGCGCGCGCGCAACGGTTCTATGCGTTCAATCCATTCCTCTTTGCCGCGCGATAGCCGCTGCTTCCACCGCGCGCCGCGCAGCCCCTGCTCCACCGCGTAGCGCTCCAGCGCAAAGCCCTCGGCCTCGGTCAGGCCGGAAAAGCCGCTCTTGAGGTAGAGCATAGCGTCCTCGTGCGCATAGCCCTGCGTGGCGCAGCGCAGCGCCGCCAGCAGCCCGGCGATCAGCGGATGCCGCCCCGCCGGAGCCTTTTCGTCGATATACGCCGGGATGCCGTATAGCGCGAACACGTGCCGCAAAATGCCCGCATAAGCGCCTGCGTCGGTATACTGCACGGCGATATCGCGCCAAGCAAAGCCTTCATCGCGCACCCATGCGAGGATTTGTGCCGCCGCCTTTTGCGCCTCGGCATAGGGCGTCGCGGCGGCGTGCAGCGAAAGCCCCGCCGGGTCCTCGTGCATCGGATGCACCGGGTAGGCGTATAGCTCCCGCTCCAGATGCGCGATGGCCTTTCCCGCCGTCAGCGGCGCGTCCACCAGCTCCCGCGCATGTGCGACGCCCGCTTCCTCCAGCATGCGCTCAAACCGCTGCACGCTGCGCGATACCGGTTCAAACAACGCGGCGTCGCGGCAACCGGGGCCGCCATCCAACGCCAACGCCACACACAGCGATTCGGCCTGCGCGCCAGCCGCCGCCAGCGTGCGGGAGAAGGATTCGGTGAGCATATCGAAGCCGGTTACCCACACGCGCACCCCGGCAAACAGCGCCGAGGCGGGCAGGCGCTCCAGCATGGCGCGCTCCACGTCCTCCCCGTCGACGAAGCGCCCGGCCATGCGCCGCTCGTAGGCGGCGTAGACGCGAGCGATGTCCTCCAGCTTGGCGCGCAGGGCATTGCCCTCGGCCAGCTCCCCGCTGATCTGGAGCAGGTGTTCCGGCGACACCGCGCCGCGCTTTAAGTCGGCGATGATCTCGGCCAGCTTGTCCACAAACCCGGCGCGCGATGCCGCACGGCGATAGAAGCTCAATTCCTCGCCCATTTCCTCCAGCGCGCAGCGCAGCATCATGCGCTTGCCGCGCCCGTCGATGCGCACGCGCTGCGGGCTGCCCGCAAGCTCGAATACGCGATGCTGCAGACGCGTCGGCGAGAGCACCTCCAGATCGAAAAAGCCTGGCAGATCCAGCGCTTTGACCAAATCCAGCTCGGCCTGCAGCGTGTATTGCTCCGGCACCAGCAGCAGACAGCGCCCGCCCGCTGCGTATGCTTCGCCCACCTCGCGCAGCACGCGGGGCATCAAGCGGCGGGGGCGGCCAGTGAGGATGCGAACCGGCATGAGCGGCTCCTTTCGGGTGCGCGCGGACATTGACATTCCGCCACGCAATCCGTAGAATGAGAAATTATCGTATACGAAGGAGAAATCTGATGAACGCACAGGAAATGAAGGGCTTTTTTGTGGCCGCGATCACCCCGTTTGGCAAAGACGGCAAGTTTAATCCCGGCGCGCTAGAACAGCACATGCAGCGCTGCATCGATCAGGGCGCCAGCGGCTTCTTGATGGGCGGCAGTTCCGCCGAGTGCTTTCTGCTGCGGCCGGAGGAGCGCATCGCCAGCTTCGAGGCGGCGGCGGCGTTTCGCGGCAAGACGGCGCTGATGGCCAGCGCGGCGGCGCTGAGCACGGACGAGGCGATTGACTACGCCAAGGCGGCGCAGCGGCTGGGTTTCGACGCCATCATCTCCACACCGCCCTTTTATTTCCGCTACGGCATGCCGCAGATCGCCCAATTCTTTACCGACCTGCGCGCCGCCGTCGATCTTCCGCTATTTCTCTACAATTTCCCGGGCAATACCGGTGTTGAGCTGGATATTGCGCATCCGGCGATGGCACGCATCCTCACCGACGGCACGCTTGCTGGTGTGAAGCAGACCTCGCTGAACCTATCCCAGTTTGAGCGCATGCACGCGATGAACCCAAAGCTGGCGATGTTTGGCGGCTACGATGAGGTGTACCTCGGCGTGCGCGCGCTGGGCGGCGTGGGCGCGATCGGTTCCACGTTTAACTTTACGCTGCCGCTGTTTACGCGCATCGAGCAGGCTTACGCCGCCGGGGATATGCCTGCCGCCCAAGCGCTGCAGCAACGCGCAAACGCCATCATGCAGGCGCTGGTCAGCGCGGGGCTGTTCCCGGCCATCAAGCACATCTTAACGGTGCAAGGCCTCGACGTCGGCACCTGCCGCCGCCCGCTGCACACGCTGACGCCGGAACAAGCGGCGATGGTGGAAAAAGTAGTTCTGGAGAACATGCCGAAGTAGCGAGGCTACTTGCCAACGCAAAAATTCGCGAACACCGCGTCAATGACTTCCTCGCGCGCGTCGGCGCCGGTGATGCTGCTCAAGCATTCGGCGGCGCGATGCAGATCGATGGACGCGAGGTCGGGCGGCATCCCGGCGTCGAGCGCGGCGCAGGCGCTTTCTAGCGCATCGGCGGCGCGCGTCGCCGCCTCGATGTGACGCTGTTGGGTAAGCGGCGCGTCCTGCGCATCGGGCAGCGCGGCAAAAGCGCGCAGCGCATCGAGCAGCGCCGGTATGCCCTCGCCGGTGCGCGCCGTCATCTCGAGGATGCGCGCCTTCGGTGCCAGCGCAAGAAGATCGCTGCGCGTGATGCGCGGCGGCAGGTCGCCCTTGTTGAGCGCCACGATGCAGGGCTGCGCCCCGGCATCGGCCAGCAAAGCGCGGTCGGAATCCTCCAGCGGCGACGAGGCATCCAGCACGATCAGCCGCAGATCGGCGCGCCGCAGCGCCGCCTGCGCGCGGCTGACGCCGATGGCTTCTACGGCGTCTCCAGCCTCGCGCAGCCCGGCGGTATCGGTGAGCTGCACCACCAGCCCGCCCAGCAGGATGCGCTCGGTGAGGGTATCGCGCGTGGTGCCGGGCAGATCGGTAACGATGGCGCGCTCCTCGCCGAGCAGCGCGTTGAGCAGCGTCGACTTGCCGACGTTGGGCCGCCCGGCGATCACCACATCCAGCCCTTCGCGCAGCAGCTTGCCGCCGCGCGCGTCGCAGGCTGCGCGCAGTTCGGCCGCCAGCGCCGCCGCGCCTTCGCGCAGCCCGGCGGCGGTTTCCTGCGCGTCCACCTCGTCGGGAAAATCCAGCGCCGCCTCCACACCGGAGAGCAAGCGCGTGATCTCGGCCAACGCCGCCTGCACGCGGCGCGATACGCCGCCTTGCATTTGCCGCAGCGCGGCGCGTGCGCTTCGCTCGCCTTGCGCGCCAATCAGCGCCATCACCGCCTCGGCCTGCGCAAGGTCGAGGCGTCCGTTTTCAAAGGCGCGGCGCGTAAATTCGCCGGGCTCGGCCACGCGCGCCCCGGCGGCTACCGCCAGCCGCAGCACTTCGCGTGCCGTCCATGCCCCGCCGTGGCAGTGAATCTCTGCAACGTCCTCGCGCGTGTAGCTGCGCGGCGCGCGCATCAGCACCGCCATGGCTTCGTCGATATTTTCCGGCGGACGATTGCTATCGTCCGGAGCCGAAATCACCTCGCCCAGCATCAGCCGATGGCTCTCCCACGCCTCGGCGGGCTTGCCGCCGCGCGCGCGAAACAGCCGCGCCAGCACGCGTTGCGCTGCAGGCCCGCTGATGCGCACGATGGCGATTCCGCCCTGCCCCGGCGGCGTGGCGATGGCGACAATGGTATCCAACGCTTTGTTTCTCCTTCTATAGAGAGCCCGGCATCGCTAACAGCAACTCACCCTTGCACTCCAGCTTTACCCGATCCGCGTTCGCGGGGAGGAACAAGCTATCGCCCGCTTGAAACTGCACCGCGCCGCCCGGGTACGCCGCCCAACCCTCGCACAGCGCCGTAAGCAGCCGGAACCGCTGCGGCATCGGCTCCAGCGGCATGCTGGCGCGCACCTCCAGCCGATCGAGGCAGAACACCGGGTTTTCGATCAGCCGGGTTTGATAGCCGCCGGTTTTGCGCTGCTTTTCTCCGGTGCAGGGCGCAAGCTGCAAGGAAACGTCGGTCACATCCAGCGCCTGCTTTAGGTGCAGCGCGCGCGCGTTGCCCTGCGCGTCGCGCCGGTTCCAATCCCAGAAGCGATAGGTCACGTCGCTGGACTGCTGAATTTCGTAGAGCAAAATGCCCTCGCCGATGGCATGCACCATGCCTGCCGGGATGAACAGCACATCGCCGGGCGTTACCGGTAGCCAGCGCAGGCATTCTTCCACCGCCTCGCCCTGCGCGGCGGCCTCGGCCAGCTGCTCGCGCGATACGCCGGGCTGGATGCCGTAGACCAGCCGCGCGCCAGGCTTGGCGTCGAGGATCACCCACGCCTCCGTCTTGCCCAGCTTGCCGCCCTCGTTGGCGGCGGCGTAGGCGTCGTCGGGATGCACCTGCACCGACAGCCGTTCCCGCGCGTGGATCAGCTTGAGCAGCAGCGGGAAGGTTTCGCCGACCTGCGTGCCGCGCATCGCCTCGCCGCCTTCGCGCAGCAGTTCGTCCAGCCCGCGCCCCTGCGCATCGCGGCTGCACAGGCCGGGCAGCGCCGAGATCTCCAAACTTTCGCCGGTGGTATCGTCAGGGATCGGTTTGCCGAATACCTCGCGCAGCGCGGCGCCGCCCCAAGGCGTGTCGGCTCCGTGGCGATAGGCCGGGGTCATCTTAAACGGATGCATGGTGCGCCTCCTTTTATCTCTTCCCTTATTCCAGCGGTGGCCACTGTCCGCCTTGCACCGCGTCTACGTCGATGGCGGCCACGCGGTAGTGAATGGTCAAACCGTCGTCGATGGCGCGTAGCGTGAACAGCCGCTCTCCTTGTATGCGTAGCACCGGCAGATAATCCGAGAAGCCGGTCAAGCGCAGGGTGCGCGACAGCGCAAAAGCATAGAAGCACAGCGCGCCGTCCTCGTTGACATAATAGACGCCTTCCTCGCGCAGCACCGCGGTTTCTACCCGCGCGTCGATCTGCGACGGCTCGGGCTGCGCCAGTTCCGACATCCACAGCAGCCCGCCGACGCCCGCCTCGGCCATCGCTGGAGGGGGAGCGTCCTCCTCGGCCTGCGCCTGCTGCGCGAGCGGATGTTCCTCGGCCTTTGCCGCTTCCTCCTGCGCATCCTCCTGCCGCCACACCGCGTACCGCGCGTTACTCTGCGCCTCGAGGGGCATGGCGGTCAGCGGGATTTGCGCCGTGGGGTCGCCGCCCATCACAGGCAGCACGGCGATCCGCCATCCGTTGTCGCCATACGCGCCAGCGGTAAGCGATGCGTCGCGCACGCAGGGCGGCAGCCAATCTACCGGCACGGTCAGCTGGCTTTGCTTGACGGGGCTCGCCTTTCGCTCCGGAGCCAGCGCATACAGGGTGACCGGCAGTCGCTGGTACGGAGGCTCTTGCGCAAAGGAATCCCCGGATTCATACCAATAGAGATGCTGCTCGTCGCTGGAAAGCGCGGGTACCAACGCGCTCTTTCTGTAAGGATCCGACCGCACCGATTCGGCGATGCGCCGCTTGGGGTTCCATGTGCGAATGCGCCAGCCACCGGGCTGATCCTCGTAGGCCTCTACCCAATAGAGCGCTCCTTGGCAGTACACCGGCGTGACGATTTGCACACCGCGCCGCGCCTCGTATAGGAGCGTGCATGCGCCGGAGACCAGGTCGATCCGCCACAGGGCATCGGCGCGGCGGCCTTCCCCGGCATCCTTTTGTCCGGCGGCCGCCAGTTCGTCCCCCCATACGGCGATCTGCTTGAGCGAGAGCGCGTGCTCCTCCGGCGCGTACAAGCGGAGCGGCAATTGCGCCCGAGGTGCGACCACCACCGCCGGAAGGCCGGGCGGAAGCGTGGCGGCGGGAGGCAGCTCGCCCAGCGCGGACGCCGGAACCGTTAACCAGATTGCGACGAAAATCGTCGCCAGCACCCTGCGCAAGCGATCGCCTCCTTCCGCGTATAAGTAGGGGCGGCCATTGGCCGCCCGCAAATTGAGCCTATCCGGCCTTCGGGTCACTTCTGCAGGATTTGTTGCAATGCGCCCAGCAGCGTTTCCAGCTCGTCCATCGAAGCGTAACTGAGCACGATGCGCCCGCGTTGCTGCGTGCCGGAGACGGTGGCGCGCATGCCCAGCGCGCGGCGCAGCACCTCCTCCAAATCGCCAAGCTCCACCGGCTGCTCGCGCTTTACCGGCGCAGCTTTCTTTTCCGGACGCTGGGCAGCGGCCTCCATCTGCCGAACCGACCAGCCCTCGTGTACCGCCGCCTCGGCCAGCGCGCGTTGCCGCGCGGCGCTTTCCACGCCAGCCAGCACGCGGGCGTGCCCCGCCGACAGCGCGCCGTCGCGCACCAGCGCCTGCACCGATTCCGGCAAGGACAAAAGACGCAACAGGTTGGCCACCGCCGGGCGGCTGCGCCCTAAGCGCTGCGCCACCAATTCCTGCGTCAGGCCGCATTCGTCCATCAGCCTGCGCACGGCGGCGGCTTCCTCCAGCGGATTGAGATTCTCGCGCTGGATGTTCTCGATCAACGCTACTTCCATGCGCTTGACCAAGTCATAATCGCGCACGATGGCGGGAATGGTGCTCAAACCGGCCAGCCGCGCGGCGCGCCAGCGGCGCTCACCGGCGACGATGGTATAGCGCCCATCGTTGGCGTAGACGATGATTGGCTGGATGACGCCGGACTGCCCGATGGATTCGCTCAGCTGCTTGAGCGCTTCCTCGTCGAAGCGCTTGCGCGGCTGATCGCGGTTGGGATCCACGCTGCCCAGCGGCAATTCTACCACGGCGTTTTCCGGCATGGGCTGTGCAGGATCCATCGCGTCCTCAGGAAACAATACGCCCAGACCCCTGCCCAAACTGTTCTTTTTCATCAATGCCCGAATTCCTTTCCGTATCTGGGGAAAACAGCTTTCATCAGCGGTTGCGCGCCAACAGCTCGCGCGCCAGCTCATGATACGCCTCGGCGCCGACGCTGCGCGCATCGTAGAGGTGAATGGGGATGCCGTGGCTGGGCGCCTCGCCCAAACGCACGTTGCGCGGAATGATGCTGGTAAACACCTTGCCCTGAAAATGCTTCTTGACCTCGTCGACTACTTGCAGACCCAGATTGGTGCGCGCGTCGAGCATGGTCAGCACCACGCCCTCGATTTCCAAGCCGGGATTGAGCTGCTTCTTGACCAATTGAATGGTGTTCATCAGCGCGGTCACGCCCTCTAGCGCGTAATATTCGCACTGGATGGGCACCAGCACGCTATCGGCAGCCACCATTGCGTTGAGGGTGAGCAGGCTGAGCGACGGCGGGCAGTCTACAAACAGGTAATCGTACTGATCGCGCAGCGAAGCCAGCGCGGCGCGCAGCTTGTGCTCGCGGCGCTCTGCGTCCACTAGCTCCAATTCCGCGCCCGCCAGACGGATGTCCGACGGCAACACCTGCAAGCCCTTGACCGTCGTCTTGAGCAGCGCCTTGGCGGCATCGCGCCCATCGACGAGCACCTCGTACACCGTCGTGGCGTTCTTGGGGATTTCCAAGCCCAAGCCGCTGGTGGCGTTTCCCTGCGGATCAATATCGACGACCAGCACGCGCTTTCCAGAGGCCGCCACGCAGGCGCTCAGGTTTACGGTGGTGGTGGTTTTGCCCACTCCGCCCTTTTGGTTTGTAATGGCGATGATCTTTCCCATGCGCGGTGTTTCCCCTCCAACCCAATCTACATCAAAAAAACGACGTCAAGAAAATCTACATCAAAATAGGCTCCTTCATTATACGGGAAATTTCCCGGAAAGGAAAGAGCCTGTTCTTTGTGGGAAATATTGTGCATTTTTAACGGAAGGAAGGCCGCCAATGCGCTCACATGTCGACCATCCAATCCTCATAGATTTCCTTGGGATAATTTTCTGTGATGATGCGCCGGAAAATCGCATGGTTCATAGGCTGCAAATAGGCCTTGAAACGGGTATAAAGCTGCTTGAGCGCCGGGAGCGAGTGATGCCGCAACGCGTATCCGTTTATCAGCTCGTAATTCGGCTCGTTCACCGGTATGCGGATGAAGACCGGCTCCAGCAGCGTTTCCGCCATTTGCGACAGCGCGTCGGTATAGACCTTTTTGGCATTTCCCTCCGCGTCTTTCACGACCATGGTTCCTTGCGTGTAGGAGTAGATGCTGTTAAACAGCAGGCTTTCGATTTGATCCCGCAGCTCGCCCAGTTCCGAGGTTCCGCGCCAATCATAGGCGAGCAACAACGCGGTGATTTCCTGCGCCAGCTCGGAGTGGCACAGCAGCAGCGGAATGCCTACCATTGGCTCCAGCAGAAGGAATACGTCGTCCTGCGTGATCGGGGCCATGCTGGTTCGCCCTCCCTCATCCTCTTTTGTACACGTTCTTTTTTATACACAGCCTGTGGCAAAGAATGTATTCTACATATTATTAGAAAGTTCCTCGGGAAAAACCATCTTTCAACAAATTTCTCACAGCCTTCCCACCGCTTGCCCACAGGTTGTCCACGCATTGCCCAGCTTTTCCGCAGCTTTTTCCCCAGCCAAAGCGGGCAAAACCGCAAGAAAACCTTTGTTCATAAAGGGAGAAGTTGGGGTATAATAGGGGCGAGGCGGCTGAACACGATTTGGCCGCGGAAAGCGGGGAAGACGCTATGATCGCACCCTCTCTGGCGCAGGAGGTGCTGGCCGCCGCCCTGGCGCGCGGAGGTACCTTTGCAGACCTGTTCCTCGAGGATTCAACGCACCATGCGCTGCTGATGCGCGGCGGCCAAGTGGAAACCGCCAACACCTCGCGCCTGCATGGCGCCGGTGTGCGCGTGTTCGCCGGTGCGCAGTACTATTATGCCTATGCCAACGATACCGGGCGCGAGGGGTTGCTGCGCTGCGCTGCGCGCGTGGCGGCAGCCGTCGGCGATGGGGCCAGCGGCAGGCATGCGCCGCCCCTCCCGGTGCTGCGCGAGCTGCCGGAGATGCACCCGGTACGCATCCGTCCCGGCGACGCCGTCGGCGCAAGGGTAGCGGAAAAGCTGCGCGCCGCTTCTGCCGCTGCCCGCGCGGTGTCGGCGGAAGTTTCACAGGTGACGGCGCGCTACATCGCTTGGGATCAGCGCGTCGCCATCTTCAATAGCGAGGGGCTGTTTGCCGAGGATCGGCGCGCTTACACGCGGGTGGCTTGCACGGCCGTGGCTTCCAGCGGCGCTGAAAACCAAACCGGACATACCGCGCCGGGCGCGCGGATGGGTTTTGAATTGTTTGATTGCCGCGTCGATCCCGAGCAGATCGGCAAGCTGGCCGCCACGCAGGCCGTCACCATGCTGCACGCGCCCGAATGCCCCGCCGGGGTGATGCCGGTGGTGATCGAAAACGGCTTCGGCGGCGTCATCTTCCACGAGGCCTGCGGGCATTCGCTGGAGGCCATCGCTGTTTCCAAGGGTATGTCGGAATTTACCGGCAGGCTGGGCAAGCAGGTGGCCGCGCCTTGCGTTACCGCCTACGACAACGGCATGATGCCGGGCGAGTGGGGTTCGATTTCCATCGACGACGAGGGTACGCCGACCACCAACCTCCTGCTCATCCAAAACGGCGTGCTGAAAAACTACATGGTGGATCGCTTCTACGGCCAGCGCATGGGGCTGCCTTCTACCGGCAGTTGCCGCCGCCAATCCTACGCCTACGCGCCCTGCCCGCGCATGCGCAACACCTACATCGCCGCCGGGCAGGACGATGACGAGGAGATGATCGCCACGCTGGGCGACGGGTTGTATGCCAAAGCGCTGGGCGGCGGATCGGTAAACCCGGCCACCGGGGAATTCAATTTCTCCGTAGACGAGGGATACTTGATTCGGGACGGCAAGATCGCGCACCCGGTACGCGGCGCGTCGCTGATCGGCCGTGGCGGCGAGGTGCTGTTGCGCATCGACCGCGTGGGGCGCGATATGCGCATGGAGCAAGGCATGTGCGGCGCGTCCAGCGGCAGTATCCCCACCAACGTCGGGCAGCCGCGCATTCGCGTCAGCAGCCTGACGGTCGGCGGAAAAGGAGGCATGCTCTGATGACCTACGATCAATTTGCCGAAAGGCTGTTTGCCGCCGCGGAGGCCGCGGGCATCTCCCCGGCGGAGATTTACTATGCCGAGCGCGACAGCGTGAAGATTGTCACGCAGAAGCTGGCGCTGGAATCCTACGCGGTATCAAGCACAGCCGGGCTTTCCTTTCGCGGCGTGGTGAACGGGCGCATGGGGTACGCCTCCACCGAGGCGCTGGACGAGGAGGCGGTGGCGCTGCTGATCCGCGGCGTGCAGGAGGCGGCGGCGCTGGTGGAGGATCCCGACGCGCAGGAGATCTATGGCGGCAGCGAGCGCTACGCCGCGCTGGACACCTATTCGCCGGAGCTGGCCGCGCTGCCCGCCGACGCGCACATCGCGGCGGCGCTGGAGCTGGAGCGGCAAGGCATCTCGCTGCACCCCGAGGTGCGCGAGGCCGAGGAGTGCCAGACCGCCTATATCGACGGACGCGTCACGCTGCAAAACTCCTTCGGTCTCAAGCTCACCCATCGTGACAACTTGCGCTACCTATATCTTGGCCTGATGGCGCGGCGGGCCGAGCGCGCCGCCGAGGGCGTGGCGTTGCATATGGGGCGCGAATTGGCGCCGGATATGCAGGCTGAGGTCGCCGAGGCCGCCGCCTATGCCGCGCGCATGCTGGACGCGGAGCCGATCGCCAGCGGCAAACTGCCCGCCGTGTTCCGCAAGGACGCCATGGGCGATCTGCTCGACTGCTTCGCCTCGGCCTTTTCAGCGGAAGCGGCGCAAAAAGGGCTTTCGCTGCTCAAGGGGCGCGAGGGCGAGACCATCGCCGCGCCCTGCGTGACGCTGGTCGACGATCCACTGCTGCCCAACGGCTTCTCCAGCTGCCCCTTCGATGCCGAGGGCGTGGCGGCGTATACGAAGAACATCGTCGAAGGCGGCGTGCTCAAAACGCTGCTGCACAACCTTAAAACCGCCCGCATCGCCGGGGTAACCTCTACCGGCAACGCCGCCAAGGCTTCTTATGCCGCGCCGGTGCATGTCGCGCCGTCCAACCTGTTTCTCGCGCCCGGCACCGAGGATTTACCCGCGCTGCTGCGCCGCATGGGCGAGGGTCTGCTCATCACCGAGCTGGCCGGGCTGCATGCCGGAACCAACGGTATTTCCGGCGACTTTTCGCTTTCCGCGAAGGGTTTTGTGGTGCGCGAAGGAAAGCCCGCCGAAGCGGTGGAACAAATCACCGTGGCGGGCAACATCTTCGCGCTGCTGCAAGCCATCGAGGCCGTGGGCAGCGATCTGTACTTTGGCTTGGGCGGGGCGGGCAGCCCATCGGTTTTGGTAAAGGAGATCGCGGTGGCGGGCAAGTAGCTGTTTTGCTGCTAGGAGAAACTTGCGCGCGGGGGAAAAGGCTTTACTGCGCGAACAGCGGGTACGTGTAAGCAACCAGCTTGCGCGATAAAATGGAAATCTCGTAGCTGCGGCGCTGGTCGCAGCCGTTGTTCATCATCACAAAGGTATAGCCGGTTTCGGGATCATAATAGGTGCTGCACACGAAGCCGGAGGAGGTGCCTTGGTGGCCGTAGAGCATCTTTCCGGGCACCAGATCCAATACGCGTTTGATGAACAGGCCATAGGGCGTGGCGGCGGAAACGCTGCCCACGCCTTTTTGATCCGCCATCATCTGGGCAACGGTTTCGGGCTGGAGCAACCGCACGCCGTCAAATTCGCCGCCCTCGCACAGCAGCGAGGCGATTTTCATCAGATCCTTCGGCCGGATCCACAGCGAACCGGCGACGGTGCGGTAGTGGCGGTCGGGATCGACGCTATTGTCGTAGGGGATGGCGATGTTTTTCCCAAAAGAGACGTCGGTTTTGCGGTTGATATATAGCGAGGCGACGTTTTCCGGCTTGCCCACCATTGAGGCGCTATAGGCGGCGTCGATGCCCAGCGGCGCAAACACCGCCTCGGTCATGTAATCGTTCACGTTGCGCTGCGTCGCCGCTTCAATGATCGAGCCGACGGTACCGGCGGCAAAGTTGGAGTAGGTGTATTTCGTGCCGGGCTCCTGCGGCAGGAAGTTGACGCTCGGGCGCTTGATGAACATGCCCTGGAGCGTGCTGGAAAGCGCGGAGTATCCGCCGGTATCGCGGAAGCTGGAGGTGTGCGTCATGAGCTGACGCAGCGTCACCGGCGTATTTTTGTAGCGCGGATTGCGTACGGCGAACCCCAATGCTTCGCTGATGTCGGCGTCCAGCGAAAGCTTTCCTTGCTCCACCAGCCGCATTACGCCGACGCCGGTCACAAATTTTGTGACCGAAGCCCCCCGAAAATACGTATCGGCGGTCACCGGCCGCTGGGTGCGGATGTCGGCCATGCCGTAATAATGCTCATAGAGAATTTCCCCACGGCGCGCCACCAGCACCGCGCCGCCCACCACCTGCCAGCCGCGCAGGATTCGGTCGATGTCCTTGTCGATTTTCGCGGTGGCATCGGCAGCTTGCGCGCTTGGCGCCGCCGCGGCGTGCGTGGCGAGGCAACAAAAGGCCAACAGAAGCGGCAACAGCCGCCGGAACAATCGTTTCATTAAATATCCTCACATCGCGTTTGAGGACTATTATAGGGAAAAGCTGGGGCAAGAGCAAGTCGTAAAAATTGACTTTTATTGCGCTTGCCGTTATACTGACGATGCTATATTTCCCAATCAATCACCGTATAAAGGAGTCCTTTCTATATGAAGACGCTGGATACGGTTTTCCGTCCGGTGGTGCTGATTCCTGCCTACAAGCCAGATACGCGCCTGCCGCAGTTGGTAGAACAACTGCGCGCCAAGGATTTCGACGTGCTGGTCGTCGACGATGGCGGGGGCGATGTGTTCTTGCCGATTTTCGAGCGCTGCGCCGCGTTGGGCGCGCCGGTGGTTCGCCATGCCGTAAACCTGGGCAAGGGGCGGGCGCTCAAAACCGGGCTCAACGAAATCCTGCTGCGCTGGCCGCGCAACGGCGGCGTGATTACCGCCGATGCCGATGGGCAGCATACGCCTGAGGACATACAAAAGGTTGCCGAAGCGCTGCGCGATCATAAGGGGAAGCTGATCGTCGGCGGCCGTGCCTTTACCGGCGACGTGCCGTGGAAGAGCCGCGCGGGCAATGCCATCACCCGCGTGGTCTACCGCTTGGCCACCGGTATCCGCATCTACGATACGCAAACAGGCCTGCGCGGCATCCCGCCCGAGGAAGTCGGCTGGATGATCTCGCTGCCCGGGGAGCGATACGAGTTCGAGATGAACATGCTGCTCAAATTACGCGAGCAAAGGCTGCCCGCGCTGGAGGTGCCGATCCAGACCGTGTATATCGACGATAATTCCGGTTCCCACTTTAATCCCCTTCGCGACGCGGCGCGCATCTATGGCGTGATCCTCCGGTATGTTGCGTCGGCGCTGCTGTCGGCGGGGGCGGATTACGCGCTGTACCTGCTGTTTTTGCCGCTGATGACGCGCCTGATCCCGGCGAGCTTTACGTTGCCGTTCATCCCGCAGATGGCGGCCTTCGCCAGCTATGTGTTGGCGCGGATTTGCAGCTCCGTGCTTAACTATAAGCTGAACAAGCATGCCGTGTTCGGCGGGCGCGGCGGCAAGAGCGCCGCGCTGCGTTACTACCTGCTGGTGATCGTGCAGATGCTGCTGGGCGCGGGGCTGACCTCCGGGCTGGTGCACCTGACGCATCTTTCCGACAAGGTGGCCAAGCTGCCGGTGGATCTGCTGCTTTTCTGCCTCAGTTTCTTTGTGCAGCGCGAGTTTGTATTTGCGCACAAGGGGGACAAGGGTACGACCGGCGTTGTATGATGGCCGACGCGAAGGAGGACCCGGTGCGCAAAGGGATTGTGCTGCTCGTCGTCTGCTGCCTGCTGATCGGCGGCGGGCCGCTGCGCGCTTGTGCCACGGAGCCAGCGGGCGATGTGATAATTACCGTCTCCGCCGCTGGGGACGTGACGCATGGCGGTGACCGGCGCCGCGGCAAGGATCTGTTTGCCGCTGAACTGCGCAGGCAGGAGGGCGATTACGCCTTCCCCTTCCGCAACGTGCAGCCCATCTTTGCGCAGGACGATCTCACCCTCGTCAACTACGAAGGCGCGCTGACCTTCGCCGATCCGGCCACCGACAACACCTACAGCTTCGCGGGCAAGCCGGATAACGCCAAGGCGCTTTCGCTGGGCAGCATAGAGGCGGTGGCGCTGGACAACAACCACGTGTTCGACCACGGCAGGCGCGGCTATGCCGATACGCAACAGGCGCTGGCAGACGCAGGCGTCCTCTACAGCGGAAACGGGCAGAGCGCCACCTATGCCGCAAAGGGCGTACGCATCGGCATGCTGACCTACAACACGCTACGGCAGGGCTACTCCGCGCTACACAAGCGCTTGCCCGGGGATATTCAGCGCCTGCGCGAGGAAGGCTGTCGGCTCGTCATCGTCTCCTACCACTGGGGGGAGGAGCGGGAGTACCTGCCGCATGAGCGCCAGATCGAGCTGGGGCGTGCGACCATCGATGCCGGCGCGGATCTGGTGCTCGGTCATCACAGCCACGTAATCAACCCCATCGAGCGCTACAAAGGCAAGTACATTTGCTACTCGCTGGCCAACTTTTCTTTTGCGGGCAACGCCAATCCTTCGGATAAGGATACCTTCATTTTTCAGCAGCGCTTCCGCGTGAGCGCCTCCGCCGTGGAGGATGGCGGCATGCGCATCGTGCCCTGCCGCGTCAGCTCGGTGGAGGACCGCAACGATTTCGCGCCTACGCCCTATGACGCCGACGAGGCCGAACGCATCGCCGAAAAGCTGGCGGAGCTTGGTGCGGGGCTGGAGTACGCGCTCAAGGCGTATCCGTTGGCGTGGTAAACGGAAAAGAACCGATCAGCCCTCTGCATAATTGCTGTGCAGAGGGCTGGTTTTCATTTATAACGGATTGTTAATTTTATTGCTTGTTCTGTTCGCGCAAAAGTTTTTCAATGTTTCTCATACCATGCCAAACGTGGTGAATTTCGATGTTCTTTTGTTGCTCGTCCACGTAATAGAACACAAGATAACGTCCCACAACCATTCGCCGGAAGCGCGGGTCATCCTCACAGAGAGGATTCCTTTCGGGCATATTGCACAGATTATCGATACGCACACGGAACTCGTTAAGCAACTGGATGGCAGCCGAAACGGAATCAAAACTTACGTATTTCTTGATCGTTTCCAAGTCGAACAGAGCGGAATCAAGAAACTGGATCGTGTATCTCATGAATCAATACCCAGCTGCTTCCATACCTCCTCGGACGTGTACCGCTGCGTGCTCGGATCGTTCCGGCGCGCCCAAGATTTCGCCAGTTCCGATTTCATCCACGAGCGATACGCCGCAGTGGATTCCAAAGTTACGGCGAAAGGGAACCCTTTTTCCCGCACCAGAGCGCGCAGCAAAACATTCACGCCGGTGGTCATATCCATGCCTAAATCCGCAAAGATGGCGGTTGCTTGACGCTTGGTTTCCTCATCGGTTCTAAAGGTAACGCTGGTCGTTGCCAACAGAATCATCTCCCTTCTTGTAAGTCATTATAATGCTTTTGACTTACAAAGGCAAATCTTTTTCAAAAAAGAAGAAGCCGTCGCCTTCAACGGCACGACGGCTCCGTTCTCATATTTGTTTTAGTACACCGACGTCACGATCTCGGTCCAGATCCGGTCATACACCTTCGCGTCCTCACCCAGATGCCGGAACACCTCGCAGCGATCCAGCGTCTCCTGCGGCGGGTTGGAAACCGGCGAGCTCTGGTAGTCCTCGCCCAGCAGCGCGGTGGCGCCGATATTGGGGATGGCGTAGCCTACATACTCGTAGTTTTGCTTGGCGATTTCCGGCTCGCAGAGGAAGTCGATGAACTGTTGCGCTTCGGCGGGGTGCTTGGAGCTGGCGGGTACGCACATCGCATCGAAGAACAGGTTGGAGCCTTCCGGCGGCACCATGTAGGCCAGCTCCGGATTTTCGCTGATGCAATACTGTGCGTCGCCGCTCCACACCAGCGCGATGGCGGCCTCCCCGGCGATCATCTTGTCCTTGACCTCGTCGACCACGTAGGCCAGCACCAGCGGACTCTGGTCGATCAACGCCTGCTTTGCGGCCTCTAGCTCTTTCTCGTCTACCGAGTTGAGCGAGTAGCCCAGATGCTTGAGGGTGATGCCGATGGTATCGCGCGCGCTGCCCAGCATCAGCAGGTTGTTGGCATAGGCCTCATTCCATAGGTCGTTCCACGAGGTCGGCGTGGCTTCCACCATCGTGGTGTTGTAGAGGATGCCCATGGTGCCCCAAGTGTAGGGTACGGAATAAGCCGAGTCGGGATCATAGGCTTGGTTCATGAAGCGCGGGTCGGTCTGCTCCTTGGCGTTGGGCATGGCGGCATAGTCCAGCGGCGTCAGCATCTTTTCGCGGATCATGCGCTCGATCATATAATCGGAAGGGAAGATCACATCGTAGCTGGTATTGCTCTTCTTGAGCTTGGTATACATGTCCTCGTTGGTTTCGTATACCTCGTAGTTGATCTTAATGCCGGTGCGCTCGGTGAACAAATCCAACGTCGCTTGGTCGATGTAATCGCCCCAGTTATAGACGTTGAGTGTTACGGTTTCGGCGGCGGCGGGCAGCGCCAGTGCGGCGGCCAAGGCGAGCACCATGAAGAGAGAAACGACCTTTTTCATGCTTTGATCTCCTTTGCGTTGGTTTGTTTGAAGCTAGGCAGATTAACGATCATTAGCAGCGCCAGCACCACGAGAAAGATCAGCGTCGAGAGCGCGTTGAGCTCCGGCGAGATGCCGCGCTTGGCCATGGTGTAGATGGTGATGGACAGGTTTTGCACGCCCATGCCGGTGGTGAAAAAGCTGATGACGAAATCGTCGATCGACATCGTCAGCGCCAGCAGGAAACCGCTGAACACGCCGGGCAAAATGTCGGGCAGGATCACGCGGCGGAAGGCCTGCACCGGCGTCGCGCCCAAGTCCTGTGCGGCTTCGGCGAGGTGCGGATCGAGCTGGCGCAGTTTGGGCAGCACCGAGAGCACCACATACGGGATGCAGAACGCCACGTGCGAGAGCAGCAGCGTCACGAAGCCCAGTTCCAGCCGCATGGCGGTGTAGAGCAACATCAGCGATACGCCGGTGACGATTTCGCTGTTGAGCATCGGCAGATTGACCAGCGCCATCATGGTTTGGCGCACGCCTTTGCGCCGCAGCTGAAAGATACCGATGGCGCCCAAGGAGCCGATCACGGTGGAAATTCCGGCGGCGAGGAGGCCGATGACCACGGTGTTGCGCAGCGCGGTGAGAATCTGGCGATCGTGCAGCAGCTTGGCGTACCAATCCAGCGTAAAGCCACCCCACATGCCCCGCGACTTCCCGGCGTTGAAGGAGAAGATAATCAGCAGCACGATGGGCGCGTAGAGGAAGAGCATAATCAGCGACATGTAGAAACGTTTGAGAAAGCGTGTCACCAGATGCGCACCTCCCGCTCATCCTTATTTTCCGGGTCGGCGCGGTTGAGCGCGTACATGAAGAGCAACACGACCACCATCACCAGCAGCGACATTGCCGAGCCGAAGTGCCAGTCGTTGGCCTTGCCGAACTGCTGCTGGATTACGTCGCCGATCAGCGGCACCTTGCCGCCGCCCATCAGCGCGGAGATAACGAAGGTGGTTACCGCCGGGACGAACACCATCGTGATGCCCTCAAGTACGCCGGGCAGCGAGTGGGGCAGCGTGATGCGCAGGAAGGCTTTGTACGGCGGCGCGCCCAGATCGGCGGCGGCCTCCAGCAGGTTATGATCGATCTTCTCCATCACGGTGTACAGCGGCAGCACCATGAATGGGAAAAAGTTGTACACCATGCCGAGAATAACCGCGCCTTGATTATAGAGAAAGCGCTGCTTAGGCAGCCCAAGCGCCGCCAGCGCTTGATTGATGAGGCCAGAATTTTCTAGCAGCGACAGCCACGCGTAGGTGCGCAGCAGGAAGTTCATCCACATCGGCAAGATGATGAGCATCAACAGCAGGTTGCGGCGCTTGAAGCCGCGGCTGGTGAGGATCAGCGACACCGGGTAGCCCAGCAGCAGGCAGATCGCCGTGGTGAAAAACGCCACAGAAAACGAACGCCCCAGCAGCCGCATATACATCGGATCGGCAAAGCGGCCAAAGTTGGAAAGCGAGAAGCGGGTTACCGTTTCGTACGGCTCCTCTTCCACGATGGCGCCGTCGGCCAGTTGGTAGCCTACGCCGCCTTCGGCCAGCTCTACCTCGGTGTAGGGGATGGGCTCCTCCACCGTCACGCCGTAGTACACCACCAGCGCCAGCGGAACGAGGATGAACAGCCCCAGCCATACCACGAACGGTAATAGCAGGCCTTGCTTACGCATCTTCATCTACCTCCGCAGGCTGCGCGGCCAGCACGTCGGGGGAACAGTCGCTCTTGTGCATGATCTGGATATCCGCCGGGGCGACGGTGACCTGCACCTGCGTGCCCGGCTCGCGGTTGTGGGTGGAGTGAACCAGCAGCTCGGCCTCGTCCACCTGCACGCGCATCTCCCAGTGTACGCCCTTGAACAGCGTCGAAAGCACCGTGCCGCGCGGCGCGCCGGGGATGTCGGTCTCCATCGATTTCAGCTTAACGTCCTCGGGGCGCAGCACCACGTCCACCGGCGTGTTCTTGCCGAATCCGGCATCCACGCAAGGGAACTCGCGGCCGAGGAAAGCGGCGCGGTAATCGTCCAGCATGGTGCCGACGAGGATATTGCTTTCGCCGATGAAGTCGGCGACGAAGGCGTTTTTGGGCTCGTTGTAGATGTCCTGCGGCGTGCCGATCTGCTGGATTTCGCCGCCGCGCATCACCACCACGGTGTCGGACATCGTCAGCGCCTCCTCCTGATCGTGGGTTACGAACAGGAAGGTGATGCCGCTCTCCACCTGAATGCGCTTGAGCTCGCTCTGCATCTCCTTGCGCAGCTTAAGATCCAGCGCGCCCAGCGGTTCGTCGAGCAGCAGCACATCGGGCTTGTTAATCAGCGCGCGGGCGATGGCTACGCGCTGCTGCTGGCCGCCGGAGAGCGAGGCAACCGAGCGCTTTTCGAAGCCTTCGAGGTTGACCAGCTCCAGCATTTTTGAAACCTGCTTGGCGGTCTTTTTGGCGTCTTCCTTGCGCAGATCGGGGCCAAAGGCGATGTTTTGCGCCACGTTCATGTGCGGGAACAGCGCATAGCGCTGAAACACGGTGTTGATATTGCGGCGATAGGGAGGCAGATCCACGATGCTCTTGCCGCGGAACAGCACGTCGCCGCTGGTGGGCTTTTCAAACCCGCCGACCAAGCGCAGCGTGGTGGTCTTGCCGCAACCCGAGGGGCCGAGCAGCGTTAGGAACTCGTTTTGGTCGATGTACAGATTGATGCCCTTGAGCGCTTGGTATCCATCGCTGAAGGTCATCCGGAGATCCTTGAGAACGATTAGATGTTCCTGCTGCATGCGATCCACCCCCAATAAATGCGGTTTGATGAATTAAAATGTAGGCGGGGTGCTGATCCACAGCACGCTGGCCTCGGTTTTTCCTGTGTTCTCCAGCCAATGCCGCGCGTCCGGCGTGTAGGAGAAGCTGTCGCCGCGCCGCGCTTTGTACGTGCGGTCGCCAAGGGTGAGCTGCACGTTGCCGGAGAGCACGTACCCAAATTCCTCGCCCATATGGGGCAGGTCGATTTCGCTGCGGCCGCCGGGCGCCAGCGTGAGCAGGATGGGCTCCATATCCTTCTTTTGCGCGTTGGGGATCAGCCAGTGGATCACCGCGCCTTGCTCCGGCAGCTCCTTCACGAACACATCTTCCTTGCGGTAGACCGGCTTTTCGGTGACCTCGCCGGCGAAGAGCTCGCGGAAGCTGGAACCCAGCGTGGTCAGGATATCCTCCAGCGTGGAGAGCGAGGGAGAGGTTTGGTTGCTTTCCAACTGCGAGATGAATCCCTTGGAAAGCTCGCACCGGTCGGCCAGTTCCTTTTGCGTCAGGTTATTGCGCAGGCGCAGGCTCTTAATTTTATCCCCGATGTTTAGCTCCACCAAATCACCTCCGCGAGTTTTGTAATACAAAACTTTTTGTTTTGACCAGCGGAACTTATTAAAACACACAGAAGCGTTGTTGTCAAGCGATTTTTTTGCATAGGGAACACCATGCAAAGCCTTGATGGCACAAGCTTTTTTACACTATATCTTGTGGCTCATAGGCGCGCGTGGTATACTGTCGGTATTCTATTACTAAGCAGGTGGGAAAGCATGAAAAACCTTTCCGGCAAAGAAACGCAAAAAATCGAAACCCTAGCGCGAACATTGCCCCGCGCGGAGGACCCGCGGCAAGCGTTCGATGCTGTTTTTCGTCGGCATCGCGTGGTGGGAGGTACGGTGGCGCTGGCAAAACGCGACGGAAGCGTCGAAACCTTCGCTTACGGCAACGCCCGCCTTGCGCCCGATGTAGCCGCCGCCGCCGATACGGTCTTTCGCGTTGCCTCGGTATCCAAGCTGGTGTGCGCGCTGGGCGCAATGGCGCTGGTGGAGCGCGGCGTGTTGACGCTAGACGGCGATATCGGAGACGGCCTCGGCTATCCGGTGCGCAATCCGGCGTATCCCGACGCGCCCATTACGCTGCGCCAACTGCTCACCCATACCACCGGGCTATTGGATCGGCCGGAGTACGATGGCCCCGGCATTGCGGGCGAGCTTACGCTGCGGCAGATGCTTTCCGCGCCGCACGCCGCGCGCAACTTTCACCCGGGGCGTGCGCCGGGCGTGTTTTTTCATTATAGTAACTTTGGCGCGGGCATCGTCGGCTCGCTGATCGAGGCGGTCACCGGCGCGCGGTTTGACGATGCGCTGCAGAGCACGATTTTCGCGCCGCTGGGCATCTCGGCCAGCTACGTGCCGCAGCGCATGCGGGAGCATTCCCGCCGCTTGGCGTGCGGTTACGCGGTGAAACCGCTGCGCGCGCCGCGCTTGGCCTACGATGCGCCAAAGCTGGCGGCAGCGCCCTTGCCAGACGCCGATCCAGATCGCGACTTTATGCACGCACCGGGGCGCCTGCTGATCGCCATGCCCGATCTGGCAAAGATTGCGCGGCTGTTGTGTACGGACGGTACGCTGGATGGCGTGCGCGTGCTGTCGCCGCAGAGCATGGCCGAGTTGCTTGCGCCGCAGAATCGGCGCGGCTCGGTGGTCGGCGACGCGGGGCGCGGGCTGGGCGTGGCGTTTGCGCCCGAGGTATTCGGACGGGCGCGCGCGCTCGGCCATCAGGGCGTGGCGTACGGCATGAACGCCGAGCTGTGGGCGGATCCAGACACCGGCGATGCGGTGGTGATGGCGACCAACGGCGGCTCGCTGGCCTCGGTAGGCCAGTTGATCCGCTGCGGTTGGGCGATTACGCGGCTTGGATTTGAGCGGCTGGCGCAACAAGGCCGATAGAATGATAAAAGTCGATAGAATGATAGTTGAAAAAGAAAAGAGGGAACAGCATGCCGGACGGAAAAGCAACCTTCTGGGATCGCATCGCATTTGCTTACGATGCGGCGGAAAGCCTCAACAAACGGGCTTATAGCGCCATGCTCCAACGCATCGCGGCGCTAACGCCGGAACAGGCGGAAGTGCTCGAATGCGCAGCGGGTACCGGTTCGATCTCGCTCGCCGTGGCATCGAAAGCCAAGCGCGTGCTGTGTACCGACCTATCGCTGCCGATGCTGGCGAAAGCCGAAGCGAAGGCCGGAAAGAGGGGGTTCCGCAATATCTCCTTCGCCGCGCGCGATCTGCTGCACCTGCCTGACGCCGACGAGCGCTTCGATGTGGTGATCGCCGCCAACGTGATTCATCTGCTGAACGACCCGAATGCCGCGCTGGCGGAGCTATGGCGGGTGACGAAAGCGGGCGGGAGGCTCATCGTACCTACCTTTCTGACGGTGGACAGCAAGCGCGGCTTTCGCTTGTTGATCCGGCTCTATCGCCTGCTGGGCTTTCGCACCGCGCACAATTATACCGAGGTCGAATACGCCGGCATGCTGGCGAACTGCGGCCTGCCCGCTCCGGAGCTGAGCATCCTGCCCGGCCGCGTGCCGGTAGGGCTGGCGGTTTTTCAAAAGGATTAGGGGAATGTGGAGGAAGCGCTTGATGGCCGGGCATCAGGCGCTTCTTTTTTGCAGCCGCTGGAGGAGCTGATAGGTCAGCACCAGCAGCGGTACCTCGATCGGCAAAAGGGCGAGGCTGGTGAGCGCGCGCTCGGGCAGCAGCGCGAGAAAGGCCTTGCCGTACATCATTGAGAGCCAAAGCGTGTTCAGCCCGATGCTGATGAGCACACTGACGGTGGCCTTTGCCAGCAGCGCGCGCGCCCAGCCCACGCGCGCGCGGTAAAAGAAGCAGCCAAACAACATGCCGGTCAGCAGCGCGGATACCGTGAGCCCCGGTGAAAAAGCGCCGGTCGGCCGGAGCAGAAACCCTATCACATCGGCTACCGCGCCCTGCATACCGGCCACCACAGGGCCAAACAACATGCCCGACGCCGCCAGAAACACAAAACCGAAGGTGACGCGCAGCCACGGAAGCGGCTGGAGCGCAAACATTTTGACGACGATTTGCAGCGCCGCAAACAACCCGACAAGCACGATGGTTCGGGTTTTTCGCAGTTCTCCAGCCGATTTGCGGAACATTTCCCACGCTTTTTTTAACATAAAAAGAACACCTCCAGCGTTTTCCCCAGTGGGATTCGTGGAGGTGTCCGTCCATCGGACAGTGGGATACGGCTTGATACCGCGAGGGCACTTTTGATAGTCCCTCTTCGTCTCCCGATCTTCCCCGAGCGGGAGCACTTGACGCATCAACCCGGTTCCTGCCCTTCCTACGAATCATGTTTGCTTACAGTATAGGGCGCGCTTTGCGCGAAGGCAAGCTTTTTCCGCGCAAAATATCCATCTGTTGTTGTGCAAATCGATGATTTTATTTCCAGTTTTTCGACAAGGGAGCGATGAGGTTTTCCACAGATTATTTCGTATAATATAGAGAAATGTGGCGAAAATGTGTGTTTTTTGCGAGGAACCGCCTTGCTTTTCCACGTTGTCCACACGGTTATCCACAGATTTCAACACTGTGGATGATTTGTGCGCTTCGGAAGAACTTGGAATAATTTCCAGAAAAACCAGTTCTTTTCGCTTAAAGAAAGGCCCTCGTTTGACCTTGGAAAATGAAGAAAGCCGCCTTGTCTGCGGCTTCAGACCATCAACAAAGTCAGACCGTCGAGAAATGTCCAGATGTGGGCGAAGCACAAGCGTGTCCGCAGGAGGCGTACACTGGTACGCCGACAAGGCGCGCGCTGGGCTGAACCCGCAGATGGGCGTTTTTCGACGGTCTGAAGCCGCCTTGTCTGCGGCTTTCTGATAGAGATCCTTACGCTTGTTCGGCTAAAAAAACGTTGAGCTGATGTACCAGCTCGTCGGCGTTGGTGCCGTGCGCCGCGCAGGCTTCCGCTAAGCTTTCGGCGGTGGCGTGCGGGCAGCCCAAGCAATGCATGCCAAACTCCATAAAGATGCGCGCGGTGCCGCGGTTTATGCGCAGCACCTCGCCGATGCTCATCGTATCGGTTACTTCCACAGGCGGTTTCCTCCTTAGAAAGGGTCGTTGGGTCGACGGATACCTGCGTATCATACACCATGCGACCGGCGTGTTCAAGTAGAATTGGCGGACGGGCCGCTAAATCTTCGGCAGCGTCATGTCGCCGGGGCGGATCCAGCCAATGCGCCGGAGAATTGCCGCAAAGCCCCAGCTCAGCGCGGCGGGCAGAATCACGCCCAGCAGCGCCAACTTGCTCAGCAGCAGACCGATTGGTTCCGAGCCGGACATCGTCGCCCAAGCGCCAAGCAACCCGACTAGGCCGGATGTACCCATGCCCGCTGCCGCGCCGGTGTTGCGGAGTGCCAATACGGTGGTGGCCAGCGGGCCGGTGATGGCCGAGGCCAGCGTGGGCGGAATCAGGATTGCGGGTCTGCGCAGAATGTTGGGGACTTGCAGCATCGAGGTTCCCAGCCCTTGTGAGATCAGGCCGCCCACCCCATTTTCGGAGAAGCTGGTTACCGCGAAACCAACCATTTGCGCGCAACAGCCTGCGGTCGCCGCGCCTGCGGCCAATTGCAGCCCGAAGCCCAGTTCCGTGCCCTGCGCGGCGGTGAACAACATCGCGCACAGCGCGGCAGAGGAAATTGGCGCGGTTAGCGCCAGCCCGACGATGACCGATACCAGAATGCCCATCGGCACCGGTTGCAGGCGCGTAGCGGTATCGATCAATTGCATCAGCGCGTTCATCAACGCAACGATCCAAGGTCCCACCAGCAGCGCGACAGCGCCGCCCGCCAGCACCGTTACCGCGGGCACAACGACGATGTCCACGCGGGTTTTGCCTACCATCCATTGGCCGCACTCCGCGCCGAGGATCGCAACCACATAGCAGCCCAACGGACCGCCCAGATCGTAACCGAGCGCGCCGGTTACGGCGCTGCTGAACATTACCAGCGGCTTTACCTTCAGCCCCCAAGCCACTGCAACGCCGATTCCGGCGCCGACCACCGGCTTGGACTGCGCCGTTCTAGCGATGTTTGACAGCGCGTCGAGCCCGGGGATCTTGCTGAACTGCTCGAGAATCAGGCCGATGATTAGTGTGGAAAACAGGCCGAGCGCCATGGCGCTGAGCGCGTCGAGGCCATAACGCTTGCCGGCGCGCCGCCACCAGGAGGCGGCCTCGGTAGTTTGTATCGGCGAAGGCAAGGAGCATTCCTTCTTTCAACTTTTTGCCTATTATAGCAATGCGATGCGGCACTGTAAAGTCCGCGCGTCTATTCGGTTTGCGAGCATCATACCAATAGGAAGGATGAATCGGAAGGGCTGTGTCCGAAAGGGGAGGGCTTCGCATGTTTCCTGTGCTCATCATTGCGTGCGCGCGGCCGGGGCTTCTGTATGTCAATGGCGCGTTCTGCGGCGAGCTGACCGAGGAACAGATCTTTCCGGTTCGGCCGGATGGGCGCGTGTATGTGGAATATCGCGCATTGAGCGAACCGGCGTTTCCGCTGGCGGTGGCGCTGGACTTGAAGGACGGGCAAGTACAACCCGGTTTTCCGCTATCCGCGTATGCGGTGCAATGGCCGGACCGGGTGATCGAGCTAGAGTTGCGCCCGATGCTGCTGCCGCAGGCGCCCGTCGCAAGGGAGCTATTGGCAACGTTGCCCTATGGCGACGCCGGGTTGAGCCATCAGCGGTTCGGCGAGGAAGAGATGATTTGCCTTGCGGAGGAGCCGTTGTTTACCTTGCCCGATGGCGCGCACGACTTGCGCGTGCAATCGGTGCCGGGCGGCGCGCTGGTGCTGGCCGCAGAGGCGGCCGGAGAAAGCGCTTGGTTGTTGGCCAACACGCCTAGCGGCGGGATGACATTGGCTGGCCGCGTACGCGGCGAGCGGATTGCGCTGGAAGGGGAGGGTAAGTTGCTCGTATTGGCCTCTGCTGGGGACGATGTGGGGCACGGGCATCAAATTCAGTATCAGATCACAAGCGGTCGGCTCCAGCAGGGGAGCAAAGAGCGCGTGTGGTTGCCCGGCGCGCCGCGCTGGCCGCAAACGCCGCAGGAAACCTTGCGCGCTTATCTGAACGCGATGCGCTTGGGCACTGTGGAGGAGGCAGCGGCCTTCCTCACGCCGCAAGCGATTTCCATGCTGGCGTCGTCGCCGCTTCCTGCATTTGACGCGGTGGTTGCGTTGCGTCGTCCGTTGGTTGCCGCACCGGGGGATCATCCGCTGGCGATGGGGGTACTTTCCCGCCAAGCGCCCAACCAGGGCAGGGTGAGCGCGATATGCGCACGCGCCGTCGCGTCCCGGCACGCGCAGGGCGCCTATCAATTGGAAAGCGTGGTTGTGGATCCCATGCAAAAATGACTTGATTTTTCTCCGAAATATGCAAGGCTTTCGATAAATCGGCTCATGAGCCGATTTATTTTTTGCGCACAACTTGTATTCAAAAATAGAGCAGTGTACAATATAGAGTATTGCAGACCATTTTCTCGATGGAGACAAGGAGGAACCTCCCATGCACAACATGCAGCAGGTAACGATACTGGACTTTGGCGGCCCCTACACCCAGCAAATCGCGCGCTATATTCGCGATGAGCACGTGTACTGCGAGGTGCTTCCTTATACCACCTCGCCCGCTGATATCTTGGCGCGGAAACCCAAGGGGCTCATCCTCTGCGGCCCGGACATGAGCGTCACCGCGGAAGGTACGCCGAGCATCGCGACGGAACTGCTCGAAAGCGGCGTGCCGATCGCGGGTCTGGGCTATGGCTTTACGTTGCTCGTAAAGCAGCTGGGCGGCAAAGTGCGCGCGCTTCCCGCGGTAACCCACGATCCGGTAGAGATTCTTCCCACGGCCAAAAGCGCACTGCTTGCGAAATACCCGCCGGTCATCACCCGCGCGTTGCATTGTGCGGATCGCGTAGAGGCATTGCCCGCGGGCTTCATGCCCACCGCGCTGGGCAAGGATGGCAGCATCTACGCGATGGAGAACACCAAGCAAGGCATCTACGGTCTGGCGACGCATGCAACGATGCACAAACATCTCGAGGGCGTGCAGATGTTCCGCAACCTGCTGTTCTCGCTGTTTGGCTGCGAGCCGAGCTGGCAAATGGATACCTTTATTGAAGCGAGCGTGGCCGATATTCGCGCGCAGGTTGGCGAGCAAGGACGGGTGCTGCTCGGGCTTTCCGGCGGCGTGGATTCCTCGGTTTGCGCGGCGCTGATTTACAAGGCGATCGGCGACCGGCTGACCTGCGTGTTCGTCGATACCGGTTTCATGCGCAAAGGCGAACCGGAACAGGTACGCGAAGTGTTTACGAAGCAGTTCCCGGTGCATCTGGTGTCGGTCAACGCGGTGGAGCGCTTCCAGAGACAGGTGGACGGCGTAGACGATCCGGAACTGAAGCGCAAGCGCATCGGCGCGGAATTCATCGAAGTATTCGCCGAGGAAGCAAAGAAGCTTGGGCAGCTCGACTATCTCGGGCAGGGTACCATCTACCCGGACATCATCGAGTCGGGCTCGCTGCCCGGCGCGCCGGTAATCAAGAGTCACCACAACGTTGGCGGCCTGCCGAAGGACCTAAAGTTCTCGGGATTGGTGGAGCCGCTGCGCTACCTATTTAAAGACGAAGTGCGCCGTTGCGGCGAGGCGCTGGGGCTCCCTGCCGATATGGTGTGGCGGCAGCCCTTCCCCGGTCCCGGCTTGGCGGTGCGCGTAGTGGGCGCTATCACGCAAGAAAAGCTGCACATCGTTCGCGAGGCCGATGCCATCGTTCGCGAGGAGATCGTCGCCGCTGGACTAAACCGCAAGATTAACCAGTACTTTGCCTTGCTGACCGGCGTGCGGTCGGTGGGCGTGCATGGCGAGGAGCGCAGCTACGATTACACGGTCGGCATTCGTGCCGTCGTGACTGAAAACTTCGTGACCGGCGATTGGGCTCGCGTCCCGCATGAGGTGCTGGCGCGCATGTCGGAGCGCATCGTGGCGGAAGTGCCGCACGTGAACCGTGTGGTGTATGATATCACCGCGAAGCCGCCGGCGGCGATTGAGTGGGAATAATTAACGAAGCCCCAAAAGCCCCGTAATCTAAGGTTTTTGAGGCTGAAAACCGCCATTTGATAGCAGATTGATAGCAGAAGCTATTTCTCGGTTTACTCTGTTTACTGCCTTAAAGCAGGTGGTTTGCGGGTAAATTGATCTTAATCCTAAACAAAACGGTCTTGCTGACTTTTGAGAAGTCGGCAAGACCGTTTTTTGCTGTTCGGAAAAGGTGCTTATTTCTTGTCTTTCAGGTCGTTGAACAGCCAATCGGTAAGCTCTTGAGATGGAACCTTAACCCATCGCTGCGTGGTGTCAAATTCGGGATACCTGTATCGCCACTTGTCGTATTCCTCTTTGGTGATTTCTCCGGCTTTCAGCTTTGCTGCCTGTTCGCGCCAAGCGCTGAGCATCCGCAGCATATCGTCGTAGACTTTAGGGTTTGACTTGTCCAGCCGCAGGCAGATTTCACCGTTAATCTCGCCGACAAGCAGGCCGCGTAAGTCCTCCAATGCAAAGAGAGTGTGCATGAGGCCAATATCGCTATCTATTTCCGGAATATCCAGCGCCTTTGGAGATACGTCAAGCCTATTCGCAAGCGCACTGGTCAAGTCGGCTTTTGGCGTGCGTGTACCGGACTCATATTGAGCCATACGAACATCGGCGGTCTTTTCATCAAAGCCCACCGCTTGCCCAAGCCACTTTTGAGTCATCCCCCGCAGATTGCGAAAAAAACGGATTCTTTCACCGATAGCCATAATCGCCAACTCCTGTTCAATCTCTGTTGCAATGAGTATAGCATAAATGTTTAGGAGAAGTCAACAAAAACCTTAACAAAAAAGTTAAATATTTTTCTGTAAACCAGATGCAAACCACTTGACTTTAACAATAATGCTTAGTATAATAAGATTAAATTTAAGCAAATATGCTTAGTGAATGCCGTCGCACACAACGGAAATGGTGTGTATCGCCCGGGCAAATCGGGTGGCGATTCAGAAAATACTCCCGACACTAAACAAGATAACTATGCCCAAAATGGCAAGAAGGAGGTTTATAAGTGGCAGGACAAATGTTTTTACGAGTTGAGGAAGTGGCGAAGGAATTGGATGTTTCCATACCCTACGCCTACAAGCTAATCCGTTCCATGAACGCAGAGCTGAAGAAGACCGGCTGCATCACCATCTCAGGCCGAATCGACAGAAAGTTCTTCTATGAGAAGTTTTATGGAACCCGCGACCAGCAAGAAAGGAGAATTTGATGGCAGCTTTTAAGAATTACGACAACGGCAC
>JAVBMD010000020.1:0-61098 GCA_031552825.1 Eubacteriales bacterium
TGTTCGGCACGTTCCTCTTTGCGGTGCTCTCCGGCTGGGGCCGCGACTATGAGGGCAAGAATCATGAATCGCTGAAAGAGCCGCCGAAGAAGTAAGGCGGAAACAGGGCAAAAAGAAGGATTCCTCACTGGCGTGCATACGTCGGCGGGGAATCTTTTTTGTTGTTTCTTTTGGGGAGGAGTACGTTGTTCTCTTTGGAGAAGCCCAAAGAGAACCAGAAAGGCAATTGCGCCCGGGTTCGCCGTTGGGCCACTATGGGCATATGCTCGGCTACGGCGGGTGCTGCACATGTTCACCGCGCCCATTGATCAAATAAATCTGATGGGCGCGTTTCACGTTCCGCACTTAATCCGCCGTGCGCCTTCGCAGGTACATGCCCCATGGCGTCCCCGGCTCCAACGGTCGCGGGGCTACGAACAAGCAAACATTACGACACAAACCGCACAGGTTGCGCAGGGACCCCAGCGCACATGCAAGGCGGAGTGCCCATGCGGCTCGTTCTCTCGCAGCCGAGCGCAGGATCAGCGCCGGACCGGAGGCGCGGGCTTCCGGCCTTGGCCGGATTCAGGCCCGCGACGAACGTTGGTAGGCGCCCGGAGCGAGGCAAGGATAGGCGCATGGGCGCTCTACGCTGCAGCGTGCGCCTACTTTTTCGGTTCCTTTTTGGCAAAAAGGAACATCAATATCATTTCCCTTAACAAACAACAGAAACCGAACCAACTCCCTACGCCCACGCAACAAACAGCACCGCGTATACTGACACCGCCACCAAAAAGCTGACGCTGGACGCCGCGCCATATAGCCGCGGATCGCAGCCAAAGGACTCGCTGTAGGCCATCGCGGCGTTGGATACCGGCGTGAACAGCGCCAGCGTCACCACCTTGGCGACCAGCGGATCCACCGGCAGCACGAAGAAGCACAGCAAACTAGCCGCCAGCGCGCCCGCATAGCGCAGCGACATCATGCGGATGAGATCGCGGATCACCGCGGCGTCTAGGTTAAAGTCCAGCACCATGCCGATGAAAGTCATCGCCAGGAACAGGTTGGCGCTGCCGACCTTGCTGGAAAAACTGAGCACGATGGGCGGAATGGACAGCCGCAGCGCGCTGAGGATGAGCAGCACCAGATAGACCACCAGTGCAGTGGAGGACAGCATGGTCTTGAGCACCTTCAGCGGGGAAAAGCGGATGCCCTGCCCATCGTCCGATGCCAGCGACGACGCCAGAGAATAGTTGACGCCCATATTGAACAAACCGTTGGCGATATCGAACACCGCCAGCGCCATCAGCGCCGCCGCGCCCATATTGGCCAGCACAAAGGGCATGGCAAACGGCGCGACCAGATACCCGTTGCTTAAAAGCAGCGCCTGCGCGCGTGTCTTGGGCTCGCGGCGGCGGAATAAGTAAATGCTGGCCAAATCCATCGCGAAGCAGGTCGCTAGCCCAATCAGAAAAATCGGCAGCAGCGACGCGATGTTCAGCGACATATCGAACCCCGCGATGATCGCGCAGGGCATGGTCACATTGAGGATTAGCCACAGGAACAGCTTGCGGTATTGCGGGCCCAGGATGCCCTTGACTTTGAGCAGATAGCCCATCACGATCATCGCGAGCAGCACGGAAAAATTGGACAAAACGTCTAACATGAAGCCTCCAAATGATGAAATATGGGCGCTATTCGCAGGCCGCCAGCCCTGCCACACAGCCCTCGCCCACCGCCTTGGCCACTTGCAGCGGCTGGCCGGTGCAATCCCCAGCGGCGAATACGCCCGGGATGCTGGTGCACATCTGCCGATCGACGCGGATGAACGGGCCATCGTGCGCCAGGCCGGGCAGCAGCGTGTCCAGCGCCATCGCGTCGCGCAGGATGAACAGCCCGTCCAGTGCGACCTCCTCGCCGTTGGCGTACACGCCGGTGCACTGTGTGTCGCCCAGGATGCGCTCGATCTTGCCGGTCATCACGCGCACATTTCCGGCCAGACCGTCGCCCACCTTGCCGTAATACAGCACCTCGGCGGCCAGCGAAGCCAGGTAATTGGTTTCGGCCGGGGCGTGCGCGCTTTGGCCCAGCACGGCAATGCGTTTGCCGCGATAGAACATGCCGTCGCAGGTGGCGCAGTAGCTGACGCCGCGCCCTAGCAGTTGCTCCTCGCCGGGCAGCAGCTGCGGCTGCTTGGCGCCGGTGGCTAAAATGACGCGCCTGCATTCCACAAAGTCGTCGCCGATCGCCACCGCGAACGCGTCACCGGTTGGCATGATCTGCCGCGCCAGTCCCTCCTGGAAGACTGCGCCCATGGCCTGGGCGTGCGCGTGCAGCGTGTCGAGCAGCCCCGCGCCGGATGCATCGGGCAGGCCGGGGTAGTTGGTAATGTGTTCGGCCTTTTGCAGCCATCCGCGCTGGGCGGGGTTCCACAGCACCAATGCTTGTTTGTCGCGCTGGCGCACCTGGATGGCCGCCGACAGTCCGGCGGGACCACCGCCGATAATCACAACATCGTACATGAGCGTACCCTTTCTAGTCTGTAGTTCGCGGCCCGATCTCTCCGGCCACATTGGTGAGCATGCGCCGCGCCACTTCGCGCAAATCATCGGTCTGGCCCAACACCCACATCAGCTTGGTGACCGCCGCCTCGGTGGTCATGTCGTGCGCGGGGATCACGCCCTGCGCGGCCAGCTGCTTGCCTACGGCGTAGAGCGAGAGATCGGTGCTGTCGTAGAGGCATTGGCTGGTCACCACCACTGCGACGTTGCGGGCGCGCAGCGCGTGCAGGCTGTCGAGCAGGTTGCGGCGCAGGTGGTGCAGGCCGCCCACGCCGAAGGCCTCGATCACCACACCGCGATAGCCCAATTCGCCCAGCGTCTCCAGCAGCGCCGGGCGCGTGCCGGGGATCAGCTTGATTAGGCACACGTCGGCGCAAAGGCGCGTATCCAGCGCGAACCGGCCGGTGATGGGTTGGGGGTGCGTAAAGTGTACGCCGCGCGCGTCCAGCGCCCCGGCGGGCGGGCTGTTGACGCTGCCGAAAGCGTCGAAGGCCATCGCGCGCATTTTGAAGGCGCGCGCGCCCTGAATGATCTCGTGGTCGAACACCACGTACACGCCGGGTACCCCGGCGCACGCGGCGGCGAAGGCGTCGGCAAGGTTGCTGCGCGCATCGCCCGCCAGATCGGTGATGGGCAGCTGTGAGCCGGTCAGCACCACCGGCTTTGTGAGGCCGCGCAGCATGAACGAGAGCATGGCGGCGGTATAGGCCATCGTATCGGTGCCGTGGGTGATGACCACGCCATCGTAGGTCTCCAGCGCGGCAAAGGTGGCCTCGGCGATGCCGCGCCATTCCTCGGGCTGGATGTTGGCGCTGTCCAGCGACAGGATGTCGACGGCGTCCGCCGCGCACAGGCGCTCCAGCCCGGGCAGGTAGGCCATCAGCTCCGACGCCGCCAGCGCCGGGGCAAGCCCGTCCTCCCCGCGCGAGGCGATGGTGCCGCCGGTGGCCAGCAGCTTGATCCGCTTCTTTGGCAAGATAATAAGCCTCCCGCGTTTCGTGTTTTATGGTATACTATGGAGGAATCGAAACAATCGATGCATGAGGGGGTGCTGCCGAATGGAGGAGGGCTGCGATTTTTGCGATGGAACGCTGATCCACGAGGACGTGGTGCGCAGCGTACACGCGCGGCTGCTGGCGTTGCCAAAGCGCGAACAGCTGGCCGATTTTTTCAAAGCCATGTCCGACGGCACCCGGCTGGGCATCCTGCACGCGCTGAGCCTGTCGGAGATGTGCGTGTGCGATCTGGCGGCGGTGTTGGGCATGAGCCAATCCTCGGTTTCGCATCAGCTTAAGTATTTGAAACAGATGCGGCTGGTGGCCAACCGCCGCGCTGGCAAGGTGGTCTACTATTCGCTGATCGACCACCACCCGGGCGACATCATCCAGTTTGGCCTCGACCACGTGGAGGAGGAGGGCTAGCCCCGCTTCCCTTCCCAGCGGTCGGTCAGGCGCACCGGTCGCCCCCATACCGTCAACTCTAGCGGCTCCCCGTCCAGCAGGATGAGGGTGGCCGTTTCTTTTTCTCCGACCTTGGCGACATCCACGCGCAGCAGCCGCCCGCGATAGCCGATGGTGAAGGCGTAGCCCTGCCAGCAATCGGGCAGGAAGGGGGAGAAGGAAAGCCCGTCGGTTGTGCGCATTCCGGCAAAGCCCTGCGCGATGGACAGCCAGCCTCCGGCCATGGAGGTGATGTGCAGGCCGTCCTCGGTGTCGTTGTTGATGTTGTCCAGATCCAGCCGCGCGGTGCGGCGGTAGAACGCCACCGCTTGGTCGCGCAGCCCCAGCTCGGCGGCCAGAATGCTGTGTACGCAGGGCGAGAGGCTGGATTCGTGTACCGTCATCGGCTCGTAAAATTCGAAGTTGCGGCGCTTGGTGTCGGCATCGTACAGATGGCCGAGAAAGTATAATCCCTGCAGCACGTCGGCCTGCTTGATGAAGCAACTGCGCAGGATGCGATCCCACGACCAATGCTGGTTGAGCGGGCGCTCCTCGGGCGGTAGCGCGTCGGCGGGCATAAGATCCTTATCGAGGAAGGTATCGTGCTGCACGAACACGTCGCGCGCCGCATCGTAGGGCAGGTACATGCGCGCGGCGATATCGGCATAGCGCGCCAGCGTGGCCGCGTCCAAGCCAAGCGCCGCTCGCTTTTCCTCGCCCGCCAGCGCCGCGCATTCGATGGTAAACTCGAGGCACCACTTGGCCATACGGTTGGTGTACCAGTTGTTGTTGACGTTGTTCTCGTACTCGTTGGGGCCGGTGACGCCGTGGATCATAAAACATCCCTTCGGCCGGTTTTCGTGTACCCGCCCCGCCCAGAAGGCGGCGATGCCCGCCAGCACGTCGATGCCGCGCGCGCGGATGTACGCGGTATCGCCGGTGTAGCGCGCGTAATGAAAGATGGCGTAGGCGATGGCGGCGTTGCGGTGGATCTCCTCGAAGGTGATTTCCCATTCGTTGTGGCACTCGACGCCGGTGAAGGTCACCATGGGGTAGAGCGCGCCGGGCAATCCCTGCTGGCGGGCGTTGTGGTACGCGCCGTCCAACTGCAGGTAACGGTAGTGCAGCAGGTTTTCCGCGACCTCCTGCCCGGCGATCGCTAGGTACAGCGGGAAGCAATAGGCCTCGGTATCCCAATAGGTGGCGCCGCCGTACTTTTCACCGGTGAAGCCCTTGGGCCCGATATTGAGACGCGGATCCTCGCCGTAGTAGGTGGAGAACAGCTGAAAGAGCGTGAAGCGGATGCCCTGCTGCGCCGCGTCGTCGCCGGTGATGGTCACGTCGGCGCGATCCCAGCGCACTTGCCAAGCCGCCGCGTGCGCGGCAAGCAGCGCGTCGAAGCCCAGCGCGTGCGCCGAGGCGGCGGCGGCGCAGGCCGCCGGGATCAGCGCGTCTCCGGCGTAGTCGCGGTCGGTGGCGACGGCGACGAACTTATCCAGCGCGGCGCGCTGCCCGGCGGCGACCTGCGCCGCGAAGGGCGTACAGGCGAAACCGGGGCGTGCTTCGATGGGCTCCGGCATCATATCCGGCGCGGCGCAACGCATCGCCGCCGCTGCCGTAAAGCGCGGCGTGCCGAAGGGATTTTCTTTGGTGCGCGCGGAAACAAAGGCGGCTCCGCCTTGCTCGCCCGCGTCCCCGAAATCCCAGAATGTTTCGTCGTAGTTGCTGTCCAGATTGCGCACGTCGGCATCCAGCGCCGGGAGCAGGCGCACGGTGCAATCAAAGCTGGGCGTCACGGCGTAGCGCAGTGCCAGCACCTCGCGCCGGTCGATGGACACGAAGCGCTGGGTCTCCACCGACACCTCTCCCTTGGGCAGGCGCACCGTGAAGCTGCGCGAGAGCAGGCCGCGCCGCATATCCAGCGTGCGCGAGAAGCGGAGCGGCGGCATCTGCGCAAGATCGAGCTCCACCTCGTCGATCAGCACGCGCACCTCGATCAGGTTCATCGCGTTGATGACCTTGCCGAAGTACTGCGGATAGCCGTTTTTCCACCAACCGACCCGGGTTTTATCGGGATACCATACCCCGGCCAGATAGCTGCCCCGGTGCGTATCGCCGCTGTAACGCTCCTCGAAATTGCCGCGCATGCCCATCAGCCCGTTGCCGATGGAGGTGATGCTTTCGGCTAGGCGCAGGTGCTGCGGATCCAGCGAATTTTGCGTCAGCTGCCAGGGATGGATGTCAAACAGCGTGTGCATGATGCTCCCTCCTATGCGCGAAAAAAGCGCGCCCGATAGGAATATCCTACCGGTGCGCGGCGGTGAAGTCAATCAATTTGTCCTACAAAATTTCGTGATAGAGCGTGTTGTTGCCGCGCTCCTTGCGGCGGGTGAGCGCCTTGCGCGCGCGCTCCATCGCCTGCCGCCAAGAGGAATCGCTGGTCAGCATCATCGAGAGCCCGCAGGAGATGGTGACGCTGCGCGCGCCCTGCACGCTCTGCGCGGTCTCCACCAGCGCCACGCGGAAATCCTCGGCGCGCAGCAGCGCGTCCTTGAGCGAGATGTAGGTCAGCACCAGCATGAAGGAGGCGTCCTGCCAGCGGGCGACCAAGTCGTTTTGGCGAATCCACTGCTCCAATTGCAAGCCCATCTCGGCCAGCACGGCGTCGATCAGCTCCTGCCCCTGGCCGTCGCTGTATAGCGCGTCCAGATCGTCCAGCGATACGAACAGGATGGCGGTGGAACGCTCGCCGTCGAGCAGGCTTTCCACTCCGGCGCGCTGGAAGGAATCGTAGTTGGCGTCCAGCCACTGCATCACCGAGGCTTGGTTGTGCATGCCCACGCGCGGCGTCAGCGCGCCCATGCGGCGCAGATCCTCGTAGATCACATCCAGCCGGTCGCGCTCCATCGAAAGCTCCTGCTCCTTGGCGGCCACCTCGGCGTAGTGCTCTGTCCAAGCGTTTTTCACACGCTGATAACGCCCCGCCAAGTACAGCAGCACCGTCACCAAGCACAACAGGCAGATGCCGATTGAAGAGAAGAAGATCAGCTGCGAGCGCTCGGTCAGGTCGGCTATGGCCTGCGCGGCGTCGGGCAGCGTGGCAAGCTGCGCGATCTGCGCGCCATAGAGCGTGTTGAGCGCGATGTACTGCGCGGCGATTAAAAAGCAGAACAGGAGCACCAGAATCCAGGCCACTCCTCGGATCATGTTGCGTAAGCGATGCATCAGGTTCTCCTTTTTTTCTTTAGCGATAGGAAGAAACGATAGCGATGGAAAGAAATAATTCCGAAACATTTGTCTCAGATTTATTCCAATGTACGACAAACCGGAGGGCTTTGTCAATCGCTTCGGCGGCTTGAAATGAATTTTAATCATAATGGTAAAAAAATGAAGCCGCGCTTCATTTGGCGCGGCTTCGGGGGGAGGGGATTGGGGGAGATGGAACTCAGTAAATCATTGGCAATCCCATGCCGTCGCGGAACCAGCCGAACAGCAGCGAGAAGGTATCGCATAGCCAGCCGATGCCAAACAGACCGCCGGTGCAGGCATAGAGCAGCCCGGTGCCGATCTTGCCCGCGTAAAATCGGTGTACGCCGACACAGCCAAACACCAAGCAAAGAAGAAATGCCAGCCAGCGGCTGCGCGGGCTCACGGGGGCGTAGTAGGGTTGATACATGAAGGCACCTCCTGCAAAATGCTTTAATTTTGTTTTCATCGTCGCTTTCGACAGGGATAGCGTAGCAGATTCGGCGCGCCCTTGCCGTAGAGGGACATTGAAAAAAGATGAGAAATCAATGAGAATGCATGCGCTGCCGCTTGCTCTTGCGCAAGGATTGCGCTATGATAGGGAGGAAATCGTTAACAAAATCTATTGCTCTGAACAACGGACAAGGAGGAACTGTCAACATGCAAGAGACAAAGCGCGAAGATATTACCCTCGTTGAGCAAGAAGTGAAGGCCGAGGAGATCGTCCTTTCCCCGGAGGAGGAAACCGAAAAGGCGCAAATCGTCGGGAAGGTGGACGTGACCGACGCCGTGCAGGTGATGGGCTTTGGCCACGAGACCCAGCTGAAGATTTCCGAATTTTCCGACAAGGCGCTGCACAACATCCGCACCCACGATACCGGCGAGGTGGCGGGGATGCTGTCCGACTTGGTGGCGCAGCTCAAGGGCTTCGAGAAGGACGGCGAGCGCAAGGGATTTCTCGGCCTGTTCAAGGGCTTAGGCCAGCAGATCACCAGCATGAAGGCGATGTACGACAAGGTGGAGGTCAATGTAAACGTCATTACCGACGCGCTGTCCGGCCACAAGGCGCAGTTGATTTCGGACATGGATATGCTTGAGACCCTCTACCGCCTGAACCAGGAATACTTCCGCGAGCTCAACGTGTACATCGCCGCCGGCGAGGAAAAGCTGCGCACGCTGCGCGAGGTGGATCTCCCCGCCAAGCGCGCCCGCGCGCAGGAGACCGGCGACGCCGTCGACGCCCAAGCCGCGCACGATTTCGGCGAGCAGATCGACCGCTTCGAGAAAAAGGTGCACGACCTGCGCCTGACCCGTACCGTCTCCATCCAGATGGCGCCGCAGATGCGCCTGATGCAGAACAACGACAACATCCTCGCCGAAAAGATCCAGTCGACGCTGGTCAACACCATCCCGCTGTGGAAGAGCCAAATGGTGATCGCGTTGGGCTTGGCGCACGCCGAAAGCGCGCTGAAGGCCGAGCAGGCTGTGGCCGATATGACCAACGAGCTGCTGCGCAAAAACGCCGAGGCGCTGCATCAGGGTACCGTGCAAACCGCCAAGGCCGCCGAGCGCGGCGTGGTGGATATCGACACCATCCGCATCACCAACCAAACCCTCATCCAAACGCTGGACGAGGTGCGCACCATTCATGCCGAGGGCGCGGCGGCGCGCAAGGCGGCGGAGAAGGAACTGGTTGTGATGGAGGATACGCTCAAAAACAAGCTGCTGGAGTTTACCGACAACAAGGCGTAAACAAACCGAAGCCAATTTGCTCCATCGCGGCTGCCGCCCACGCCGGGCGGCGGCCGCTTTTTTGCGCTGCCGCGCATGAAAAGGCGGGGCAGGATCGTTTGAATATACGAATCACCCATCCGTATGGTATGATAGGGACAAGCATGTTTGGAAACGTCCGCTTGGAATGTGAGGCAGAACACGATGCACGAAACGCATGAAGAAAAGCAATATATCCGCAGATGGCTGGCTGGCGGGCTGTGCCTTTTGATGCTGTGGAAGCCGTTGCGCGTCGACGGCTCCGCCGCCGTCTCTGAGCCGCTGCCCGAGGCGCACGCCTCGCAGCAGCCTGCGCCGGAGCATTCGGCCGCGCCTGAAGCGCCGCCGCCTGCGGCGGTTAGCTTGCCGCCGATCGAAGCGCCGCAGGCGACCCCTGCCGCCACGGAAGCGCAGCCCACCGAGACGCCGACGCCCGAAGCCGCCGCTGCCACCGATGCCGTGGCCGCCACCGCCGCTGAGGAAGCAGCGCCTCCGGCCAACGCGGCGGAGATGGCTGACTTTTCCGCAGGATACGCGGTGATGCTGGGCGGCGACGTGGTGCGAACCCGCGCCCACGCGCGCGCGACTTCCTCGGAGGTGCTGGCGCTGGAGGCGGGCGAGGTCGTGCTGGTGACGGGACGCACCGGCTATTCGTCCACCCGCAAGGAGCGAAATGAGCGCAAGGAAGCTGGGGACGAGCCGTTCCCGGATTGGTTCAGCGTGCGCGTGCGCGACGCGCAGGGTGAGGTGGTTGAAGGCTTTGTGCCCGGCGTTTCGATGATGCCGATGACCGCCGAGGAGGTCGAGACGCTGCGCGTATGGTGGGCGCAGGAGCGCCTGCCCGAGGCCGAGGACGGCTTGCCGGTGGTCGGCGGCGTGTACGTGCCGCCGTCCGCGCAGGAGGAGGCCGATGGCGAGGAACCCGCCGACGAACCGGAAACCACCGGAGCGCCAGAAGTCATCGATGTGCCGGAAACCACCGAAGCACCGGAAACCACCGAAGCGCCGGAAACCACCGAAGCACCAGAAGCGACCGAAGTTCCGGAAACTACCGAAGCGCCGGAGACCACCGATGTACCGGAGCAAACCGAGGAGCCCACCGAAACCAAAGCGGGCGACGCCGTGCAGGACGCGCTGGATCAGGCCGACGCGGTGCTGGCTGCGGGGGAGGGCTTCTTTGACGCGGCGCAGATGGAAGCGCTCGCGCTGCTGGAAGCGCCTATGGCGCTGGAGCTGCTGGAAGACACGCAGGCCCCGATCATCAAGGATGTGCAGATCACCTATTCGCTGGGCGGCGGCGCGGCTTCGGCCACGCTGACGGTCACCGCGGTTGATGAGCCGCAGAGCCCCGACCATGCGTACGGCCTGAACATCGACTATGCGCTGGCCAGCGGTCCCGACGGCGTAAAAAAGCTGCACTACGATGAAGCGACCGACCTGTTTACGCTGGTGGTATACAAGGGCGGCACCTATACGATCGAGTTCTCCGATCTCGCGGGGAAATTTGTAAGCCAGTCGGTATTCGTCGATCCGGCGCTGCTCAACACCGCGAACCCTGCCGACGACACCGAGCCCAATATCGCGCTTGTCAGCCTCACCCCGCCTTCGCCGGAACTCACGGAAACCGTCGTGATCGCCATTGAGGCAGACGACCCCGATGCCGATGCGGGCAACCCGCCGCCCAGCGGCGTCATCGAGGTATGGGTGGATTCACCGGAATCCGGCCGCATCCCCTGTTTTTATGATGCCGATTCCGGCTGCTATCTGGCCGAGGTGGGCTTTAACGGCACCTACAGCGCCTTCGCCAAAGATGCCGCCGGAAACTACAACGACATCAGCTTTGTGATCGACAACATTATGGATGAGGACGACTACGCGCCGACCATCGGCCGCGTGGAGTTCGATCCGGAGGACGACGGCAAGATCAAGGTGCCGATGGTGGCGGTCGTTGTGGGCGTGGCCGACCTGCCCAAGCCCAACAGCCGCGAGCGCGCCAGCGGGCTGGCGAAGGTGGAGATTGCCTCCGTCTATGGGCGCGACGCGAGCGGCGCACCGCAGTACACCGATCCGCAGGAGATGTTCTCCGACGAGAACGGCAATTACATGTTCTTCTTGGAGTTCAACGGCACGTTCGTGATCGTCGCCACCGATAATATGGGGCATGTGAGCGTCTCGGAGGAATTCGAGGTGGATTACATCGGCGAGTACAAGCCGCGTACGCCGGATCCGAACTGGCCGTTCCGCCCCGTCGACGATGACGGCGACGGCCTGTACACCCAAACCGAGTACCGCCTCGGCACCAATCCCGCCAACAAGGACAGCGGCGGCGACGGGCTGTGGGACGGCCTGTGCGTCCGCCTGGGGCTGGATCCGACGCGCCGCAACGAGGCGCCGAAGCCCAGCGTGTTCGCGCAGGCCGGGGAGGAGACACTCGGCACGCTCGTAGAGAAAGGCTTGCTCGATGCGCCGGTTTTTGAAGCCAATCCGAACGTGTTCCGCGCCCGCGTGCGCAGCAGCTGGCGCAAGGCCAACAACATGGTCGGCTGGATGAATCCGCAGGGCAATTCTCTGCTGTGCATCAACAACAGCGGCCTGTTCGTCGCCTCGATCCCGCGCAGCGAAAGCGTGGAGGTGGAGCGCGCCATTTCGCTGAGCACGCTGCAATACGGGCTGCTCAACGACAATGTGGCGCGCACGATCACCACCACCGATGACGGTAGCGTCGCGCTCCTGTACGATAGCGCCACCCACGGCGGCCCGCTGGACAAGGACGCCTATCTGATCGACACGACGAGCATGAAGGCCTACAAGATACCGCAAACCAAGGGCGCGCGCGGTTTGGCCATTAGCCCCGACGGCGCGCACCTAGCGATCTGGCGCGATGCCTCGCTGGAGCGCGTGAACCTGCGCACCGGCGAGCGTCTGGTCATCGACGACGCAGAGCAGTGCGGGCGCATTGAGATGCTCAGCTTCCTGCCCGATAACCGCCTCGTACTGCGCGTGAGCAGCATCGGCTATAGCGCGCTGCTGCCCGACGGCGGCTATGAGGTGGGCAACGCGGCGGCGATTCCCTGCCTGACGCAGTATCAGGATCTCAAGCGCATGACGATTTACGATCGCAACATGGCGCCGATGCAAATCGAGCTTCAGCTCATGCTGCGCGCCACCGGCGTGTACCTCAAGGGCGAGCCGCCCAAAGCGAAGGCGGAGCGCAACCTCTCGCCGGAGGCGCTGTACCGCCGCTCGGCCAGCATGCGGGCGGCGACCGAGTAGGAGACGCGCGCGCGGCGCTTGGGATGGCCGCGTGAGCGAACGCGAAATAAGGAGTGGCAAGCGCGGGCTTGCCGCTCTTTTGCGTTGTGTGACTGTACTTTTTTCGGCGCATATGCTACACTGTCGCATAGAAACTGACAAAAGAATAGGAGTGCTGTTTTCGTGAAAGCCATCATACTGGCGGCGGGCAGGGGTACGCGGCTGGAGAGCGAAGCTGCGGATCTGCCAAAGGCGCTGCGTTTGGCCAACGGTCGGCCGCTGATTTCCTATGTTCTGGATAACATTGATTTCTTGCCGCCAGAAGATATCTGCATCGTGATCGGCTATCTGGGCGACAAGGTGCGGCAGGCGCTAGGCCCCGCCTATCATTATGTGGAGCAGGACGAACAGAAGGGCACCGCGCACGCCACGCGCTGCGCCAAGCCGGTGTTTGGCGATTACAAAGGCGATATCATGGTGCTGTACTGCGATATGCCACTGCTTTCCCGCGATACGTATCAGCGCATGTTCAACGAGCATGCCGAGCACGGCGCGGCCAACACGCTGCTGGCGGCGCGCATTCAGCCCATCCCCGCATTTGGCCGCCTGATCCGCGATGCGCAGGGCGAGCTGATCCGCATCGTGGAGGACAGCGCCTGCACGCCGGAAGAAAAGCGGATCGACGAGGTCAACGTCGGCATTCAGGTGCTGGATTCTCAGCTGATGTGGGAGTACCTAGAGAAGATCGACAACAACAACCCCAAGCGCGAGTATTACCTGACCGGCATCATCGATCCGATGGTGCGCGACGGGCTCAAGCAGCATGTGGTGCACACCGCCCGGCTCGAGGAAACGTGGGGGGTAAACACCATGGAGGATCTGCGCATGGTGGAGGAAGAACTGCGACATTAAGCGCGCAAAGAGCCCGTAAGGGCTCTTAGGCTATCAACAAAGTCAGACCGTCGAGAAATGTCCAGATGCGGGCAAAGCACAAGCGTGTCCGCAGGAGGCGTACACAGGTACGCCGACAAGGCACGCGCTGGGCTGAACCCGCAGATGGACGTTTATCGATGGTCTGAGAGCCCGTAAGGGCTCTTTGCTTATCATGATCGGATAAAGGAGTTACCCAAATGAAGAAACCCATCGTCGTGCTCAGCGTATTTGGTACCCGCCCGGAGGCCATCAAGATGTGTCCGCTGGTGAAAGCCATCGAGCGGGAAGCGCGCCTGCGCAGCGTGGTCTGCGTGACGGCGCAGCACCGGCAGATGCTGGATCAGGTGCTGGAGATCTTTGATGTGAAGCCGGATTACGATCTGAACCTGATGAAGGCGGGGCAGACGCTGACCGGCATCACCGCGGGCGTGCTCGAAGGGCTGGATCGCGTGCTGGCGGAGGCCAAGCCGGATATCGTGCTGGTGCATGGCGATACCACCACCTCCTTCGCGGCGGCGCTGGCGGCGTTCTATCGCCAGATTCCTGTCGGCCACGTCGAAGCCGGGCTGCGATCCTTCAATAAATACTCTCCCTACCCCGAGGAGATGAACCGGCTGCTGACCGGCCGGATCGCCGATATGCACTTCGCGCCCACCCAGTCCAACGCCGAGCATCTGCGCCGGGAGGCCATCGTCGGCGACGTGTACGTAACCGGCAACACCGTCATCGACGCGCTGCTCTCCATCGTGCGGCAGGGGTATGCGTTCAAGGCCGAGGCGCTGCGGGCGCTGCCGCTGGACGGATACCGCACGGTGCTGCTCACGGCGCACCGCCGCGAGAACCTCGGCGAGCCGATGCGCAACATATTCACTGCGGTGCGTGAGCTTGCGGACGCCAATCCCGACGTGCAGGTGATCTACCCGGTGCATCCGAATCCTGCGGTAAGCGGCCCTGCCAACGAGTTGCTGGGCGACCATCCGCGCATTCATTTGATCGCCCCGCTGGATGTGGAGGATATGCACAATCTGATGGCGCGCTGTTATCTTGTGCTCACCGATTCCGGCGGGTTGCAGGAGGAGGCACCGGCGCTGGGCAAGCCCGTGCTGGTGCTGCGCACCGAAACCGAGCGCCCCGAGGCGGTGGAGATGGGCACGGTGCGCATCGCCGGGGTATGCGCCGCGGATATTCTGCGCGAGGCGCAGACCTTGCTGGACGATAAAAAGGCATACGAAGCGATGTCGCGCGCGGTCAATCCGTATGGCGACGGGCATGCGTCGGAGCGCATCTGCGAGGCGATTACGGAGCGGTTCGGCAGCAAGTAGGAGGCGCATCGTGCTCAACGTTTCATCGTTCTATCTGTTTCTGGCGATGACGAAGGACTTTCTTGCGCGCCATCTTGGCGGGATCACGGCGGCGCAATGGGGGCTGGGCTTCGCGGGCCTTTGCGCGATATGCGCGTTGCTGCAGGCCTCTCTGCCCGCGCCGCGCAGCGACGCGCGCATCGATTGGGGCAAGGCGCTGGGCAAGCCCACGGCGCTGTTCGCGGCGATGAGCATCGGCATCTTTGTGTACGGAAAGCGCCAAATCATCAACGACTGGGCGCTCCGCGCTTTCCCGTGGATGCAAAACGCGACGGGGGATATCCAGCAAGACCTGCTGCTGGCTGGCATCGCGCTGGCGATGCTGGTGTTGTTGCCGGTCTACCTGCTGTCCTCCAAGGCTCCCAACGATGATAGCACCTTGAGCCGCAGGCAAGGAAGCGGGCTTCTGTTGGTTCTGCTGATATTGTTGTCAGGGATCGTGGCGCTGCGGATGTATTGGTATGGGGCGTTTGTCAAGGTGCTGCTGACGGGATTTATCGTTGCGGAGATCATCAACTGCGCATTTTGGTTCTATGATCCGCTGGTCTATCTGCTCTCCCGCCTTTTCTCCTTGCCCGCCCGCCCGCCGCTGCACCCCACGCCCGGCCGCATGAACCGCTTTGCCATCATCGGCTGCGCGCACAACGAAGAGGCGGTGGTGGCCAAGCTGGTAGAGTCGCTCTACGCGACCAACTACCCGCGCGATTGCTACGATCTGTACGTGATCTGCGACAACTGCGCCGACGACACCGCCGGAGCCGTCGAGCGCGCCGGGGGCATCCCGATGGTGCGCGCGGACGCGGAGCGCCGGGGCAAGGGATACGCGCTGGAATGGATGTTCGGCAAGCTGGCGGAAATGCGCGCGGCGGGAAAAACATACGACGCGTACATCGTGCTGGATGCCGACAACGTCGTCAACGAAGCGTACTTGGATGCCATCAATGCGCGCATGAACGAGGGGCACGAAATTTTGCAGACCTATCTGGGCTGCAAAAACCCGGATGATACGTGGGTTTCAAAGGCTTACTCGCTGGGCTACTGGCTGAGCAACGTGAACTATCAGGATGCGCACTCGCGCATGGGGCTCAGCGCGCAGATGGGCGGCACCGGCATGGTGATCCGTCCTTCGGTGCTGGAGGAAATCGGCTGGCACGTGGATTCGCTGACAGAGGATTTGGTGCTGACGGCGCGCTATGTCGCCCTGCGCAGGCGCGCCTGCGTATGGGTACACGACGCGCGCCTGTACGACGAGAAGCCGCTGGCGCTGCGCGCTTCGGTCAAGCAGCGAACGCGCTGGATGCAGGGGCACATGGATGCGGCGATACGGTACGGGCTGCCGGGGCTGGTAAACGGCATCGGACACATGAGCCTCATCGAGATCGATATGGCGCTCTACCTGATCCGTCCGCTGCTCAACCTGCTGATGTTCGGCTGTTTCGCCTTGCGGTGGGTGATCGCCATCGCCTTCCCTGCCAGCGTGCTCAACCGCGCGTTTTTGATGACCCCGGAGGCGGCGCTGCTGCTGCGGGTGTTTTATCTGCTGATGCAGGTCTATGCGCTGTTCCGCGAGGGATATTTGAAATACGCCCTCTATATTCCGCTTTGCTACGCGTATGCGCTGAGCTGGTATGTGCCGATTTTGCGCGGGTTGGTCAAGCGCAAGGAGCGCTTCTGGGTGTCCACCGCGCATACGCGCGATCTGGGCATCGGCGAGGTCAAGGAGGATGTGGCGATCAACGACGCGCTGAGCAGGCTGCGCGGCATCGACAACCTGCACCGCATGGCGCTGGGGCAGATCCTCGTGAAATCCGCCACCATCACCAGCACGCAGCTTGCCGATGCCTTGGAGCGCCAACGGGCGACCGGCGGACAACTGGGCGAGATCATTCTGGATATGCAGGTGGTCAGCAAGGAGACGCTGGATACCTACCTCGCGCTACAGAAGCAGCTAAAGGAAAAGGCGGAGGAAGAAAACCTGGCCGACGAGCGTCTGCGCATCGGCGATTTGCTGGTGGATGCCGGGGTGATAACGGCGGCGCAGCTGCAGGGCGCCATCGAATATCAGCGGATGAAGGGGTGCCTGCTGGGCGAAAGCTTGGTGATGACCAAGGCGATGAGTCCGGATATGCTCGAGACTTTCCTGAAAATTCAACACATCTTGGACGAAAACTACCTCACGCCGCAGCGCGCGCTGCACCTCATCAACGGCGTCATGCGCGAGAGCGTCAACAATCTGGGCATGCTGCTGTTTGCGGGCGGCCTCATCAGCCGGTATCAGCTGGATACCGCGCTGGCCTATCAGGCGGAGCATGGCGGCGTGATCGGCGAGATCATCGTGAAGCTTGGTTTTGTGAGCCAAGAGCATATCGATACCTTGCTGGAGATTCAGAAGGTGAGCCGACAGAGCCGCACCGCAAAGGAAGGGGGGCGCACGGCATGACGGGGTATTTCATGACGGCCAGCAGCATCGAGTCGCTGGCGGCGTTGTTGTTCAATGGTTTTATCGCCCTTTTCCTGCTGCCGATTCTGCTGATGGATCTGTGCTTCTATTTTCCGGCGGCGCTGGTGCATCTGGCGGCGGGCAAGGCGCGCCCGCGCATCGTGGGTTCGGCGCTGGGCGGTTTTCTGCTATGGACGCTCTGCGTCGGCGCGGGGCTGGCGGCCGTCTATTTGATACAGCCCCGCGCCTTCGCGCTGCTTTTTCGCACGTATAGCGGGCTGGCAGGGCTGCTGATCGGCGCGCTGAGCACCCTCGCGGCCTTTGTGCGCTATCGGCGAAGCATGCGTGCCTACTATTTTGCGCAAGTGTTGGAAAAGAACCTTTCCGCGAAGCAGGCCGCGGTGTACGAGCGCTTCAAAGCCGATCTGAAAAGCGGGAAGGTGGACGCCGCGCGGTGGATGGACGAGCATGGGCGGGACCATATCGGCCGCCGCATCGCGCAGGAATACTTGGACGGGCTGGAAGGAAGAAGCGCCGCGCAACGGAAAAGGCGGGAAGGGAACGATCTCTACTTTCTGTAACTTATTTTGCGGTTGAGGGGGACGGGGTTCGTGCGATTCAATACCTACGCGGAGTTTCTCCAATACGTGGAGCGGCAGGGCGTGCTGTGGTTTAGCGGCAAGCGCCCGGCGGGCTTGCCCTCGCTGGATACGCTGACGCTGGAGGCGCAATGGCACACCGGCGAGCCGGATACCGATCCTTGGCGGTGGAAGGATCGGGCGGCGTCGGAGCGGCGGTTGGCGTTCGGCTGTCTACTGGGGGGACACAAGGGATTTCTCTCTCCGGCGCTGTATCCGCTGTTCTACGCGGCGAGCAGACCGGTGCAGTCGCTGCGGGAGCGGTATGAGGACGGGCTGGTGCCGCGCATGGCGCTCGCCGTCTACGAGCTGTTTGCGCCGGGCGCACAGTTGAGTACCGCCGACCTGCGTCAGGTGTTGCTTGGCGCCGAGCGCAAGGAGGAGGCCAAGCTGGACGCCGCCATCGTGGCGCTGCAACGCGAGTATTACCTCACGGTTTCCGGCAACACGCGCAGGCGCAACGCGCGGGGAGAGCCTTACGGCTGGGCGATCAACACCTACGCGCGCGCGGAGGATTGGCACGGCGACTGGATCGCCGGGGCGCTGCCCACGCGCGAGGAGGCGCGGGCGCGCATTCTAGCGCACTGCCATACGCTTGGCGCGGCGGACGAGGCGTCGCTGCGCAAGGCGCTGTGGGGGAAAGGGTAACCGCGCTCAGTCTCCGGAATAATAGGCGACATCGGTGCTTTCAAACGCGTCGTTTTGCCATGCGTACACGCGTGCATAGGAATTGTGTCCGGTGCCGCTGAGCACCAGCTCGAACACGCCGTCGCCGTTGAGGTCCAGCAGCCGGGGCGGATTGGGATTGATATACTCGTTATCGTAGAAGAAGGGTACGACGTTGATCTCCTTTCTCCGGAAAAGCAAGCTCCCCTTGGGCTTATTATCCCAAGGGGAGCGGTGCGTAGAGGATTAATTATTTGATGGTGATGCGCCCCTGCGGCTGGCCGTATTTTTCGGCGGTGACCACGCCGCTGAGTTGCGCGGCGACGTACTGCACAAGGGCGTCCTCCAGCGCGACGCCGGTCTTGTAGCCGGTCTGCGCGTTGGCGTACTTGAAGGCGTAGTAGGTATCGCCGCCCGCAGCGGTGAAGTCGTTGGTGGCGATCACGTACTGCGCCGCCGGGTCGAAGGGCTGGCCGCCGACGGTGGCGATGGTGACGCGGCTGCCAGGCTTGGCGGGCTTGAAGTAGGTGGAATCCGGATATTGCTCGCCGTTTTCATAGGCCACGGTGGTGTCGATGGTGAACTCGATGCCCGCGACCTGCGGGAATGCGCCGATGGCGGCGGGGGTGGAATGCGTGGCCGCCTCCAGCGCCTCCAGCAGTTCCTCGCCGGTGACGGTCAGCGTGGACACCTCGTTGCCGAAGGGGAACACGGTCTTCATGTCCTTCATGGTGATGTCGCCAGCCTTGATGGAGGCGCGAATGCCGCCGCCGTTGGTGATGGCGGCCACCACCTGATCGCCCATGGCCTGCTGCGCCGCCCACAGGATGGCGTCGGCGGCGAAGTCGCCGAGGTTGGTCTCCTGCGTGCGCACGCCGGGGTCGCGCTCGCCGTTGAGGTCGGCTTCGGTCTTGGCGAACACCTTGGAAAGATCCGCTTCGACTTGCGCGTTCGTGCCGCTCACCAGCGCGTCAACATCGGGATTGGTGGGCAGATAGGCCAGCGCGATGTTCGAGGTCACCGGGCCGTACAGGCTGGCGGTGGCGGAAATCTTGTCCTCGGCGGTTTTGAGGACGACGACGCCGAGGTTCTGGCAATATTCGCCGGTGCTGGTCAGCAGAGCCTCGCCTTCTTCCTTCCAAGCGACCTTCTGGCCGCCGGGCATCTTGGTGTGGCTGTGACCGTCGATGAACAGGTCGATGCCGGTGGTGTTGGCGATAACGTCGGTGGAGCGGTTGGGCGCGCTCTCTTCGTCGACGCCGAGGTGTCCGAGGCACACGATATAATCGCAGCCCTCGGCCTTGAGCGCGTCGATCTGCGCCTGCGCGCAGGCGTACAGATCCTTGTCCATCGCGAAGGTGATGCCGCGCACCTTGTCGGGGTGCGCCTTGGTCATGGTCTCCGGCGTATCCAGACCGAAGACGCCGATTTTATGCCCGCCGATTTCGAACACCTTGCGTTCTCCGAACACCGGCTCGCCGCTGATCTTGTCGGTGATGTTGGCGGCGAGGATCGGGAATTTGGCTTCGGCGGTGATCTGCTTGAGGTTGTCCAAGCCCCAATCGAACTCGTGGTTGCCGGGCGTCATCGCGTCATAGCCCGCGGCGTTCATGAACTCGATGGCGGTCTTGCCCTGGCTCAGGTTGACCAGCGGCGTGCCTTGCGAGGCGTCGCCCGCCTCGAGCAGCAGCACGTCCGCGCCAGCGGCAGCCATGTCTTGCTTGATCTGCGCGATGGCGGCGTAGCCCAGTGCGCCAGTGGCGGGATCGGTTACGCCGCGGCCGTGGATGTCGTTGGTGTGCAGGATGACGATGCTCCCCGTGAGATCGAGCTTCTGCTCGGCCATCGCGGGCAGCGCGAGGGTCAGTGCCATCAGCAGCGCAATTGAGAGAGCAAGAAAACGTTTCTTGAACATGTTAGGTTCCCCTTTCCTCGTCCGTGTGTAAACAGCAACGTGCTCCTCCTGTGAGCTTCATTCTAATCATAATGTGTTGGCAGCGGTTCGTCAATAAAGCGCATGTAAAAAGAACGCCCTGCGCAGAGCGTTCTTATTGATAGAATCCTTAGCTAGCGGCGGCCGGAGCGGCGGTGTCGGCAGCCGGGGCGGCGCTCGGGGCTTCGGTGGCGACCGGCTCGGCGGTTATGCTGGGCGGGGGCACTTCGGCGTCAAACGCCGGGATTACGGCGCCCTGATACTTCTCGTTGACGAAGGTCAGCACCTTCTCGTCCTTGAGCACATCCTTGAAGGCGGCGATCCATTCGGCGTTCTCGTTGCCGAGCTTGACGACGACGTAGTTGATGTACTTCTTGGCGGCTTCGGAATCAAGGGCTTCGGCGGCGACGCCGTCCTTGGCGGCCGAGAGACCGGCTTCCAGCGCATAGTTGCCGTTGATGACGGCAAAGTCCACATCGGCCAGCGAGCGGGCGACCTGCGCGGCGTCCACTTCAAAGAACTCGATCTTGTGCGGGTTTTCGATGACGTCGAGCTTGGTGGCGGAAAGCCCCTTGTCGGGCGCGATCTTGATGAGGCCTTGCGCTTCCAGCAGCAGCAGCGCGCGCGCTTCGTTGGTGGGATCGTTGGGGACGGCGATAATGGCGCCTTCCTTGATCTCGGCGAGGGAGGCGCTCTGGCCCGGATACACCGCCATCGGCTCGAAGTGCATCGGGATCACAGCGTTCAGGTGCGTGCCGCGGCCAGCGTTAAACTCCTCCATATACGGGAGGTGCTGGAAGTAGTTGGCGTCCAGATCGCCGCTCTCGGTGGCCTCGTTGGGCACGACGTAGTCGGTGAACACCTGAATGTTCATGTTGAACCCCTTTTCCTTCATCAGGGGCTGGATGACAGCCAGAATTTCGCTGTGGGGGGAGGGGGTCGCGCCGAACTTTACCTCGGTTTCGGCGAAGGCTGCGCCGCTCAGGGACAGCACCAGCGCCAGCGCCAGCAGGGAAACCAACAATTTCTTCATAAGTCTTTTCTCCTTTCCGACTTTGGGGTTGCATATGCTTAGGCGGGCGCTCACTTTTGCCTGTGATCCACCAGCCGGGAAGCCCGGTTGCCGAAGTATTGAATGATCTGCACCAGCAGCACCAGCACGACGATGGTTGCCCAGAGCACGTCCATCTTGTTGCGCTGATAGCCGTAGTTGATGGCCAGCGCGCCCAGGCCGCCGCCGCCGATGGCGCCCGCCATGGCGGAATAGCCGAGGATGTTGGTAGCGGCGATCGCCGCGCCGTTAATCAGGCCGGGAATCGATTCGCGCAGCATGACCTTCCAAACGATCTGCGCATTGGTGGTGCCCATTGCCTGCGCGGCCTCGATAACGCCGTTATCGACCTCCAGCAGCGAGGATTCCACCGTGCGCGCCACGAAGGGGAAAGCGGCTACAATCAGCGGCACGATGGTGCCCGCCGTGCCGATCACCCTGCCGAGCAAGAACCGCGTGAGCGGGAAGGCGGCCACCATCAGAATCAAGAACGGTATCGAACGCAGGATGTTGATGAGCGTGCCGAGCAGGGTATTGAGCAGCGGCATCGGCGCGATGTGGCCCTTGCGGGTGATGACCAGCAGCACGCCGAGGGGCAGGCCGATGATGTACGCAAAGATGGATGCGGTAAAGGTGATGAAGAGCGTGTCTTTCAGGCCCTCAAGAATCATGAACAACAGTTGATCCATCGTCAAGGGGCTCCACCTCCTCCACCGTAAGATCACTCTGCGTGCGCAGGTATTCCAGCGCGCGCCGCGCGCCCTGCGCGTCGTCGGGCAGCTCGATGAGCATCTGCCCGCGCTGCTGGCCGCCGATGAGTTGAATGTTGCTCGAAAGGATGTTGACCGGCACGCCGCAGGCCAAGATCATGTTGGCGACCACCGGCTCATAGGTTTCCGCGCCGCCGAATACGATGCGCACGCAGCGCTTGTTTGCCGGGATCTCCTCCTGTGCGCCGAGGAACAGACGGCGGGCGGCGACGGTCTTGGGATGGGCGAACACCGCGCGGACGTCGCCCTTCTCCGCCACGCGGCCGTCGGAGAGGATGGCCACGCGCGTGCAAACCTGCCGGATTACCGCCATCTCGTGCGTGATGATGACGATGGTGATGCCCATGCGGCGGTTGATGTCCTGCAATAGCTGGAGGATCGACTGCGTGGTCATCGGGTCGAGTGCGCTGGTGGCTTCGTCGCACAGCAGCACCTGCGGATCGGTGGCCAGCGCGCGGGCGATGGCCACGCGCTGCTTTTGCCCGCCGGAGAGCTGCGCCGGATAAGCGTTCGCCTTCTCCTCGAGGCCGACCACCGCCAGCAATTCCCGCGCGCGCTGCAGCGCCTTGGCGCGCGGCACGCCGCCGATCTCCATCGGGAAGCAGATGTTGCCCAGCACCGTGCGCTGCATGAGCAGGTTGAATTGCTGAAAGATCATCGCTACCTTGCGGCGCATCTTGAGCAGATCGCGCTGCTTCATGAGCAGGATGTTTTCGCCGTCGATCAGGATGCTGCCCTCGGTGGGCGCATCCAGCCGGTTGACGCAGCGGATCAGTGTGGATTTGCCTGCGCCGCTCATGCCGATGATGCCGTAAATATCGCCTTGGCGGATGCGAAGGTCGATGCCGTCCAACGCCACGACATCCCCGGCCTGCGAGGGGTAAACCTTGCGCACGCCCCGAATGTCGATCATGACCGGCACATCCTCGCGGCGGGGCGCCGCGCCTTGCTGCGCCATGGGCGTTCACCTCCTGTACGGTTCTAGTTATCGCTTGAAATATCCTACACGAGCACCGCTTATTTGTCAACCGAGCGGAGCGCCGTCAAACAGCGGAGTGGATAGGTATCGTTCGCCGTTGTCGGGCAGGATGGCGACGATGCGCTTCCCGGCGTAGCCTTCGCGGCGCGCCAGCAGGCAGGCGGCGTGCAGCGCCGCGCCGCCGGAATAGCCGGTGAGCGTGCCTTCCAGCCGCGCCAGCGCGCGCGCCGCTGCCGTCGCCTCGTCGGTGGTAACCGTCAGCACGCCGGAGATCAGCGAGCGATCCAGCACCGGCGGCACGAAGCCCGCGCCGAGGCCCTGCAGCGCGTGCGGAGCCGCCGCGCCGCCCGACAGCACCGGCGAATCCGCCGGTTCCACCGCCCAGATTTCGATGTCCGGGTTCAGCGCCCGCAGCGCGCGGCCGGTGCCGGTCAGCGTGCCGCCGGTGCCCACGCCAGCCACCAGCACGTCGACCGCGCCCTCGGTATCGCGCCAGATTTCCGGCCCGGTGGCGCGCTCGTGCGCCAGCGCGTTGGCGGGATTTTCGAATTGCTGCAGCATCACCGCGCCGGGCGTGGCGGTGGCGATGCGCCCGGCCTCCTCGATGGCGCCGCGCATGCCCCGCGCGCCGGGCGTCAGCACCAGCTTCGCGCCCACGGCGGTCACGCGCCTGCGCCGCTCGATGGACATGCTGTCGGGCATCACCAGCGTGACGGCGTAGCCGCGCAGCCCGCCGAGCGTCGCCAGCGCGATGCCGGTGTTGCCGCTGGTCGGCTCCACGATGGTGCCGCCGGGCCGCAGCATGCCGCGCGCCTCAGCGTCTTGAATCATCGAAAGCGCCGCGCGATCCTTGACGCTGCCGCCGGGGTTGGTTCCCTCCAGCTTGAGCAGCACCGTGGCGGGCACGCCCCATTCGCGCAGCAGCCGCTCCGGCTTGAGCAACGGGGTATTGCCGATGGCTTGGGAAATATCGGTGAAGGGTTTCATCCGGTTAAACCTCCTTGTTATGTGGTTGCCGTTAGCTTGGCCAGATCAAACGGCGTCTCCTGATACACGTAGTAGTTGAGCCAGTTCTGGAACAGCAGGTTGGCGTGGCTGCGCCAGCGCACCAGCGGCGGCTGCTCCGGATCGTCGTTCGGATAGTAGTGGCGTGGCACGGCCACGTCCAGCCCCTTGTCCACGTCGCGCCAGTACTCGGCGTCCAGCGTCAGCGCGTCGTACTCGCTGTGGCCGGTGGCGAACACGCGGCGGCCATCGGCGCTCTGCGCCAGCCCTACGCCGGATTCCTCGGATACCGCCAGCACCTGCAGCGCCGCGCAGCGCCGTACATCAGCCTCGAGGATTTCGGTGTGGCGGCTGACCGGCACGCGGAAGCAGTCGTCGAAGCCGCGCAGCAGGCGGCACTTGGGCTCCAGCACCCGATGCTCGAACACGCCGAACATCTTGCGGGGCAGCGCGCGCTTTTCAATGCCATAATAATGATATAACGCGGCCTGCGCCGCCCAACAGATGAACAGCGTGCTGAACACGTGGCCATCAGCCCAGCGCATCACCCGCTCCAGCTCCTCCCAATAACGAACCTGCTCGAACTCCAGCTGCTCCACCGGCGCGCCGGTGATGATGAGCCCGTCGAAGCGCTCGTGCGACACCTCGTCCAGCGTGCGGTAGAAGGCTTCGAGGTGCTCGCGCGCGGTGTTTGCGCCCTCGTAGGTGGCGGTGCGCAGCAGCGTGGCCTCCACTTGCAGCGGCGTATTGCCGATGAGCCGCAACAGTTGGGTCTCGGTGCGCTCCTTGGTGGGCATCAGGTTCAGGATGGCGATGCGCAGCGGGCGGATGTCCTGCGTGCGGGAGCGCTCCTGCGTCATGACGAATATGTTTTCCTCGGCCAGCGTGCGCGCCGCGGGCAGGGTGTCGGGGATCTTGACCGGCACGGGGGATTCCTCCTTACATATAAAACGCTCTTACCGAACGGCGGCTTCCAGCGCCTGCCGCAAATCTTCCAATAGATCTTCCGCGTCCTCCAGCCCGATCGAGAGGCGGATGCCCTCCGGCGCGACACCGGCGCGGCGCAGGCCCTCTTCATCGAGCTGTGCGTGGGTGGTGCTGGCCGGATGGATGACCAGCGAGCGCACGTCGGCGACGTTGGCAAGCAGCGAGAACAGCTGCAGCGCATCGATGAAGCGCTTGCCTTCGGCGACGCCGCCCCGGATGCCGAAGGACAGAATGCCGCCGACGCCGCGCGGGAAGTAGGTTTGCGCGCGTTGATGGTACGGATCGCCGGGCAGGCCGGGATAGCGCACCCATGCCACCTCGGGGCGCGCCTGAAGCCACTCGGCGACGCGCTGGGCGTTCTGGCAATGGCGCTGCATGCGCAGGCTCAGCGTCTCCAAGCCCTGCAGCAGCAGGAAGGCGTTGAACGGGCTGAGCGCCGCGCCGGTATCGCGCAGGTGGGTGACGCGCAGTTTGGTGATGTAAGCGGTGGCGCCCAGATCGGCGTATACTAGGCCGTGGTAGCCGGGGTCGGGCTGGATGAAGTCGGGATAGCGCGGGCTGCGCCAATCGAAGGTGCCGAAGTCCACCACGGCGCCACCGATGCTGCTGCCGTGGCCGCCGATGTACTTGGTCAGCGAATGCACGGCGATGTCCACGCCGAAGTCCTTGCAGCGGATGAGGTAGGGGGTGCCGAAGGTGTTGTCGGCGATCACGCAGACGCCGTGGGCGTGGGCGAGACTGCAAACCGCTTGGATGTCGGGGATGTTCATGTTGGGGTTGCCGAGGGTTTCGATGTATACGGCGCGGGTCTTGTCGCTAATGGCCGCCTCCAGCGCCGCGAGGTCGTCGGGATTCACGAGCCGGACGGCGATGCCGTAGCGGTGCAGACGGTCGTGCAGCAGCGTGTAGGTGCCGCCGTACAGCGTGGACAGCGCCACGATTTCGTCGCCTGCCTGCGCCACGTTGAGCAGCGCGTAGGTGATGGCCGCCATGCCCGAGGCAACTGCCACCGCGCCCACGCCGCCTTCCAGCGCCGCCAGCCGTTGCTCCAGCACGTCGGTGGTGGGGTTCATGATGCGGGTGTAGATGTTGCCGGGTTGCTCCAGCGAGAACAGCCGCGCCGCGTGATCGGCGTCCTCAAACAAAAAGGAGGCGGTTTGGTAGATCGGCGTCGCGCAGGCGCCGGTGGCCGGGTCGCCCCGGTGCCCGGCGTGCGCTTGCAGCGTATCAAAGCGGTATTCCTTCCGTTCATCCTGCTTCATAAAGATTCCCTCCGTCCATTTGCGTCAAGATATGAAAAAGACCCGTTCCGCATCTCTGCGAAACGGGCCGCGAATTACTTTCTCGGCACTACGGTTTCAGCAAGACATGCACGGAAAAACTGCGCAGGGCATCGCCATGCACATCATGCACATCTCCATCGCCCGTCGATTGACACGCGTCATGGGGCAGCCCTCCTTTACGCAACATTCCGGCAAGCTTTTGCCCAGAATAGCATGCGGTTCTCGCCCTGTCAAGAGGTAAAATGCGTGAGAAGAAACCGTTCAATTGACAAACCCGCCCATGTACAATAGAATAAGACATATCGTTGGAAGGGGAGAGCGAACATGGCAAATATGCAAGAATTGTTGGATTTTGTCCTGCCCATGGTTCAGGAGGGCAAGGAAGACGAAGCCAAGCAGCTGATTCACCAATACGCGGGCGCGCAGCAAGCGCCGACCACGCGCAGCGCCCCGGCGGCCACCCGCGCCAAGAAAAAGAGCGGCGGACTGATGGGTCTGCTGGGTAGCCTGCTCGGCAGCGGCAAAAACAGCGGCGGCAACGACGTGATGGATGTCGTTGGCGATCTGATCGGCGGCGAAGGCGGCGGCGTGCTCAGCGCGGTTGGCGACCTGCTCGGCGGCGACGGCAAGGGCGGTGGGCTGGCCTCGCTGCTGCCGCTGCTGCTCAATCTCATTAAACCCGAGAACATCGGGGACGTGACCGGCTTCATCGGCTCGCTGCTGGGCGGCGGTGACGATCAGCCCGCCGCGAAACCCGCCTCGAAGCCTGTTTCGAAGCCCACCGCTACCGCGTCCGCGAAGCCTGCGGCCAAGCCGAAGCACACCGCGCCGACCAGCGCCAAGGCTGGCGCAGGCGTGAAGAAAACCAACGTGGGCACCTCCGCGCAGCGCGCCACCGCAGGCAAGAAGGCGGCAGCCGGTGCTTCCACCGCCAAGAAGGCAGCCGCCAAACCAGCGGCCAAGAAGCCCTCAGCGCGCACGCCGCTCTAAGCCCATCGGGCCATTAGCATCTATATCTGAGGTGACGACATCGTGAAGGAACTTCCCGCCCGTTCGCGGCTTTGGCGTGTACTCCTGTCGCTGATTCTTCTGGGGGCAATTGGCGCGTGTTCCACGAACGCCGTGGCCGAGACGGCGCCTCCGGCGGCGCTTTGTTTCCAAGGCGCGCCCAATTATACCTACGCTGGCGAAAAGTTATGGATTAATATACAAAAATGCGAGCCGGGGGATCTGGATCTGACCTACTACGTTTGCGATGTGCAGACCACCGATCCCGCCATGCTGCGCACGGCGCTTGCGGGCGATCAGGTGGAAGGGCCGCGCGAATCCACCTCGGACATCGCCGCTAGGCACAACGCCCGGCTGGCCATCAACGGCGACTGCTACGACTTCCACGCCAGCGGCATCATCATCCGCAACGGCACGGTGATCCGCAGCAAAAAGACCAGCGACCGCCATATGCTGACGCTGGATGCCGACGGTCTGCTAACGGTATATACCGATCGCGGGCAGGAGGACGGCAAGGCGCTGGCGCAGGAGCTGCTGGGCAAGCGCGTGGTGCAGGCTTGGGCCTTTGGCCCGGAGTTGGTGCGCGACGGAAAGGCCGTGGAGCTCAAGCCCTTCGGCCTGATCCCCGTACGAGACAACCTGCGCGAGCCGCGCACTGCCATCGGCCAGATCGGCCCGCTGCACTACGTTATCATCGTGGTGGACGGGCGGAGCAAGGGGCATTCGCGAGGCATCTCGCTGCCTGATTTGCAGGAGCTGTTCGTGCGGGCAGGAGCGCAGACCGCCTTCAACCTAGACGGCGGCGGCTCCACCACGCTGTACTTCAATGGCGAGGTGATTAACGAACCGGCTTCGGGGCATCAGCGCGCGGTGTCGGATATTTTGCTTTTCTAGCTTACAACATACAAAACAGAGCGCAACCGCTTGGCTGCGCTCTGTTTTGTATGTTTGCTTATTTCTTGTTCATCTTCCCGCCGCGACCGTTTACCCCGGCCTCCTTCAGCGGCTCCTGCGCCCTTTCGCAGGCGGCTTGATAGGCTTCGGCGGCGGTTTTCCACGCGGTTTGCTGCTCTTCGGTCAGTTGCTTCCCGGCGAAGCGGCCCGCCATGCCGGTCTGGGCGCTGAGCAATGCGTCGGCCTCGGTTTGCGTGAGCAAGCCGCTGGTCACCGCGCCTTCGATGGCGGCGTTGCGCTCTTGCGTGGAGCCGCGCAGGGCGGTCTGGAACTCCTTGAGTTGGGCGACGGTCCAAGCGTCATAGTTGATGGAGCGCTCGGTGGTGGTGCTGGCCAGCAGCGCGTCGGCTTGCTCTTGGGTCAATAGCTCCTCGGTCACGAAAGCGGCGAGCGCGTCTTGCTTTTCTTTGCCGGACTTGGCCAGTGCCTCGCGCAGCGTCATGTTCTTTTCCAGCGTCCATTGCATGGTGTCGATGTCCCCGGCGATTTTGCGCTGGGCGGCGATGCGGTTATAGGCGTCCAGCTCGGCTTGCGTCACGATGCCCGCCGTGACCAGCTCGGCGAGGAAGGCCTTATAGGCTTCCTCCTGCGCGGTTTGCGCCTGCTCCAGTGCCGCGCGTTGCTCCTCGGTCAGTTCGGCGGCTTGATCGCGCAACATCATGCCGAAGCGCATTCCGCCGCCCGGCATCTGCATGCGAAAGGATTGCATCTGCTTTCCGGCTTGCAGCGCGCGATCCTTCTTGCCGCTATCGGCAAGCGCGGGCGTCGTCAGGGAAAAAAGGGACAGAGCGCAGAGCGTCGCGGCGATGTTTCGTTGCAATCTGCTCATGGTATACCTCCTTGCGTTTGTTTGGAACGCTGTCAGTATACCCAAGGGATGTGGCAACAATTGGTACGCGCGATGGAAACTTCTTGACAAGAGTGTGTCGCGCGGCTCTAGCGGACGTAGGTGATCGTCCCCGGCTTGCGCGGGGCGGCGGCGGGCGGTTCTTCGGCCTTGTAGCCGAGCATCACAGAGGTGTAAACCGTATACCCGGCAGGGATGCCCAGTTCCTTTTTAAAGGAAGTTCCCTCGCCGGTGTAGAAGGCTTGCGTGGCGAAGTATCCCCAGCAGGAGCCGATGCCCAGACTTTCGGCGGCCAGCATCATGTTTTCGGTGGCGGCGGCGGTATCGGACACGGCGCAAACGTTGTCGGTTTCGCCGGAAACCAGGATGACCGTCGGCGCGTGGTACAGGCTGTGAAAGGCGTCGCTGCGCCCCAAATTCTCCAGCCACGCCATGCCGCTGGTGAGGGCAAACTTCTTGGCGAGGCTGTTGATGCGCTCCAGCACCTCGGCGTTTTGGATGGCGGTAAAGTGCCAGATTTCGCTGCCGCCGTGGGGCGCGTATTGCCCGGCTTCCAGAATAGCGGCCAGCGCTTCCTCCTGAATCTGTTTAGGGGCGAAATTCCGGATGCTTCTGCGGCGTTTGATGACCTCTAGCGTCTGGTTTTCCATAGAAATTCCTCCTTGGGACGCTGTCCCGATTGTTTTTGACGCAACTTAGTGCGCGCGGATGGCAACATGGGCAAAACGCGTTGTGTTCGCGGCGCATTCGTACTATCATGAAAATGTAGCTACAGAGAGCGGGTGATCGCATGAAAATCGTGGTGCACGAACAGCGGGAGCGGGAAGAGACGGAGGTGGTGGTACGTTGCAAGGAAATGGACGAGGAGGTGCAGCGCTTGCTGTCCGCGCTTCACGCGCTGAACAAAAAATTAACCGGAATCAAGGACGGTCAAACGCACCTGATTGGTTATGACGAGGTGTTGTATTTTGATACCGCGGATAAAAAGACCTTTATCTATACGGCGGCGGAAGTGTTCGAAACCAGCCTGAAGCTGTATGAGCTGGAGGCGTTGGAGCCGAGCCGGTTCTTTCGCGCATCCAAGTCGTCTGTGCTCAATATCGACCAAATCAGGAGCCTTGCGCCGGATTTCGGAGGCAGGCTGCGGGTGGCGCTCAGCAATGGGGAACGGGTGCTGGTGTCGCGCCAATACGCGCATGCGCTCATGACAAAAATAAGGAACGGAGGCCTATAGGCATGAAAAAATTTATCGAGACAACCGCCGCGATCAAGAGCGTGGCCGCGTTGATTTTTGCCGGGCTAATCATTGTGTATACGGTGTTTGGCGGCTTTTTCGGCTTGAAAGGGATCTCCTTTGGGCAGGTGTGGCAGGCGCTGGGGGTCGCGGCGATCGCGGCTTGCCTGCATTGGGTGGCGTTTGCCGGAGCGGCTTGCGCGCGCCTTTCGCAGGGTAAGCGCATGGCGGTGTTCGAGCTGCCGCTGCTTGCGGTGCTGGCAGCGTTTGCGTACTGCTTCGGCTGGTTTCCGGCGGGCAACGCGGTGAACTGGTTGATCTTCGTCGCGCTGTGCCTCTTTTTCTTCGGGGTGATTGCCATTGTTTTTGCGCTGTACTTCCGCGTGACGGGGCGGCGCTATACCGAAATTTTGAGCGCGTATCAACGGCGCGGCGAGGAGCGCAGCAGGTAGTGCGCCAGCTTTGCCAGTAGCTGGTCAAAATCCAGCGGCTTGCTCAGGTGATCGTTCATGCCGGCGGCCAAGCAAGCTTCGACGTCCTCGGTGAAGGCGTTCGCGGTCATCGCGACGATGGGGATCGCCGCCGCTTGCGGTGCCTTTAGCGCTCGGATGCGCCGCGTCGCCTCCAGCCCGCCCATTTCCGGCATCTGCAAGTCCATCAGGATCAGCTCGTAGGCGTCCGGGGCGCGCGCGAACATTTCCAGCGCCTCGGCGCCGTTTTCCGCGCAGTCGATGGCCAGCCCGGTATCTTCCAGCAGGGTCAGCACGATTTCGCGGTTGATCTTGATATCTTCGGCCATCAAGATTTTGCGGCCGTGCAGGTCGAGCAGCCCGTGCGGCGGAAGCGGCGCGTGCGGCGAGACGCCATCGGCGCGGGCGCCGATCGGCGCTTCACAGCGGCGCAACGGAAACCGGCAGGTGAAACAACTGCCGCGGTTGGGCTCGCTGGTGACGCCGACGCTGCCGCCCATCAGCTCGATGATGCGCTTGGAGATGGCCAGCCCCAGCCCGGTGCCGCCAAAGCGCCGGGAGATGCTGCTATCGGCCTGCTCGAAGGCCACAAAAAGGCGGCTGACCTGCTCGGCGGTCATGCCGATGCCGGTGTCCGTTACGTCGATCTGCAATTGGTGTACGTCGGCCTGCGCGCCGGGCAGCTGCTTAACGATGAGCTCGATGGCGCCGTTCTGCGGGGTGAACTTGCAGGCGTTGGACAGGAAATTGATGACCACCTGCGAAAGACGCAGCGCATCGCCATATACATAGTTCGGCAAGGCATCGTCCATCCGCACGCGCAGGTCGATGCTTTTTTCTTCGGCCTTGACGGAGATGATGTCCACGATGTTGTGAATCATTTCGCGGAAGTTGAATTGCTCCTCGCTGAGCTCGATCTTTCCGGCCTCGATGCGGGACATGTCCAAGATGTCGTTAATCAGGCCAAGCAGGTTGGTGGAAGCGTTGTTGATCTGCGCGAGGCAATACTGGGTTTTTTCCGGGCTGTCGGAGGCTTGGCCAATCTTGGTCATGCCGATGATGGCGTTCATCGGGGTGCGGATTTCGTGGCTCATGTGGGAAAGGAACTCGCTCTTGGCCTTGCTGGCGCTTTCGGCGCGGATGCTTTCCTTTTCCGCCAGCTCCTTTTGCAGCGCCAAGTTGGCCAGCGAGTCCTCGAGCATCAGGCGCGCTTCCTCCTCGCGCTGCAGCGCCTCGCGCACGCGGCGTTTTTCTTTTTCGTAGGAGTGCAGCACGATCAGGATGAGGCCGAAGCTGGTGCAGGAGACCACCGTCAAGGTGATTGCGAGGTTGATGCTTTTTGCGAGCGGAACATGGCGCTGCGCGGTAACAAGGTGCGGGAACCATAGCTGCGCCGCGATCAGCAGCAGCGTGACGGCCAGCATCGAGAGAAAGGCGGCGATGCGCAGACCGCCCTGAAGCGAAAGCGCGATGGCGCTGACCATCATCAGCACGAAGAAGAACGTAACCCCATCGGTGCCGTAAGAAGTGAAAAAATTAAAAGGGAAAAAGACAAAGATGTAGAAAGCGAAACCCAGCACCCGCCACAGCTTCGGTTGCGGATGGCGAACCGAGAGATACAGCAGCAAAAAGGTCAGCAGCGCGCTACAGTAGGTGAAGACCGCCGTGCGGATTTCAAAGCCGGTCAGCAAATCGGTGGTGGCGCCAAGCAGGTCGGTCAGTCCGGCGATGAGCACCGTCCAGCAAAAGCAACGGGTGCTGGTATCCACCTCATCGCTGAATAGCACCGAGTAGAGTTGATTGCCAATCGATCCGAGGAGCGAAGGGCGTCGCTGCGCAGAGAACATAAAACTGCCTCCAACCAAGCGGGATCAAAACCCCACACTGTTTTTGCATAGTGTACCATATGGCTTGTGCATTTGAAACCGATTCGAAAAGAGGGTGCCAAATTTAAGGCGATGCGGTATACTATGTCCATCGCTGAATTGGGGAGGAAGCCATGCGCCCACGCGTCATTACCGAATACACCCTGCGATCGGCACGCGTCGATCGCCCCTATTGCGCCATCATCGTGGCAGACCTGCACAATCGCCCGTTCGAGGACATTCTTGCCGTCTGTAAACGCGCGGATCTGCTGCTGATTCCCGGCGATCTGATCCACCGCTATCCGCGCAAGGCGGAAGGCGGCATAGCCTTTCTGCAAGCGGTGGCCGGGCGGCTGCCCACCTATTACACCTATGGCAATCACGAGGATCTCTGCGATGCGGCCTTCGAGGCGCGCGTCCGGGACACCGGCGCGATTGTGCTCAACAACGCGTACTGCCGCCACGGCGGGCTGGTGATCGGCGGCATGCGGTTGTATGACAAGCCGCGCCCTTTTCACCGGCACGATCAACGGAATATCGGCGACGGGTTGGTCGGCGCGGCGCAGCGCATGCTGGGGGAGCTGGAGCGCGAGGCGGGCTTTCGCCTGCTGCTCAGCCACAAGCCGGAGCACTTCCCCTTGCGGGTGCGCGCCCGCGATATCGATCTGACGATTTCCGGACACGCCCACGGAGGGCAAATCCGCTTGCTTGGGCATGGCTTATACGCGCCCAATCAGGGCGTGCTGCCCCGCTATACGCAGGGGCTGTACTTTGAGGAGCGGCTGCTGGTGAGCTGCGGCGCGGCCAATACCGGCCACGGCATTCCGCGCATCGGCAATCCCTGCGAGATCGTGCGGCTACGGCTTATGCCGCAGTAAGGAGTGAGCGGAATGCGTGCTGAAGAACGTGCGGAGCCATTACCGGAACAGGCGCGGGCATTTTTGCTGGAGGGCGGCGCGCACGGCATCCTGCTGATCCACGGCTTTACCGCCACGCCCGCGCTGGTGCGGCCGCTGGGCGACGCGCTGTTTGCCGAGGGCATGCGCCGGGGAGATCCGCCCACGGTGCAGGGCATCCTGTTGCCCGGGCACGGTACGCGCATCGAGGATATGCGCGCGACGGGCGGGTATGCGCCGTGGCTGCGCGCGGTGCGGGAGGCTTATGCCGCGCTGGCGGCGCGGTGTGTACGCGTATCGGTTGTCGGACACTCTATGGGCGGCCTGCTGGCGCTTTTGCTGGCGGAGGAGGAGCCGGTGTACGCCGCCGTCTCCATCGCCTCGCCGATGCGTCTAGGCAACCGCTGGGCGCCGCTCTCGCCGCTGCTGGGCTGGGTGATGCCCTACGTAAAGGATAAGCCGAAGCCGCGCCGCGAGGGGTTCTTGGAAGAATACAGCATCACCTATGACAGCACGCCGATATGCCGGGTCGGCGATTTGCGCCGCCTCATGCGCGAGGCCGAGGCGGGGCTTTCGCGGCTGCGCTGCCCGCTGCTGATCGTGCAATCGCGGGACGACCGCACCATTCGGCAGGAGAGCGCGGAGCGAATCCATCGTGCGGCGGCAAGCGGGCGCAAGGAGATCCTGTGGCTGGAACGCTCCGGCCACAACTGCACCATTGGGCCGGAGCGGGAGAAGCTCTTCGCCGCCTGCGCGGCTTTTTTGCTGGACGAGCCAGGATGAGCTTGGCGCACAGCTAGGATGCGTTTGGCGCAAATCTCGCTTGCTTCCCTGCGTATTTTTGGATATAATAGCGAAGTGTCATTTTGTACCCATATTTTATGTGGAACAAGGAGAAGAAGTCAGTATGAAAAAGTGGATTCGACTCGCCGCGCTTTTGCTTGCGGTGATGATGCTTGCGGGGTGTAACCTGATCGCCACCGATCCCGTGCTGGACGCGAAACAGATCGTAGCTGAAATTGGCCCCGATGTGGTTACCAAGGGCGAGCTATACGATCTTTGGGCGGCGGCGCTGCAGCAGCAGGCCAGCGAGTACGAGGCCAACGCGCAGCTCTATCAAATGATCGGGCAGCCGCCGTTTGATCCCATGGATCCGACGACCCGCCAGAATACGCTGGACAGGGCTCTCGAGGAGTTGGTGAAGCAGCGCGTGATCGCGCAGCGCGCCAAGGCTGAGGGGCTGGATCAGTTTACCGAGGAGCAGCTAAAGGAACTGGAGCCGCAAGTAGATAGCGGGTTCGAGTCCTACCGCAACCAAGCGAAATCGGTGTTCTTTGAAGGCACCACCTTGGAAGGCGACGCACTTACCGCCGCCTTGGACGCCAAGCTGGCGGAGCTGAACATCACGCGCGAAACCGTGCAGGAGAACCTCAAGCGCTCCACCATCGACGAACGCGTGCGCGCGCAGGCCATCGCTGACGTCAGCGTATCCGAGCAGGAGATCGCTGATGAATACGCGGCCAAACTCAGCGCGCAGAAGGAATCCTACGCCGCCACGCCCACGCAATATGTATCCGACGCGCTCAACGGCGGCACGGTATACTTTGTGCCAGCGGGCTATCGGTACGTGAAGCATGTGCTGCTGAAGTTCGACGATGAATCCACGACCAAGATGCAGGAGCTGGAGCAGGAAGTAAGCACCCTGACCGGCACCAAGACCGATCTGGAAACCAAGGTGGCCGCGGCCGCCGACGAGGCGGAGAAGGCGCAGCTCGGCACGCAGTTAGAGGAGACCAACGCCAGCCTTCTCGCCAAGGAAGCGGAGCGGGACGCCCTGAAAAAAGCCGCCAAAGAGGCACTGCAACCCACGCTGGACGAAATACAGCAGAAGATCGATCTGGGGCTCAACTTCGACAAGATCGTGGAATCCTACGGCCAGGACGACGGCATGAAGAGCGGCGAATTTGCCGCCACCGGCTATCCGGTCATCGAGGGCGCGCAGGTGTACGATCCGGCCTTCCAAGAGGGCGCGATGTCTCTGGCAAAGGTGGGGGACGTGACGAAGGCGGTCGAATCCACCCTCGGTTTCCACTTCATCAAGTACGTCGGCGATTCGCAGGAGCATGAGGTGGGCGTCGACGCCGTGCGCGAGAGCCTGTCCGCGACGCTGCTTACCCAGAAGCAGGATGCGGTGTACCAGAGCGCTTTGCAGCAGTGGATTCTGGAAGCCAACGTCAAATACAACGCGAAGCCCATCGACTTTATTTGATGCCATATTTGGCGGAAAGAACCGCCGATGCCAAGGGATTCCAAGGTGCCTCGCGATGCTTGTCGCGGGGCGCTTTTTTGCTTGTGCGCGCGCAGTATTTTTGCGCGGACAACCCGGTTTTGTCGAATAAAAACCATCCAGCACCTGCATACTAGGGTCAAAGTTGGCTATCGTACGTCAACCCATTACAAGGAGGGCGTCCACATTGAGAGCAACCGGAATTGTACGCAGGATCGATGAGCTGGGAAGGGTGGTTATCCCCAAAGAAATTCGCCGCACGTTGCGCATCCGGGAAGGGGATCCGCTGGAGATTTACACCGACCGGGATGGCGAGGTCATCCTGAAAAAATACTCCCCGATTGGCGAAATTTCATCCTTCGCCAAGGATTACACCGAATCGCTGTTCCGTTCGCTGGGGCATATTGCTTGCATCTGTGATCGGGACATGGTGGTGGCGGCCTCCGGCGTATCCAAGAAGGAGCTGTGGGATAAGCCCATCAGCCGTGAGCTGGAGAACGTGATTCAGGGCCGCCAAGCGATGACCATCAACCGCGCCAGCGGCGGTAAGGTATTCGCCATCACCAACGAGGAGGATGCCGCGCCCTATACCGCGCAGGTAGTGTGCCCGATCATCGCCGATGGCGAATCCATCGGCGCGGTGATGCTGCTCAGCCGCGAGCCGAACGCAAAGATGGGCGATACAGAAATGAAGGTGGCAGAAACCACCGCCAGCATCGTCGGCAGGCAAATGGAACAGTAAAACCGCGCGCCCAGCGTACGAGAGCCAAATCCCTATGCTATCAAAGGAATCGGTGCGCGGAGCGCGTGCCGGTTCTTTTTGATTCGCATAGCTTCGCGTTGCGGATTTGTGCCTATATATGCTATACTGCTAACCGAGTTTATAACAAGCGCGGCAGAACGGAAGGGGAATGCGTATGGGGGCGAAGACGGGAGTGACCATCGTCGGCCTAGGGCCGGGCCATCCCGACGCGTTGACGCTCGGCGCGATGCGCGCACTGGAAGAGGCCGATACGCTCGTGCTGCGCACCGGCCGCCACGCCACGGCCGCATGGCTGATGGGGCGGCGCATCGCGTTTCATACGCTGGACGCGCTGTATGCCGATAGCGAGGACTTTGACGCGCTCGCCGAGCGTGCGGCGCGGAACCTATTGGATCGGATGTCCGCGGGCGGCTCGCTGTGCTACGCCGTCAGCGATCCCGCGCAGGATGCGACGGTGGCTCGGCTGCTGGCGCTGTTGCCGCCCGAGGCGCAGGTGCGGGTGCTGCCCTGCGTATCGATGGCTTCCAGCGTGCAGGCCGGCGCGATGCAGGCGCGCAAGGCCGAGGTCGGCGCGTATCGCGCCGCCGCCGCCTTGGCGCTGGAAACGATGCAGCAGGATCCTTCGCTGCCGTTGTGCATCGTGGAGATCCATAGCCGGGTGCTGGCCTCGCAGGTCAAGCTGTGGCTGATGGAACGCTATCCGGCGCAGGCGCAGGTGTGCTTCGCCGCGCCCGGCGAGGAGGAGCATTGCAACCTGCGCGCCATCGCGCTGGAAGAGCTGGATCGCCAGCCTACCTACGACCACACCGCCGCGCTGTGGGTGCCAGCGCTGGGGCGCGCGGAGCGCGAGCGCTTTGGCTTCGCCGACTTGGTGGAGATCATGCGGATCCTGCGCGCGCCGAACGGCTGCCCGTGGGATCGGGAGCAGTCGCACGAGAGCCTGCGCCCCTACCTGATCGAAGAGGCCTACGAGGCGGTGGACGCCATCGACAGCGGCGATCCCGACGCGCTGGCCGACGAGCTGGGCGATGTGCTGTTGCAGGTGGTGTTCCACGCGCAGGTCGGCGCGCAGCATGGCACCTTCCAAATCGATGATGTGACCACCGCCATCTGCCGCAAAATGATCGCGCGCCATGCGCACATCTTTGGCGAGACGCGGTGCGATACCGCCGAGGAAGTGCTGCGCAGCTGGGACAAGATCAAGCAGCGGGAGCGCGGGCAAACCACCCAAGCCGAAGTGTTGCGCGCGGTGCCCAAGTACCTGCCCGCGCTGATGCGCGCCGCCAAGGTGCAGAAGAAGGCCGCCAACGTCGGCTTCGACTGGTCGCGTCCGCAGGATGCGCTGGAGAAGGTGCTGGAGGAGACCGCCGAGCTGCGCGCCGAGCTGGACGCCGGAGCCGATCCGCAGGAGGAGAGCGGCGATCTTTTGTTTGCCGCGGTCAACGCGCTGCGGCTGGCCGAGGTGCAGCCCGAGCTGGCGCTGGCCGCCGCCACCGAGAAATTTATCGCCCGGTTTGAGCGCATGGAGGCGCTGATCTTGGCCGACGGCGGTCAATTGGAGGGCATGACCCTTGCGCAAATGGACGCGTATTGGGCGCGAGTGAAGCAACAAATGGCTGCGGAATAGCACTATTTTTACCAAAATGGGTAAAATAGCGGCTTTTTGAGCAAAAATATAGCCAAACATGAAGGAATTACTGGATTTCTGGCGAATATGACTTCGTTGATCCGAGATGTGCTACGCGGTAGCGATTAAAAAGGAGGATATAATCATGAACAAAACCGAATTGAGCGCGGCGGTTGCCGCAAAGGCCGACTTGACCCGGAAGCAGGCGGAAGCCGCTGTGAACGCGATGGTGGAAGCGATCGGCGAAGCGCTGGCCGCCGGCAACAAGGTGCAGGTCGTGGGCTTTGGCTCCTTCGAAGTGAAGAACCGCCCCGCCCGCAAGGCGCGCAATCCCCGCACTGGCGCCGAAATCGACATCCCGGCCTCTAAGGCTCCGGTGTTCAAGGCTGGCAAGGCGCTCAAGGATATCGTTGACGTGTAATTCACGCGCATACATCGGCCCACGCAATTTTTGCGTGGGTCTTTTCAATTTCAAGCTTTCGGTTTCTTGACGGTTTCATTTTAATAGATTAAGATCAGAATGGAATCAGAAGGCATGAACTCTGAATGCATGAATTCTGAATGCATGAATGAAAAGGCAAGGAAGGCACAGAGCAATGCGATTGGATAAATATTTGAAGGTATCGCGCATCATCAAGCGCCGCACCGTGGCGAAGGAAGCGGGGGACGGCGGCCGCGTGAGCATCAACGGCAAGCCTGCCAAGCCCGCCGCTGAGGTGAAGGTCGGCGATATCATCGAAATTCGCTTCGGCGACCGGCTGAATAAGTACGAGGTGTTGGAGATCAGCGAGCGCGCCGCCAAGGCCGCCGCTTCCGGCATGTACCGCGTGCTGGCCGGAGAGGACGATCTATGAACTGGGCGGTGCTGGTGGCGGGCGGCAAGGGGGCGCGCATGGGGCTGCTTGAAAACAAGGCCTTCGCGCCGCTTGCGGGCGTGCCGATGCTGGTGCGCTCGCTGCGCGCGCTGCTGGGCAGCGGCGTGGTGGACGGCGTGACGCTGGTTTGCGGCGCGGGCGAGCGGCAGCGCGTGGAGGGCATGCTGGCGGCGCACGGTTTGAGCGGCGCCGCTTGCATCGCGGAGGGCGGCGCGGATCGGCAGGCCTCGGTGTTTCACGGGCTGCAAGCCGTGCCGGAGCAGGCCGAATTTGTGCTGGTACACGATGCCGCCCGGCCGCTGGTGACGCGGGCGGTGATCCGCGCGACGCTGGAGGGCGCAAAGGCGCACGGCAGCGGCGTGGCGGCGGTGCCGGTGAAGGATACCATCAAGCGCGTCGACGCGCGCGGCGTCGCGAAGGAGACCCCGGCGCGGGACGCGCTGCGGGCGGTGCAAACGCCGCAAACCTTTGCCGTACCGCTGCTGCGGGCGGCGCACGCGCGGGCGCTGGACAGCGGCCTGCGCGCCACCGACGACGCGGCGCTGGTCGAGGCGCTGGGCGAGGAGGTTTGGCTGGTGGAGGGCGATGTGGAAAATATCAAGGTAACGACGCCGGAGGACATCGCCGTGGCCGAGGCGCTGCTGGCGCGGCGCGGCGAAGGCGCTGCGGCACGCGCGCTGCCCTTCCGCGTGGGGCATGGGTACGATGTGCATCGGCTGGTGGAGGAGCGGGCGCTGATCCTGTGCGGTGTGCGGGTGCCTTTTGAGCGCGGGTTGCTGGGGCACAGCGACGCCGACGTTGCCGCCCACGCGCTGAGCGACGCGCTGCTGGGCGCCGCCGGGCTGGGCGATATCGGCCGCCACTTTCCGGACACCGACCCAGCCTACAAGGGCGCCGACTCGATGCGCTTGCTGGCCGAGGTGGCGGGCAAAGTGGCGGCGTTGGGCTATGCCGTGGGCAATGTGGATGTGACCATCGCGGCGCAGCGCCCCAAGCTTAAGGACTTCATCCCGCCCATGGTGGAAAACGTGGCGCGGACGCTGGGCATCGCGCCCGAGGCGGTCAACGTGAAGGCTACCACCACCGAAGGGCTGGGGTTTGAGGGGGAAGGGCTGGGCATCTCCGCGCAGGCGGTGGCGCTGTTGGTAAGAAAATAAGGCAACAAGAAAAGAAAAGGGGGATTTGCCATGACGGAACGGCGCATAGAAACCCCGATGCCGGTGTTGGATGCGCGCGGCATCATCACGCCGGGTTACTCCACGCACTCGCTCTGCACCTATCGGCGCGCCGACATCAAGGCGCCCTTTTACCGGATCAAGGAGTGGGACTTCTATCAGGTTTCGGATCAGGAGAAGTGCCTGCAGTTCACCTGCGGCCACGCCTCCTACGCCGGGCAGGTCGGCATCATGCTGTTCAATTTCCGCACAGGCGAGATGATCGCCGACATCAGCAAGCTGCTGGCGCTGCCCTTTGGCAGCCTGCGCCTGCCCGAGGACGCCGAGGCCGACAGCGACGTGCGCTACGACAAGGGCGGCGTGTTCCTGCGCTTCCGCACCGAGGGCGGTGCGCGGCGGCTGGAATTCTCCGCCAAGGGCTTTGAGGCGGAAATTGAAATGAAACCGCAAACGCCGCATAGCTTGGTGATCCACGTGCCCTTCGATGAATACAAGACGGCGTTTTACTACAATCAAAAGATCAATTGCATGACCGCCAGCGGGCAGGCAAGTTACGAGGGGAAGACCTACGCCTTTGGCGAGGAGGCGTACGGCCTGCTCGACTGGGGGCGCGGCGTGTGGCCGTTCCATAACGAATGGTACTGGAGCAACGGCACCGGCAAGGTGGACGGCGAGCTGTTCGGCTTCAATCTTGGCGCGGGCTTTGGCAACACCTCCGCCGCCACCGAGAACATCCTTTTTTATAGAGGCGAAACCCACAAGTTGGGCCGCGTGCGGTTTGTGCTGGGCGGAGACTATATGGAGCCGTGGCGCATCCACGACGAGGAAGGGCGGCTGGATCTGCTGCTCACCCCGACCTACGACCGCACCACCCGCACCGACGTGCTGTTCATCCACAATTGCTGCCACCAGATGTTTGGCGGATTCAGCGGCAAGGCGGTGCTGGAGGACGGCAGCGAGCTGCGCCTCGATGGGCTACAGGCCTTTGCCGAGCATGCGGTCAACAACTGGTAAAATCATAAAACGACAAAAACATATTGATAAACGATAAGAATAGTGGTATACTTCTTGCGTCAACACTAGCGAGGAGGGATTTTGCGATGGAAAATTCAAATGCTGCCGCGAAAACAAGTTTCGCGCCGAAGGCGAGACCAGCGCTGCCGGTTCGCATGCAGCGCATCGTGCTGTTCTGTGCGCTGACGCTGGGGATTTTGTTTGATCGGCTGCTGCCTGCGCTGCCGGACGAGGGCGCGGTCGGGTTCGGCTGGGGGCTGTTCTGGCTGGCGTACATTGTGGTGATCCTGTGCTTGACTTGGCGCACCGCCGCGAGGCGCGCGCAGGCATGGGTGGTGCTGGGCATAGCGGCGTTGCTGTGCGTCAGCGGCCTGATCCGCGATCGCGAGACCATCCGCTTCTTCAACGTGCCGGCAATCCCGCTGCTGCTGATGCTGTACACGCAAATGGTTGCGCCCAAGGAACCGGTGCGGCAGGAGCATGTGCTGGCGCAGCGGATGGTGCAGGGCTTCGTCGTGTGGCCGTTTGCGCATCTCTTCAGCGGGACGCAGGCGCTCAGCGGCCTCGTGGTCGGAAAAAAGAGCCGCGCAAAGAGCGTCCTGATCGGGCTGGGCATCGCGGTGCCGCTCCTGCTGGTGGTAGGCATGCTGCTGCTCGAGGCCGATGCGGTGATTGGGTATTATTTAAAGCGCTTCTTTAGCGCGCTGCGCGTAGAAGAGCTGGTCGGGCACGGTTTCCTGATCGTCATTGTGGCGACCTTGTTCGGCTCCTTCCTTACCAGCGCCACGCTGGACGACAACCGCGTGGAGCCGTCGCACCTTCGGCAGAGCTGGGAACCGGCGACGGCGGCGGTGGTGCTGGCGCTGCTGGTGGCGATGTATGCGCTGTTCTGCGGGGTGCAGTTTGTGTACCTCTTTGGCAGCCGGGGATTGCCTGCGGAGCTTACGTTTTCGGAATACGCGCGCAAGGGCTTCGGCGAGCTGCTGGCGGTGGCGGCCATCAACCTTTCGCTGTTCGGCCTCTGCCTGCGCTTTACGCGGCCGCATCGGATCGTGCGCGTGCTGCTGCTGGCGCTGCTGGTTTGCACCGGCGTGCTGCTGATCTCGGCGCTGCGCCGGTTGGGGCTGTACATTGAGGCGTATGGGCTGACGTGGCTGCGGGTGTTCCCGTTTACCTTCATGATCGCGCTGGGCGTGGTGCTGGCGCTGTGCGCCGTGCGGCTGTTTTCGCCCAAGCTGCCGCTGCTGCGCCTTGCGGCGCTGGTGCTGATGGTTTGGTACACCGGGCTGGCGCTGGTCAACGTGGAGGCCATCATCGTGCGGTGGAACGAGCAAATGCCCGCCTCCGAAGCGCGGCGCGGATACAATCCCTCGCGTGAAATGGATATGCAGTCGAGCGTACCCTACGGCTACGAACTCTCCTGCGATGCGGTGCCGGAGCTGATCCGCGCGTATCAGGCGCAGCCCAACCCCGCGGCGGAGCGGGAGATGCTGGAGCGAAAGCTGCGAGCGATCGAGCACGACGGTTGCTGGAATCTATCCGAGCTGAAGGCGCGGGATGCGCTGCGCGAAGCGCTGGGGAAATAGCCGAAAACAGCCTAAAATAGCCGCATGCTGATCTTGACAAATCCAACTTTCCCGCATATGATAGAACGCAACAATTGCATGCGATGCACCGCGAGGAAATGGGTGGCGCCACGGAGCGGAGCTTATTGTGAGTGGGCGGGGCATTCCCGCCAATAAGGGTGGAACCGCGGAAGGATAGCTTTCGTCCCTTGCCGGGCGAAGTGCTATCCTTTTTTCGTACCGATTTCCGCAGGGCTAAAAACAAGGTGGAGGGATCATGATGGCAGTGGAAAAGACCATGGAAAAAATCGTCGCGTTGTGCAAAAACCGGGGCTATATCTTCGCGGGATCGGAAATTTATGGCGGATTGGCCAATACTTGGGACTACGGCCCGCTGGGCGTGGAGTTCAAGAACAACGTCAAGAAGGCCTGGTGGCGCAAGTTCGTGCAGGAGAACAAGTACAACGTTGGCTTGGACTGCGCGATTTTGATGAACCGCGAGGTGTGGGTGGCCTCCGGACATGTCGGCAACTTCAACGATCCGCTGATGGACTGCCGCGCGTGCAAGGCGCGCTTCCGTGCCGATAAGCTGATCGAAGATTTCGCCGCCGCCAAGGGCGAGGAGATCGTCGCCGACGGCTGGAGCAACGAGCAGATGGAGACCTACATCGCCGAGCAGCAGATCGCCTGCCCCACCTGCGGCAAGCGCGACTTTACGTCCATCCGCAAGTTCAACATGATGTTCAAGACCCATCAGGGCGTGACCGAAGACAGCACCAACGAAATCTATCTGCGCCCCGAGACGGCGCAGGGCATCTTCGTCAACTACAAGAACACGCTGCGCTCCACGCGCCGCAAGCTGCCCATGGGCATCTGCCAGATCGGCAAATCCTTCCGCAACGAGATCACGCCCGGCAACTTCACCTTCCGGACCCGCGAGTTTGAGCAGGCCGAGCTGGAGTTCTTCTGCAAGCCCGGCGAGGATCTGCAGTGGTTCGATTACTGGCGCGGCTTTTGCCGGGATTGGCTGCTTTCGCTGGGCATGAAGGAGGAGCACCTGCGCCTGCGCGATCACAGCGCCGAGGAGCTTGCCTTCTATTCCAAAGCCACCACCGACTTTGAATTCCTGTTCCCCTTCGGCTGGGGCGAGTTGTGGGGCATCGCCGACCGCACTGATTACGACCTGACGCAGCACCAGACCCACGCCAAGGAAAACATGGAGTACATCGACCCGGTGACCAACGAGCGCTACGTGCCCTACGTCATCGAGCCGTCGGTGGGCGTGGATCGCTCGGCGTTGGCCTTCCTATGCGACGCGTATGACGAGGAAGAGGTAGCCGAGGGCGATACCCGCGTGGTGCTGCGCCTGCATCCGGCGCTGGCGCCGTACAAGGCTTCGGTGCTGCCGCTGCAAAAGAACAAGCTGGGCGAGCTGGCCACCTCGGTGTACGAAAAGCTGGCCAAGCAGTTTTCGGTGGAGTACGACGACACCGGCTCCATCGGCAAGCGCTACCGCCGCGCCGACGAGATCGGCACGCCGGTGTGCGTCACGGTGGACTTTGACACCGTGGAGGACGGCACCGTGACGGTGCGCGACCGCGACACGATGCAGCAGGAGCGGATCCATATCGACGCGCTGGCGGCGTATATCGCGGCCAAGGTGGAGTTCTAAGCAAAGACTGTTTGGTGCGCGGCGAAGGTTTCCAAAGGGCGATCGCAAAGCCCTTTGGTCGCCTCGCAAGGCGAAAGTCTTGCTCTATCAATGGGTGTTTCGCCTTCTGGGGCGACCTGCGGTCTTTCTGGTCGCCCTTAGGAATTCATCGGGGTGTACATCCGATGGTTTCACAGGCTAGAATTGCCCCTTGTTTTTTCCACAGAATGATGCTACAATGACAGAAACATACGTTCTCTTTTAAGGTGCGCAAAAAAATGACAATGCAAAATAACAGGGGTACCAAGGTTGGCGTCGTATCGCTGGGGTGCAGCAAAAACCGCGTCGATACCGAGCAGATGCTCGGCGTGCTGGCCGAGGCGGGGTATGCCTTCGAGCCCGACCCGGCACAGGCCGATATCATCGTGGTCAACACCTGCGGGTTCATCGAGCCCGCCAAGGAAGAATCCATCGATACCATCTTGGAGATGGCGGAATACAAAAAGACCGGGCGCTGCCGCCTGCTGCTGGTGACCGGCTGCTTGGCGCAGCGCTACAGCGAGGCGCTGCACGCCGACATACCGGAGATCGACGGCATGCTGGGCGTGGGGCAGTACGATAAGCTGCTGGCAATGATCGCCGAGGCGGACAAGGGCGCGCGCCCGGCGCTCACCCAGCCTTGCGACGACTTTTTTGAAAGCCAGCGGGTGCTGACCACGCCGAGCTACAGCGCCTACGTCAAGATCGGCGACGGATGCGACAACCGGTGCAGCTACTGCGCCATCCCGCTGATTCGCGGCGGCTACCGCTCGCGCCCGACGGCCGACATCGCCGCCGAGGTGCGGCGGCTGACGCGGGCCGGCGTCCAAGAGATCACGCTGATCTCGCAGGATACCACGCGCTTCGGCACCGACAAGGCGGGCGGCGTGAGCCAGCTCCCGGCGCTGCTGCGCGAGGTTTCGCAAATCGAGGGCGTACACTGGCTGCGCACGCTGTACTGCTACCCGGCGCGGGTCGACGAGGCGCTGCTCGACACCATGGCGGCGCTGCCCAATATGTGCCAATACATCGATCTGCCGATTCAGCATATCGTCCCGCGCCTGCTCACCGCCATGCACCGGCATGGCACGGCGGAGCACATCCGCCATTTGGCGCAGGAGATTCGCGCGCGGGGCATGGCGCTGCGCACCTCGATCATCGTGGGCTTCCCGGGCGAGACCGAGGCTGATTTCGAGGAGCTGCTCGCCTTTGTCGCCGAGGCGAGGTTCGACCGGCTGGGCGCGTTCGCTTTCTCGCCGGAGGAGGATACCGTGGCGGCAGGGCTGCCGGATCAGATCCCCGAGGAGATCAAACAGGCGCGGCTGGACAGGCTGATGCGGCTGCAAAGCGGCATCTCGGCGGAGCGCAACGCAACCCGCGTGGGCACGACCTGCGAGGTGCTGGTGGAGGGGCGGCGCAAGGACGGCCTGTTCGTCGGCCGCTCGAGGTGGGAGGCGCCGGAGATCGACGGCAACGTGCTGTTCCGCGCAACCGGAAAGCTGCGCCCCGGCACCTTCGCGCAGGTGCGCATCACCGGCTCGGAAATCTATGATTTGATAGGAGAGGCGCTATGAATCTGCCCAACAAGCTGACGCTGCTGCGCATCGCGCTGGTTCCGATATACCTGATCCTGTTGGCGATCCGCGCGCCATTTACGCTGTGGCTGGCGCTGATCGTGTTTATCGCCGCCGCGCTGACCGATCTGTTCGATGGCCGCATCGCGCGCTCGCGCGGGCTGGTCACCAACTTCGGCAAGTTTATGGACCCGATTGCCGATAAGCTGTTGGTCATCCCGGCGCTGATTTTGATGGTGCAGCAGGGGCTTGTATCGGCGTGGATCTGCATCCTGTTTGTGGCGCGCGAGTTTATCATTTCCGGCGTGCGCATGGTGGCGGCGGAAAAGGGCGTGGTCATCGCCGCGGGCATCTGGGGCAAGCTCAAGACGGTGCTGCAGATCATCGCCGTGGCGCTGCTGACGGTGAACTTGAACAGCCTGCGCGTGCTGACGGCGCTGTGCCTGTACGGCGCGACGGCGCTGACGGTGCTCTCCTGCGCCGTGTACCTGTGGGAGGCGCGCGATTTGCTGCGCGACTTTGGAGGCAGCCGATGATCGCGGAAATTCTTTGCATCGGCACAGAACTGATCTTGGGGCAGATCGCCAACACCGATGCGCAGTATCTGGCGCGCGAGCTGGCGGCGCTGGGCATCGCGGTCTATCACCACACCACCGTCGGCGACAACCGCGCCCGCGTGGAACAGGCGCTGGCGCAGGCGCTTTCGCGCGCCGACATGGTGATTACCACCGGCGGCCTCGGCCCCACCGAGGACGATTTAAGCAAGGAAGTGGTGGCGGCGCACTTCGGCCTGCCGATGGAGACCGATCCGGCCTCGCTGACGGCTATCGAGCGCTTCTTCGCCTCGCTGGGGCGCGAGATGGCGCCCAATAACCGCAAGCAGGCCAGCTTCGCGCGCGGAGCCATCATCCTGCCCAACGCGCGCGGCACCGCGCCGGGCTGCATCGTGGAGCAGGGCGGCAAGTGCGTGGCGCAGCTGCCCGGCCCGCCGCACGAGCTGCAGGCGATGTTTCAAGCGTCGGTTGCGCCCTACCTGCGCGGCAAGCTGGCGGGCAGCATCACCTCGCGCTATGTGCGCATCTTCGGCATGGGGGAATCCGACGTGGAGACCCGCGTGCGCGACTTTATCGATGGGCAGGACAGGGTGACCATCGCGCCCTATTGCAGCCTCGGCGAGGTGCAGCTGCGGCTGACCGCCATGGCCGATACCCCCTCGGCGGCGAGGGAAGCCATCGCGCCGGTGGAGGCCGCGCTGTTGGAGCGGCTGGGCGCGGTGGCCTACGCCGTCAGCGACAGCGCCGAGGACAGCCTCGCGCGTTATGCGGTGCAGGCGCTGCTCGACGCGGGCAAGACCGTGGCGGTGGCCGAATCCTGCACCGGCGGGCTGGTGACCGCTTCGCTGGTGGAAATCCCCGGCGTTTCGGCGGCGCTGATGGAGGGGCAGATCACCTACAGCAACGCCGCCAAGGTGCGCAGTCTGGGCGTGCGCGAGGAGACGCTGGCGGCGCACGGCGCGGTCAGCGAGCAGACGGCGAGAGAGATGGCCGAGGGTCTTCGCGCCCGCGCCGGGGTGGACATCGCGGTGGCGACCACCGGCATCGCCGGGCCGGACGGCGGCACGCCGGAGAAGCCGGTGGGGCTGGTGTACGTGGCGCTGGCCGACGCGCGGGGTACGCGGGTCAAGGAACTGCGCCTGCGCGGCGAGCGCGGGCGCATCCGCAAACTGGCGACGCTGCACGCGCTCGACGCCGTGCGGCTGGCCGCGAAAGAACAATAAATCCACGCCGGGCATGCCCGGAGAAAGAGGACACATATGGCAGCGGAAAAGACGAAAAAGGCCGCCGACGGCGAGTTGGACAAGGTGGGCGAGGAGCGCAAAAAGGCGCTGGACGCCGCGCTGGCCAGCATCGAGAAACAGTTTGGCAAGGGCGCGTTGATGAAGCTGGGCGAGAAGGGCGCGCAGAACGACATTCAGGTGATCTCTACCGGCTGTCTGGATTTGGACATCGCGCTGGGCGTCGGCGGCATTCCGCGCGGCCGCGTCATCGAGGTGTTCGGGCCGGAAAGCTCGGGCAAGACCACCGTGGCGCTGCACGTGATCGCCGAGGCGCAAAAGGCTGGCGGCACCGCCGCCTTCATCGACGCCGAGCACGCGCTTGATCCTGCCTACGCGCAGAAGCTGGGCGTCAACATCGACGAGCTGTACGTCTCTCAGCCCGATACCGGCGAGCAGGCGCTGGAGATCTGCGAGGCGCTGGTGCGTTCCGGCGCCATCGACATCGTGGTGGTCGACTCGGTGGCGGCGCTGGTGCCCAAGGCCGAAATCGACGGCGAGATGGGCGATTCCTTCGTCGGCCTGCAGGCGCGCCTGATGTCGCAGGCGCTGCGCAAGCTGACCGGCGTCATCAACAAGACCAACGCCACCTGCATCTTCATCAACCAGCTGCGCGAGAAGGTGGGCGTGATGTACGGCAGCCCGGAGACCACGCCCGGCGGCCGCGCGCTCAAGTTCTACGCCACGGTGCGCTTGGACATCCGCCGCGGCGAGCAGCTCAAGAACGGCGCCGAGGTGCTGGGCAACCGCACCAAGGCCAAGGTGGTCAAGAACAAGGTGGCGCCGCCCTTCCGCGTGGCCGAGTTTGATATCCTCTACGGGCAAGGCATCTCGCGCGAGGGCAGCCTGCTGGATTTGGCGGTGGCGCGCGACATCATTCACAAGAGCGGCGCGTGGTTCAGCTACAACGACCAGCGCATCGGCCAAGGCCGCGAAAACGCGCGCACTTATTTGCGCGACAACCCCGAGATCGCGCAGGCCATTGAAACCATTATCCGCAACGAGCTGCGCGCCGGAAAGATCGAGGCTAAGCTGGAGGTCGCAGCCGAGGGCGGCGAGGAATAATCCCGACGGGAGAATCAATAGCGCGTTCGAACGGAGTCCGCGTACACGCGGATTTCGTTCGGATGCGCTTTTTGTTGCATTTTTACAATTTTGTTATTCGCCAATTTTTTAATACGCGAAGCTTTGTCTTGACACGCGCCCATAGGATCGTTATACTACATCTGATACATAAGTATTTCAACGTGTGGTGGTATGCCGCGCGAAGAGACGGAATCCCTTGGGGTTACCTGCCGGGCAAGGTGTTTGTCCGGTTGAATATAGAAAAGGAGAGGACTTGCATCTTGGACATTTTATGGATCGTGCTCGCGGCGGTGTTGGCCTGTGTGATCGGCACTGCTATCGGATACGTTTATCGCAAGAGTAGCCACGAAAAGAAGATTGGGCGCACCGAGGAGTACGCGAGGAACCTGCTGGAGGATTCGCAGCGGCGCGCCGAGGAAAAGAAAAAGGAAACCCTGCTCGAGGCCAAGGAAGAGGTACTCCGGCTGAAGACCGAGCTGGATCGCGAGATCCGCGATCGCCGTGCCGAAGTGCAGCGCACCGAGCGCCGCCTGCTCCAGCGCGAAGAGACGATGGACAAGAAAATGGACAATCTCGAGGCGCGCGAGGAAAATCTAAATAAGAAGCATGAAGAGCTGCAAAAGCTGAACGAAGAGGCGCAGGTGCTGCATGACCGCCAGCAGAGCGAGCTGGAGCATATCGGCCAGATGACGCAGGACGAAGCGCGGCAGGTGCTCATGAGCCGCGTGCAGAAGGACGCGTATCACGACGCCGCCGTCATGGTGCGCGATATCGAAGCCCGCGCTAAGGAGGACGCCGACAAAAAGGCGCGCAACATCATCGCGCTGGCGATCCAGAAGTGCGCCTCGGATCACGTGGCTGAGACCACGGTTTCGGTGGTCAACCTGCCCAATGAGGACATGAAGGGCCGCATCATCGGCCGCGAAGGCCGCAACATCCGCACGCTGGAGACCGCGACCGGCGTCGATCTGATTATCGACGATACGCCGGAGGCCGTTATCGTATCGGCCTTTGACCCGGTGCGCCGCGAGATTGCCCGCGTCGCGCTGGAAAAGCTGATTCAGGATGGGCGCATCCACCCGGCTCGCATCGAGGAGATGGTGGACAAGGCGCGCAAGGAAGTCGATAACCAGATCCGCGAAGCCGGTGAGCAGGCGGTTTTCGAAACCAACATGCACGGCATCCACCACGAACTGGTCAAGCTGCTCGGCCGCATGCGCTACCGCACCAGCTACGGCCAGAACGTGCTCAAGCATTCCATCGAGGTATCGCATTTGGCAGGCCTGATGGCCGCCGAGCTGGGCGCGGACATTACGCTTGCCAAGCGCGCCGGACTGCTGCACGACATCGGCAAAGCTGTGGATCACGAGGCCGAGGGCACCCACGTATCGCTGGGCGGCGAGCTGGCGCGCAAGTACCGCGAATCGCCGGATGTGGTACACTGCATCCTCGCCCACCACAACGACGTGGAGCCGCAGACCATCGAGGCTGTGCTGGTGCAGGCTGCCGACGCGATTTCCGCCGCCCGCCCCGGCGCGCGGCGCGAGTCGCTGGAGAACTACATCAAGCGCCTCGAGAAGCTCGAGGAGATCGCCAATTCCTTCTCCGGCGTGGAAAAGTCCTTCGCCATCCAGTCGGGCCGCGAGGTGCGCATCGTGGTCAAGCCCGAGGATGTCAACGACGCCGGTACGCTGATCCTCGCCAAGGAGATCGTCAAGCGCATCGAGAAGGAAATGGAGTATCCGGGGCAGATCAAGGTCAACGTCATCCGCGAAACCCGGGCAACCGAGTTCGCGAAGTAAAATTGGTTTTAAGGCACAGGCGGCACGCGCCTGTGCTTTTTTGTCGCCTTAGCGCATATCCTGCCGGTACGAGGTGAGGGCATGTTGCGCAGAAGAAGAAAAAAACGCCAGAGCGGGCTATATGCACCGCTGGCGCTGGCGCTTTTGTGTTTGCTGGCGGCGTTGGTGCTGTTGGCGTATCGGCAGGCGGAACGGTCGCAGGGCGCCCGCTCGCCCGGGGTGCGGGTGGAAACCGTGCGGCGGGGCGGCAAGCCGGTTTCCGGCAGCATATCGGCGCTCAAGGTTGCGCTGCTCGACGCGCGGGGGGAGGCGCTGCGCCAATTGCCGCTGGAGGAATACCTGATCGGTGTGGTGGCGGCGGAGATGCCCGCTGGGTTCGCGGAGCAGGCGCTGGAGGCGCAGGCGGTGGCGGCGCGCACGCGGGCGGCGGCCAGCATGCGCGCATTGGGCGGGGCGGGCTGCGCACGGATGGCGCAGGCCGATATTTGCAGCGATAGCACCCACTGCCAAGCGTGGGCGGACGAGGATGCGCTGCGGGAAAAGTGGGGCGGCGACTACGCCGCTAACCGCCGCAAGATCGCCGACGCGGTGCTTGCCACGCGCGGCGAGGTCATCACCTTTGACGGCGCGTTGATCGAGGTGCTTTACCATGCCAGCAGCGGCGGCGTGACCGAAGACGTGGAGCACGTATTCTCGCAGGCGCTTCCGTATTTGCGCGGCGTGGACAGCCCCGGGGAGGAGGGGGCGAAGGGCTATGCCAGCGCGTTTCGCCTTTCCTGCGCGCAGGCGGCGGGGCGGCTGAACGACGCCTTTCCGAAGGCCGACGTTACGGCAGACAAGCTGCCCGGCTCGCTGAAGATCATCGAGCGCTTCGATACGGGGCGCGTGGGCAAGGTGCAGGTCGGCTCCGCCGTGGTTACGGGGCGGGAACTGCGGCAGGCGCTGGGGCTTTCGAGCACGCTATTCACGCTGCGCTTCGCCGGGGACGAGTTGATTGTCGAGCAGCGCGGGTACGGGCATGGCGTGGGCATGAGCCAAGTTGGCGCCGACGCGATGGCGCGCGCCGGGAGCGATCATGGCGCGATCCTGCGCCATTACTACACCGGCGTAGAAATTGAACATTGGTAGTGTATCACGGCGCGCACACGCGGACACACTGTATGCGGAGGTGTTCGCATGGGCGGAATACGGAATGCGGTGAAATGGATCGGAGAACGAGGCCGCGCTGGGGTCAAGCGATGGAGCGGATTTATGGAGCGGCAGGGCTTTTATGTAATGCTGGGCGTTTGTGTGGCTGTGATTATCGGCACGGCGGTATGGACGCGCACCGGCGCGCCGCCGGTTGTGCCGCCGGAGGATGTGCTGCCCGACGGTGCGGAGGCGGGCAGCGAGGCGGAGTTTGTGCAGCGGCTCAGCGATGTGACCTGGACCAGCGACTTGCCGAACATTCAGTTCGCGCAGAGCGGGGAAGCGAACCCGGGCGTCGCGGCGCAAAACTCGCTGGACAAGCCAGCCTTTGCTTGGCCGGTGCAGGGTGACGTGTTGCGCGCGCACAGCGCCGACGCGCCGGTGTTTTTGCCGACGATGAGCGCGTGGTCGACCCATGAGGGCATCGACATCGCGGCGGCGGCAGGCGATTCGGTGGTAGCGGCGCTCAGCGGCACCGTGTCGGCGGCCTACAACGATCCGCTGCTGGGCAACGTAATCGAGGTGCAGCACCCTGGCGGCTTTGTGTCGCGCTATGCGGGCCTGTCGACGCTGAGCCTGCTGCGCATTGGCGACCCGGTTAAAACCGGTCAGCTGCTCTCGCCGCTGGACAAGCCCATGGCGCTGGAAAGCGAGGATCCATCGCACCTGCACTTTGAGCTGCTGCGCGATGGCGAGTGGGTGGATCCGCAGGAATACTTGCAACTGGATTAGGGTACGAATGAGAAAAGGAGGCGGGCGCGATGTGCGGCATTGTGGGCTATGCGGGGAATCGGGACGCTGTGGATATATTGATGGGCGGGCTGGAGCGGCTGGAGTACAGGGGCTATGATTCCGCCGGTATCGCGCTGATGCAAGCGGGCGCGATCGCGGTGCGCAAAGCCAAAGGAAGGCTCGCCAACCTGCGTGCCGAGCTTTGCGCGCAACCGCTGCGCGGGACGGTAGGCATCGGGCATACCCGATGGGCGACCCACGGCGAGCCCTCGCAGGTGAATTCGCATCCGCATACCGACGCGCACGGCGCCATCGCCGTGGTACACAACGGCATCATCGAGAACTACGCGCAGCTGAAGGTCTGGCTGACCGAGCGCGGCTGCGCGTTTCAATCCGAAACCGATACCGAGGTAATCGCGCACCTTTTGCACCAACTGTATTGGGAGCAGCCCGGCGATATGGTCGGCGCGATCGCCCGCGCCGTGCATCGGCTGGAGGGCAGCTACGCGCTGGCCGTGCTGTGCGACGACGCGCCGGACACGCTTTATTGCGTGCGCAAGGAAAATCCGTTGGTCGTCGGCTGGGGGGAAGGGGAGCAGTTCATCGCCTCGGACATTCCGGCGATGCTGCCCTTCACGCGGCGGGTGTACGCGCTGGAGGATGGGGAGATCGCCACGCTGCGCGCCGACGGCATCGTTATCCGGGACGCGCTGGGGCGCGAAAAAAAGGTCGAGCCGCAAACCATCGATTGGGACGCGACCGCCGCGGAAAAGGGCGGGTTTCCGCATTACATGCTCAAGGAGATGCACGAGCAGCCCAAGGCGCTGCGCGACACGCTGCACGCTTACGCCGATACGGCGCAACGGCGCGTCCGGCAGGAGCTGATGCCGCTGGACGCCAATGCTGCGCGCGCGCTGCGCCGGGCGATGATCGTGGCCTGCGGTACGGCGTACCACGCGGGCATGGTGGGGAAGCACTTGCTCGAGAGCCTGGCGGGCGTCGCCGCCGAGGTGGACATCGCCTCGGAATTCCGCTACCGCGACGCGCGGCTGGAGGCGGGCGAGCTTTGCGTCGCCATCAGCCAATCCGGCGAGACCGCCGATACGCTGGCCGCGGCACGCAAGGCGAAAAAGGCCGGTCTGCGCGTTGTGGCCATCACCAATGTGGTGGGCAGCACGTTGGCGCGCGAGGCCGACCATGTGCTCTTCACGCGCGCCGGCCCGGAGATCGCCGTCGCGTCCACCAAGGCGTACAGCACGCAGCTGATGCTGCTGGCGCTGCTGGCGCTGGACCTCGCGGAAAAGCGCGGCAACATCTCGCCTGCGGAACAGGCGGGCGTGCTGTGCGCGATGGCGGAGATCCCCGAGCAGGCCGAAAAGGTGCTCGGCCAGCAAGACGCCATCCAGCGCTTTGCCAGCGCGAATTTCGATCAAAAGAACGTGTACTTCATCGGGCGGGGCATGGATCAGGCGCTGGCCATGGAGGGATCGCTCAAGTTGAAGGAAATCAGTTATACCTTCTCGGAGGCCTACGCTGCGGGCGAACTCAAGCACGGTACCATCGCGCTCATCGAGCCGGGTACGCTGGTCGCGGCGCTGTGTACGCAGCCCAAGCTGCTGGAGAAGATGCGCTCCAACATCCAAGAGGTGCGGGCGCGCGGCGCAAGGGTATTGTGCGTCGCCGCGCCGGGTACTGAGGTGGAGCAGGAGGAGCGCTGGGAGATTCCCGATACGCTTCCGATGCTTGCGCCGATGCTGGCGGTGCTGCCGCTGCAGCTCTTCGCATACTACATGGCGGTGGAAAAGGGCTGCGACGTGGACAAACCGAGGAACCTCGCGAAGTCCGTGACCGTGGAATAACCGGCTTACACTTGGGCGAGCACAGCTTCCGCCGCCTTGAGACCGTCTACCGCCGCCGAGAGAATGCCACCGGCGTAGCCTGCGCCCTCACCAGCGGGAAAGAGGCCGCGAATCGAGGCCTGCCCTCCGGCGTCGCGCGGGATGCGCACCGGCGAGGAGGAGCGGGTCTCCGGCGCGGTGAGCAGCGCGTCGGGCGCGTCGAAGCCGCGCACCTGTTGCCCGAGGCGGGGCAGCGCCGCGCGCAGCGCGTCGAGCACGAAGCCGGGCAGGCAGTGCAGATCGCCGAGCGCTATGCCGGGCAGGTAGGTGGGCGCGACGCCGCCCAACGCGCGGCTGGCACGGCCGCTCAGGAAATCGCCGACCAACTGCGCCGGGGCGCGGTAATCGCCGCCTCCGGCGGCAAAGGCCGCAGCTTCGATGCCGCGCTGCAACGCCAACCCCGCCAGCGGGTGCGCCGAGGGGAAATCGGCGGTGGTGACGCCGACCAGCAGCGCGCTGTTTGCGTTCGCGCCATCGCGCGCGAATGCGCTCATGCCGTTGGTACACAGGCCGCCCGGCTCGCTGGCGGCGGCCACCACCTGCCCGCCGGGGCACATGCAGAAGGTATATACGTCGCGGCCGCTCGGCAGATGAACGGCCAGCTTATACTCGGCCGCGCCCAATGCGGGATGCTGATAAAAAGCGCCGTATTGGGCGCGATTGATTGTGCTTTGGAGGTGCTCGATGCGCACACCGAGCGAGAAGGGCTTTTGCTCCATGCGCAGCCCGGCTTCGTGCAGCATCGCGTAGGTATCGCGCGCGCTATGGCCGATGGCCAGCACCATGGCGGAGGCTTCGAGCTGCTGCGCGCCTTCGTCGGTGGCGACGGTGACGCCTCGCAGCGCGCCGCCTTCTGCCACCAGCCCGACGAGTTTCGCGCCGAAGCGCACCTCGCCGCCCAGCGATCGAATGCGCTCGCGCAGGCTTTTGACCACCCCGGCGAGGCGGTCGGTGCCGATGTGCGGCTTTGCCTGATAGAGAATTTCCTCCGGCGCGCCGTGGGCTGCCAGCGTTTCGAGCACCCTGCGGCCGCGCGGATCCTTGGTGCCGGTGGTCAGCTTGCCATCGGAAAACGCCCCGGCGCCGCCCTCGCCGAACTGCACGTTGGAGCGGGGATTGAGTCCCTCGCCGCGCCAGAAGGCGGCGACATCGCGCTGGCGCAGCTCCACCGGCGCGCCGCGCTCCAGCAGCAGCGGCCGCCAGCCCGCCTCGGCCAGTTCCAGCGCGGCGAACAGCCCGGCAGGCCCCGCGCCCACCACGATGGGGCGGAGTGCGGGCGGTGTGGTGGCAGCCCGCAGCGCGGCCGGGGCGGGCGGGGTTACCGCCTGCGCCAGCTTGCGCCGCACCGCGTCGGCCTCGGCGTCGGGCGTGGACAGCGCCACGTCCAGCGTCAGCACGAGGCGCACGTCGCGCTTATCGCGCGCGTCGACGCTGCGCTTTCGCAGCGTGCAGGCGCGCACCGCGTCGGGCGCGCAGCGCAACGCGGAGGCAGCCAGCGCGCGCAGTCCTGCGGCGTCCAGCGCGGCATCAGGTGAAACCGAGAGGCTCGAAATGCGAATCATAGCATGTCCTTTCCGGCGGCGCTTTGCCCGGCGATGATGCCGCTGGCCCAAGCGAATTGCAGGTTGAAGCCGCCGCAGTCGCCATCCACGTTGAGCACCTCCCCGGCGGCGTATAGGCCGGGGACAATGCGCGACTGCATCGTGCTGTCGTCAAACGCTTCGGTATCGGCGCCGCCCGCGGTGACCTGCGCGTGCTCGAAACCCTGCGTGCCGGTCACCGCGAAGTGCCATTCGCCCAGCAGCGCGGCCAATTGGCTGACGTGGGCATCGGTCAGCGCGGCGCAGGGCAGATCCGGCGGAATGCCGACCTCCTTGCACAGCGCCTCGCCGACGCGGCGCGGCAAAAAGCCGGTGGCAAACTGCCCGGCGGGCGCGTCCGGGAACAGCGTCCGGCGGGCGTCTACTAGGGCGTAGCGCTCGTGTGGGTCGCGCTCGGGCAGGAGGGAGACGCGCACTGAGGCGCGGTCACCGTCCGCCAGCGTCATCTCGGCCCAGCGCGCCAGCCCCAGCGCCGCGATGCCCGACAGGCCGTAGTCGGTGAAGAGAATCTCGCCGTGCTCGGCGCGGACAACGCGCTGATCCGCGAGCAGCGAAGCCGTCGCGGAAACGCGCAGCCCCTTTAGCGAGCGCAGCGCCGGATGGTCGCAGCGCAATTGTGCCAGCGCGGGGTAGCAGGGCGTGATCCGGTGCCCCAGCGATGCAAGCAGCGCATAGCCGCTGCCGTCGCTGCCCAGCTTCGGCGAGGCCTTGCCGCCGGTTGCGACGATCACGCGATCCGCCGCCAGCTTTTCGCCGCTTGCCAGGGTCAGCGTGAAGCCCTGCGCGCCGCGCTCGATCGCGCGCACCGCCGATCCGCAGCGCGTCGTTATGCCGTGGCGCTCGCAGCCCAGGCGCAGCACGTCCAGCACGGCGGCGGCTTGGTCGGAGTGCGGGTAGACGCGCCCTTCATACTCCGTGTGCCAAAGCAGCCCGAGCGCCTCAAAGCGCGCCAGCACCGCGCGCGGCGATACCGCCTTGAGCACCTCGGCCGCAAACAATAGGTTGCCGTGATATTGCAGGGCCGATGCGTGCAGGTTGGTCAGGTTGCACCGGCCGTTGCCGGTGGCCATCAGCTTGCGCCCCACGCGGTCGCCATGCTCCAGCACGACAACCCTCGCCCCTTGCTGCGCGGCGGTCAGCGCCGCCATCAGTCCTGCCGCGCCGCCGCCGACGACGGCGACCAACGGTCCGGTATGATACTGCACGCGGGCACCTCCCTTGAAGGAATTCATTTTGTTCAGAAATTGATTATGTCCAGAAATCGATTTTGTTTCGGAACTGGTTTTCCTATTGTACCAAGAAGGGGGAAAATATCGCAAGGATGAAAATAAATGAGAATAATTCCTAATTAATTTGCAAAGCGCTGGACTTTTCCGTTTCCGCGCAGTACAATAGGTGCAGCCATAGGGGCTAAAATGAAGGAATATAGAGGAGAGATCATCATGAAGAAATATGTATGCATCCTGTGCGGATATGAATATGACCCGGCGGCGGGCGATCCCGACAGCGGCATCGCGCCCGGCACCGCCTTCGAGGATCTGCCCGAGGATTGGGCCTGCCCGCTGTGCGGCGCGTCCAAGGATCAGTTTGAGGAGGCGTAAGCGTGAAACCCGTCCTGCTCAAGCCCGGCGTCTACTGGGTGGGCGCAATTGACTGGTCGCTGCGCAACTTTCACGGCTACACTACCGATCGGGGCGCGACCTATAACGCCTACCTGATCGTCGATGAAAAGATCGCGCTGATCGATACGGTGAAGGCCGCCTTCGCCGAGGAGTTGTTTTCCCGCGTCGCCGAGATCGTGCCGCTGGACGCCATCGACTATCTGGTGAGCAACCATGTGGAGATGGATCACTCCGGCGCCATCCCCTTGGCGCTGGAACGCATGCCAAAGGCCAAGGTGATCTGCAGCGCGCCGCAGGGGATAAAAGGGCTGACCGCGCACTTTGGCGTGCGCGACTATCAGGCTGTGAAGATGGGGGACTCCCTTTCGCTGGGCAAGCGCACGCTGCGGTTTATTCCCACGCCGATGCTGCATTGGCCGGATAACATGCTGACGTGGTGCCCGGAGGAGAAGATCCTTTTCGCCAACGACGCGTTTGGTCAGCACATCGCATGCGGCCAGCGCTTCGACGACGAGGCGCCGCAGGACGCCGTGATGCAGGAGGCCGCGAAGTATTACGCCAACATCGTGATGCCTTATCCCTCGCAGGTCAAGGCGGCGCTCAAGGCGGCGGCAGACCTGCCGATGGAGCTGATCGCGCCCAGCCACGGCGTCATTTGGCGCGCGCACATTCCGGAGATATTAGCGGCCTACACGCGCTGGAGCGACAACGCGCCGCGCGAGGCCGCCGTGGTCGTGTTCGATAGCATGTGGCACAGCACCGAGCGCATGGCGCTGGAGATCGCCGACGCGTTCATCGCGAGGGGCATCCCCGCCCAATTGCGCGACCTGAAGGTCTGCCATATGTCCGATATCGTCGTCGACGTTTTGGAATCCAAGTACATCGCCGTCGGTTCGCCGACGCTCAATAACAACCTGCTGCCCACCGCCGCCGCTTTCCTTACCTATCTTCGCGGCCTCGCGCCCAAGGGACGCAAGGGCTTTGCTTTCGGCTCCTACGGCTGGAGCGGGCAGAGCATCGGTCAGGTGGAGGAAATGATGGTGGCCTGCGGCATCGAGATCCTGTGTGAAAAGGTGCGCCAGCCGTACATTCCGGACGCGGACGCGCTGGCCGCGTTGCGCCGTACGGTGTCGCAACTGCCGTTGGGAGGCGAGTAGATTTGGAGAAAACCGCGCTGTTCAAGATCAGCTATGGCCTTTATGTGGTCGGCGTGAAGCATGGCGGCGGCTTTGGCGGCTGCGTGGTGGACGCCTTTATGCAGACCACCGACGCGCCGCCTACCGCCGTGCTCTGCAACGGCCAGCGCACCTTCACCAACGAGCTGATTAAACAGAGCCGGGAGTTTACCCTTTCGGTGCTGCCGTCGGAGGTGGATCCGCTGGTGATCGCCAACTTCGGCTTTCAATCCGCGCGCGCGGCGGACAAGTGGGCCAACGTGGAATACGCTTTGCACGGCGGGATTCCCGCGCTTTCCTGCGCCTGCGCCGGTATGCGCCTGCGCGTGACCGACCTGCGCGAGATGTCCACCCACACGATGTTTTTTTGCGATATCGAGGATGCTTGGCTCGGCGCGGAAGGGGAGCCGTTGCTCTATGGCGAATATCAACGTAGCATGAAGCCTGCCACCATGGCGGCTTTTCAAGCGCTGAAAGCGAAAAACCAAAGCATTTAAGCAAAAGAGGATGAGGAGGGGCAATATGCCGCGCAAGTTGATTTGTCTGAGTTTGACGGTGCTGCTGATCGCGCTGGCCGCGATGCCGGCGTTGGCGGAGACCAAGGTGAAGGAGCGCATCGAAATCGGCGGCAAGCAGGTGGCGGTGGACGTCACCGAGCTGGATTTGAGCGACCGCGGGATTACCGATATCTCGCAGCTGGCGAAGCTGACCAAGCTGACCGAGCTGAATCTAGCGGGCAACGCGATCACCGATATTTCGCCGCTCTCCGGGCTGGGCAAGCTGACCAAGCTGAACTTGGCGCGCAACCAGATCGCCGATGTTGCGGCGCTGGAGAACCTCAAGCGGCTTGTGACGCTGGACATCAGCGAGAACGGCATTCAGTCGGTGGTGCCGCTGGCCGGGTTGCGCGCGCTCAAGCAGCTGCGCATGCAGAACAACCACATCGAAGAGCTGTTGCCCCTAGGCTCCGCAAAGGCGCTGACGCTGGTACACATGCAGGGCAATCCGGCGGCCGACCTGCTGGTGCTGCAGGCGCTGCCCAAGCTCAAGACGCTGTGGGTTTCCACCGAGGATCTGGAGCTGGTTTCCAACCTTTCCAGCCTCACCGAGCTGGCGGTTTGGGGCGATACCAACGACAACCTGACCCCGCTGCTCAAGATGACCAAGCTCACCAGCCTCGCCATGCACGGCGACGCGCTGGAGGACTTGACGCTGATGCCGCAGATGATTAAGCTCAAGAAGCTTACGCTGGACAGCGAGGGCATCACCGACATCGCGCCGCTGGCGCAGATGAAGGACGTGGAGCAGCTCTCGCTCAGCGGCGTGGACATGAGCAACCTCAAGCAACTGGCCAAGCTGACTTCGCTGGAGGAGCTTGCGCTGGAGGGCAACGAGATCGATATCGCCTCGCTGGAGAAAGCCAAGAAGCTGCGCGTGCTCTCGCTGACCACCAACGCGCCGGGCGATCTGAGCGTGCTGACCAAGTGCAAGAACCTGCGCGAGCTGGTGCTGGATTGCCCCGCGATGGAGGACCTATCCGGCCTGAGCAAGCTGACCCGCCTGACCGACCTGACGGTGAAGGGCGAATCGCTCAAGGACGTATCCGCGGTGGTGAAGATGAAGGATCTGCGGTCGGTTTCGATCTATAGCGCGCAGAAGGTTGACTGCACGCCGCTCTCCGGGCTGGAGAAGCTGCGCGCGCTGAACCTCAGCGGCGAATCCTACAGTGAGGATCAGGTGCAGCTGTTGACCGCGCTGCTGCCCAAGTGCGAAATTACATTCAAATAACGAACCGGAGACAGTAAATGATCAGTACGCAAAACCTAACCTTGGGCTACGGCGGCAAGCCGCTATTCAAAGACGTTAACGTAAAGTTCACCCCCGGCAACTGCTACGGCCTGATCGGCGCAAACGGCACCGGGAAATCCACCTTCCTCAAGATACTGGCCGGCGAGCTGGAGCCCACCCACGGCGAGGTGTTCATCACCCCCGGCGAGCGCATGGCGGTGCTCAAGCAGGATCA
>JAVBMD010000035.1:0-59432 GCA_031552825.1 Eubacteriales bacterium
TCTTACTCTTTCTCTTGCCTGTATCGTTTTCAAGGATCGCTTGCCCCCCGCTGCCGCTCGCTTTTGCTTGCCGCGCTCGGGAGAGCTTGTATAGGATAGCACGCGACCGCCCTCTTGTCAACCATGTTTTTAAGAAAAAATACTTACTTTCTACTTACTTTTACTTACAGATTCATCGAACCGCTTCATCAGCCACGAAACCAGCCGCACTGCGTTTTCTTGGTTCCGGCTATAGGCGGCCACCGACCATAACATATCGCTGCTGTCGACCCTATACTGCTCCAATCCCTTTTGCGTTGCCGCAGGAACGCCATACAGCGCGCTGCCGCCATCGGGCGATGGCAACCTGCCCGCAGAGGTGTCGATCCCCGCAAGCTCCAGCGTGCCAGAGGCGACAAACTCATCCAGCGGCAGAAACAACCCCCCTTCCGCTCCGCCATATTGACGGAAGCGGCTCCACGGCATCAGGAACACATCGCCTTCATGAGCGGATACATAAGTGCTAAACTGCATCTGCGCGTAGGGATCCTCTTGATCGCCGGAGCCTAGCGCGATGGCTAAAAAATTGAAAGCCTCCTGATCCGGAAAGGCGGCGCGGAGCTCGGCGTTCAGATCCGCCGACATGCGCTCGACGTCGGCGCTGGGCGCAAGAATATATATGTCCAGCTTTTTATTGGCAGGCGGGCGGTAGGCCGTCATGTTATAGATCAGATCCCACCCAAATACCGCCAGCGCAACCAGCAGCGCGTACTTCCACGCGTTATAGGTAAAGTGATGGCGCATCCGCGCGCGGGTTATGCGGTTGTCGACCATGCTCGTCCTCCCCCTCGCGCCGTGTGAAAACCTAGTCGCGTGGCTTCATCGTGGGGAACAACAACACATCGCGGATCGTGGCGGAATCGGTAAGCAGCATCACCAGCCGGTCGACACCGATGCCGATGCCCCCGGTCGGCGGCATGCCGTATTCCAACGATTCGCAGAAATCCTCGTCAATGACCATCGCTTCATCGTCGCCCTTGGCGCGCTCGCGCGCCTGATCCTCGAAACGCTGACGCTGGTCGATTGGATCGTTAAGCTCAGAAAAAGCGTTGGCATACTCGTGTCGCGCGATGAATAGCTCAAAGCGCTCCGTCAGCTCCGGCTGCCCCGGCTTCTTCTTGGCCAGCGGAGAAATCTCCGTGGGATATTCGGTGATGAAGGTGGGCTGCACAATCTTCTCCTCAACAAAGGCATCGAAGGCTTCGGCAAGGATCTGACCACGCGTGGCGGACTTGTTCTTTAAATGCAAGTTCAGTGACGCGGCTAGCGCGCGCGCCGCCTCGTCGTCGGCACAAGCCATAAAATCCGCGCCGGTGTGTTGCTTGACGGCATCGTTCATCGTGACGCGCGCGAAGGGCGGCGTCAGGTTGATCTCCTCGCCTTGGTAGGTGATCTTGGTATCGCCGTGCACCGCCTTGCAGCAGTGGGCAATCACACCCTCGGCGATCTCCATCATGCCTTCCATATTGGTATAGGCCTGATACAGCTCCATCATCGTAAATTCGGGATTGTGGGTGGTGTCCATACCCTCGTTGCGGAAGTTGCGGCCGATTTCATACACCCGCTCCAGTCCGCCGACGATCAGCTGCTTGAGCTTGAGCTCCAGCGCGATGCGCAGATGCATATCAAGATCCAGCGTATTATGGTGCGTCATGAAAGGACGCGCCGAGGCGCCGCTGGCCACGGTGTTGAGAATCGGCGTCTCAACCTCTAAAAAACCGAGGCCGTCAAAGTAACGGCGCATTTCGCTGATGATGCGGCTGCGGGCGAGGAACGTTCCGCGCACCTCGGGGTTGACGATCAGATCCAGATAGCGCTGGCGATAGCGCAAATCCGGATCCTTGAGACCATGAAACTTCTCGGGCAGCACCTTGAGCGACTTGCTCAGCAACACCACCGAGGAAGCATGCACCGAAATCTCGCCCTTCTGCGTGCGGAAAGCCACACCCCGCACGCCGACGATATCGCCAAGATCCATTTCCTTAAACGCGGCATAGGCTTCCTCGCCGATATCGTCGCGGCGGACATAGAACTGAATCCGTCCCGCTCCGTCCAGCATATGTGCAAAGGCCGCCTTGCCCATGACGCGCTTGGACATCATGCGCCCGGCGATGGCGACGTTTTGCCCCTCCAGCGCCTCGAAACACTCCAATATCTCCTCGGAACTGTGTGTGCGGTCGAAGCGCACGATGGCGTATGGATTTTGACCGGCATCGACCAGCGCAGCCAACTTTTGACGGCGAATACCCTCCTGCTCGGAGAGTCCTTCCTGCTCCAAGGGCTGGGACGGGGTTTCCTGCATGGATACGTCCTCCTCTATTGGACTCAAAAATTACAGATGAATATCCAGAATTTTGACGTTCCAAACGCCGCTGGGCACAGGAATTTCGACGGTATCGCCCACACAGCGTCCCAGCAACGCCGCGCCAACCGGCGATTCGTTGGAGATGCGGTTCTTCATCGGATCGGCCTCGGGCGCGCCGACGATGGCATACTCTTCTTCTTCTTTTTCGCTCAAATCGAGTACCCTGACCACGCTGCCGACGCTAACGCGATCGGTGGTGATCTCGCTTTCGTCGATTACCTCGGCGTTGCGGATGGTCTCCTCCAGCGAGAGGATGTGGTGCTCCACGCGGGACTGCTCGTTCTTGGCCTCGTCATATTCGGCGTTCTCGCTTAAATCGCCAAAGGCGATCGCCGTTTTAATTTGCTCGGCGATCTCGGTTCTGCGCACGTTTTTGTAATACTCCAGCTCCTCAATGAGCTTTTTGAGCCCGTCCGCCGATACGATGGGACGCTTGCTTTCATTCGCCATATTGACTCTCCTTTGGGTATTCAAGTAGACCCGTTGCTATGTTCCGTATCCGAAAATAAGACGAAGCCCCCGCACGGTGCCGTGCAGGTGCTACGTTTGCTCAAGGCTGGATTATAGCGGATGAGGCGGCGTTTGTCAATTTAAATTCTCGTATGAACGACCTCGTTCCGCTCGGCGGAGCGCAACATAGCCTCCATCAATTTCATGAGGCGCTGCTGCTCGCGATGCGTGACCAGCGGCCTTTCCTCGCCGCGAATCGCGCACAGCATATTGCGGTAAAAATCGCGCACATCGCTGGCCACCTCGGGCAACGGATAGCGCCGAATGGTTTCGTCAGTGCGCGGAGCCATTGTCTTGGTTAGTCCCGCAGCGGTCACCACCGGCACGGCGTCGCGCTTCTCCCAATCCGACACCATCACAATCTCGCCGTCCAGCGCCCAACTATGGATAACGGCGGTTCCATTTTCGCCCTGCATGTACCAGCGCGGCAGGTTGATAAAGTTGCTGGTGCCGACCTCGACATGCGCAGTCAGCCCGTTCGCGAAGGTTAGGATCGCCTTAAATCCGTCGTCCACCTCGTCATTGGTGACATGCGTTACGGCGCAAAAGGTGGACACCACCGGTTCCGGGATCATCTGCAACAGTTGATCGAGCAAGTGTACGCCCCAATCGAGGATCATGCCGCCTCCCTGCAGGCGGGTGTTGCGCCAATCGCCGGGCACCCCGCGCGAACCGTGTACGCGGCTTTCGATGTTGAACACGCGCCCCAGCGTATGCTGCTCGTAAATTTTCCGGATGACCAAGTAATCCTCGTCCCATCGGCGGTTCTGGTGCACGGTGAACAGTCGGTCAGCGCGGCGTGCGGCGTCGATCATCGCCTGCAAATCGTCGCTGGACAGTGTTACCGGTTTCTCGCAGATCACGTGCTTCCCCGCGGCCAGCGCCTGCTCGGCGATCGCGCGGTGCACATCGTTCGGCGTGGCGATAGTCACCAATTCAACCCTCGGATCCGCAAGCAATTCATTTAAGGAAGCGTAAGCATAAAGACCCTCCTGCTCCGCCGCGTCACGGCGCTGCGGCAGGATATCATAAACACCGGCGATGGCGATATCCTCAGGCATGGTGCGCAGCTGCTTCACATGCCACTCACCCATGCCGCCATAGCCGATCAATGCCCAATTCAACATCTTTCCATCCTCCTACGAATACGTTTTCGCTCCTTCGTATTGTAGTCTTTTCAAGCAAGCTCGTCAACGGCCAATTTGCGCTATTGACAATCCCAATATAATTAGACATACTACTACTCAAAACCCGCTGAGAAACCGTTTTCCGGCGTTAACAAGGATGTGGAACAAATGGCTTCGTCTCCCAAGAACAACTATTTGCGCATGGCCACTTGGCCGATTCCCAAGCTGATCCTCACGATGGCCTTCCCCACCATCTTGGCGATGCTGGTGCAGTCGGTATACAGCATGGCCGATGTTTACTTCGTCGGGCAGATTCCGCTCATCGCTAAGCAGTCTACGGCGGCGGTTTCGCTGGTGGGACCGGTTTTCATTTTAATTCAGGCCGTCGGACTGGCTTTCGGCATGGGCGGTGGCAGCTACATTTCCCGCCTGCTCGGGCAAGGGCGCGGTGAGGACGCGAATCGCGTGCTCTCCACCTGTTTCCACGTCGGTTGGGCGGTGTGCCTCGCGCTGCTGGTGCTCGGCGAAATCGCCATGCATCCGCTGATGCGCGTGCTGGGCGCCACCGAGGATACCCTCTCGCTGGCCATCGAGTATGCGCAGGTCACGCTGATCGGCGCGCCGATTATGGCTTGCTGTTTCGTGATGAACAACGCGCTGCGCGCCGAGGGCAACGTGGTGTTCTCCACCATCGGCATGACCTCCGGTGCGCTGCTCAACATCGTGCTGGATCCCATCTGCATCCACGCGTTGGGCATGGGGGTACGCGGCGCAGCGGTCGCAACCGTATTCAGCCAACTGGTCAGCATGCTGATCCTCTACTCGTTCTATGCGCGCAAGCGCAGTCACCTCACGCTCGCGTTGCGTTTCTTCTCGCCCACGCCCGAAGTATTCCGCGAGGTGTTCCGCATCGGCATCCCTACCTTTTTGCGCAACATCCTCGGCGCCGCTTCGGCGGTACTCATCACCCACGCGGCTAACCCCTACGGCACCGAAGCGGTGGCGGGGCTGGGGCTGGTCACCAAGTTCTCTTGGGTGGTATTCTCCATTTTGCTGGGGTTCGCGATGGCGTACATGCCGGTATGCGGCTTCAACTACGGCGCAAAACTATATTCCCGCGTGCGGCAGGCGTATGGCTTCGCGCTGCGGGTCGGTATCACCTTTATGAGCGTTTGCGGCGTGCTGCTCTTCCTGTTCGCGGCGCCGGTGGCATCGGCGCTGCACAGCGACCCGGCGGTATCCGCGCTCGGCGAACAGGTGATGCGCGCGCAGGCGCTCACCTATCCGTTGCTGGGCTGGGGCGTGCTGATAAACATGCTGTTTGAATCGTTAGGCCGTGGCAAGCAAGCCGCTATCCTAAGCTTGGGGCGGCAGGGGCTGTTCCTGATGGCGGCGGTACTGATCCTGCCGCGCCTGTTTGGTTTGGGCGGCCTGATCGCCGCGCAGCCGGTGGCCGATCTCCTGTTCGTTATATTGGCCGTGCCAATGTCGCTGGGGCTGATCCGCGAGCTCAACGGGCTCAAGGACGATCCGATTCCCTTCGATTCCGCGGAGGAGCCGGCGACAAAGCCGGTGCTGGCTGAGCAGATCGAGGCAAAGGCAATCTGATTTACGGCAGCGTTGCCGCCGTCACTTTGCGCCCTGGAATCCAAACATATATCCCCTGCTCAATCGGGTAAGCAAAGGTCTGCGCGTTGATCGGTTCCTTCTTTGCCAGCAGCAGCGCCAATTGCGTCGCCGCGTCGCCCATGTTTTCGCCATCGTTCAGGACGGTGCCGAGCAGCGTTCCCTCCTTGAGCGCGGCGATGGCGTGGCTGGTAGCATCCACGCCGACCACTGGCAGAAAGCGATCCTCTGTGAAGAAACCGGCCGCCTTGAGCGCCTCGATCGCTCCAAGCGCCATCTCGTCGTTGTTGGCGATCACGCACTCGATGCGCTCGCCATAGGAGGCGATGATGTGCGACATTCTCTCCTGCGCGATAGCGCGCTGCCACATCGCGCTTTCCTCTACCAAGTTTTCCATCACAAAACCGGCACGCTGAATGGCCTGCACCGAGTAAGCTGTGCGCAGCGTGGCATCCTGATGTCCCGGCTCCCCTTTAAGCATCACGTATTGGATGACGCCGTCGCCATTCTTATCGGCCTGCGGATGGGCGGAAAAGTATTCGGCGATCAGCTCACCGCTCATGGTGCCCGATTCCTTCGGATCACTGCCGACGTAGTACACATTTTCATATAGTGCGAGATCTTCATAGACTGGCTCCCGGTTGATGCACACCACAGGCACGCCGTAGGCATGCGCCATGCGGAGCAGGTACACAGCCGCGGTGCGATCCACCGGGTTTAGAATGAGCACGTCGATCCCCTTGCGGAGCAACTGCTCCACCTGGTCGTTCTGCGTAATCTGGGAGTTGGCGCTGTCCACAAACAAAATATCGGCCTTTTCCGCGCCTGCTTGCTGGATCCGGGCGCACACGGCATGCATGAAGGTATCGGTTCCGTCATACACCAGCAAACCGATGCGCGGCAACGCCTGCCCGCCCAGTGCGGTTATCGGCGGCAGCAGGAGCATACAAACCAAAGCAATCCACTTTTTCATCGACATCCTCCTACTGCAGCAACGGGAACATCAGCTTGATGTTCTCGGTGAGATACATCGTTTCCGGCGTCACCACGCGGCTTGGCGCGTATACCGGCTCAGCAAACCGGTCGCCGGACACGCAGCCGCGCGCCACCATCACCGCCTGATAACCGAGTGCATACGGCATGTCGACGAGCAAACCGCCGCACCCGTAGCGCAGGCATTCCGCGCGTTCATCGCCGGGATCGAACCCCCAAAGAACGCCTGCGGGCATCGCGTCGCGCAGCATCTCCCACCGCCAAAGCTGCGCTGTCAGCGCGCCGGTTACCGCTACGCGATGTGATTTAAGCGGCGCAAGCCCATCAATCGTTTCGCCTTCTACAACCTCGATCCGCTCGTCCTTGTTTAACGCTTGATGGAGCCCAGCCAGCCGCGCACTGGCCAGCGCCGTGCCGTCGGTGTAGATGCGCAGCGGTATCGAATCTCCTCGCGCGGCTAAAGCCTCGCCCAAGAGCCTTCCCTGTTCCATCGGATCGAAGCGTACGCTGGCATCGGCGGCTTCATTTACCTGCCCTAGCTGCACCAGCGGCGCCTTCCAGCGCTTGGCCAACTCGGCGGCGCGCCGCATGGTTTGTTCGTCGCACGGCGGCAGCAGGATTGCCGTTGGCGGATCCGTCTCCCACGCCACAAACCAATGTAGAATTTGCTCGTCAACGGACGCCCCCTGCTCGGTGGTGTACAGTTCCAATTCGACGCCCAGTTCGGCGGCGGCGGTCTGCGCGCCCTGCTTGAGCTGCATCACGTAGGTACCCTTGTCCTCGGTGAGTACCAGCGCATAGCGCGGTGAGACGCCCATCGCCGCCGGTTGTGGGCTGCGAAAGCCCCAGATCATCAGCGCAACCGATACCGCCACGCAGAGGATCGCGATCAAGTACGGCTTCTTCATTGCTCTCCCTCCATATTCGCGGGCAGGCGAATGGTGACCGTCGTCCCCTCGTCCTCTACGCTGTGTACCGATAGGCCATACGCCCTGCCGCAGGTAAGCTGAATGCGCTCGTGCACGTTGCGCAGGCCGATGCCGCTCTTGCCCGGCGGCGCGCTAAGGATGCTCTGCACCTTCTCGCGCGGAATGCCGATGCCGTCGTCGCTGACAGTGAAGCGCAGCTCTTCTCCCTCGCGCCAAGCGCGCACAACGATATGCAGCACGCTGTCGTCGTAGGCGTCGATGGCATGATGCACGGCATTTTCCACCAATGGCTGTACGATCAGCTTGACGGTGCGCAGTTGCTGCGCCTCATCGGTTGCCTCGATCGCGTAAAGAAACTTGTTCTTGAACCGCATTTTCTGGATAATCAGGTAGTTGCGCACATGCTCCAGCTCTTCCTGCACGGTGATGATGTTGCGGCCCCGGCTGATCGAGATACGGAACAGCCGCGCCAGCGCCGACACCGCCTGAATCGCCTCGCGCGAGTGGCCTCGCTCCTCCATCCAAATGATGGAGTCCAGCGTATTGTATAGGAAGTGCGGGTTAATCTGCGCCTGCAGCGCGTTGAGCTCGTATAGCCGCTTGGCCTCTTGTTCGCGCACCACCTGATCCATCAAATCGCGGATCGACGCCAGCATGTGATTGTAGGTAGCGGAGAGCGAGCGGATCTCCTGAAAGCCTTCCTCCGCAATGGAGCTATGCAGATCCCCGCTTTCGACTTGGCGCATCTTTTGCTGCAAAAGATGGATGGGGCGGGTGACAAAATAGGCGGTTAGCGAGGCGACGCCCAGCGACAGCAGGCCGCCACAGATCAACGCTACGGTGAACATGCGCAAAAAAGTGCTCTGCAGCATCAGAATCTCATCAAAATAGGCGACGCCCACCATGCGCCAGCGCGTATGTCCGACGGTATTAATCATCAGCACGCGCTCGCGCCCCTCCTGCACGTCGCGGCAGGTGCCGACGATCTGTGCCGAAACGGCCGCCAAATCCTCGGCGGCCAGCCCAGCATAGATCAGCTGCTGGCGCGGATGGTAGAGAATATGCTCTTCGGCATCCAGCAGGTACACGTAACCGCTGGAACCCAGCTTCATGCCGGACAGCAGCGAATCGACAGCGGAAAAGTCGATGTCCAGCAGCAACACACCGGTGCGCGGCACACCGCCCTCCGTGTAGTGCACCGCGAGGGACAGCGTCACCACCCAACTGGCCTGCGCGTCAAACAGGTGCTGCACATAAGGTGTGGAGAATACAGGCACCGTCTCCTGCCAGCGCTGAGCGCGCTGAAACCAATCCATTTCCCGCACCGCCTCGGGCAGCATCGACACCTTGCCGCGCGTGGCGTGAAACAGCCGCCCGTCCTCGGCAAAAAAGGCAATGGCGCTGATATCCCGGTTGCTGCGCTGGATCAGATCGAGCTGCGAACGATACGCCCACTGCTCCTGCGGATTTGTGTCCGGAAGCACCCCGGAGGCAAAGTGCAGCGTGGACAACATGCCGTCGACATAAATCTCTAGTCCGTTTGTGCTCTGCATCACGGTTTCCCGGGTGCGCTCGACGGCGTTGGCCTCGAGCAGGCGTGAAAACTGCGGCAGCAGCAGCGCCGCCATCGAGAGCAGCAAGAGGCCGATGGTCGTAAAAAAACAAACGACGATCACCAAGTACAGGCTCTTCCCCTTAAAAAAGGAAAAGAAGCGTTTCTTCTTTGCTTGTATCAAGGCGTTCTCCTTCTGCCCCGCACCTGCGAAGGCGGAATGCCGAAGTGCTTACGAAAGGTATAGCTAAAATAGCTTGGATCCCCGATGCCCACGGCGGCGGCGATCTGCGCGGTGGTCAAATCGCTGGAGGCCAGGAGTTGCGTCGCCCGCTCCATGCGGATCTCTGTGAGGTATTGCACAAAGGTTTTGTGCGTTTCCTTTTTGAACAGCGCGCTAAAGTAAGAAGCCGAAACGTGCAGATGCTTACATAGCTTCTCGATGGTCAGCGCATCGTCCATATAGTGCTCGCGCAGGTAGGCTACGGCTCGCTCTGATAACAAAAGCGAAGTGGTAGCCCGATTTTCACGCACAGCGGAGGTAAATTCCCCGCACAGCGCCGAAAGCATCGCGCCCGCCTCGTCCAACGGCGGGCAAAGCATAAAGCGCTCCATCAGCTCGGCCTGCCGCTCTTCCAGCGCCGCCGAATACAGCGCCAAGTCCCGCGCGGTACGGATAAATACCATCAGGATCTCCAGCAGATAGGCGCGGTAGGCCTGCAAGCCGATCTGCTTCTGCTCGCATGCGCTCAACAGAATGCGCACCGACTCCTGCGCCTGCCGCTCTTCCCCTAGCTTCAAGCCCGCGGCCAACCGATGCAGAGCGTGGTCGTCCACCGCCGAAGCGCCTTGGCTGCCCGGCTCCATATCGGTGATGCACAGTACCTGCGAGGCGCCCATCAGCGTGCTTTGGTTGAGCGCCGAAAGCGCCTGCCGGGCGCCGTTAGGCAAGCCGGAAAGCTGCGAACACGGCGCGCTAACGCCGATCAGTATCGGGCAATCCACGTAATAGGCGATGCGTTGACGCGCTTCTTCAAGCGTCTCCACCACATGGGCAAAGCCGTCCTTTTCATCGGACAGAAACAATAGCGCCGCCAGCATGCCACTGTAATGAAACAACTCGTGTCGCAGCTTGTTGGTCAATATTTCCGCGGCAATATTGCTCACCGCAAAAGAGCGCAGCTCCGGATCGTCGATGGCTGGCTTTGCGTCCTTGGCAGGATGCGGTTGGCGAAACAGCGCAAGCGCGTAGGCCGGGCTCTCCAATTGCATGCCATAGCGCTGCGCCGCAGAAAGCGCCCCGTCGATGTCCATCTCGCCGCTGAGCAGCGAGGAAAGCACCATCTGTCGAAGCAGCGGCAGGCTATTATGAAAGTGCGCTTGCAGTCGGTTCAAGTCGCGCTGCTTTTCAAACTCTTCATCGAGTTTCACCCGCGCCTCGGTGAGCACGTGTATGAATTCGTCGGCGGAGATCGGCTTGAGCAAATAACCCATGCTAGGAATTTCGATAGCCTGCCGAGCGTATTCAAACTCGTCATATCCGCTGAGGATGATGAAGCGCACTGTGGTCAGCTCGCGGCTCATCTGCCGCGCCATGGTCAAGCCGTCCATCAGCGGCATGCGGATATCGGTGATAACCAGATCGGGCCTAAGCGCCTCCGCAAGGCGCAGCGCCTCAATGCCGGTTCCTGCCTCGCCCACCACCTCAAAGCCCAGCGCGGCAAAATCCAGCACCTCGCGCAAACCCTCGCGAATTTCTGACTCGTCGTCGACCAGCAGCAGTTTGTACATCGGTTTCCCTCCGCATTTTGTCTCTGCTGCAATTCGGCAGGCAGTTCCAATATCCTCCCGGACATTTGGTTGCATCAGACAATTTTGATAGATGAAAGTAGAAATACCTATTCTCACAGTAGAATTTTCGTATATAATGGAGGAGAAATCGGGCTGGTTTTTGCTTGCTCGAAAAAACTGATTAAGGAGAGGGTTCCAATGAAAAAGTTCCTTGCGCTCGCTCTGGTTGCCATCATGGCTCTGGGTATGGTCACCGTCGTCTCCGCTGCGGATCCGGTCAAAGTCGGCGTCTGCATCTACAAGTTTGACGACAACTTCATGACCCTGTATCGCACCGAGATGGAGACCTACCTGAAGGAAAAGGGCTGCGAAGTCACCACCATGGACTCCAAGAACGATCAGGCTGAGCAGAACAACCAGATCAGCGCGTTCATCGCCCAGGGCGTGGACGTTCTGATTATCAACCCCGTGCAGTCCTCCGCCGCCGCCTCGATCATCGAGCTGGCCAAGGCCGCCAACATCCCGCTGGTGCTGATTAACCGTCAGCCGACCGACGAGGATCTGGCGCTGTTTGACAAAGTTTGCTACGTTGGCGCCGATGCTCGCCAGAGCGGCACCATGCAGGGCAACATCATCCTGAACACCGCCAACAAGGGCGACTGGAACGGCAATGGCGTTGTGGACTATGTCATGATTATCGGCGATCCGGAGAACGTGGATGCGCAGTATCGCACCGAGTTCTCCATCAAGGCGCTGACCGATGCTGGCCTGAAGGTCAACGAGCTGTTCGCGCAGCGCGGCGACTGGGATCAGAACAAGGGTCAGGAACTGGCCGCGACCGCTCTGTCCAAGTTCGGCGCTGAGATCGACGTCATCTTCTGCAACAACGACGGCATGGCCATGGGCGCTGCCCAGTCCATCGCTGCCGCTGGCCGCACCGTTGGCAAGGACATCTACCTTGTCGGCGTGGACGCGATCCCCGAGGCTATGGATCTGATTAAGGCCGGCGGCATGACCGGCACCGTGCTCAACGACCATATCGGCCAGTCCCACAAGGCTGCTGACGTCGCTCTGTCCGCTGCTGCGGGCGAGACGATGGAGAAGATCTACATGGTCGACTACCAGATGGTTACCGAGTAAATACTCCCGTGAAGGGTGCGTGCGTGGCGACACGCACGCACCTTTTTATCCGTTTGCTTGCATATCATAAGGCACAATTCGCTTGTATATCCCGATGTCATCATCCTGCAAATCATCCCGCGCATGTGTAGTTTTTTGTATGGGTTGGCAATAAAATGGTTTGTATGATGATGGAATCGTGATATAATCGGCACATCAAGTACGTGGCAGGAGGAGGAGGCGCATGTCTGAGTACCTTTTGGAGATGCGTGATGTCGTCAAGACATTCCCCGGTGTGAAAGCCCTAGATCACGCGCAGCTCAAACTAAAGCCGGGCACTGTCCATGCTTTGATGGGCGAAAACGGCGCAGGTAAATCCACCTTGATGAAGTGCATGTTCGGCATTTACAAGATGGACGAAGGCGAAATTATCTATGACGGACAACCGGTCAACATCAAGGATCCGCTGGACGCGCTGAGCAAAGGCATCGCCATGGTGCATCAAGAACTGCAGCCCATTCCCGAGCGCAGCGTGGCGGAAAACATCTACGTCGGCCGCTATCCAACCAAGCGCGCGTTAGGCTTTCTGCCCCTGCGCATCATCGATCATGAGCAAATGTATCAGGATACGGAAAAATTGCTCGCTAGCGTCCGTATGAACTTCGATCCCAAGCAAAAATTGGGGACGTTGAGCGTTTCGCAAATGCAGTCGGTCGAGATCGCCAAGGCAGTGTCCGCCGATTGCCGGGTGCTGATCCTCGATGAACCCACCAGCTCGTTGACCGCAAACGAAGTCGAGGCGCTGTTCCTCATCATCGGGGATCTAAAGGCCAAGGGCGTAGCCATCGTTTATATCAGTCACAAAATGGATGAGATTTTGCGCATCAGCGATGAAGTAACCATCATGCGTGACGGAAAATACATCGGCACCTGGGATGCCAAAGAATTGACCACCGACAAAATCATCACCCAAATGGTCGGACGCTCGCTGACCAATCTATATCCGCCTCGCGATAACAAGCCCGGCGAAGTCGTGTTACAGGTTCGGGATTTCACCTCCATCAATCCGCGCAGCTTCCGCGGAGTGAACTTTGACCTGCGCCAAGGCGAAATTCTAGGCGTAGGCGGCTTGGTTGGCGCGCAGCGCACGGAACTGATGGAGGGCATGTTTGGCATCCGTGCCCATAGCGCGGGAAGCATCGCCTACAAGGGTGAGGAATTGAAGATCAACCGGCCGCAGGATGCGATTCGCCGAAGCATGGCGCTGCTCACCGAGGATCGCCGCGCTACCGGAATATTTGGCGTGCTATCGGTGGCCGACAACGTATCGGTCGCCAGCCTAGATCAATACCTGCAATTCCGCATCATGCTCAACGACAAGAAGATCGAGCAACTGGTGCAAGACAACGTCGCGAAGCTGTCCATCAAAACCCCTTCCAGCAAAACGCTGATCCAGTCTCTATCCGGCGGCAATCAGCAAAAAGTGCTGGTTTCTCGCTGGTTGGCCAACGACCCCGATATCCTGATTCTTGACGAACCGACGCGCGGCATCGACGTCGGCGCCAAGTACGAGATTTACTGCATCATCGCCGATTTGGCCAAGCAAGGCAAGAGCATCATCATGATCTCTTCCGAAATGGGTGAACTGATCGGCATGTCCGATCGCATCATGGTGATGTGCGATGGCCGTATGACCGGCATCGTCGAAGGCAAGGACGCCACCCAAGAAGAAATTATGGCTTTGGCCACACAATTTGAGTAACGGAGGGACACAGCATGCAGCACACCGATCAACCCTACCAGTCGCGTTATACAGCGGGAAAGTTCCTCAAACTGATGCAGGACAATGCAATCATCGTCGGCATCGCGCTCGTAGCCGTGATTGTCAGCATCATCGAGCCTCGCTTTCTGTCGGAATCGAATTTTCGCAACCTGATCGCTAACACCGCTGTCCGCTTCATCATCGCGGTAGGTGTTTCTGGTTGCCTCATTACGCGCGGCACCGACCTTTCCGCTGGCCGCACCGCTGGCTTCGCCGCGTGCATCGTCGCGGCCATGATGCAGAAGAACTCCTATGCAAACAAGCTGTTCCCTTGGGTGGGCGAACCGAACATTCTCGTGGCGCTGCTTGTAGCGCTTGCGGTCTGCGCCGTCATCGGCGCGGTCAACGGAACCGTCATCTCTTATTTTAAGGTGCCTCCTTTTATCGCCACGCTGGGCATGCAAACGATGGTTTACGGCATCTGCTTGGTGTCCATCGGCGCTTCGCCGATTGGTGGTATCCGTAACGATTTTCTCAAAGTCGCCACCGGATATGTCGGCAATCCGATCATCAGTTACGTATCGCTCATCGCGCTGGTTATCGGTGCCCTTATGTGGTTTTTATACAATAAAACCCGCCACGGCAAGTACATGTACGCCATCGGCGGCAACGAGAACGCTGCCGAAGTCGCGGGCATCAACGTTGGCAAATCTAAAATTTCGATCTATATGCTTGCCGCCATGCTCTACGGCGTCTGCGGTTTCCTGCTGGCCTCCAAGGCGGGCGGCGCCTCGGTCAATACCGCTATGGGTTACGAACTGGAGGCCATCGCTGGCTGCACCATCGGCGGCGTATCAGTCAACGGCGGCGTCGGCAAAATCTCCGGCATCCTCATCGGCGTATTGGTATTTGAGCTGCTGAAGATTGCGATGCAGTTCATCGGCGTCAAAACCGAGTATACTTACATCGTGCAGGGCTTGGTCATCATCACCGCCGTCGCGCTGGATCTGCGCAAGTATCTCGCCAAGAAATAATTCTCCGCCCCGCAAGAGAGGAATGCTTCATGTCCGATGAGAAGAACTTCAAGGAGCGCATGTACGATCGCATCAGGATTCCCCTGCGCGTGCTGGACATCATAATCGTCCTGCTCTTTGTCTCCATCGTGGTCTGCGTTATACTTGGCATGCGAGCGAAATAGCGGAAAGCAAGACAACGAAAACATCGCCGACGGTGAATCATCGGCGATGTTTTTCGTTGTTTTTCTCTTGTTGCTACTCTTCGCTGTAAACCGCGACCTCGTTCAACATGCCCTCGTCAATAACCATGCGCTTCGTCTGCACGTCGACGCTGAGCACCACCTTGCGCAGGGCGGGCAGCAACAACTCGCCGCGCGGCGTATCCAGCACGTAAACGTCGTTCGCGCCGGGCTGCAGCACATCGGTCAACACGCCGATGCGCTGCCCCTGCGTATCGAACGCCTCGCAGCCAATCAGATCGCAGATGAATTCGGTATCCTCGGGCAGAGTTACGGCGTGGGCACGGTCGACGTAGAGATATTGTTCGCGCAGCGCCTCGGCGGCCTCTCGATCCCCCACGCCCTCGAATTGCAGGTAGGCGAAGCCATCATGCACACGGGTGCAGCGCATGGCGCGCTGCACATAGGACTCGCCCGCCCGCAAAAACACCTGCTTCAGCGCAAAAAAGCGCTGCGGGTCGTCGGTCATGGGTTTGACCTTGACTTCCCCGCGAACGCCCTGTGGTTTGAGCACCTGACCAATGGCCAAATACGCATCCAACATCGTTACATAATCTCCAAAAACACCGGCTTGCTATCCTTGGGGGTAGCGGCCTTGACCACCGCGCGGATCGCCTTAGCGATGCGTCCCTGCTTGCCGATTACCTTGCCCATATCCTCGGGGGCTACGCGGAGCTCGACGATGATCGACTCGGGGCCTTCGACCTCGCGCACGCTCACCGCATCCGGGTTCTCCACTAGGCTACGGGCCACAAAAGCTACTAATTCACCCATGTGTTGCCCTCACATTTCTGGCGCGAAGGCGGGATTATCCCTCAATGGCGCCGGTCTTTTTGAGCAGAATGCGCACCGTGTCGGTGGGCTGCGCGCCGCTCTGCATCCAATACTTTGCGCGGTCGTTGTCGATCTTAATCTCGGCGGGCTGCGTCATGGGATTGTAGTACCCGATCTCTTCGATGCAGCGGCCATCGCGCGGAGAACGCACATCGGCGACGACAACGCGATAGAACGGGTGCTTCTTCATGCCCATGCGGCGGAGACGAATTTTGACAGCCATGATAAACTCCTCCTCGTTTGGTATGTGCTGGATATATGGACAATCATCAAAGAATGATTATCTGCGAAAAAAACCTAAAATCACCATGCCGCTAGAACGGCATCCGCATGCGCCCTTTTTTGCCGTGGCGCGAGCCCATCATCTGCTTCATCATCTGCTTGGAGGCATCGAATTGCTTGATGAGTTGGTTCACGTCCTGCACGGTGGTGCCGGATCCGGCGGCGATGCGGCGGCGGCGACCGGCGTTGAGGACATCCGGCTTGGCGCGTTCGCGCAGCGTCATAGAGCGGATGATGGCCTCGGGCTTCTTCATCGCTGTATCGTCAATCTCCACGCCTTTGAGCTTGTTGCCCATACCGGGCAGCATGCCCAGCACGTTGGAGAGCGGCCCCATCTTTTTGAGCTGCTGCATCTGGTCTAGGAAATCGTCGAGGGTGAAATCCGTCCCGCCTTTGACCTTGCGGGCCATCTCCTCGACGTCCTTCTCGTCGAAAGCTTCCTGCGCCTTCTCGATCAGCGAAAGCATATCGCCCATGCCGAGGATGCGCGAGGCCATACGCTCGGGGTGGAAGGGCTCGATATCCTGCAGCTTTTCGCCGGTGCCGACAAACTTGATGGGCTTGCCGGTGACGGCGCGCACCGACAGCGCCGCACCGCCACGGGTATCGCCGTCCAGTTTTGTGAGGATGACGCCGCCAAGATCCAGCTGATCGTGGAAGGACTGCGCCACCTGCACGGCATCTTGACCCGTCATGGCGTCAACTACCAGCAGGATTTCCTGCGGCTTGACGGCATCGCGCACCCGGCGGAGTTCCTGCATGAGCTCCTCATCGATGTGCAGACGACCGGCGGTATCGAGAATAATGACGTCATTGCCATAATACTGCGCATGCTCAAAGGCTTCTTTGGCGGTTTTGACGGGATCCTGCTGACCGCGCTCGAATACTGGCACGCCCACTTGCTTGCCGACCACCACCAACTGCTGGATGGCCGCCGGGCGGTAGATATCGCAGGCCACAAGCAGCGGCTTCTTGCCATTTCGGGTCAGCCAGCCGCCCAGCTTGGCGGCCATGGTGGTCTTGCCCGCACCCTGCAGGCCGCAGAGCATGTAAATCGTAATCGGCGAGGAGGAGAAGGTGAGCCGCGCGTTGGCGCCGCCCATAAGCTGGGTCAGTTCCTCGTTGACCACCTTGATGATCTGCTGCTGCGGAGAGAGGCTCTCCAGCGTATCGGCGCCGACGCAACGCTCGGTGGTTTTCTGTATAAAATCCTTGACGACCTTGTAGTTGACGTCGGCCTCCAGCAGCGCCATGCGCACATCGCGCATCACGAGCTTTACATCGGCCTCGGTCAACCTGCCGCGCCCGGAAATCTTTTTCAGTGCGCTTTGCAGTTTTTCGGATAGACCCTCAAACGCCATCGGAGCCCTCCTCTTCAGCCAGCAGGCGCGATACGGTATCGCGCACCGCCAATAAGGGTGGATATTGTTCGATCTCGCGCAGGTTCGCCATCGCCGCTTGGCAAGCGCCCAAACCTTCGAGCAAGCGCCGGTAGCGCTTGAGCAGCCCGAGCTGCGCCTCGTATGCGCACAATTGCCCGTCGCCCTTTCGCACCGCATCGTGCACCGCTTGCCGCGAGATGCCCTCCTGCGCGGCGATTTCCGCGAGGGTGAGGTCCTCCTCGCAGTAGAGGCGCAGCAACGTTTGCTGTCTCTTTGTTAGCAACGGACCGTAAAAGTCCAGCAGCCACGCGATTTCCGCAAGTTTTTCCATCGTACTCGCCTCCGGATCCTGCTCCGCAAAGCGCTGTAAAGCAAAAAAGCTTGACGCTCGTACTATTATACTCCTAATCGCACGAGTGTCAAGCTTTTTTACTTGTCAAGGGCACGAAATAAATGAAAATTTATTAGAAAATCGCGTCCACAAACGCATCCGCATCAAAGGATTGCAGATCATCGATGCCCTCGCCCACGCCGATGTAAAGCACCGGCACATTGAGCTCGCTGCGGATCGCCAGCGCGATGCCGCCCTTTGCGGTGCCGTCCAGCTTGGTGAGGATGATGCCGGAAAGGTCGGCCACCTCCTGAAACTCCTTGGCCTGCACGAGGCCGTTCTGCCCGGTGGTTGCGTCGATAACCAGCAGGGTGCGCACCTCGGCCTCGGGATATTCGCGCTCGATGATCCGGTGAATCTTGCGCAGTTCCTCCATCAGGTGCTTTTTATTGTGCAAACGGCCTGCGGTATCGACGATCAACAGATCGGCGCCTTTACCCTTGAAGGATTGCATGGCGTCGAACACCACGGCGGCGGGATCGGTGCCCTCGGGCAAGCGCACCAGCGGTGTACCCGCGCGCTCCGCCCATACCGCCAGCTGATCTGCCGCCGCCGCGCGGAACGTATCGGCGGCGGCCAGCATCACGGTATGCTGCGCCTCGCGGAAGCGCAGCGCCAGCTTGCCAATGGTGGTGGTCTTGCCCACGCCGTTGACGCCGACAATCAGCATCACCATCGGCCATTTGAGCGGCGGGCGCGGCATGCGCATGCGCTCCTTGAGCAGCTCCTTGAGAATCTCCTGCGCGCGCCTCGCATCGCGGGTCTTTTCGGCGGCTACTTTATCCTTGAGCTGCGCGATCAGCGCGTCGGCATTCTTGACGCCGAGGTCGGCCATGATGAGGATATCGGTAAGCTCCTCGTAGAAATCCTCGTCGATGTTCCGAGTTGCTTCCACGAGATCGTCAACGCGTCCGCCAATCGTGCCGCGCGACTTGGAAAGGCTCTGCTTGAGCCTGCTAAACAGCCCTTGTTTTTCTTCTGCCATGGTGTTCTCCTTTTAACTCGCCACATGATCGGTCAACTGAACGCTGACCATGCGGGAAATGCCCTTTTCCTCCATCGCCACGCCGTAGAGCGCATCGCAACGCTCCATGGTGCCCTTGCGGTGGGTAACGACGACGAACTGCGTGTTGCGCGCATATTCCGCGAGGAAGTCCGCGTAGCGGTTGATGTTGGCATCGTCGAGCGCCGCCTCGATCTCGTCGAGGATACAGAAGGGCGTGGGCTTGAGGCGCAACATCGCGAACAGGATAGCGATAGCGGTCAGCGCACGCTCGCCGCCGGAGAGCAGCGTCAGCAGTTGCAGCTTCTTGCCCGGCGGCTGCGCCACGATCTCGATGCCGCAGTTTAGCACGTCGCTGGGATCCATCAGCTTCAGCTCGGCATAACCGCCGCCGAACAGCCGCTTGAAGGTCTCCGAAAAGTATTCGCCAAGCAATGCGAATTGCTCACGGAATTGCTTTTCCATCTTAACCAGCAGGCCCTCGATAATGTCGTGTAGATCCTCCTCGGCGCGGAGCAGATCCTCGCGCTGGGCGCAGAGATCGTCGTGCCGCTCGCGGCAGGCGCGATAATCCTCGATGGCATTGACATTGACGGTACCCATCTCGCGAATCTGCGCGCGGATCGACTCGATTTGTTTCTCCGCCGGACCTAGCTCGAATCCCGGTAACTCGTGCTGCTTGGCTCCAGCGTAGGTCAGCTCATATTCCTCCCAGATGCGATCCTGCATTTGCTTGAGATCACCCTCGAGACGCGTGAGTTGCAGCTCGGCCCGATGATGCTTGTCGATATCGGCATCCAGCTTCTCGCGCAGCGCATCTACTTCCGTTCCCAAAGCGTGTAGCGCCGCCTGCCTGCGCTCGCGCTCCAACCGCGCGGCTTCCAGCGCTTCGGTAGCCTCTTTGAGACGCTGCTGGCAGGCTTGCTGCGACGCCTCGCCTATTTCCAACTTGCGGGCGTGCTGTTCGGCGGTGGCGCGGCAGGCTGAAAGCTGTCCCTGATGCTGCTCCAGCCGCTTGCGCAGCGTCTCCTGTTCGGCAGCGAGGCGCACAGCATCGCGCCGCAGCGCCTCCACCTCACGCTCCAGCGCCGCCAGCGAAACGCGCCAAGTGGTCGCCTGCTCCCGCGCAAGGTCGGCAGCCTCCCGCGCCTCGAGCAACGCCGCCTGCAAGATCTGCGTCTGCTGATGCATTGCGGCGGTGTCCTGCTCGGCACTGCCCTGATGCGCATCCATCTCGCCTAGCTGCTCGGCGATATCCTTTAGGTTATCCTCAATTTGCTCACACATGAGCCGCTGCTGCGCGCGTTTGTCGCCATGGGCTGCGTATTCGTCCCGCGCGCGGGTCAGGCGCTCCTGCTCGCGCGCCACTGCGATTTCCTCTTGGTGCAAGCTGGTAAACAGCTCGCCGCGCTTGCGCTTATCCTCGGCGCGCTGCGCCTCCATGCCCCCAAGCTTCGCTTTTGCCTGCTCGATCTTGTCCGCAAGCTCTTTTAGCGCCTGCTCGTGCTCGGTGATCTCGCGCTCGCGGGAGAGCAGGCTGGTCATGCGCGAGTGCGCGCTGCCGCCGGTCATCGAGCCGCCGGAGTGCATCACGTCGCCCTCCAGCGTCACCAAGCGGAACGCATAACGCCCTCGCCGCATGATCTCGATACCCGCATCCAAATCGCGGGCCACGATGGTGGAGCCCAGCAGGTTCTCCATCACCCCGCGGTACTGCGGATCGAAACCAACCAACTCGCTTGCCACACCGATACAGCCCGGCATGCTCAGCACTTTGCGCTCCTCTTGGCTCAGCGTGCGGCTGCGCACAGAGGTCAGCGGCAGGAAGGTGGCACGGCCGTATTGGCGCTGGCGCAGGTAGTCGATCATGCGCTTGGCGACGTATTCGTCGTCGGTGATGACGTGCTGCAACGAACCGCCGAGCACCGCCTCGATGGGCTTTTCATATTCCTTGGGGACGCGCAGCAGCGTGGCGACGACGCCGTGCACGCCCTTTTCCTCCCGGGCGCGCAACAGCACCTGCTTGACGGCGTGCTGATATCCCTCATAATCGCGCTCCATTTCACGTAGCACGCGCAGGCGCGAGGAAAGCGCCTGCTGTTGGCCGTTATCTTGAGCGATCTGCCCGCTGAGCGTCTCGGCAAGCTGTGCGCCGGTGCGCACCGCCTCATCGAGCTTGGCGGCTTCCTCCCGCAATGTTTCCAACTGCATGTCGGCAGCCTGCTTGGCTGCCTCGGCGACGCGCGCCGCATCGGCAAGCTGCGTCTCGTCCTCATCCAAGCCCTGTTCGGCGGCACGCAGCTCCTCCAGCCGCTTCTCCAGCGACTGGCGCATGGTGCTCAGGCGCGTCTGGTTGTTGCGCATATCGGAAACCCGGTTCATCGCCTCCATGATGGCGGTTTTATGCGCGTCGAGCGCTTTCTCTTTTGCATCGGCGATGGCTTGCGCCTCTGCTTGGCGCGCCTCGACGTTGACCAGTTCTTGGCGCTGCGCATCCAAAAGCGAATGTTGCTGCGATTGGTCCCCGGCAGCTCCGGCTTGCAGCGCCTCCAGCGTATGCAAGCGCTGCGTAGCTTCCTCGTGCTCCTGAATAAGGCGCGCTTCATCCTGCGCGGTGTGCGCGATATCGGCGCGCAGCACGTTGTTCTCACCCTCGTGCGCCTCCAGCGTGCGGGTCAGCTCGAGCACCTGCCCGTGGGCGGCGGTGACCAACTGATCCTGCGCGCCTATGGCTTCCTCCAAGCGTGCTCTTTCCCCGCCGCGCTCCTTTACGCGCTCCTCGGCCTGCGTGATGGCTTCGCTAAGGCCTTCCATCGTCTTGGTCAGCCCGGCAATGCGCTCCTGAATGCGGTCGCTGCGCATTAAAAAGGCGTTGAGCTCCAGCCCGCGCAACTCCTCGCGCAACGTCAAAAACCGCCTTGCGGTTTCGCTTTGCTGCGCCAGTGGCTCCAACTGATTAGAAAGCTCCTCAATGATGTCCTCGACGCGATCGAGATTCTGCCGCGTGTTGGACATGCGGCGCTCGGCCTCTTCCTTGCGCGTCTTATATTTTACGATGCCGGCGGCTTCTTCAAATACCTGCCGCCGATCCTCGCTCTTTACCGATAGAATCTCGTCGATGCGGCCTTGGCCGATCAACGAGTAACCTTCCTTGCCGATGCCGGTATCGCGGAACAGCTCGATGACATCCTTCAGGCGGCAGGGCGCTTTGTTTAGCGAATATTCGCTCTCGCCGCTGCGGTACACGCGGCGCGTGACCTGCACCTCGGTATAATCGGAAGCCAGCGCTTGATCGACATTATCGAAAACCAACGACACCTCGCAATAGCCCAGCTTCTTGCGCTTCTCGGTGCCGTTGAAAATGATATCCTCCATTTTCCCTCCGCGAAGGCTGCGGGCATTTTGCTCGCCAAGCACCCAGCGCACGGCGTCGGAGATGTTGGATTTGCCGCTGCCGTTTGGGCCGACAATGCCGGTAATCCCTTGCTCAAACACGATTTCCGTGCGCTCGGCAAAGGATTTAAACCCGTAAATCTCCAGCTTTTTTAGGCGCAAGACTTCCACTCCTTTTCCGGTGAAGGCTGTCCATCCGGTTCGATGGCGCTATCGCTTGGCCAGCGCCTGCTGCGCCGCCCGCTGCTGCGCTTGCTTCTTGCTAGCGCCTTGCCCCTCTCCGGCCAATTCCTCGCCGATGAACACTTGGGCGGTGAATACTTTTGCGTGAGGCGGCCCTTCCTCACCGGTGATCTCGTAGCGTGGCGATACTTGACCGCGCCCTTGCAGCAGCTCTTGCAGCGCGGTCTTGGCGTCGCTCTCGATCATCTCCCCGCGGTCGTAATCGGCGACCACGCGGTCTACCAGCGCGGCGGCCGCCTCCAGTCCTCCGTCCAAATACACGGCAGCGATCACCGCCTCCATTGTATCGGCCAATACGGAGGGTTTCTCCCGTCCGCCGGTTTTGTGCTCACCGGGATCCAAGCGCAGCGCCTGCCCCAGATCGAAGCGCCGCGCCGCCTCGCACAGCGATGCCTCGCATACCAACAGCGCGCGGCGGCGTGTCAGATGCCCCTCGGGGAGGTTGGGAAACAGATCGTACAAACGGCGCGAGGCGCACAGTTCCAGCACAGCATCGCCAAGAAACTCGAGGCGCTGGTTGTCGGGAATGCCGTTTTGCAGGCCGTATGAAGGGTGTGTCAGCGCCTGCTGAAGCAGCGCGGGGTTTGCAAAGCCATAGCCCAGCGCCTGCATCATTTTTTTCAACGCTTCCATGCCTAGGTGTTCCCTCCCTGCCCCGCCGCTCATTCAAATGGCTTCCCATCATCGCTTTCGCAACAACATAGAAGTTCCCTCTACATATAGCGTTCTCATGTCTATGCGAACGCCATATGTAGAGGTTCGTCGTTTCTTCATTGGTCTGTATGCGCGCTGTTTACTGCTTGGCTTCGATGTAGTTTACCAGATCGCCGACGGTCTTGACCGTCATGAGCGCATCGTCGTCGACCATGATATCAAACTCCTGCTCGAGATCCATCACCAGCATCATCACGTTGGCCGAGTCGGCCTTCAAGTCCTCAAGCAAACGCGCCTCGGGACGCACCGCCTCGGGCGCGGCCTTGAGCTGCTTGGCCACCATGGCCGCAACCTTTTCATATACCATTCTAGTCCCCCCCTATCATGCCGAATAAAACTATGTGCGCCGGGTGCAGGGCTATTGCTCCGCCCCGGGAACCGCCATCTTCCCAATCTCCTCGCGAATGATATCCACGACATTGCTTTCCACCATCACGCGCGCCTGCCGAATGGCGCTGAAGATGGCGCGCGCGTTGGAGTTGCCGTGCGCCTTAATCACAACGCCTTCCACGCCCAAGAACGGCGACCCGCCCACCTCGGTAGCGTCCATCCCTGCCAGCAATTTCTTGAAGGTGGGCTTCGCCAGCAGTCCGGCGATCTTGCCGCGCACGGAGGACATCAATCCCTCCTTGAGCATGCCGAACACCGTCTTGGTAACGCCCTCCATAAACTTGAGGATCACGTTGCCCACGTAGCCATCGCATACCAGCACATCCGCGACACCGTCCGGCAACTCCCGCGCCTCGGCATTGCCGATGAAGTGGAAGGGTTGCCCCGGAGCCTTGAGCAACTGATGCGCGCGTTTTGCTAGGTCATTGCCCTTCTCTTCTTCCGCGCCGATGTTAATCAGCGCCACCTCAGGCTGCTGCACGCCGCGCACGCGGCGCATATAGATCGCGCCCATCAGCGCGAACTGCACCAGCCAGTCCGGCTGGCAATCCACGTTGGCGCCGATATCGATAATCAGCGAATCGCGGCGGCGCATCGGGAACAACGCTGCCAGCGCCGGGCGCTCGATGCCTTCGATCCGGCCGACCTTGAACATACCGCCCGCCAGCACCGCGCCGGTAGATCCCGCCGAAACAAAGGCATCCGCCTCTTTGTTCTTGACCAGCATCAGCCCCATCACGATGGAGGACTGCGGCTTGCGGCGGATGGCCATCACCGGCGCCTCGTGCATGCCGATCACGTCCGGCGCGTGCAGCACCGTCAGCCGCTCCGCCACATCGGCGTGCTCGCCTAGATGCGGGCAAATGGCTTCCTCCTGCCCCACAAGCGTGATGGACAGATCTGGATAGGTTCGAAGCGCCTCCAACGCGCCAAGCACGTTGATCCGCGGCCCCGCATCTCCCCCCATTGCGTCAACGACGATCCTCATTGCGTACCTCATGATTGCAAAACATAGATGTAGTATACCTGCAATAACCCCTTCATTCTAGCAGAGAAAGTGGCGCATTGCAAGCGCGCATGCGGCGAAAACAGATTACAGAATGCGCGCCCATGAGCCGACATCTGCCGATCAAAGGCGCGCTTGTTCTATAAAGATTTTCTCATCCAGCGACGTGTTTCCCCAGCATCTCGAGAATCGCGCCCTTGGGTACCGCCTGGTCCACGCGCTCCACCACCTCGCCGCCTACTACAACCACCAGCGTCGGAATGGTCATCACGCCATACTGCACTGCCAGCGCCGGGTTTTCGTCCACGTTGATCTTCCCGACGATTGCCTTTCCGGCCATTTCCTCCGCCACGGCCTCCACAAACGGCGCGACCATGCGGCACGGGCCGCACCACGGCGCCCAGAAATCCAGCAGCACGGGCTGCGCCGCCTGCATCACTTCGGTCTCAAAGTTAGCTTGGGTAATTTCCTTCATCAACTGACTGGCCATAGTTCCTCCATTCTCGCCCGCGTCGCAAGCGATGGTCTGTTTATCGTTCGCCAGTGGTTTGCCCGGCGGCCGGTTCGATGGTGACGATCTGCGGCGTCCAGCGTTTCTTTCCGCGAACGCGGCGGTCGACGATGCGCAGATAGGCAAAGGACACCAAGAGCCCGAAGGCGGCGCAGAGCAGCGCGAAGATGTCCGCGGGCATCGGCGGCGTGAAGCGCGCGTAGAGCGGATCGGCAACCAGCAATCCCAGCAAAAGCAAGCAAAGCGGCACCACATACGCGAGCAAGGACGCGCCTACCACGCGGCTCTCCGGCATCTCCACCGTCACGCGGTCGCCCGGCTTCGCCGTACCCGCCAGCTGGATTTTGTGCGCGTGGCGTCCGCCGTCGCACTGTCCGCATTTCTCACAGGCCTCCGGGCGCTCAAATATAATGGTTAACTGCTCGCCCTGAACCTCCTGCACCACTCCGGTACGCAACATTTCCAATTCCTCCGCCGTTTATACGTCCAGCTTGATTTTTAGCATTTGCAGCTGATCCTCGCCGACTGTGGAGGGGGTCTCCATCATCAGGCAGGAGGCGCTCTGCCCCTTCGGGAAAGCGATGACGTCGCGCAGGCTGTCGCGCCCGGTGAGCATCATAATCAGACGATCCACACCGAAGGCAAAACCGCCGTGCGGCGGCGTGCCGTACTTGAATGCCTCGAGCAGGAAGCCGAACTGCTTCCACGCCTGCTCCTTGGAGAATCCCATCAGCGCGAACATGCGCTCTTGCAGCGCGCTCTCGTGAATGCGGATGGATCCGGAGCCCATCTCGATGCCATTGAGCACCAAATCATAGGCCTTGGCGCGCACCGCGCCGGGATCGGTCTCCATCTTCTCCACGTCCTCATCCATCGGGCGGGTAAAGGGGTGGTGCATCGCCACGAAGCGCTGCGCGTCCTCGTCCCACTCGAGCAGCGGGAACTCGGTGACCCAGAATAGGTTGTACTTGCCGGGCTCGATCAGCCCAAGCTGATGTCCGAGGCGCAGGCGTAGCTGTCCCAGCGCGTTAAGCGCCACGGCGGGCTTATCGGCAATAAAGAACAGCGCGTCGCCGGGCTGCGCCTGCATGCGCGTACACATGGCGGCGAAGCACTCCGGCGAAACAAACTTGGCAAAGGAACTGCGCTGGGTGCCGTCGGCATCGAGCACCGCCCAAGCCAGCCCCTTTGCGCGGTAAGTCTTGACAAACTCGCCCAGCGCGTCGATCTCCTTGCGCGAGAGTTTGCCCGCCGCGCCGATGGCGCGAATGCCGCGCACCGTGCCGCCGGAAGCCAGCGTATCCTCGAACACCTTGAAACCGCAGCCCGCCACCGCGTCGTCCAGCTTTTCGATGCGCATCTCAAAGCGCGTGTCGGGCTTGTCGGAGCCGTACTGCTCCATTGCGTCGCGCCAAGTCATGCGCGGCAGCGGCAGTGAGAGCTCGATGCCCATCACCTCGCGGAAGACGCGCGCATAGGCTCCCTCCACCACGTTCTGGATATCCACCGGCTCCACAAAGGACATCTCCAGATCGACCTGCGTGAACTCCGGCTGGCGGTCGGCGCGGTTATCCTCATCGCGGAAACAGCGCGCCACCTGATAATAGCGGTCGAACCCAGCCAGCATCAGCAGCTGCTTGTAGATCTGCGGCGACTGCGGCAGCGCGTAAAACTCGCCGGGATGGACGCGGCTGGGCACCAAGAAATCGCGCGCTCCCTCGGGCGTAGACTTGGTGAGGATCGGCGTCTCCACGTCGATGAAGCCTTGGCTGTCCATATGCTGGCGGATCGCCGAGAGCACCTTGCTGCGCATGCGCATCGTCTGCTGCATCTGCGGGCGGCGCAAATCCAAGTAGCGATACTTGAGCCGCACCGTCTCGGATTCCTCCACGCCGTCCTCGATGTAGATCGGGGGCACTTCCGAGCGGTTGAGCAGCTGCGCCGAGGTTACGTTGACCTCCAGCTTGCCGGTGCGCAGTTTTTCGTTGATGGCGCCCGCGCGGGGCGCAACGGTGCCGCGCACTGCCAGCACGAACTCGCGCGAGAGCCCTTCGCCCACGGCGAACACCTCCGGCGCGTTGGTTTCCTGATTGAACACCACCTGCACGATGCCCTCACGGTCGCGCAGATCCACAAAGATCAAGCTCCCCAGATTGCGCTCGCGCTGCACCCAGCCCATCAGGCAAACCTCTTGACCGATCAGCGCCTCGCTAACCTCGCCGCAGCGGTGCGTGCGCTTGTATCCGCCCATCCCAATGCTCATGGTCGTTCCCCCTGCCGATTCTTTTGAATGATTTATGCCTTGCCCAGCCTGCGCGCGACCTCTGCCGCCGCGCCATCGAGCGATAGCTTGGTTTCCTCGCGCGTTTGCATATCGCGCAGCGTCACTGTGCCGCCGGAGAGCTCCTCCTCGCCCAGCACCGCCACCAGCCGCGCGCCGCACTTGTCGGCGAACTTGAACTGCGCCTTCATGCTGCGGCCCACGTGATCCATGTCGGCATGCACCCCGGCATCGCGCAACGCCTTAACCAGCGCCAGCCCCGGCATGCGCGCCGCTTCGTTTTGCGTACACAGGAACAGTTCTACCAGCGCCGGCTCGGCCTGCGCGATGTCCTGCTGCGCCAGCGCCAACAGCACTCGCTCGGTGCCCATGCCGAAACCCACGCCGGAAAGCGCCGGGCCGCCCAGCTGCTCCACCAGCCCATCGTAGCGCCCGCCGCCGCACAGCGTCAGCTTGCCTACCGGGAACTGGCCGATGATCTCAAACACCGTCTTGGTGTAGTAATCCAGCCCGCGCACGATGCCCGGATCGATGGAAAACGGTACGTTCAGCGCGCCCAGCGCCTGCTGTAGCGCGTCGAAGTGGTTCTGGCAATCCTCGCACAGGCAGTCCAGCACGCTGGGCGCGCCGACGAGCTGCGCTTGGCAGGCCGGAGACTTGCAATCGAGAATGCGCATCGGGTTGCGCTCGTAGCGATCTTTGCAGGTATCGCACAGCGCATCGAGCTTTGATGCTAAAAAGTCGCGCAGTCGCTGGTGATACACTGGGCGGCAGGTCGGGCAGCCGATGCTGTTGATGTGCAGCGCCAAGTCGCGCAGCCCTAACCCATGCAGCAGCTCCCACGCCAGCGAGATTTGCTCGGCGTCAACGGTGGGCAGCGGCGCGCCGAAGGCCTCCACGCCGAACTGGTGATGCTCGCGCAGGCGACCGCTCTGCGGCTTTTCGTAGCGGAACACCGGGCAGTTGCTGTAATAGGTCTTGATGGGCATGGGCTCAGCGTACAGCCGGGATTCGAGCAGCATGCGCACCACCCCGGCGGTGCCCTCCGGCTTCAGCGTCACCGAGCGCCCGCCCTTGTCCTCGAAGGTATACATCTCCTTCTGCACCACGTCGGTGGTATCGCCGACGCCGCGCAGAAACAGCTCGGTATGCTCAAACACCGGCGTGCGCACCTCGCGGTAGCCGTAGCGCGCGCAAATCTCGCGCTGCGCGGCCTCCACCAGCTGCCACCGCCAGCTTTGCAGCGGGGTTACGTCCTCGGTGCCCTTGGGCGCTTGCACTTGCATGGGATTCCTCCTTGTTCAGCGCGGCGTCTACAGCCCGCGCAGGAAATACGTTATCGCGATATACCGCGTCAGCATCATCACGCCGAACGCGAAAGCGACATCCAAGAATACGACGCGCCCCCAATCGAGGATGCGCAGCAGGAAGTACAGCGGGCCGCAAAGCAGCTTCATCCCCCACGGCGCCTCGCGATTGCCAACCACCTGCGCCTCCAACTCGTCGAGCTCCGCCCGGCTGGGGATTGCCTGCATCAGAATCGAAAAACCAAACCACAGCTGCAGCAACAGCGTAAGCATCCGCCACGTTTCCATCTTGGGGAAGCCCATCACGGTAACGGTCAGGCTGGCCGGAAGCAGGATGAACGCCCCGAGCAGCACATCGATCCAGAAGCTGAGCATGAACAGCGCGGCGGTCTTGCCGGTGCCGGGGGGCGTGTACCATAGATAGCGGTACATCGCTTTGGCCGAGAAGTACGCTGTCTTGTACACCGGGATATGCAGCAGCCAACAGACCAGCCGCCGCGTGAACACGCCGATAACAACGCCGGGGAAGGTGGCAATCCGGAACAGAGCGGTTGGGATGATAATCATAGCTGGATCGCCTCCTCGCCCTTCACGTAGTAATCGCGCAGGGAAACCTTCCCCTCTCGATACAGCGCATATTCCCCGTCCGCGTCAAAATCAACTTCGTGATCCCTCGCCAGCGCCTCCACGGCATCCGCCTCTTCCGCTAGCCCGTTTTCCACCAGCGCGACACACAGGGTTTGCGCGATGTACTCGCCTTTCGGCGCGATCTCGTAGGCTCTGCGCGCCAGCACAAGCGCCTCCTCTTTCCTACCCTCCAGCATCTCCAGCACCGATTGCCCGCGCAGGCTGTCGAAGTCCAACGCGTTGAGCCGCAGCCCATCGGCATATGCTTGCCGCGCTTCCTCAAGGCGTCCTGCACGGCGGAGCTGTGTGCCCAGCAAGGAGCGTGTAAAGCTGATACGGTCGTTCGCCTCTATCGACCGGCGCAGATATTCTGAAGCTTGCGCGCCATCCTCCGCGATCATCGCAAGATGGCATAACACGATTGCCGGTTCGTATGTCGGATCGCCGAGCATGGCCTCCGCCTGCGCGCGGATGTCCGCCAGCATTTTCTTCGTTTCCTCATCCGAGGCGTTTTCCGGCATACCTGCGGTGGCTTCCTTGAGGATCACGCCGAACTGGCCGCTGGTCGCTAGCACGCGCTGGGTGAGCTCCGAGAGCGGATACACGCGCTGATAGAGGTTGTCGTCAAGGTCGCGGTTGAAGAGATAGGTATCCAGCACCCAGTACGCGCCCTCGAAGTTTTGCGCGCTGACCGCCGCCTCCAGCGCGCGGGTGGCCAGCTCCTTGCTGTCGCCGTAGACCTCCAGCAGCTCGACGTATTGGTTCGCCGCGTACTGGTACTCGCGCATCGCCATGTGCGCCTCGGCCTGCGCCAGCTGGCGTTGATCTCCGGCGGCCTTGGGCAAGCTCACGAACGCCTGAATCAGCAACGCCAGCGCCAACACGACGCATAGCTGCACCCAGATCGGCGCCTTGATCGGCAGGTGTTTTGCCTGGCAGCCGGCGCAGGTTTTCGCGTCCGGATTCTCCGTGCGGTCGATCGCCCGCTCGCCGCACAGCAAGCAGAGATCCTCACGCTCTTGGTCGGTTGTCTCCGGAACCGGGGTCAGTTCTTGCGCGTTTTGAGTGTCCATATGACATCCTCCGCGTTCTTTGACTTTTGTATAAGGGGGGAACGAATAGGATTAACCCTTGTGCCGGATCATGCCGATGGCTTTAGCGGCCTCCATCACGCCCAGCGGCAGCGCCGCCAGCACGATGCCCAGCAGATACAGATGCCAAGGAATCATCACCAGCTCGAAGGGAACCGCGAGCGGCGTGAACAGTACCGCCGCCACCAGCACCACCGACAGCGCGCAGGCTCTGTTCAGGTTCTTATTGCCCCAGAAGCCGATCTTAAACAGCGAGTGCTCCGAGCGCATGTTGTAAGCCTGCACGATTTGCGTGAGCGATAGCACCATGAAGGCAAGCGTGCGTCCAGCCTCGAGGGAACCGGTCAGGTAGCGGGCAATGTAGAAACCGGCCAGCGTCAGCACCGCGAACATGAAGCCCTGAAATACCACACGAACGCCGAGGCCGTGGGCGAAGATGCCCTCGTCCTTGGGCTTGGGCTTTTGATCCATTACGTCGGCCTCCACCGCCTCCATGCCCAGCGCAATGGCGGGCAGGCCGTCGGTGACGAGGTTGATCCACAGCAGTTGCATCGAGAGCAGCGGCGATACGTGCCAGAGCATCATGGCGGCAAACACGGTGATGACCTCGCCGATGTTTGTGCCCAGCAGGAAGCCGACCACCTTGCGGATGTTGGCGTAGATGCCGCGCCCCTCGCGTACCGCGTCTACGATGGTGGCGAAGTTGTCGTCGGTAAGCGTCATATCGGCGGCGCCCTTGGAAACATCGGTGCCGGTGATGCCCATGGCGCAGCCGATGTCGGCGGCCTTGAGCGCGGGCGCGTCGTTGACGCCGTCGCCGGTCATCGACACAACCTGCCCCCGGCGCTGCCAAGCTTTGACGATGCGGATCTTGTTCTCCGGCGATACGCGCGCATACACCGAGATGTTTTGCACCACTTTGTCCAGCTCCTCCTCGGACATCGCGTCCAATTCCGCGCCGGTGATGGCCCTATCGCCCGCCTCGAGGATGCCCAGCTCCTTGGCGATAGCCGAAGCGGTAACCACATGGTCGCCGGTAATCATCACCGGCTTGATGCCCGCGCGTCGGCAAGTATCCACAGCGCCCTTGACCTCGGGGCGCGGCGGATCGATCATGCCAACCAGACCCATGAAGGTAAGCCCGTTCTCCAGCGCATCGGAATGGGGATTCGCCGGTACCTCCTCGATGTCCTTATACGCAATGGCCAGCACGCGCAGCGCGGCGGAGCTCATCGCGTCGTTCATGCTGCGGGCGGCTTCTACGTCCCCCGCGATGCAGCGTGGCACCAGCATATCCACAGCGCCCTTGACGATGACGCGATTCTTGCCGTCCATCTTGTTGACGGTAGACATGAGCTTGCGATCCGAATCGAAGGGCAACTCGGCAAGGCGCGGAAACTCGCGGTTGAGCTCCTCCTTGGGCATGCCGTTCTTGTGGGCGGCAAGCACGATCGCGGTCTCGGTGGGATCGCCGATGTGTTGCTCTTGCCCGTCGGCAAAGCTCACCGAGCCATCGCAGCACAGCGTCGCGTAGCGCAGCAGCTTCTTGACGGCATCAGAGTTTCCGGTGCCGATATCCTCGGCATCAGCGGTGCCGTCCACCCAAGCCTTGACCAGCGTCATGCGGTTTTGGGTGAGTGTGCCGGTTTTATCGGAACAGATGATCGAAGCGCTGCCCAAGGTTTCCACTGCGGGCAGGCGGCGAATGATGACGTTCTTTTTCACCATGCGCTGTACGCCCATCGAAAGCACGATGGTCACGATGGCGGGCAAGCCTTCGGGGATCGCCGATACGGCCAGCGAAACCGCCGTCATAAAGATCTCCATCACCGGAATGCCGTTGACGAGCCCCACCACGAACACGATGACGCAGGCAACCAGCGCCAAGATACCCAGGAGCTTGCCCAGCTGCGCCAGCTTGCTTTGCAGCGGGGTCTGCCCTTCGCCCTCGCCCTCGAGCAGACCCGCGATGCGCCCCATTTCGGTATCCATCGCGGTGCCGGTCACGATGGCGGTAGCGGTTCCGTAGGTCACGCTGCAACCGGAAAACACCATATTGACGCGATCGCCAACGCCCGCGCTTTCGTCGCACAGGGCTTCGGCGTCCTTCTCGGAGGGTACCGATTCGCCGGTCAGCGCCGATTCCTCGCTCTTGAGGCTGGCGGAGCGCAACAGGCGCGCGTCGGCGGGCACGAAGTCCCCAGCCTCCAGCCGGATGATGTCGCCGGGCACCAGCGCGGCGGCGTCAATAACGCTCTCCACGCCGTCGCGGATCACGCGCGCATGCGGCGCGGAAAGCTTCTTGAGCGCCTCCAACGCCTTTTCGGCCTTGCTTTCCTGCAGCACGCCCAAGATGGCGTTGACCACCACGATCAGCAGGATCAGCAGCGGCTCAAAGAATTCCTTGGTATTGCCCTCGACGCAGGCGATCACGAAGGAGATGAGCGCCGCCGCGAGCAGAATGAGGATCATCGCGTCCTTGAACTGCTCAAAGAAGCGCTGCATCATGCTCTTGGGCTTCTTTTCGCGAAGCTTGTTCTCGCCGTATTTTTCTACGCGCTCTGCCGTCTGAGCGGCAGTGAGCCCTTTTGTGAGATCAGATTCCAGCTCCTGCACAATTGCGTCCTTATTTAAACTGTGTGCATTCACGCAATTCGCCCTCCTTTTGTTCCTTACACTGCTATTGTATAACGTGCTATTCCATTTCAAACAGCCTTCTGTATTCTTCGCGGCTCATGAGCACCTCGCGCGGCTTGGCTCCCTCGGCTTGAGAGATGATCCCTCGGCGCGCCATCTCGTCGATCAGGCGGCCTGCGCGGGCATAGCCCACGCGCAAACGCCGCTGCAACATGCTGATCGAGGCTTGACCCAGTTCCAGCGCGATCTCAATGGCTTGCGGCAACAGATCGTCGAGCACCTCCTCGGTCTCGGCGGCGGCTTCCTGCGCGCTCTCGGTGGTGTTGTTCAGGTGCTCGATCACGTCCTCGTCGTATTCGGCGGGGCGGTTATCGGAAACATACTTGACCACCTTGGACACTTCCTCATCGGAAACAAAGCAACCCTGCACGCGCACCGGCTTGCCCGCGCCCTGCGGCGCGTAGAGCATATCGCCCTTGCCAAGCAATTTCTCCGCGCCAGCGGAATCGAGGATGGTGCGGCTATCGACCTGCGAGGAAACCGCGAAAGCGATGCGCGAGGGAATGTTGGCCTTGATGACGCCGGTGATGACGTTAACCGACGGGCGCTGCGTGGCGATCACCAGATGGATGCCCGCCGCGCGCGCCAATTGCGCCAAGCGGCAGATGGATTCCTCCACCTCGCCGGGCGCGACCATCATCAGGTCAGCCAGCTCATCGATGATGACGACGATCTGGGGCATCATCGGCTCATCGGCAAGCAGCGCGGCGTTGAAGCCGCGAATGTCGCGCACGCCGCGTTCGGCAAAGTTGCGGTAGCGGCTCTCCATTTCAGAAACCGCCCAGCTCAACGCGCCGGAAGCCTTCTTGGGATCGGTCACCACCGGCACCAAGAGGTGCGGGATGCCGTTGTACACGGAAAGTTCGACCACCTTGGGGTCGATGAGGATCATGCGCACCTCTTCCGGCGAGGAGCGGAACACCAGGCTCATGATGAGCGTATTGATACACACCGATTTGCCCGAGCCCGTCGCGCCCGCGATGAGCACATGCGGCATCCGCGCCAGATCGGCGACAATGCGGCGACCCGCGATGTCCTTGCCCAGCGCGCACGCCAGCGCGGAAGCTTGCTCCTGCACGTCATCGCTCTCGAGCACCTCGCGCAGCACCACGGTAGCGATGCTCTCGTTGGGAATCTCGATGCCGATGGCGGGCTTGCCGGGGATCGGCGCCTCAATGCGCACGCCCGCAGCCGCCATATTCAGCGCGATATCGTCCACCAGGTTGACGATGCGCGATACCTTTACGCCCGGCGCAGGTTGCAGCTCGTACCGCGTGATGGCCGGGCCGTGGGTAACGTTGAGCACCTTGGCCTGCACGCCGAAACTCTGCAGCGTTGCCAGCAGTTTTGCGGCATTGGCCTCGTCGATCTTGCGGGTGTCGATATTTGCTTGGCGCTTGGGCGGATTGAGCAGGCTCATCGGCGGGTAGCGGTAGGGGGGCGGCGGCGGCGGTGCGCTTTCCTTTTTCTTGGGCAGCGCGATCGGCGTCTGATCCAGCCGCCGCTCGGCCATCGCCGCTGGTTCGGCAGACGCTGGCGGGATGGTATCGCGCGATGCATGCGCGGTGCGCACGGGCTTTTGCGTCGGCGCGATGGGTTCATCCCAAGGCGCCTGATCCCACGGCGCCGGATCGGCCTCCGCCTCGCCCCACGGCTCTTCCTCCCACGGAATGCTATGATCGCGTTCCGCTACGGGCGGCGCGGGCCGCGCCGGATACGCGCCGAAGGGGTTCTCCTCCAGCGCGGGCTCTTCATACGAAGGCGCATCGTAGGCGGCGCAGTCGTCTACCCGGCCATCGTCCGCGCCATTTTCATATGTGTCATATCCGCCAGACGCATCGATATCGATGGTCTCGATGTACAACGAATGGCCGCCGTGCGCAATGCGAGGCTCCATCAGCGGTTCAAATCGCGCGCCCTTAATAGGCGGCGCAACCTCGGGCTGCGGCTCCGGCCGGGAGGCGGATGAAATCGGCCGCTTCCGCTGCGCACGCGATGAGAAATCCACCAACGGCGGAAGCGTTTCGGTCTTTTCAAACGGTTCTGCGCGCTGCGACGAGTTAGGCGGCAGCGTATTCTGAGGGGCTAACGTGCGCGGAAATTGCTCGCGCGGCGCAGCCTCTTCCCCTATCGTTTCCATATAAAGGCGCTCGCTTCGGCTCCGCTTGCGCGGTTTCTTCGGCGGCTCAACTTCCGCCCAAACATCCAGCGGCGCTTCATGCGCGAAACCCGGATCTTCAAAATCGCTGGCCGCCATGCGCGGATCGGGGCGCGCGTTGATCTGCTGCGCTTGCTGGCGCTCCTGCTCACGCACCTCCTCCATCTCCATGCGGCGCTGATAGCGTTCCTCCTTGCGCTCGTCCATATTATCGCGCATATCGCTCCACTTTTCCGACAAAGTGCCGCCGACCTCGTTGAGCGATACGCCGGTCAGGAACACCAAATCCGCCAGCACCACAGCACCGAGCAGCAGCATCGAGCCCCACACACCCAGAAGGCCGTGCAGCGGCCACGCCAACAGTGCGCCGATAAAACCGCCGCCCGTGGCGTACTTGGTGCTCTGGTCGATGGACACCTTAAGGAACTGATCGTAAGTTTCGGGGTTTTTACCCATGCCCGCGATACGAGAGATTTCGCGCAATTCAAAGATTTGCGCGCCGGTGGCGACCAAGAGCAGCAGCGCCAGCACCGCCAGCACGCGCTTGGGGTTATCGGGATTGCGCCGCGTAAAGGTCATCAGGATGCCGCCCCAACCGAGGAGGAACGGCAACACAAAGCATAAGGTGCCCGCGGCACCCTGCTGTACATCGCGCACAAACCGAATGAGCGGCGCGCTGGGTTCCATAATCAAGCTTGCCAGCATCAAGATGCCGATGCCGAACAATAGCACGCCCCATAAGGTGCGCGCGATGCGTTCTTCTGTGCTGGGCGGCCTCGCGCCGCCCTTTTTCGCGCCGGAAGATGCCTTCCCGCGCGCTCCGCTTGCGGATTTGGTGTTTTTCTTGGCCGTCGCCATGGATGCGCCTCCGTCTTGTCCTTGCAAAAAACCTCGCAAAAAGGAAAATAAACTATCGGTAGTGTACCAATAGTTTATTGTACCACGAAAACTTGTGGTCGTAAACCACGAATCCTTCCGCTTTTCCTCCTACGGCTGTGCGCCTGCGTGCAAAATAACGGACTCGATAACGCCGCCCTCTCCGGCATGCAGTTCCAATCGGTTTGCGCCGGAATCGTACCAGTAGCTAGCGCCCGGCGTCATCAGCATATCGGAGGCCGCTTCCGCATCCACCTCGGTGGTGGCGTCCGGCTCGCCCAGCAGCACCACCGCATCTTCCAGCGTGCTCACACCGGGGCGCAGCCCATACAGATCCGCCAGCATCGCGCGGATGGCGATCACTTCGCCGACGCTGCCCTCCGACTCCGGATACATCGGCGAAATCAGGCGCACGCCCTGCATCAGCGGTGATTCGAATAGATATAGCGGTCCGTCCAGCGTAAAGTCAGGCTCGGCCTGCGGGCGGTACTGCTCGATGTATTTTTCCATCGGCTGCCCAAGCTGCGCCGGAATGCCCGGCAACGTACCCGCCTCGATATCCCGAAGCACCTGTGCGGCGGGCTCCTCCGGTGCGGGGCGCAGCGCCAGCAGCGTTTCCGTGCGCGCATCCTGCTTCATCAACGGCTCCAACTGATAATAGAGCAGCACAAACGCCCCGCTCGTACCGCTAATCAGGCGATACTGTTCCGCAGGATAATAAACCACGATGCCTCGCTCATCAACAGAATAATTGTCCCGAGGCATGGGCAGCACGTCCGCGTGTTCGAGGTAGGCGTTGAAACCCTCCTTCTCGGCTTCGGCGGCAATCAGCGCTTCGAGGTGCGCGAAGGCTGTTTCCGCATTATCGAACAGATCCGCCAACGCGACATCCTGTCCCGTGTGCAGATCGACATTGAAGGTAATATAGGTCTGGCCAATGGCACCGTCGTGCAACTCGCCTTGCGCTGATATTACCAGCGAAAGCAAGCTTCCAGCGATCAGCGCGCGGCCTTCCATATGGATGCCAGAGCCAGCAGCCTCTCCGCCGCCCCACTCCTCTGCGCGCTCCAGCGTGCGCAGATACTCCTCGGTGTGCAAGCGCTCCGCAAGGCGCGCGTTGATTGCATCTTGCAAGGCGGCATCCGGATGCCCCTCCAGCTTCGGAATCAACACATTGTTGCTGCCCACGCTGCGGTTCTCCATCGACACATGCACGCCCGGGAACTCAGCCGGCGCCTCGACTCCCGCCGCTATCGCGCGCGGCGGAACAAGGCTCCACCCCAACAATAGCACGGCCATTATTACGCTAAGCAAGCTCTTGCATCGCACGCGCATTCCCTCCTACTCCCCTGCTTTTGTATCTATTGTACCGTTGATTCCACAGGAAGTAAAGGGAATACTATTGGAAATAAGCATAAAAAAAGCAGGGATTTCCCCGCTTTTCCTGCGCCCTGCGCTACGCGATGACCGGTTGCAACTGTGTGCCTTCCAGTGCCGCGCGCGCGGCATCGGGAATCCGCTCGAAGTAGGCGACCAGCGAAGCCGGTTTCCCTTTCGGGTCATCCTCGCCAAAGGGTACAAAATAGATGTTGCGCGCATTGAGCAACTGGCCGATATTCTTGGCCGCGGCGGCGAGCCCGTCGTTCGTAGAAACCGCGATCAACACCGGGCGCTGATTGCGCAGATGCGACTTCGCCGCCAGCAACGCGGGGGTATCGTAAATGCCCGCTGCCAGCTTCGCCAGCGAATTGCCGGTGCATGGCGCAATGACCATCAGATCCAGCAGCTTTTTCGGGCCGATGGGCTCAACCTCATCGAGCGTCACCCATGGCGCATGGCCGGTAATCGCTTGCAGGTCACGCCTGAGCGCCTCAGCTTGATAAAAGCGCGTATCGATCGAGTTCACATGATACGAGAGCATCGGGAACACCGTAGCGCCGGCATCCACCAGCGCCCGCACCTGCGGCATCACCTTCTCGAATGTACAAAAAGAACCGGTTAACGCAAAGCCAATGCGAATCCCTTGCACTGCGTTCACTCCTTCAATATTTCCTCCACGACCTCCAGCAGCACTCCCCCGGCATACATCGGCGCGTACCTGCCCGGCAAAGAGGGTTCGATCCATGCCCTTCTCCCTAACCGCTTTGCCGCCTCGAAATCTACGCCATAAGGCGCGCTCGCAAGGTCGATCACCCGCACATCCGGCCGTGTTTTTGCGAGCAGCGCCTCATTAAGTACCGGTGCTGGCGCGGTATTAAACACAAATTGCATCCTCGGCAGGTGGGCTTGCATCTCCTCCAAATCGCAAACCTCATATCCTTCCGCACGTATCCAAGCACGATCCTTGGCCTTGCGCGCCGCGATCATCACCCGCGCGCCCAGTCCCCGCAACATGCGCCCTAGCATACGCCCCAACCGGCCAAAGCCGATGATTAGACACTGGCTGCCATGGATGCAGGTATCAGAAGCCGCCATAGCAACGCTGATCGCCCCCTCGGCGGAAGGCACTGCGTTACCGATTGTAAAGGCCTCCTCCCAACCGGGATTGTGCACGCGCCAACGATGCGTTTGCGCCGCCCCTTGTAGAATGTCGCCCAACGAACCGGTTATGACGACGGCCTCCTCCGGCAACTGCACGGCCAAATTCTGCGCGGGCAGAGGCTGTGTTGCCAGGGGGGTCAAGATCATGCCATCCCGTTCACAAAACGGGTACGGCAGCACAAATACATCGTATGATAAATCCGCCGGCCAAGAACAGGCGAAAGCCGCATCAAACTGATCCAGCCAGATCGCCTCCACTTGCCAGCCCTTTTCCCGCGCGATCTGCGCTAAATATCCGCTACGCTTATCGCCGCCGATCACCAGCATTCGCACGTTCGCTCCCCCTCTCCCCCTGATACTAGCAGAATATGAGGGCGCAATCGATTCGTGCGCCAGAAATCGCCGCGCACATGCGAACTTTCGTGGTTTTTACTTGACGCTGCGTGCTTCCCATGCTATAATCATCCGCGTCGGTAAAACCGGCTTATGGAGAGTTGGCTGAGTGGTCTAAGGCGCACGACTGGAAATCGTGTGTGGGCTAATACCCCACCTAGGGTTCAAATCCCTAACTCTCCGCCACGCGGGCTTTCTCGAGCCTTTGGTGCCTGCCTCGGTCGCTGTTCCCGCAGCGGTCGGGGCCTTTTTTTGCGTTGTCATCGTCAATCCTCGCGTTCTCGTGGTTTTGGGTTCACCAGCTCCCGGATGTACAGCAGCCCGTGCATGCCCTTGTGCAGGTGTGCCCAACAACTCACCACCTTAATCGTCTCTGGAAGGTCATGGTAATCGCAGTATCCGTCCGCGTGCAGATACCCCTTGAAGGCGATAGCCGCGGTGCCTTTCTCATCAAAAAAGCCGGGGAAAAAATCGCCCAGCTGTTTGAGATTTCGAAGTTCACGCTATACAATTATCTGGAAGAGTCAAGAACCGATAACGATTCCACCCCCATTTAAGCCATCGGCGGCAAAAGCAGTTTTTCGCCCGCCGCGCGGAAATAGTTTAGCGCACCGAACCTGCCGCCGCCTCATAGGATATATCGTCTCCGCGTTAAACGAGGAGACGTAGCGTCTCCTCACGCGGAGCACACTCAAAACACTGTGAGGAAACGTCATGAAAAATTTCTACAAGCATAATTGCTATGATCGCTGCGATTCCTGTGATTGCGCCGATTCTTGCGATTATCACCGGTGCTGCCCGCCGCCTTGCTGCTGCCCTTGCAGCCAGCCGTGCTGCGATGAGCACCCCCACGATAGAAAGTGTGGCTGCGTACCCAAGCCCGACCGGGGTGATTGCTGTTCCGTCGTAAGCGTAAACAGCGAAGGCCGGTATCAGCTTTCCCGCCTGAAAATCGATAATGGGCCGCTGACCAACACGGATTACAACTTTGCCGCTTACAACTTTAATCCGCGCGATATTGATCCTGTGGGCATGCAATCGGCAAGCGGCATGATTTATTTCTCTCGGATCGAGCTTAGCTGCCCGGTCAACCTTTCCCAGCTCTTCATGGGTGTCACCGACGCGGGTTCCGGCCTCACCGCCGGGCAAAGCTTTGTCGGAATATACGATGCCAACGGCAACCTGCTCGTGCTGACGCCGGATCAGAGCGGCTTATGGACCGTCGCCGGCCTATACGGCATTCCGGTAACCGAGACCCATCTGCCCATCGGCAGATACTATCTGGCCATCCTATCCAACGGCGCTCAGCCGCCAGAGTTTGTGGCCAGCCAAGCCGGTGCCGCCGCGCTGAACGTGTTCCTGACCGCGCCAAACTTGGCCTACGGACAGCTGCCGAATCAGGCGACGCTCCCGGCGATGGTGGATCTGAACACACTGACGCCACCGCCAATCGGCCAGCGGATGCCTTGGATCGCCTTGGGCTAATTCTCATTCAATGCAAGGGTCTGCCGCGTCGGCTTCATGCCGACACGACAGACCTTTTTGTAATCCTTGTTACAGAGTCCTGCCCACGTTGGTTTATACGCGCCCTTACTGCTGCGCGAACTCTACGCGCTCGCCGCTTGGGCCGACGAGGTGAAACCAGCGCGCCGTGCCCGGCCAATAGTCCGATACGCCGATCTCCTCTCTAGCAAACGGCAGCCCGAGACGCTTCGCCTCGGCAAACGCGCCTTCGATATCGTCAGTTGCGACCGCGATGTGGTCGATTGCGCCAGGCTCCCCTGCGATTTTGTCGCGCTCATAGGCCTCCACGTACAGATCCGCCACCCGTAGGTGCACCACCCGGCAGGGCTTCCCCGCCTCCAGCACCTCGGTTTCAAACATGATCTCAGCGCCGAGCTTGCGATAGAACGCGATGGTCGCGTCCATGTCCCGGGTGGGCAGGCCATAGTGATGAAATCCCCGCATAAATTGCTTTAACATTCGCACATCCTCCTTGCTCACACATAGCGGAGCGGCTCGATGATTCGATCGATTTCTGCCATTTCGTCGGGGTGAATTTCCCACGCCATGGCGCGCATGTTTTCCTCCAGCTGCTCGACGGAGGATACACCGCCGATGATGCAGGTAACTTCCTCCTTCTGCCGCAGCCAGTTGACGCAGACCTCGTTCATTGGCCGCCCCATCTGCTCCGCAAAGGCGGCGAGCTGTTCATAGCAGGCAAAGTACCGCTCGTACGCCTCGCCGGAGAACTTGGGGTTGGCATTGCGGATATCGGCGGCGGAGAACTTTTTATCGCGTGTAAAGCGCCCGGTGAGCAGCCCCTGCATGTACGGGCTGTAGGGCAAAAACGCCTGCCCGTACTTGCGCACCGTGGCCAGCATCTCGTCCTCGGTCTTATACTCCAGCGGGATACCGTGGTAGCTGTCGGTATTGCGCTCGAGCATGTTGTACAACCCCTGCTGGCACGCCACCGGCACGATCCGCATAAACGCCTCCACATCGGCCTGCGAGAAGTTGCTCAGGCCGATATAGCGGATCTTTCCGGCCTGCTGAAGCTCGCGGAGCGCCTGCGCCGTCTCCTCGATAGGGGTATCGTGATCCGGCCAGTGAAGCTGGTAGATGTCGATATAGTCGGTTTGCAGACGTGCCAGGCTGGCGTCGATCTCCCGCAGGATGCTGTCGCGGGAGAGATCGTTGCGGGTTTGGCGCTTCTCGTCCCAAAGCAATCCGCACTTGGAGGCGATGATGGCCTTGCCCCGCCGCCCGCCGACCAGCGCCTTGCCCAGCACCCGCTCGGCGTGATACCAGCCGTAGACCGGCGCGACATCGAAAAAATTGACGCCGCCATCCAACGCCGCGTGCACGATCTCGACGGATTTTTTATCGTCCGTATCGTCCCAGTCGCCGCCAAAGTTCCAGCAGCCGATGCCCAGCGCGGGAATTTCAGGTTCGATCATTCGAACCTTCTTATAGACCATCCTGCTCACGCTCCTTCTACGCTTGCTATTTCACGATAAGCCCTTTATGACTCTTATCGGAATTCATGAAGATAGCCACCAGCAGCAGCATGCCAAAAATGATCTGCTGCCACAGCCCATCCACGCCAATAACGTTCATGCCGTTCTGGATGATGGTGATAAGCAGCGCGCCCAGCAGCGTTAAGAGGATGGTACCCTTTCCGCCGGTCATCTGCACGCCGCCGAGCACCGCCGCCGCGATCGCCAGCATGGTATACTGCGTGCCGACGGTGGGAATGCCGCTTTTGAGCTTAACGGCGAAGATGATGCCGCCGATGGCGGCGCCCAAACCCGAACAGAAGAAGGCGATGATCTTGCCCCGGCGTACGTTGCGCCCCATCAGCCACGTGGCGCGCTCATTGGCGCCGGCGGCGCGAATGGTACGCCCGGGGATGGTAAATTGGTTGATCACCGAATAGACCAGCAGCACCGCCAGCGCCGCCACAAACAGCATTGGGATACAGCCGAAGAAGGTGATCTTTCCCCAGTTTACAAAGGGCCACACGGCGGGCAGCATGGTCAGCGGCTGGCCGCCGGAGAGCATATACGCGCTGCTTTGCCAAATCGCCTGCGTGCTCAGCGTGGCGATGAAAGAGGGGACGCCCAGCCGCGTATGCAGCACACCGTTGAGCAGCCCGGCAAACATACCGTAGCAGAGCACCACTAGGTATGCCCACGGCCCAATGCTCTTGAGCAGCACCGTCAGCATCACCGCCGAACAGGAGGCGACGCAGCCGATCGACAGATCAATGGAGCCTAGCATCAGCACGAAGGCCTCGCCGCAGGCCATCACCAGCACCGGCGAAAGGTCCTTGAGGATGTTGATGATGTTGCGCGGCCCCAGAAAGCTGGGGCTGATCGCCGAGAAAACCAGCGCGATGATGACCGCCGACGCCAGTGCTAGGTACTTGGTCAGCGCTTCCCGGTTGCGGCCCATCTTGGCCAGAATCGAATTTTCATTGCTCATATCGCGTCCCTCACATCATGTGCTTGACGATGTCAAGTTGTTCGGGCTTGTTGCCCGGCGGCGCTTCGAACACGCGGGTCAGCTCGCCATCTTTCATCACCGCGACGCGGTTGCTTAGGCCGATGGACTCGTCCAGTGTATCGCCCAGCACGATCAGGCTCATACCCTTGTCGGCGATGTCGCGGATGATGCTGTAGATTTCCGCCTTGGCGCCCACATCGACGCCGCGCGTGGGGTGGTCGAGCACCAGGATGTCGGCGTCTGCCGCCAGGACGCGCGCGAACACCACCTTCTGCGCGTTACCGCCGCTAAGGAAGCCCACCGCCTGCTTCACGCTGGGCAGCTTAATGGAAAGCTCCTGTACGTACTCCTTGGCCTGCTCCTTGGCCAGCTTATCGGAGATCCAGCCATGCCGCCTCACCTTTTTCAGGTTGGACAGGCTGATGTTTTCATAGGCTGACAAATCCGACACGATGCCCTCCACGCGGCGCTCGCGCGGAACCGAAAGTATGCCGTTCTCCAGCGCGTCGTAGGGCGAGCGGAAGCGCTTGGGCTTGCCGCGCACCAGAATCTCCCCTGCTGTTGGATCCTCGTCGCCGCAGATCACGGCGCACAAATCCTCCTTGCCGGAGCCGATCACGCCGCAGATCGAAATGATCTCGCCTCTGTGCAGCCGCAGGTTGATGCCGCCGAAGTAGCCGCGCTTGCCCAGATCCTTCAGCTCGAGCACCACCTCAGCCTCCGGCGTGCGCTGACGGGCGATCTGGTAATATTCCGAGGAAGCGGTGCGCCCTACCATCTTCTCGTACAGAATGCCCTCGTCAAGGTTCTCGTTGGGCATCTCGGCCACCTTGCAGCCGTCCTTGAACACGCAGACGCGGTCGGCGATCTCCATCACCTCCCCCAACTTGTGGGAGACGAAGATTACGGTGTTGCCGCGCGCGCACAGCCGCCGCACGTGGGCGAAGAGCTGGCGAATTTCCGCGTCGCTGAGCACCGAGGTGGGCTCATCAAGCAGGATGATTGTCCCCTGCTCCTCGCTGGCACTGACGGCGTCAAACACCTTTGCGATCTCTACCATCTGGCGGCTGGCAAAGTCCAGCCGGTTGATGCGCGTGCCGGGTCGAATGCCCCGGATCTCCATCAGCTCCAGCACCTTTTGCGCGTCGGCATTCATGCGCTTCATATTCACCAGGCCGCGCCGAACGTAGGCGCTCTCGCGCCCGATGTAGAGGTTCTGCGCAACCGATAAGTTCAAAATCAAAGATTGCTCCTGAAACACCATGCCGACGCCCAGCCGGTTCGCCTCGATGGGCGTGTGGGGCGCATACTTCTCCCCGTGCATACGCATTTCGCCGCTGGTGGCAAACTCCGCGCCCATCATGATCTTCATGAGCGTGGACTTGCCCGCGCCGTTCTCTCCGATCAGCCCTAGCACCTCGCCCGCGTAGATGTCCAGACTCACGTTGTCCAGCGCCAGCGTGCCGGGATATTGCTTGGTTATGTTCCGGATCGACATCAGTAGCTTGCGTTCCATCTCGCTCTCTCCTCACTTCACGATTAGATTTTTGCCGTGCGGGACGGAAACGACCACCGCGATGATGATGATGATGCCCTGCACCGCCTGCTGCACGTAGGGGCTCACACCCAGCAGCACCAGCGCGTTGTTGATGATGGTAACAATCAGCGTGCCGATCAGCGAATTGACGACGCCGCCCCTGCCGCCAGACAGACTAGTGCCGCCCACGACCACCGCGGTGATCGCCGGAAAAACCACGTCGCGGCCGATGCCCACCTCGCCGCGCCCGATGCGCACCGCGCCCATCAGGCCGACGATGCCGATGCAAACGCCCAGCCACAGGAACACCTTGAACTTCGTGCGGTCGATATTGATGCCCACGTTCCGGGCGATGCCCTCGTTATCGCCGATGGCCATGACATAGCTGCCAAAGCGCGTGCGCGTTTGGAAGACGTAGGAGACGGCAAAAACCGTCGCCGCGATATAAGTCAAATACGGAATGCCCAGAAAGGAACCCCGCGAAAGCGTTGTAAAGATCGGATCGCGGATCAGCGCCGGTTCACCCCTGTACGCAAGCACGGCGAAGCCCACCATGATGCTACTGATCGCGTAGGACACCATAAAGGAAGGCAGCTTGCCCTTGATGTGAATCAGGCCGGAGATTGAGGACACCAGCACGCTGGAAGCCATGGCGATCAACAGAGCGAGGAATCCGAGATCCATCGTGTTCTTGGAATTGAGCACCATCAGCGCGACCGTCGATCCGACAAATCCGCCCAACCCCTCCGCCGAAAGATCGGTGCTGCCCATGAGGATCATGAAGGTGATGCCCATGGCCATCACCAGCGGAATGGAAACCTGATAGAGCAGATTTTGTAGGTTCTTCAGTGAGAAGAAGCCCTGTGCGATGACGGAAAACAGAAGGATGAGCACCACCAGAATGCCGATCGGCGCCCAGGAAACGAACCGCTCGCGCTGGCTCTGTTTCTTCATTTCCTCTGCAAACTCCAGGCGAATGCGCGAAGCATGCGCTTGCGATTCCATATTGATTGCCCCCTTGTCGGTTGATAAGCCAAGAAACCCGCCGACGCTCCGGCACCGCGCGGAGCGTCGGCGGGTTTCGCTAGGCAAGCCTTGCGGCCACAGACATTACTTCACCAGATCCATGCCCTTAGCGATGGGGAAGGCCAGATCGGCATAATCGTACACCGGAACGCTCTCGACGAAGTTCTTCTTATAATCGGCGAGGGTGTCCTTGGTGACCAGGTAGCCGTTGGTGTAGAACATGCGCTGCTCGGGGGTCATGGTAGCGGTGTCGATCACACCGGTCTTGGCCGCGTAGGCGTACGCAGTGCCGTAGCCGCCTTGCAGCCAGCCGTTGTTGGCGATGGTGCAGATCAGATCGCCGGTCTCCACCATCTCGATGGCGGCGGAGGTGCCGTCCACGCCGGTCACCAGCGTTTTGCCGTTGAGCCCCTTGGCCTTGAGCGCCTGCACGACGCCGACAGCCATGTCGTCGCATGCACACCAGATGCCGTCGATCTGGTCAAACTTGGCGAGCCAGTTTTCGGTGATGGACAGACCCTTGGCCGTGGCCCAATCGCCGGCCTGATCGTCTAGCACTTCGATGTCGGGATACTCAGCCAGCGCCTTCTTCAGGCCTTCCATACGGAAGGTGTTGGCGCTGTTGGCCAACATGCCTTCCATGACGCAGATCTTCCCCTTGCCCGGGGTGGGCAGCGCGTTAAACATGGTCACGGCGATGTCGTAGCCCTGCTTTACGGCGTCGCATGCCTGGTGGCTGACCCAGTACTTGTAGCTGGGCGGGTAGATGCCTTCCGGCGTGTTCCAGGCAGAGGTCCAGTAGACGCCGGCCTCTTCGCAGGCTTCGGCGATGGCGGTGATGTTGGGGGCGTTGTTGGGATCGACGAACAGGATCATGTTGTCGCCCTTGGCGGCGATGACGGCATTGATGTCGTTGATCTGCTTGTCGTCATTCCCCTCGCAGGCGAGGATCTGCACCTCCGCGGTGCCGACGGGCAGCGAGTCGACAAAGGCTTGCGCGCCCGCGACATACTGCATGTGATACTCGCTGGCGGTGGAGCGCATGCTGACGGCGACGGTCAGCGGCTCGGCGGCCAGCGCCGTGGTGCATCCCAGCAGGAGGCAGGCGGCCAGGAACAGGGCTACGAACTTCGAGGTCTTTTTCATGATGTTTCTCCCTTCCCATTCTTTGTTTTTATATGGCGCGGCACCCGCGCAATATAATCTGCTGAACGCACACCCCGCTCAACGCCCGGCAACCAATCGCTCCGAGCCGCGCAGGCACACGTGCGGAAGGATCACGATCTTCTCCAGCGGACGATCCGGCGCGTCAAAGCGGCGAAAGAGCAGCTGCGCGGCCTGTTCCCCCAACCGAAGCACCTCGCGCTCCAGACAGCTGTAGGGCATGTTGAATACGTCCTGCCCGGGAATGCTATCAAAGCTGACAAAGGCGACATCCTCAGGTATGCGCAGCCCCATCTCATGCACCGCCGTCAGAAACCCGACCTCGCTGAGGTTGTTGCTGACAAAGAACGCGGTGGGCATCCGGCCGCTCTGGATCAGCGTTTTTACCTTTTCGTAAGTGATCTGCTTATCGAACTGGCCGTAGATGATGTGCTCCGGATGCACCTTCAGCCCGTTCTGTTCCATCGCCTTGCAATATCCTTCATATCGTTCGCGCCCGATGAACAGCTCCATGTTACCCGCTACCACGCCAATTTCGGTATGCCCGGCGCGAATGAGCTCCTCGGTGGCAGCGTATGCGCCGCTGAAATTATCGGTCAGCACGCAATCGTAGTTCAGCTTGGGAATCGGGCGATCCAGCAGCACCACCGGGCAACCAAGCTGACAGAGCAAACCTTCCATCTGCCGGAAGGTTTCTTCCTCCGCATAATCGCAGGCCGGAACGTAGATCAGCCCCTTCACGCGCTGGCTGTGCATGGCTCGCAGCGCGCGAAAATCCTTCTCCGTGTCATTATCCGATCCACAGAGGATGAGCGTATAGCCGCATTTATCCACCATCTGCGAAACGCCCTTGAGAATATCGGCAAAGAAAGGGTTGTTGACCTCTGGGAGGATCAGACCGATGGTGTCGCTCTCCTGCTTGGAGAGGTTGCGCGCCACTGCGGAGGGGTGATAGTTGTAGCGCTCCATCACGCGCTTGACGCGGTCGACGGTTTCCGTTGCGACATACCCGGTGCCGTTAATCACCCTGGAAACTGTGGATTTCCCAACCCCCGCTTCCTGCGCGATATCGAAAATGGTGACTGTCTTCATGCATCGGGTCTCCTTCTGTTTGTGGGAGCGGTTCCTTATTCGCCTTTATACTAACTTCATTTTCCTTCTTTGTCAACATTTTTCCATTATATTTTTTGTTAATTATTTTCTTCATAATCGGTTTTTTCTCGTAATTTTTATAGAAGACAGGAGATATTTTATAATACTCCGCCTGGAGAATGCAAAGGCATTTATGGGATCGGTTTCATATTAAATATGTAAAAAAGCGACCCGAATGCGGGGGCACTTCAGACCATCAACAAAGTCTGGCCGTCCAAAAGGTTCAGATGTCGGGGCGCCGTGAGGCTGTCCGCAGGAGGCGTATACCCGTACTCCGACAAGGCGGCCGATGCGGCAAGCCCGCAGACGAGCCTTTTTCGGCGGCCTGGAGCGACCTAAGCGCGGTCGCTTCGTCCGGCGCGCACCTGTATCAATTCCGCCGCGATGCTGACGGCGATCTCCTCCGGCGTCTGCGCGCCGATGGGCAACCCGACCGGCGAGTGTACCCGCGCGATGTCGGCCTCGGAAAATCCCTGCTCGCGCAGGCTGGCATACACGAAGGCGCGCTTGGCCTTGCTGCCCATCATGCCGATGTAGCGCGCAGGCGTGCGCAGCATTTGCGAAAGCACTTCCTGATCGTGCTGATGCCCGCGCGTCATGATGACCACATCATCCCGCGCGCCGATCGGGAGGTCGTTCAGCCGCGCAAAGTCGGCCACCCGTACCGCGAAGGCCTCGGGGAAGCGCGCCGGGTCGGCGAAGTCGGGGCGATCATCGAGCACCACCGCACGAAAGCCGAGCCGTGCCAGCACCGGCACCAGCGCCAGCGCCACATGCCCCGCGCCAAATATATAGGTGCGCCCCGCCTCGGTCAGCCGTTGCGCAAAACAGTCCGTCCCCTCCGGCTGCCCGGCGGCGAGCCACATCCGCCCGGAGGCAAGGTCGGTCAGCAGATACGCTGCCTCATCGTCGGCGATCTTTTCCAGCGCCTCGCGGCACAGCGCCGCCTGCGCCACACCGAGGCGCTGAAACAACAGCCGCATATCGCCGCCGCACACCATGCCCAGATCGGCGGCCTCGCGGTTGCGTAGCGCGTAGTCGCGCACCCTGTGCCCGCCCTGCGCCAGCACCTCAGCGGCCTGCGCCAGCGCCCTGTGTTCCACCGTACCGCCGCCCACCGTGCCGCAGACATAGCCGCCCGCGTCGGCCAGCATGCTGGCGCCCGTGCCGCGCGGCGCGCTGCCGCTGGAGGCTACGACGCGCACTAGTACGGCACTTTGGCCTGCTTCCAGCCGTGAAAGGAGTTTTTCGAATAATTCTTTCATGGGCATATCCCTCCGCTGGAAAGATAAAGATACGCCTCCAGCACCGCTCCGCCGATGCACCGCGCCTTGTCGGAGATCGTACGCCAATCCACATCGGTGCGCGGATCGACGTCGGCGATCTTGGTTCCCTTGCGCACCGGCATCTCGGCGATCAGCCCACGCAGCAGCCCGTCGAAGGGCGCGGCGCAAACCGCCTCGCCCACATGCAGCAGCGACTCCCCCGCGCGCACCACATCGCCGATCTGCCGCACGTGCCGCACCATACCGTCGCAGGGCGCATGGAGCACGCGCTCGGCGCCGCGCCCACCCAGCTCGCCGGGGATGCCGGTGTTGGGCTGCGCGCCGCCGTGCAGGATCAGCCGACCCAGATCGTGCCCGCGCATGGTCTCGACCACGGCATGTACATCCTCCCCGGCGCAAAAGCCCGGGCCGACGCCAATCACGATCGGCGACATGTCCAGCCGCGTGCCCAAGTTGCGCTTGGCGAGGATGGCATCGACCACGCAGGCCGGGCGCAGCCGCACAATCCATTCCCCTGCCGGATCCACCGCCAGCGGCACCTCCCCCGCTGCGTAGCAGGCCAGCATGCCCGCTTCATCCGCAATCCGCCGCGCGATAACATCCTCCACCCGCATCACGCCCAGCCTTGCGGCCTCGCACAGCGATACCGTGCGGCGGATGGCCATGGGCGCTTCGGTTTCAAGCACCAGCACGCGCAAGCCCGCCCGATGCAGCTTCTGAATGATCCCGGTGGCGATGTCCCCGCCGCCGCGCACCACGATCAGCGCCCGCTCCATGCCGTGCCCTCCTTCATCGAACCAATCAGCACCGCGCCGCTGAACGACGCACGCAATATCCTCGCGATGGCGTTCGCCGCCTCGATGCCGACCGCATCCTCGGCCTGATTGATCAGAATCGCCTTGCGCCCCGCCGCGCAGGCCTCCATGCACCGCGAAATCATCCGTGCCAGCGCCGCCGCGTCCACCGGATCGCAGCATGATAGCCCGCTCTGCGCGAGAAAAAGCGGCAGGCGGTGCACATTGGCTTCCTCGGCCGCCAGCCCCAACGCCCGCGCCGACACCACGCCCACCGTCAGCGTCGCAAAGCTGGGCACTACCGGCTCGTGCGTATCCCAGCCCTTGAGCGGCAAGCCCTTGCTGCCGTCTGCCTCCATCAGCGTGAGCGCCGCGCCGTGCGCCGCCGCTTCGATCTCCGCCAACGGCGCGGCCAGCAGCTTTTCGCCCTGCGGGACGCCGAGGTGCCGCACGCCGGGGCGTTCCCGCACCTGCGCCAGCGCGATGCGCGTGGTCGGCGCGATCAGCACGCCCCGCTCCGCGTTCTCTCCGGCCAGCCGATCAATCAGCGCTGATTTTCCGCCCGCGCCGATCACCGCCACGCGCTCGCCGGAGCGCAGCCCCAGCAGCGCTGAAACCGTGCCGCTCACGCATCGCCCTTGCCGGAAAGAATCTCCAGCGCGTGGACGAGCTGTGGTAGCACGAAGGTCAGGCTTTCGTTCACCGCCTTGGGGCTGCCGGGCAGGTTGAGAATCAGCGCGTTGCCGCGCAACACCGCCGCACCCCGGGACAACATGGCGCGCGGCGTGAGGGTCATCGAGTGCGCGCGGATCGCCTCGGCGATGCCGGGTGCGACGCGATGTGCCACCGCCAGCGTTGCCTCCGGCGTCACGTCGCGCGGCGCAAGGCCGGTGCCGCCGCTGGTAATCACCAGCCGAATCTGCCGCCGGTCGACCAGGTCGATCAACGCCGCCTCGATTTGCTCCCGCTCGTCAGGGATCAGCAGTTGCGCCTCCACCCTGTACCCCGCCCCGACCAGCAGCGCCGCCGCCGTCGGGCCGCTATGATCCTCCCGCTCGCCGCGCGCGCAGCGGTCGCTGACCGTAATCACTGCCGCGCGCACGGCCTGCTCGCCGGGCAGCACTTGCATCGCGTCGCCGACACGCAGCGACCCGTCGCGCAGCACGCGCGCGAATACGCCCTCGCGCGGCATGATGCAATCGCCCATGCGCGCATAGATCTGGCAACGGGTGTGGCATTCCTTGCCGACCTGCGCCAGTTCCAGCAGGGCATCGCCCACCACGAAGCGCGTGCCCACCGGCAGCGCGCGAAAGTCGATGCCCGACACCAGCAGGTTTTCCCCGAACGCGCCGGGCGCGACCTCCGCGCCCAACGCGTTGAATGCCTCCACCTTTTCCACGCCCAGCAGGCTGACCTGCCGATGCCAGTCCCCGGCGTGCGCGTCGCCCTCGATGCCCCAATCGGCACGGAGCTTCGCGCTGTCCACCGCGCGTTTTTCGGTGCCGCGCCGCTCGCTGACGCAGATGGCGCGTATGATGCCCTCGTTCACTCTGCTCACCCCCCGATGCCGGATAGTCCGCCTAGGTTCGCATCGGCCTCCGAGCCGAAGCGATGCCCTGCCGGTTTGTTTAGAATGGCCAGCGCCATGGCGGCGCGAATTTCGGCGTCGTCTGCGCCGCCGCGCAGCAGCGCGCGCAGGTCTGCGCCTTTATCGTGATATAGACATAACTTCAAAAACCCTTCGCTGCTCAGTCGGACGCGATTACAGCCGCCGCAGAAGTGCCCGCTGATGGCATCGATGAAGCCGATGCGCCCCCTCAGCCGCGTACTGCGCCAGTATCGCGCGGGGCCGCCCTCGCCCGCCTCCAGCGCCGGGGCAAGATCCGGATACGCGCCGCGCAGCGCCGCCAGCGCCTCGCCGCCGGGTACGCCCCGCAGCCCTGCCGCCGCGCCCATCGGCATCAGCTCGATGAACCGCACATCCATCGGTTGTTCTTCGGCCAGCGCCGCCAGCGGCAGCAGCTCGTCCTCGTTGACGCCGCGGATCAGCACGCAGTTGAGCTTCACCCGCAGCCCCGCCGTCAGCGCCGCGTCGATGCCCGCCCGTACCGCCGCAAGCCCGTCCAGGCCGGTCATGGCACGATAGCGCTCCGGCCGCAGCGTGTCCAAGCTGATGTTGACGGCATCCAGCCGCGCATCAGCGAGCGCCGCCATGCGCTCGGCCAACAGCACGCCGTTGGTGGTCATCGCCAGCGTCTGTACGCCGGGCACCTGCCGCAGCACCGCCAGAAATTCCGCCGCGCCGCGCCGCACCAGCGGCTCGCCGCCGGTGACGCGAAAGCGCGTGATGCCCAACTCCGTCGCGATGCCGCACAGGCGCAGGATCTCCTCATAGCGCAAAATGCGCTCGTGCGGCACGCTGGGCAGATCCTCGGGCATGCAGTAGCGGCAGCGCAGGTTGCAGCGATCGGTCAGCGACACGCGCAGGTAGTCGATCCCCCGCCCCAGCCCGTCACGCATGGTTGGCCTCGCGGCGGTAATCGCCGCTCTTGCCGCCGCGCTTCTCCAGCAGCCGCAGGTCGGTGATGGTCATGCCCTTATCCAGCGCCTTGCACATATCGTAGACCGTGAGCAGCGCCGTACCCGCCCCGGTCAGCGCCTCCATTTCGACGCCGGTCTGTCCAGTGCATTCGGCGGTACAGACCGCCTCCAGCGCGCGCTCTGCCTCCAACCACGCAAATTCGATGCCCACCCGGGTGAGCGCCAGCGGGTGGCACAGCGGGATCAGCTCCCCAGTTTTCTTGGCGGCCATAATCCCAGCCACGCGGGCGACGCTGAGCACATCGCCCTTGGGCACCGTGCCCTCCCGCAGCGCGCGGTAGCAGGCTTCGCTCAGCAGGATGCGCCCGGCAGCCACGGCCACGCGATGGGTGCAGTCCTTGCCGCCAACGTCCACCATGGCGGCCTGTCCGCGCGCATCCAGATGCGTAAATCCTTCCACGGCTCACACGCCCCTTCCGAATCCGCAGTTGGGGAAGATGCAGGGCTCGCAATGCAGGCACAGCCCACCGTGCCCCAGCGCCGCCAAGCGATCGCGCGTCACCGGCAGCCCGGCCATCAGGCGCGGCAGCACCAGATCGAAGACGGTACGCCCGGCGTACATCACGCAACCCGGCAGGCCGACGATGGGTACGCCGCCCAAGTAAGCCAGCAGAAACATCGCGCCCGGCAGCACCGGCGCGCCGTAGCTGACGATGTCCGCGCCGGTATTTTTGATGGCAAGCGGCGTTTTGTCGTCTGGGTCGACGCTCATGCCGCCGGTACACAGCACCATCTGCGCACCCGCGTCGATCATGTGCAGGATGCCCTCGGTAATGCAGGCGGGCTCGTCGCCCAACGCCTCGTGCCAGCACACCTCGCTTCCATATTCTTGCATCTTTCGGATCAGCACGGGGGTAAATCTGTCCTCGATGCGCCCGGTGGCGACCTCGCTGCCGGTGTTGACGACGCCGACCTTGCGCGCGCCGTACCGGTGCAGGCGCAGCAGCGGCGCATCCCCGGCGACCGCGCGCGCCTCCTCCATCCTCGCGGCCTCAATAACCAGCGGGATCACGCGCATGCCCGCCAGCTTGTCGCCAGCCTTGACCGGCGTGCCGCTCAGGCGTGTGGCGATCATCATGTTTCCGAGGCTGTTGACGCGCCGCAGGCCCTCGATATCGATCTCCAGCAGCCCGTCGGCCTCGGCAATCAGCTCGATTTTGCCCTCCACCGGCTCGGTGGCGCGCATGCCCTCGCTTTGGCAAATCCGGCGCAGCACATCGGCGGCCTCGTCCTCGTGCAGCATGCCGGGCTGCTTTTCCCACACGTAGAGGTGCTCCTTGCCTAGGTCGAGCAGCGCCTCAATGTCCTGCTCCCGGACGACATGCCCCTTGCGGAACGCTGCGCCCTTAAACTCCCCCGGCACGATGCGGGTGATATCGTGGCAAAGCACGTGCCCCACCGCGTCCCGCGTATTGACCAATTTCACTTCGAATCCCCCGCTTCCTCGGCAAAATGCCGGTGAAAGATTTCCTCCATCGCCGCCTTGCACTCCCGCTCGTAGGCCGCGAAGCGCGCCAGCAGCCGTTCGCCCTCCGGCGTGAGCGTGGTTTCGCCGCCGCTCTTGCCGCCCTGCCTGCGCGCGAGCACCGGGAACCCCGCCTCGGCCTCCAGCGTGTTGAGGATGCACCAGGCCTTGCTGTAGCTCAGCGCCATGGCTTCGCTGGCCAAGCGTACCGAGCCGTGCCGGGCGATGCGCTCCAGCAGTTCGCAGCAGCCGGGGCCGATAAACTTTGCGTTCCTAGCGATCTGCAGCTTGACAAGCGGCCGCCAGCACTTCTCACGCATCTCGCCGCCTCCTTCCGCCGGTTTTTCCCGTCCGCTCCAGCGCGCCCAACCCCAGCACCGCCAACAACGACAGGCTCAGCAGGATGAGCACATATCCTTGCGCGCCTTGGAAATTCCCAGCAGCAACCTCGGAGTAGATGGCCAGCGGCAGCGTGCGCGTCTTGCCGAGGATGTTTCCGGCGATCATCGCCGTGGCACCGAACTCGCCTAGCCCGCGCGCGAAGGCCAGCACCGCGCCCGCCATCACGCCGGGCAGCGCGGCGGGCAACTCCACCCGCAGGAAGATGAACGCCTCATGCCTGCCCAGCGTACGCGCGGCGTCGGCGAGCAGTGGATCGACCTGCGCCAGCGCGGCGCGCGCCGAGCGATACATCAGCGGGAAGCTGATCACGAAGGCCGCGATCACCGTCGCGCCCCAAGAGAAGGCAATCTTCGCGCCGAACTGCTCCAACAGAAACCGGCCGATGGGGCGCTTGACGCCCAGCAGATACAGCAGAAAAAAGCCCGCTACCGTCGGCGGCAACACCAACGGCAGCGCGCAAAGCCCATCAAGCAGCGCGCGGAGACGTGTGCTGCGCAGCGAGCCGACGCCCTTTGCGGCCAGCAGCCCCAGCACAAACGTCAGGGCGATGGCCGCTACGGCGGTTTTGAGCGAGATCAGGATCGGCGAAAGTTCCATCGGCTTACAGAGCGCGGCTGAAGCCGTAAGCCTCGAACACGGCCAGCGCCTCTTCAGATTTGAGGAAGTCGAGGAACGCCTGCGCGGCCTCCTGCTTTTGTGAGGCGGTCACGATGCCTACCGGATAGATCACCCGCTGCGACAAACTCCCCTCGGGCGCTTCGCACAGCACCTTGACCTTGTCGGTGGAGGCGGCGTCGGTGGCGTACACGATGCCCACATCTGCGCTGCCCTCAGCCACCCAACTCAGCACCTCGGTGACGTTGGTGCCTAGGCTAGCCTTGGCGGAAGCGGCTTCCCACACGCACAGGTTGGTCAGCGCTTCCTTGGCGTACTGCCCTGCGGGCACGCTCTCCGGATCGCCCAGCGCGATGATTTCCGCCTCGGCGATGCGCGCGAAGCTGTCGATGGCCGTGGCAGAATCGGCAGGCGCGATCAGCACGATGCGGTTCTCGAGCAGCGGCGCGATGCTGCCCTCGTTCACCAACCCGGCATCCTTAAGCGCGTTCATCTGCTTCGCGGCCGCCGACAGGAATAGGTCGGCCTCCAGTCCTTCCTCGATCTGCGTTTGCAACTTGCCGGAACTGTCGTAGGTGCCTTCCACACGGATGCCGGGGTGAGCGGCCTCGAACATCGGGATCAGCCGCTCCGAGAGCGCGTGCTCGAGGCTGGCCGCCGCCGCGATCAGCAGCGTTTGGCGCTCCGCCGCAAGCGCGCTGCCTGCTAGCGCCATCACGATCGCCACAGCAAGCGCAAGTATGAGTTTCCTCATGCTTATCCCATCCTTGTTTGCGAGTTATTTTTCAATACAATTCGATTCTTTAGCTCATTCTAACATCATCGGGCCTTATCGGTCAATCAGAAAAACTGCTCGCCGCTCGCTACCGCAGCGCCCGCACCACGTTCCAGCTCAGCGGCGGCAGCACGACGCGCAGCTTGCCGCCCGCCAGCACACCACCCTTGCCCGGAGCGGGGCGCACGGTATCCGGTTCAGCCGCGGTATTGACGGCATCCACGCGGTCATGATGCAGGACGGTATGCTCCACCCGCGCAAGCCCGGCAAAGTCCCGAAGATCAGCCTCCAGCTCGATGGGTTCGGTCAGGCTGCGGTTGACGGCAAAAATCGTCACCGCGCCATCCTCGGCCAAGGTCGCCGTTGCATCCAGCTCCGGCACGGCATCGTAATCCTTGCAAGCGTAAACCGGCGAATCTATGATAGCGCGCAGCGAGATACCGCGCCCATATTGCGACGCGTGCAGCAGCGGCCAATAGATGGTCTGCGCCCACACACCGCCGCCGCTTTGCGTCATGATGGGAGCGATCACGTTGACCAGCTGCGCAAGGCAGGCGATCTTGACCCGGTCCACATTGCGCAGCAGCGTAATCAGCATGGAGCCTACCAGCAGCGCATCCTCAAAGTTGTACACATCCTCCAGCAGCGGCAGGGCGCGGTTCCACTTGTCGCGCTTCCATACCTCCTGATCCTGCCCCAAGCTGTGGTACCAAACATTCCATTCATCGAAGGAGAGATAGAGCTTTTTCTTGGAGCGCTTCTTGCCGCCGATGGCGTCGCAGATCGCCGTCACGGTGCGGATGAAGCCATCCATATCCATTGAACGCGCCAAAAAATCGCGCGTATCCCCCGTCGGGTTGGCATAATAACGGTGCAGCGACACGTAGTCCACGTTGTCGTAGCACTCCTCCAGCATCTGCATCTCCCACGCCCCGAAGGTGGGCATATCGCTGTGCGAACTGCCACAAGCCACCAGTTCGATGGCGGGATCCACCCACTTCATCGCCTTGGCGGCCTCGTTGGCCAAGCGTCCGTATTCGGTGGCGGTCTTTTGCCCGATTTGCCATGGGCCGTCCATCTCGTTGCCCAAGCACCATAGCTTGATGCCAAACGGCTCGTGCGCGCCGTTTTGCTTGCGCAGATCCGACCAATAGCTGCCGCCGGGGTGGTTGGCGTACTCCACGACGTTCCGCGCGGCGTCGACGCCTCGTGTTCCCAGATTGACCGCGTACATCGGCTGCGTACCTGCCGCGCGGCACCAGTCGACAAACTCGTGCAGCCCTACCTCGTTGCTCTCGGTGGTGAACCATGCCAAATCCAGCCGCCGCGGTCTTGCCTCGCGCGGCCCCACCGAATCCTCCCAATTAAAGCCCGATACAAAATTTCCGCCGGGATAGCGGACGATGGGCAAGTTGAGCCGCCGAACCATCTCTAGCACATCGCTGCGAAAGCCGAGCGCGTCGGCGGAGGGATGCCCGGGTTCATAAATGCCGCCATATACCGCGCGCCCCAGATGCTCGATAAAGGAGCCGTAAAGCCGCGGATCGATTTCCCCGATCACAAACGCACGATCCAGCACCATGGTGGCTTTCATCCTCGCTGCACGCTCCCTATCCGCTGATCTCGGCTGCGTATCGCGCCGTCAATTCTTCATGCCAGTCATGACGATGCCCTCGACAAAATACTTCTGGCAAACCAAGTAAATCAAGATACCGGGCAGGATCGACATACAGGTGGAGGCCATGGCCAGCTTCCAATCCGTGCCGTAAGAGCCGGTGAACTTCTTCAGCCCCAGCGCGATGGTATACATATCGGGCGCGGCAATATACACCGTTTGTTGCAGCACGTCGTTCCAGATGCCGATGAAAATAAACAGCGCGACCACGATAATGGCAGGCTTGATAGAGGGCACCAGAATCTGTAGCAGCGTGCGGATACGACCCGCACCGTCGATCTTGGCGGCCTCATCCAACTCCCGCGGCACCGACATGATGAACTGCCGGATCAGGAAGATGTTGAAGGCGCCGCCGCCGGTCACATACGGCAGGATCATCGGCCAATAGGTTTCCCCCAACCCCAGAAAGCGGATCCAGACGATGTACAGCGGGATGAGCGTCACCATCGGCGGCAATAGCAGCGAGGCAATGCACAGCCCGAACACGAACGAACGCCCCTTAAAGTACAACCTAGCGAAGGAGTAGCCGCACATCACCGCCGTGATCGTACCGAATACCACGCAAGGCACCACAATGGTCATCGTGTTGGCGAAGTATCGGAAGAAGGTGAACACCTGCAGCGCTTCGGCGTAGTTCACGAAGAGCCAGCGGCTGGGCAGCAGGTTCAGCGAGCCGATCTCCGGATTGGTCATCAGCGAAGAGCGGAAGATCCACCATAGCGGGAACATCGCGATCAGCGCGAATAGAACGATAAACGCCAGCGCCACCCAATCGGCGATGCGCTCCCGCTTCTTTTTGCTTTGCATGCTACTGCCGCGCATCACTTGTCCCCCCCTTCATAGAACAGCCACGACTTGGAGGTGGCGAACAGCACCAGCGTGAATACGCCGATGATGCAAAAGAAGATAAAGGAGATGGTACTGGCATAGCTTAGATCATTATTGATAAAGCCGGTGCGGTACATCAGGAAGGACATGAACGTATATTCCGGATAGGTGGTGCGGTTGCTGCCCGCGTACATCAGTGAGGGCACCACCACCTGCATATTAGCGACCAAGCTCATCAGCAGGTTGTAGAAAATGATGGGGGTCATACAGGGTATGGTAATATGCCAAAGGCGCTGCCACGTGGAGGCGCCATCGATTTCCGCCGCTTCATGATACACGCGGGGTACATTGCCCAACCCCGCAAGGAAAATGACGATCAGGTTGCCGCTGGCCCATACCGCGATAAACGCCAGCGAGGGGATGATATACCGCGAATCCGATAGGAAACCAATCTTCGTCAGTCCCTGGCTGGCCAACAGCGCGTTGAAGACGCCGAAATCCGGATTGTATAGCAGCGCAAAACTGGTATACACGGCAATGGCGGGGATGATGTAGGGCACATAAAACACCGCGCGGAAGAACCCGCGCGCTGGGATTTTCCGATTGAGCAGCATGGCGATGGAGAGCGACCACACCATGCTCAGGCACACCGACAGAAACGCGTACTGCACGGTGACCTGGGCGCTGGTCCAAAAGAATATGTCCTTGGTGAACAGGCGCGCGTAGTTGTCAAAGCCCACAAAGAGGGGCCTGGGCATGATCGCCGTCCACTTGAACAGCGACAGCGCAAACACCGCCAGCAGCGGCAGGTATGTGATGAACGTGAGCCCCAAAAATGCGGGGATCAGAAACAGCTTGGCGGCGCGCGCTTCCTGGCGGGCCATCAGGGATCTGGGCCTTCTCAATGTGTCCGCAC
>JAVBMD010000005.1:0-111897 GCA_031552825.1 Eubacteriales bacterium
CCGGGCGACAACGTGCAGATGGAATGCACGCTGATTACCCCGATCGCCATCGAGGAGAAGCTGCGCTTCGCCATCCGCGAGGGCGGCCGCACGGTCGGCTCCGGCGTCGTCACCAAGGTGCTCGAGGATCCCAAGAAGTAATTCCGAAAGCTTTCGCGGGGGGACCCCAGGCGGGTTCCCTCGTTTTTCTTCCCAAATAGCCTGCACAGTGTTGACACCGCAATCGGTTTGTGATAGAGTGTACAGGCGTGTTTTCCCTGAAGAGGGATTTCGTTTTATCTTATTTTGTCCGATAGGGGGTGTCCTGTGTGCGCGTGAAGATCACGTTAGCCTGCGCCGATTGCAAGCAGCGGAATTATAACACTATGAAAAACAAGAAGAACGATCCGGATCGTATTGAGATGAGCAAGTACTGCCGCTTCTGCAAGAAGCACACCAGCCACAAGGAAACTCGCTAATCGCCGATAGCGGCGGCGGTTTTGCTATGTGAGCAAGGCGGAGGATGTGAGCGAAATGTCGGAGAAAAAATCGCAGAAGAAACCCTCGTTCTTTTCGAAGGTCGGCGCGTGGCTCAACCGCGTATTTATCCTTTCGTTTAAGAACATGATTGCCGAGCTGAAGAAGGTCACTTGGCCTTCCCGCAAGGACTTGATTAACTATTCCGTCATCGTGATCGCCTTTATGGTGCTGATGGCGGTGGTCATCGGTCTGTTGGATCTGGGCGCCAGCACGCTGTTGCGCAATCTGATCGGCTAAAGGGTAGGCGTGCAAACATTCGGGAGGCAATATGGCTGAAACTGTTGCCCGGTGGTATGTGGTGCATACCTATTCCGGCTATGAAAACAAGGTGAAAACCGACCTTGAAAAGGCCGTGGAGAACAACGGCATGATGGATCTCGTGCAAGAGACCCGCGTGCCGATGGAAGATGTCGTCGAAATCAAGAACGGCAAGCGGCGCATCGTTCCGCGCAAGGTGTTTCCGGGGTACGTGTTGGTCAAAATGATTATGACAGACGAAACTTGGTATGTCGTGCGCAATACGCGCGGCGTTACCGGCTTTGTCGGCCCGGGGTCTAAACCCATTCCGCTTACCGAGGAAGAGGTAACGCGCATGCTCTCCGGCGGCTCCACCGTCAAGGTGGATCTGGAAGTCGGCGATCAGGTGAAGATCCTTTCCGGCCCGCTGGAGGACTTTATCGGCGTCATCGAGGCCGTCGACACCGTGCAGCAGAAGCTGCGCGTGGCGGTGGAGATGTTCGGCCGGAATACGCCGGTGGACGTCGAATTCTTCCAAGTGGAAAAAATGAAGTAGTCTGCCGCAGGCGGTAGCATCGCAGGAAACCTCGCGCGCCCTGCACGCCCTGCAAGGGATAGCGGAGCGCGCGTTCGTTTGTCGCCCAGGTGGGAGGAACATCGTTCCGTAGGACCACATAACCAGTAGGAGGGAAAACCATGGCCAAGAAAATTACCGGTATCGTCAAGTTGCAGGTGAAGGCTGGCAAGGCCACGCCCGCACCGCCGATCGGCCCCTCGCTGAGCCAGCATGGCGTAAACATCCCTGGCTTCTGCAAGGAGTTCAATGAGCGCACCGCCAAGCAGGAAGGCCTAATCATCCCCGTGGTGATTACCGTCTATTCCGATCGCTCTTTTACCTTCATCACCAAAACGCCGCCGGTGCCGGTGCTCATCAAGCGCGCCTGCAAAATTGAGAGCGGTTCCGCCCGTCCGCAGAAGGACAAGGTTGCCACGCTGACGCAGGCGCAGCTGCGCGAAATCGCTACCGAAAAGATGCCGGATCTCAACGCCGCCAGCATCGAATCCGCGATGAGCATGGTGCGCGGCACCGCCCGTTCGATGGGCGTGCTGGTCGCCGACAATTAATGCAAGCCGACCCATTGTGGGAGGACTGTTCCGCTAGAACCACAAGGAGGAAATGAAACATGAAGCATGGAAAGCATTATCAGGATAGCGCCAAACTCATCGAGCCGCTGAAGGCGTATGACCCCGAGGAGGCAGTCGATCTGGTGCTCAAGACCGCCAAGGCCAAGTTTGACGAGACCATTGAAATTTCGGTGCGCTTGGGCGTAGACCCCCGCCACGCCGATCAGCAGGTTCGCGGCGCCGTCGTGCTGCCGCACGGCACGGGCCGCACGGTGCGCGTGCTGGTGTTCGCCAAGGGCGACAAGGCCAAGGAAGCCGAAGCCGCCGGTGCCGAGTTTGTCGGCGCGGAAGAGCTGGTGACCCGCATCCAGAGCGAGAACTGGTTCGGCTTCGACGTCGTCGTCGCCACGCCGGACATGATGGGCGTCGTTGGCCGTCTGGGTCGCGTGCTCGGCCCTAAGGGCCTCATGCCCAACCCCAAGAGCGGCACCGTCACGATGGACGTGGCGCGCGCCATCGAGGACATCAAGGCTGGTAAGGTCGAATACCGCGTCGACAAGACCGCCATCATCCATTGCCCCATCGGCAAGAAGAGCTTTGAGCCGGAAAAGCTCAAAGAGAACCTCGCCGCGCTGATGGAGGCCATCGTAAAGGCCAAGCCCGCCGCCGCCAAGGGTGTTTACCTGCGCTCGGTGGTGCTGTCCGCCACGATGGGTCCCGGTGTCAAGGTCAACGCGCTGAAATTCTAAGCGCTGGGAACAAACGGAAAATGGCAGACGTTCTATTGCAGGACGCCTGCCATTTATTATATCGTTGCCGCGCGTGCGAGAAGGAGTGCAAGCGATGAAACAAAAGATGCTGCGGATACTGTGCTGGATGTTGCTCTTGTGTGGGATATGGTCGGCATCGGCTTGCGCTGACGATGCGACACGGATGGAGCTGTCGGCGCAAATCGAGGCGCTGCCGGAATTTTTGCTGCCCGGCGTGTCGCAGGGCGCGCGCGAGGTGGCGGCCAATTATCTCAGTGCGTTGCGCATCGAGATGGATTTTTGTGTCGATGCGCGGCGTGGCTTGCTGATCGAAATGACGCTTCGGCATAAAGCGGAGCCAATGGCGACGCTGCGCATCATGGCCGCTGCGGAAACGATCGCGTTTTCCAGCGACCTGCTTCCGGCGGGCGGATGGTATCGCATCGCCTATGGGGAGCTGGAGGCGCTGTATCCCGCGCTGGCGCGGCGGATAGCGCCGCTACGCGAGGTGGCCAAGGCAGCACTGCGCGGCGAGGATGCCGAAGCGGCAAAGGCGGAGCAAGCGCAGCGGGAAGCGTTGCGCGCCACCCTGCTCGAAAAAGCAGGGGAATGGCTTGGCGAACATCCGCAGGCGTTGCGGGAGGCGGATTCCGCCGCGATCCCGCCGGATCAGCAAACGGCGGCGCGGCAGTACGCGCTGGAACTGAGCGGACGGGATCTTGTCGCTTTTAACAACAAGGTGTTTGAATCGATCATGGCTTCCGAGTGGGTGCGCCGCGAGTTGCGCCCGCTGGTCTTGGATGCGCTGCCTGGCGTCGAGATCGGCGAGGAAGGGTTGGAGCAGGTGGAGCTGGAGATCATGCGCGAGCTGAAGCGGCAATTGGCCGTGACGATCAGCGGCATGCATCGCCCGCTGTACGGCAAGGTGCGGGTGGATGAGGAAGGCAGGATCACCGACGCGAACCTGACCTCCGAGCCGCTGCGCGAGGGCGCACTGACGCTTTGGGCGCATTACGAGCGGATGAGCGGCTCGGTTGAGCAGTGGCTCGGCCAAGCTTCGTGGCGCACGTTTTTTCGCGCCAGCAACGCAAGAGAGGCGCTGAACGGCAGATTGAAGTACTGGCGCACCGGCGAGGCGTTCGAGCTGGCGGGCGATGTTTCCGTCACCGGCGTGCCAACGGCTCGCATCGCGTGCGAGGCGACGTTGCGGGGCGAGCAGGCCGATGGCGCGACCGTGATCGTGCTCAGCGCGAAGGCGAAACGGCTTGCGGAGCTAGGGGAGGGCAGCCTGACGCTGCGCATCGCAGACGGCGCGCAGGCCGAGTGGGCCGCGCGGTTTCCAGACGCCGCCGATTGCCTGGATCTGGGTCACGCCCCTCCGGAAACGCTGCGCGCGTTTGAAGAGGAAATGGCGGCGGCGAAGGAAAAATTCATCGCGCGCGCCGAGCAGGGGATGCCCCCGGCGCTGCGGGTGCCTTTCCGGGTGCTCCTCGCGAAAATCTAGTTCCGCAGGGTAGAGCGGTGCGCCCGGTACGTTGTTCCGACGGGCGTGCCGCTTTGCTGTATAAAAGTATAAGAATTGCACACAATGAATGCAACGAGAACGGCCGCTGTCGCGTCTTAATAATAAAAGCAGGGGCGCGAACTGTCCCCGGAATGCGGTTTTTTCAACCAATTGTTACAAAGTAATACAGAAAACGCGTGCTTCTATTACGATTTGCTTGACAAAATCCGTCGAATGCACTACAATCATAGCGTGAAAAACTAGGCATTGCTCGAAAGATGATTGTGTTTCTATTTTTATTTCCCAGCGCTGCTCGCAAAAGAAGGGAGGAAGGGCGCATCCCGAGGGAGCGTTCCTGCCATGCATGAAAAAGAGCTATTTGATTGCGCTTTGTCTGGCCGCTGCACTCTTGGTCTGCGGCCTGCCCAGCCTCGTGCTCGGCGATGATTATCATCCGGTTACGGTAAGCAGCAGTTGCTCGCCCAAAAGCATTTCCTCGCCGCAGAAGGTGACCGTAACCATCGTGGTGACCAATATCGCTGACGGCAATGTTTCGGTGCCGGTGGCGCTCTATGATCCTTCGAAGAACGCGGTCAGCTTTCAGGGGGGCGTCACTTCAATCGGCCAATCCCAGAAGGCGACCTACGTCGGCACCTATAACGTGACCAAGGAAGATTTGGACAAAGGCAAGTTCAACTTCTACGTCAAGTACAATATTTTCAAAAACGATACCTCCGTGCCAACCGCGGAGTCATATACGCGCACGCTGAGCATCCCGATCTCCAAGGGCAAGGCGTCCACCGCCTCCAAATTGACCACGGAACATAAGATTTCCCCCAGCTCCGCCAGCAAGGGGCAAACCGTCACGCTGACCTATACCATCACCAACACCGGCAGCAATGCCGTGACCAACGTGCAGATCACCAATACCAGCCTCACCAAGGACAAGATCAACATCAGCCGCATCGACGCCGGCGATAAGGTGACAAAAACCTTCCAGTACACGATGGGTTCCAAGTCCATCAAGTCCAAGCCAAAGGTGACCTATCGCAACGAGGGCAGCGACAAGGTGCTGACCTTGAACACCATCCCCTCCAAGACCATCGAGCTGGAGAAGGGCGGCGTGATCGTCAACCTCAAGGCGAAGGACAAGAGCGAGGTCAAGCCCGGCGAGAAGGTGGAGCTGACCTGCACCATTACCAACAACAGCAATGTTAGCTATAAAGACGTAAAGATTTCCGACCCGCTGCTCGGCGACATCGCCACCGGGATCGAGCTCAAGGCCAATACCGGCAAGCATACCGAAACCAAGACCGTAACCGTCAATGAAACCGCGGATTACAGCTTTCTCGTGGAAGGCGCGAGCGAATCCGGCAAGGAGCTGAGCATCTCCTCCAACCCGGTGCATCTGGTGGCCATTGATATGACCAAGCAGCTGCAGCTCGAGATCATCGCGCAGGCGCAGAGCACCGAGATTTACGAGGAACCGTCCGAGGTGGTATTCGCCGTTACGGTGAAGAACGTCGGCGTTGCCGAGGGCAAGGATCTGCTGCTCAAGCACGGCAAGACCACCATCGCAAAGATCCCCTCGCTGCCCTCCGGTGAGGAGCAGACCTTCGTCAAAGCGCTGCTGGTCAGCATGGGCGGCACCTTCCGCTTCGACGTCAGCGGCGTCAATGAGCAGGGCACCACGCAGGAGATCGAGGGCAACGAGGTGAAGGTTCCCTATTTGATGCCTACCGAGCCGCCGCCGCCGCCCACGCCGGAGCCCACCGACGCGCCCTTCGCGGAAGCGACCGACGAGCCGGTGGTCGCTGGCACAACCGGGGAGAATCAAGGCGGCAATACCGGTATGCTGCTGCTGTGGGGATTGGCCGGGTTGCTGTTGCTGGCGCTGGTAGTGGTGCTGGTATTCATCCTGCTCGGCCGTCGCCGCGAGAGCTCCGCCGCGCCGCGCGGGGAAGCCGTGGTCGATTCCATCCAGCGCGGTGCGCGCCGCGACTATGGCAGCCAACATCGCCCGGCGCATGCGCAGCCCAGAACAGGCCGGGGCACAGCGCCGCGCGAGCGTCCCGTCGCCGCCGACTTTGACACCGAGGAATTCGATAACGACTACGACCCGGCGTATAGCGCCTACGATACCGATGCCTATGATGCCGATGCCCACGACGCGAATGCGCCGCTGTCGAGCAGCGCGTCGCTGCATGATCTGGCCTCGAAGTACGGGCGGCCGGAGCCGGAGGAGCGCCCGAAACCGGCGCGTGGAAGCGCCGCGCGCGACGCGGAGCGCACGGGATCGACCGCCGATGATTACTTGGCGCGCATGCGCGAGCAGCGCCCGCCGCGCGAAGCCCGTACCCCGGGCGAAACCACCGACGTATACCGCCGCCGCCGCGCGCGCAATGCCGACGCGTAAGCGCGGTATCAAGGCCTCACAGCCGCTTTTGCGAATGCAATACTATGCAACGCGAAGGCGGTTTTTTCTTGCGGTTTTCGGGCGATGTGCTATACTATAATTTACGGGTATGGGAGGAGGATGGCGCATGTTCACCGGGCTTTCGCCGGAGATGATGGAGTTTTTTCTGTCGATCCGCTTCAACAATAACCAAGCCTTCTTCGAGGAAAACCGCGAGCGCTACCAGCGCGTGGTGCAACAGCCGCTCAAGGAGCTGGCCGAGGCGCTGGGGCCGACGCTGCTGGAGATCGATCCGCAGTTTGACGTGCGCTCGCCCCGCGTGGTGTCGCGCATCCGGCGGGATACGCGCTTTTCGAAGAACAAGGACCCGTATCGCGACCTGATGTGGCTGGCTTGGCGCTACACCGGCGAGCCCACCATCGACGCCATGTGCTTTTATATGGAAGTGTCGCTGGATGCGGTGCGCTGGGGGTTTGGCTACTACGCGGAGCACAAGGCCACCATGGATCGCGTGCGCCGCGCGCTGCTGGCCAAGCCGCAGGAGGCGCTGAGCGTGATGGCGCGCTGCGGCGTTCCCGAGCAGTTCGCGCTCTACGGCAACGCGTACAAGCGCTTGGCGGTTCCGGAAGGGCTGCCCGAGGCGCTGCATCCGTTCTATATCAAAAAGGGTTTCTATTTCGAAAACACGCAAGGCCTGCAGGACTTTGACGCGCTCTATTCCACCCGGATCGAGCAGCGGCTGCGCGAGGATTTTTTGAAGCTTGCGCCGCTCTATCATTGGATTCGCGGCAGGCAGTTGGACGAGCAGTCAGAAACGTAAGAAGGGAGCGGACAGCGTGGACTATGCACACCTGAAAAGCGGCAGCGATATTCGCGGCGAGGCGGTGGCCGCGCCCGGTATCGCCGTGACGCTGACCGAGGACATCGCGCGCCGGATCGGCTATGCTTTCGTCACCTGGCTGGCGGGGCGCACCGGCATGCCTGCGCGGGCGCTGACCATCGCGGTGGGGCGGGATTCCCGCGTCAGCGGCGAGGCGCTGGCCGCCGCGACGCTTTCCGGCGCGGCGGCGGGCGGCGCGCGCACGCTGGATTGCGGCTTGTGTACTACCCCGGCGATGTTCATGACCACCGTCTCGGGCGAGACAGCCTGCCAAGGCGCGGTGATGATTACCGCCAGCCACCATCCGTGGACGCGCAACGGGCTCAAGCTCTTCACCGCGCAGGGCGGCGTGAGCGGCAAGGACGTGAGCGAGCTGCTGGCGCTGGCCGCGCGGCTGGATCCCCCGGACGGCGGCGACGCGCCGGAGCGCGTGCCGTTTCTGGACACCTACGCCGGGATGCTCAAGCGCGTGGTGCGCGAGGGCTTGCGCACCGAGGCGGAACGGCCGCTGGCCGGGTTGCGCGTCGCCGTCGACGCGGGCAATGGCGCGGGCGGCTTTTACGCGCGCATGCTGGAGGAACTGGGCGCGGATACCGCGGGCAGCCAGTTCCTTGAGCCCGACGGGCGCTTCCCCAACCACATCCCCAACCCCGAGGATTCAGTCGCGATGGAAGCGATCTGCCGGGCGGTGCGCGAAAGCGGCGCCGACGTCGGCGTAATCTTTGACGCCGATTGCGACCGCGCCGCCATCGTCGATGCGGGCGGCGTGGCCATCAACCGCAACCGCCTGATCGCGCTGACCGCCGCGATGGTGCTCGAGGAAAGCCCCGGCGCGACCATCGTAACCGATTCGGTGACCTCCGCCGGGCTGGCGAAATTTATCGCCGCCAAGGGCGGCAAGCACCTGCGCTTCAAGCGCGGCTACCGCAACGTGATCGACGAGGCGATGCGCCTTTGCGGCGAGGGCGTCGATTGCCCGCTGGCGATGGAAACCAGCGGCCACGCAGCGTTGCGCGCGCATTACTTTCTGGACGACGGCATGTATCTGGTTACGCGGCTATTGGTCTTGGCCATGCGAGGCCGCGCCGAGGGACGGACGTTGTCCGGCTGGATCGCCGATCTGGCCGAACCGGCGGAGCAGCGCGAGGTGCGCCTTTCCATCACCGCGCCGGACTTTGCCGCCGCCGGGCAGCACGCGCTGGCGCAAATGGAGCGGGCGGCACAGGGATGGACGGACGCGCGCATCGCGCCCGATAACCACGAGGGCATCCGCGTGCTGCTGGATCTGCCGGGCGGCGCTGAAAACGCTTGGGTTATGATGCGCCTTTCGGTGCATGATCCGGTGCTGGCCGTCAACGCGGAATCCGACCTGCCCGGCGGCGTGGCGCTGGCGCTGGATCGGCTGCGCGGGGCATTGAGCGGCTGCGAGGGCATCGACCTTGCGCCGCTGGATCATACAAAATAGACGACGCGAAAGCGATAGGAGGAACCATATGGCTATGCAGAAAATCGATCAAACCTGCGTCAATACCATCCGCGTGCTGGCCGCTGACACTGTGCAAAAGGCCAATTCCGGCCACCCCGGCACGCCGATGGGCGCGGCGGCGATGGCCTACGCCCTGTGGCACGATACGATGCGCCACAACCCCGCCGATCCCCAGTGGTGCAATCGCGACCGGTTCGTGCTCTCGGCGGGTCATGCCTCGGCGCTTCTGTATACGCTGCTGCACCTGTTCGGCTATGGGCTGAGCATGGACGACCTAAAGCAGTTCCGCCAATGGGGCAGCAAGACCCCCGGCCACCCCGAGTACCGCCACACCGCCGGAGTGGAGGTGACCACCGGCCCCTTGGGGCAGGGCATCGCCAACGCCGTGGGCTTTGCCATCGCCGAGACGCATCTGGCCGCCAAGTTCAACCGCCCGGATTTCCCGGTCGTCGATCACATGACCTACGCGCTCTGCGGCGACGGCTGCATGATGGAAGGCATCGCCAGCGAGGCAGCCTCTCTGGCTGGTACGCTGGCGATGGGCAAGCTGGTTGTGCTCTATGATGACAATGAAATCTCCATCGAGGGCGACACAGATATCTCCTTCCGCGAGGATGTGGGCGCGCGCTTTGCCGCCTACGGCTGGCAGGTGCTGCGCGTGAAAGATGGCAACGACGTGGGTGAGATCGCGGCGGCGCTGGCCGAGGCCAAGCGCGAGACCAAGAAGCCCACGCTGATCGTCGTGCCTACCGAGATCGGCTTCGGTTCGCCCAAGCAGGGCAAGGCCAGCGCGCACGGCGAACCGCTGGGCGCGGAAAACGTCGCCGCCGCCAAGGCGAAGCTGGGCATGCCCGCTGGGGAGTTCGAGGTGCTGCACGAGGCGCGCGCGCACTTTGACGCCTTCGCGGCGAAGGGCGCAAACGATCAGCGCGCGTGGCAGAAGTTGTTTGACCGCTACGCCGCCGCGCATCCGGCGTTGGCCAAGGAATGGGCGGTCTGGTTTGCCGACGCGCTGCCGGTGGATCTGGCGAATACCGACGTGCTGTGGAACCTTGAGGGCATCCCCGGCAAAGCCGCCACGCGCAACAGCTCCGGCGAGGCGCTCAACCTGCTCACCAAGTACATACCCAACCTGATCGGCGGCTCGGCCGACCTTTCGCCCTCCAACAAGAGCGTGATGAAGGGCGCGGGCGATTTCTCCGCCGAGGATCGCGCCGGAGCCAACATGCACTACGGCGTGCGCGAGCATGCGATGGCCGCTATCGCCAACGGCATCGCGGCGCACGGTGGGCTGCGCACCTACGTCGCCACCTTCTTCGTGTTCAGCGACTACATGAAGAACGCGATGCGCATGTCGGCCATCATGAAGCTGCCGGTCACCTACATCCTCACGCACGATTCCATCGGCGTCGGCGAGGACGGCCCCACGCACCAGCCCATCGAGCACCTCGCCGGGCTGCGCGCCGTGCCCGACCTGCAGGTGTTCCGCCCGGCCGACAGCCGCGAGGTGGTCGCCGGTTGGGTAACGGCGCTGAGCGGCGGTCTGCCCACCTGCTTGGTGCTCACGCGGCAGGATCTGCCGCTGTACGACGGCAGCGGCAAGGACGCGTTGCGCGGCGGCTACATTCTCTCCGACTGCAAGGGCGCGGTGCCGCAGGCGCTGCTGATGGCCTCTGGCTCCGAGGTGGAGCAGATGGTCAAGGCGCAGGCGTTGCTGCGGGAGCAGGGCGTCGACGCGCGCGTGATCTCGATGCCGTGCATGGAGCTTTACGAGGCGCAGGACGCGGCCTACCGCGAGCGCGTGATGCCGGGCGCGGTGCGCGCCCGCGTCGCGATGGAGGCTGGCGTAAGCGACAACTGGTACCGCTACGTGGGGCTCGACGGCGCGGTGATCGGCATCGACCACTACGGCGCGTCGGCTCCGGCGGCCAAGCTGTTCGCCGAGTTTGGGTTTACCTCGGAGCATGCCGTGGCCGAGACGCTGCGCGTGCTGGGCAAAAAGTAAATGGCGCACCGCACCTTTCTGCATTGCGCGGATCTCCATCTGGGCTGCAAGCAGTTTCGCTTGCAGCAGCGGTGGGAGGATTTCGGCGCGGCCTTCTCGCGCATCGTAACCGATGCGCTGGATCGCCGCGTCGATTTTTTGCTGATCGCCGGGGATCTGTTTCATCATCGCAACGTCAACGCCGCCACGCTGACCCAAGCGGCGGAGCAGCTCGAGCGCCTGCGCGCCGCACAAATCCCGGTATGGGCCATCGAGGGCAACCACGACCGCGCCTACTACGTGGACGGCCAATCGTGGATGGAGTACCTGCACGCGCAGGGGCTGCTCCGTCTGCTGCGCCCGGCCTTCGATGCACAGGGGCGCCTTCTGTTGCCGGAATACGACGGGCAGACCGGCTGCGTCGCCATGTGCCAAGGCGTGCGCGTCGTCGGGCTGGGCTACCTGGGCGCGGCGACGCGCAGCTTGATCGATCAGGCCGCCGAGGCGCTGGCCGCGCTGCCGCCCGCCGAGGCCGCGGTGGTGCTGCTGCACGCGGCGGTGGACAAGATGGGCGCCGACATGGCGGGGGTATCGCGCGCGGGCTTCGCGGCGCTGGAGGCGGCCTGTGATTACGTGGCGCTGGGGCACGGTCACGCGCGGCAGATCGAGGGCAAGCTGCACACGCCGGGCGCGCCGGAATTTGTGCATGCCGGGGAGGCCGCCGAGGCCAAGGGGCACTTCATCGTGACGCTGGCGGACGGCGAAGCGCGCGCCGAGCACATACCCAGCGCGCCGCGCGCCCAAGCCACGTTGCTGGTGCGCGCCGAGGACTGCGATCAGCCGGAGCGGCTGCTGTCGGCGCTTTCGGCCTGCGCGGAGGCGCGTCCTCCGGCGGCGGGCAGCATGGTGCGCGTCGCCTTCGCTGGCGAGGTACCCTTCGCGGCGCACTTGCTCGACGCATCCGCCGTGGAACAGCTGCTCATCGAGCGCTACGGCGCGCTGCACGTGGAGATCGAAAACGCGCTCAACCTGCTCAGCCGCGCCGGGGAGGGCGGCGCGGTGGATCGCGCGCTGCTGGAGCGGCAGGTGGTGCGCGAATATGTGGCGGAGCTTAAGCCCGGGTGGGCGGCGCAGGCCGACGCCATCGCCGAGATGGCGCTGGCGATGCGAAGCGGCGCGCCGATTGCCGACTGGGCGGAGGGCGCGCTGCGGCTCGCCCGCCAAATCCGCGCGGAGCTGCCAAGGGAGGTGAGCGCCGATGTGGATTGAGCGAATCCGGCTGGTCAATATCAAGAGCTATCAGGATTGCACGCTGCTGCTGCATCGCGGCGTCAACTTCATCTCCGGGCGCAACGGCGCGGGCAAGAGCACGCTGATCGAGGCCATCGGGCTGGCGCTGTTCGACGCGATGGAGGGTACCTACGAGCAGCTGCTGCGCTGGGGCGCCAAGTCGGGCAGCATCGAGGTGTGCTTCGCCTGCGCGCGCGGGCGATTCCGCGTGGAGCGCAAAATCACGCCGCGCGGTTCCGGCTTATGGCAGGCCTTCGAGCTGGAAGAGAATTTCGAGGGCGGCGCGAAGCTGTTGCTGCACGACGATGCCGACCTGCGCGCGTGGCTGGCCGAGGTGCTTGGGCTCACCGAGGCGCTCACGCTGCCCAAGCATTTTTCCGAGCTGGTGGCCGTGCGGCAGGGCACCTTCACCGCGCCGTTCTTGACGACCGCCTCGGCGCGCAAGTCCTATTTTGATCCGTTGTTTGAGGTCGACGCCTACAAGCGCAGCGGCGTGCGCGCGCGCGACGCAGAGCGCGAGCTGGAGCAGCGCGCCGCCGAGGCCGAGTTGGCGCGCACCCGCGCCGAGACCCGCGCCGAGGGTCTGGAGCAAACCGAAACCGCCCGTGCCGCCGCCGCCGAGGCGCTGGAAGCCGAGCGCATTGCTTGCGCCGCGCTGGAGGAAAATTACGCGCGCATCGCCGAGGCGTGGCAGAAACAGCTGGCGCTGGATAAGCGCGCCACCGAGCTGGAGACGGCGCAGGCCGAGCAGGCGCGCGCGCAGGCCGATGCCGAGCGGCGGCAGGCGCAGGCGCAGGCGCAGTGCGCGGCGCAGACCGCCAGCGCGGAGCAGGAGGCGCAGCGCCTCGCGCAAATGGAGCGGGAGGCCGAGGCGGGCGCCGCCGCGCAGGCGGAGCGTGCCGCGCGGGAACAGCATGCGCGGACGCTGGATGCCGCGCTGATGGCGCTGCGCGAGCGGCTGAGCGCCCTGCGCGCGCAGACGGCGACCATCAAGCAGCACCGCGAGCAGGCCGCCGACGGGCTGTGTCCCTTTCTGGGCGAGCCTTGCCGCAACGTGGAGGGCGACTTGGCGGCGCACTTCACGCGCGAGGAGGAGAAGGTAGCGCGCGAGATGCGCGAGGTAACCGTGGAAGGGCAGAAACTGCGCGCCGAATTGGAGGGCGTGCAGGCCGAGGCAGCGCGCGATGCGGCGGTGCAGCGCGAGGCGGAACGTCTGCTCGAGGGGCAGCGCGTGCGCGCGTCGGCGGCGGCGGAGGCGCTGCGCCGTGCCGAGCGGCAACGGACGGAATGTGAAGCCGAGATCCTGCGCGCGCGGCAGCGGCAGGAGGAGTTGGCGCAGCAGCGCGAGCAGGTGCGGCAGGAGGCCGGGGTGCTGCTTGCGGCGCGCGGCGCTGCGGAGGGCGCGATGCCCGACGAACAGGCACTGCAACAGGCTGGTCAGGCCGCCGCGCAGGCGCGCGCCCGCGTGGACGGCGGCGAAAAGGAGCTAGCGCGCCTTGCCGAGCTGCTGCGCGGGCAGCAGGCGGCGCGCGCGCAGGCCGATGCGCACCAGCGCACGCTGGCGGAGCTGCGCGACGGGCTATCGGTGATGGCGCTGCTGCGCGATGTGCTGGCCGGGGCGGGGGAGCGCATCGCCACCGTGCTGCGCCGTCAGTTGGCGATGGAGGCCGAGCGCCTCTACGCGCGCATCGCGCAGGAGGGGGCCACGCTGGTTTGGAGCGACGGCTACGAATTGCTGCTCGTCGATCAGCAAAACGGGCGCGAGCGGCGGCGCGGCTTCGCGCAGCTTTCCGGCGGCGAGCGGATGAGCGCCGCGCTGGCCATCCGGCTGGCGCTGCTGCTGCAGTTTTCGCCGCTGCGCTTCGCCTGCTTCGACGAACCCACCGACGCGCTCGACGCCGATCGGCGCGCCAACCTCGCGCAGGCTTTGCCCGACCTCACCGCGCAGTGGGATCAGGTGCTGGTAATCAGCCACGACGATACCTTCGACGCCATCACCGAAAACAGCTTGCAGCTGGAGGGCGGGCGCGAGGGGACGCGGTTGCTGTAGCGAATTTGAAAAAATCGACGTAAAACCGCCCCGCGGCTCATAGGATAGCGTAGCCGAAAGAGAGAGGGGTGTTTTGCGTGCGGATTCGCGCAAAAACCGTCACAAAGACCGTGCCGATGCCGTCAAAACAAAAGGAAACCGGCGTGGCGCGCGTGCTTCCGGTGCAGGCGCCGGAGCTGTGGGAAGAAAGTGATGCGGTGCAGACGATGGAGCCGGTAGAATCGGTAGAGCCGATGGTAGAAGCGGTTCCTGAGCCGGTGAGGGTGCAGGAACCCGCGCCCGTACCCGCGCCCGTACCCGCGCCCGTGCCAGCGCCTGTACCTACACCCGCGCCTGCGCCCGTACCTGCACCCGCACCCGCACCTGCACCCGCACCAGCGCCTGCGCCTGCGCCCGTACCTGCACCCGCGCCGCCCGCCGCGCAGCCGCAGCCGGAGCCGCGCATCGTCGTGCCGCCGATCCCGCCGGAGCAGCCGCTGCAAACCGTCTGCCCGGGCAGGCCGTACACCGTGCGCCGGGGCGATAGCTTTCAGCTGATCGCGCGCCGATTCGGCGTGAGCATGCGGGCGCTGCTGGATGTCAATCCCGAGTTGCAGCCCGGAAGGCTGATGGTCGGCGACGTGCTATGCATCCCGGAGTGCGAGGGGGACGCGCGCCCCGCGCCGCCGATGGTGCCGCCCACGCCTGCGCCGCCACCGGTGATCCTGCCCGAACCCGTCCCCATCCCCGCGCCCGCGCCGGAAAACGAGCGCCATCGCGTCGCCGATGGCGAGAGCATCGCAGATATCCTCATCGCGCGCGATGTGTCGTTGGGCGCGTTTCAGGCGCTCAACCCGCGCCTGCGGCTGGGCTTTCAGCGCGTGGGCGATTGGGTGCGCATCCCCCCGAGCGGCTCGCGCGGCGCGTGCAGCCAAGGCGTGGCACAGCGCATCGAGGCCGATGAAAACATCAGCGCGCTGGCGCAGCGTCTGAGCGTATCGATCGGTTCGCTGCTGCGCGCCAACCCGAACCTGCTGCCCTCGGACTTTCGCGCGGGGCAGGTGATCTGCGTGCCGAGGCGATGAGCGGGCAAGCAAACAGACCCGATGCCGGTGCAAGGCTTCGGGTCTGTTTTTGTGTGTTTACCGGCTTTCCTCTTTCAACTTCAGTGTGAAGGGATTTAAGTAGACGGTGTCCCAATCTTGCTTCTCTTCGTCGAACACGTAAGCGCGCGGGCGAACGGTGAGGGCATCGCCCAGCGCGTGCGCGGGGTAATAATGCTCCGCGCGGAAGCTGATCGCCTCGTCGGTCTCGGGCAGCAGGTGCGCGTTGCGCAGGAGCAATGCCTCGCCGTTTTCGTCCTCCAAATCGAAGTACAAACCGCCCGCGTTCAGAGGCGAGGTGCTTTCCATGCCGGGGAACTCCCCGGTATCGACTACGCGATAGGTGGCGTACACCGCCAGCGGCGTCGCAATAAAGGTGGCGTCCTCCACGCGATAGTCTTCGCCCTCGTAGGGCAGGTTGGCGGCGACGTATCGCCGCTGGCCAAGGTCGTTACAGATGACGGTCACCTCGATTGCGCCCTGTTCCAGTGTTTTGTGCTTGTATCCAGCGGCGTATACATCCTTTCCGTCCAGAACCCAGAGTGTCGGCGTCAGCACCAGCTTCAGTGGATCGGGCAGCGGAAAGGAGGGCTTCGAAGCCCACGTACGATAGGTGCTCTCGCGCAGATCGATCACGTAGTCGATCACCAGCACACCGGGGGCTTCATACGTCCATTTCACGTCGCTAACCAGGTCAAAGCCGTCGTAATTCGCCATCGTCGTGCCGAGGATCAGGCAACGATTCGCATGCTTTGCTTGGGTGGCAAAGGGATTTTGGCCTTGACCTTCTTCGCTCACGGGCAGCTCGCGGTACATCTCCATCCCCGGATCGTACAGATAAGGCTCGTCATAGTCGATGAGGATGGCATCCTTCGGGTCCTTAACGGTGAAAGCCACCGCCATGTGCAGCGAGATGCCGTCGGACACCGCGTCGCGCACCTTCACGGATACGGTACCCATCGCGTTGGCGTTGATCTGCGGAAGCCCGGTTTGCAGCGGCAGGTCGGGCTTTGGCGCGTCGCTGCCGAACAAAAAGTCCAGCACACCGGTGCTTTGATTCACGGCTACCGCCGCGCCTGCCAGCGCCAGCAAGATCGCCACGGTCAGCGCCGCGGCGCGTCGGGTAAAGCGTCTCATGTTCGGTTCCTCCTTGGTTTGGTCGAGCGCGCGTGCCATCGCGCGCCGGAAGGATGCAGGCGCGGGCTCGTAGGCCTGTTGCCAGCGTTCCTTGTTTATGTTCTTGTTCATGCTTCCACCTCCTCGCGCAGGGCGCTTCGCAGGGCGGCGCGCGCCGCGCTCAAGCGGGACTTGACGGTGCCGACAGGGATGCGCAGCGCCTTGGCGATCTCCTCCACGCTGGCGTCCTCGATGTAGTGCAGCACGACCGCCAGCCGTTGCTTCTCGGGCAGGGCGTCGATGGCGTCGCGCAGGTCTTGGTCGCGTGCCTGCGCGCTGTGGGGATCGTAGCCATTCTCCGGTGGTTCGGCCAGCACCATGCGCTTGCCCTTGCGCAGCAGGGTATAGCATTCGTTTATTAAGATGCGTATGAGCCATGGCCGGAAGGCGCGCTCGTCGCGCACGCCGCCGCAATGCCGCCACGCTTTCAAGATGCAGCTCTGCACGGCGTCCTGCCGGTCGCACGGGCGGGGCAGCAGCGTGGCGCTGACGCGATACAGCGTTTCGGTCAGCGCGGTGATGCGTTCTTCAAATGCCGCTTGCGTCATGCCGTCCTCCTTGTCCAATTGCTGGTATCGGTACCGGATACACCCATAAGACGCGGCAGCGCGTTAACAGGTTCATTCCGCCAAGCTCAATTCGGTACATTCATTTCGGCGAAAAACATTTCCCGCGCGCGCAACCTGTGGTACAATATTTGGAACGATCAGGGCGAGGAGGGCGGCACATGGAGGTGGAGGCCATCCTTGCCGCGCTCTCGGCGTTGCGCATCGCGCCCAGCGCCTCGGAGATGGCGCTGCATAGCGGCATCGCCGAAGGGCTGCGGACGGCGGGCATCCCCTGCGCGCACGAAGCCAAGCTGGCGCCGCGCTGCCGCATCGATTTTCTGGCGGGCGAGGGCGTGGGCATCGAGATCAAGCGCGGCAAGCCCAACCGGCGCGTGCTGCTTTCGCAGCTTGGCCGCTATGCGGCCTGCCCGCAGGTGAACGCGTTGATCGTGGTGGTGGAGCGCAGTGCGAATCTGCCAGCGACCATCGGTGGGAAACCCTGCCATTTTCTTTCGCTGAATCGGTTGTGGGGAATCGCGCTACCATAACAAGGCTCATGGGCCGTGCCCCCGAAGGATCCCCAAGGGCGATCGGAAAGCCCTTGGGTCGCTCCGCAGAGCGAAACATCTGCTTTGCCAAAGAGTATTTCGTCCTCGCGGACGACCAAAGGGCTTTGCGATCGCCCTTTGGAAGCCTTCGCAGGCGAAAAGCCGCCGCGATAATATGAAGGAGCCTGTCGTGCAGCAAGAACAGCCTTGGATCGACGAGCCAGAGTGGGAGCTGCCCGCCTATCTGCGGGAGGGCGGCGCGGCGGAGCATACCTATGGAACGCTCAGCTACAACCGCCGTGCCAAGTGCTGGACAATCCAGGGCGAACCCTGCGTCACCGAGCTGGCCAAGCGCCTGTTCCCCGGCAGCGGCGGGCACAAGCGTGGCGAGGCGCGCTTCACGGCGCACCGGCGCGTGGTGGGCGAGGTCAATTGGCTGATGCTCCGCTATCCGCTGGACATCCGCGAGGCCGACCGAATGCGCTGGGTGCAGGCGCTGGAGGACGCGCGGGAGCACGCCCGCCAGCGCGCCGAAGCGTCACGGCTCCCGGCTATCGCCGAGCCGCCGGGGGCATACTTTACCGGCAAGCTGCGCACCTTTCAAAAGAAGGGGCTGGCGTGGCTGCTGGCCAATCCGCGCGGTTTGCTGGCCGACGAGATGGGGCTGGGCAAGACGGTGCAAGCGCTGGCTTGGCTTGCCACCACCCGCGCGCTGCCGCTGCTGCTGATCGTGCCGCCGCACCTGATCCGCAACTGGGAGCGGGAGATCGGGCGGTTTTTGCGGCTGGAGGACGGGGTGCGCGTACACGTGCTGCGCGGGCTCAAGCCCTATGACTTGCCCGAGGCCGATGTGTACATTGTACACTATCTGCTGCTGCGCGGGTGGAAAAAGGTGCTGCCCGAGCTGGGCATGCGCTCGGTGATCTTCGACGAGATTCAGGAGCTGCGCCACGCGGGCACCGAGAAATACTCCGCCGCCAGCCTGATCGCCGACGCGTGCGAGCGGGTGATCGGCCTCTCCGGCACGCCGATCTACAACAAGGGCGGCGAGATTTGGAACGTCATCAACATCCTCGATTTTCACTTCCTCGGCGATTGGGAGAGCTTCACGCGCGAGTGGTGCTACGGCTACGGCAACGCCATCGTCGCCAAGCCCGATCTGCTCGGCGATCACCTGCGCCGCGAGGGGCTGATGTTCCGCCGAACCAAGGCAGAGGTGCTCTCCGAGCTGCCGCCCAAGCGAAGGCTGGTGCAGGAGATCGACTTCGACGACGCGGTGTACCGCCGCCTGATGGCACCGGCGCTGGACAAGCTGCACCTGCTGCGCGGCGAGGAGCTGACGCCCTCGCAGCGCGCGCTGCTGGAGGAGCAGGTCAGCCAAGAGGAGCGGCAGGCCACGGGGCTGGCAAAAGCGCCGTTTGTGGCGGCCTTCGTGCGGGCGCTGGTGGAGGGCGGGGAGCGGGTTTTGTTATTTGCACATCATCATCAGGTGATGGATTTGTACAAGCGGGAGCTCAAGTCGCTTGCGCCGGTGTTCATCACCGGGCGGGAAACCGTGGCGCAGAAGGACGCGGCGGCGCAGGCGTTTCAGGGCGGGAAGGCCGACCTGTGCTGCATCTCGCTGCGCTCGGCGGCGGGGCTGAATTTGCAGCGCGCCAGCTGCGTGGTGTTCGGCGAGCTGGACTGGTCGCCCGCGGTACACAGTCAGGCGGAGGATCGTGCCCATCGCATCGGCCAGCCCGATTCGCTGCTGTGCTACTATCTGGTTTCGCCGCGCGGCTCGGATCAGGACATGCAGGAGACGCTGGGGCTCAAGGTCAGCCAATTCCTCGGCATCATGGGCGATGAAACGCCGGATTTGCAGCAGCAGGCGCAGTTGGAGACGGCAGCAAGGGCGCATATTCGGAGCTTGCTGGCGCGGATGGAGACTGAGAATTTATAGCGTGCTTGCGGCAGAGAGCCGCGAAGGTTTCCAAAGGGCGATCGCAAAGCCCTTTGGTCGTCCGTGAGGACGAAATACGCTTTGTGAGCAGGGATTTCGCCCTGCGGGGCGACCTAAGGGCTTTCCGGTCGCCCTTAGGGATCCTTCGGGGTCGTTCCCCAGAATATTTGCTATAGTTCCCCAGAATAGTTGCTATAGATGTGTTCAAATTTGAATTATTCCGAGGAGGGAATCCATATGGAATTCACCATTCGTCCCATCCAACCCGGCGACGGCAAAGGCATCAACCTGCTGCGCCGCATGCCCGGCGTGTTCGAAAACATCCTCGGCTTCCCCTCCGAGCGCATCCAGCGCAACGAGGAATTCGCCGCCAGCAACGATCTCAACTCGCACCAGTTTGTGGCGGTGGTGCCCGACGACGCGGGCGGCGAGCTGATTATCGGCTCGGCAGGGCTGGGCGTGAACGTGAACCCGCGCCTGCGGCATTCCGGCGGCGTTGGCATCATGGTACACCGCGCGTATCAGGGGCAGGGCGTGGGGCAGGCCTTGATGGAGGCGGTGCTCGACATGGCCGATAACTGGCTGATGCTGGTGCGCGTGGAGCTGACGGTATTCGCCGACAACGCGCGCGCCATCGCGCTGTACGAAAAGCTGGGCTTCGTCAAGGAGGGCGTCAAGCGCTGCGCCGCGATCCGCAACGGCAAGTACGCCGACGAATACATGATGGCGCGCATCCGCCACCTTCCGGCGGACGCCGCGCTGAATGGAGCGGAAGCTTGAAAACGCTGGATGTAATGCATGCCAAGGGACTTAAACTGCCCACCTTCTTCCCGGACGGCACCTATGGCGTCGTCAAGGCCGTCGACGCGCAGGATTTGCAGAACGCGCGCATCGACGGGCTGGTGATGAACGCGCTGCACCTTTCCACCAAGCCGGGCGCGAGCCTCGTCAAGCGCATGGGCGGCATTCATGCCTTCACCGGATACACGGGGCCGATCCTCACCGATTCGGGCGGGTTTCAGGTGTTTTCGCTGATCCGCGAGAACGCCGCCTACGGCCAGATCCGCAACAACGAAATCCTGTTTTACCCCGGCATGGGCGATGAAAAGTACATCTTCACGCCGCAAAAGTGCGTGCAGAACCAGTTTGCCATCCGCTCGGACATCATCATGTGCCTCGACTACTGCACCCACCCGGACGACCCGCCCGAGGTGCAGCGGCAGTCGGTGGATACCACCATCCGCTGGGCGAAGCTGTGCAGGCGAGAGTACGAACTCCAGTGCAAGAACTACCGTTACACGCCGGAGAACCGGCCCTTGCTGTTCGGCATCATTCAGGGCGGCAACGACTTCGCGCTGCGCAAGGCCTGCGCCGAGGCGCTGATCGACATCGGCTTCGACGGCTTTGGCTTCGGCGGCTGGCCGCTGGACGCGCAGGGCAACCTGATCGACGACATCTTGGCCTATACCGCCGCGCTGATGCCCGATTCCGGCATCAAGTACGCGATGGGCTTGGGCAGGCCGGAGGAGATTGTGCGCTGTGCGCGCATGGGCTACGACCTGTTCGATTGCGTGATCCCCACGCGCGAGGCGCGCCACCGCAGGCTGTATGTGCACAATCATGACGACGTGAACGCGCCGGACTTCTACCGCTTCCTCTACATTATGGATGACGCGCATGTAAGCGACGCCGCGCCGGTCTCCGAGGGCTGCGATTGCCATTGCTGCAAAAACTATTCGCGCGCGTACCTGCGCCATCTGTTCAAGATCGACGATGTGCTGGCCTACCGGCTGGCGACCATCCATAACCTGCGCTTCTTTTCCACGCTGATGGAGCGCATCCGCGCGGGGCAGGCCAATGGATGAGCGGGCGCTGGCGGAGCTGATCGCCGCCGTGCAGGGCGCGAAGAAATACCGGCAGATCGACGCGGCGATCATCGAGCGCATCTGCCGCGAGGAGTTGCCCAAGCACGCCAAGGGGAAGGACGCGCTCAAGGCCGTCAAGCGCAAGCTGCATCAGGCCACCGGCGCGTATAGCGGGGCGCTTGTACCGGGCGCGGCGCAGACCGCCGATGATTCGTTTGACGCGCTGCTGCGCACCCACGCCTCCACGCGCGAGCGGCTGGGCTTTTACGAGGCGATGTTTGCCGACGTCGACGCGGTTATCGGCGCGCCGGGCAGCGTGCTGGATTTGGCCTGCGGGCTCAACCCGCTGCTGTATGCGCGCTATCGCCAGCGACAAGGAATGCCCTTGCCGCGCTATGCCGCCTACGACATCCGCCGCGATACGGTAGAGATCGTGCGCCGCTTTTTTGAGGAGCAGGGGATTTCCGGCATCGCCGAGCCCTCCGATCTGCTGTGCGGCGTGCCGGGGGAACGGGCGGAGCTGGCGCTGCTGCTCAAGATCGTGCCGCTGCTGGAGCGCCAGCAAAAGGGAGGATTCGAGCGTGTGATCGCCGAAATCCGCGCGCCGCGCGTTGCGGTCAGCTTCCCGACGCGCACGCTCGGCGGCGGCCGCGCGGGCATGGGCGCGCAGTATCGCCGCTTTTTTGAGGCCTACTTGGCGCGCGCGGAACATCGGCTGCTGCTGGAGAAGGAATACCCGAACGAGCTGCTGTTTGTGTTTGAAAAGCTTGCGGCGGAGGGAAAATCAGCGTATAATATTTCCCCGATAGCAGAGAATGACACCGCCGAAAGAGAGCGAGGATGAGAGCATGAACGCAAAGAAAACTGAGCGCATCCGTTTGGACGTCAACCACATGATGAGCGATACCCTCGACATGCGCTACGGCATCGACGCCGATCAGGTAAAGATGTATGCCAAGGCCGCTGCCGCCGCCAACGCCGCCGTGCAAAAGAACCGTGGCAAGGGCTGGCTGGGCTGGACGGAACTGCCCTACAACCAAGAGGAGATTGTCGCCCGCATCGAGCAGGTGGCCGCCAAGGTGCGCAAGGAGTTCAGCGCGTTTGTGCTGCTGGGCATCGGCGGCTCGGCGTTGGGCCCTATCGCGGTGCAGCAGGCGCTCAATCATCCGCATTACAATGAGTTGCCCGACGACAAGCGCCCCGGCCCGCGCTTCTACGTCGAGGATAACATTGACCCGGAGCGCATGGGCGCGCTGCTGGACATCATCGATTTGAAATCCACCTGCTTCTGCGTGGTGTCCAAATCCGGCGAAACCGCCGAGACCATGTCGCAATACCTGATCGTCACCGACCTGCTCAAGCAGGCTGTCGGCAAGGGCTGGCAGAAGCACATCATCGCCATCACCGACGCGGCGCGCGGCAATCTCGCGCCCATGGCCAAGGCCGAGGGCTTCGAAACCTTCGTGATCTCCGACGGCGTGGGCGGGCGGTTCTCGGAGCTATGCCCGGTGGGTCTGCTGCCCGCCGCGGTGTGCGGCATCGACATTCGCGGCCTGCTTGCGGGCGCCGCCGCCATGGACGCCGCCTGCAAGAGCGACGACGTGTGGGCGAACCCCGCGCTGATGGAGGCGGTGCTGCAGTACATCGCCATGCAGGATTTGGACATCAACGTGCATGTGCTCATGCCTTACGCCGATTCGCTGCGCTACATGGCCGACTGGATCTGCCAGCTGTGGGCTGAGTCGCTGGGCAAGAACGTCACCCGCAAGGGCATGGCCGTCAACTACGGCCAGACCCCGGCCAAGGCGCTGGGCGTTACCGATCAGCACTCGCAACTTCAGCTCTATACCGAAGGGCCGTATGACAAGGTCATCACCTTTCTCAAGGTGGAAAAATTCCGCGTCGAGCAGCCCATTCCCCACGGCTGCGAGGAATACGCCAATGTAGCCTTCCTCGGCGGCAAGACGCACAACCAGCTCATCGAGGCCGAGCGGCAGGGTACCGAGTACGCGCTCTACCGCACCGGGCGCATGAATCAAACCATCGTGCTGCCCGAGGTCAACGCGCACACCGTCGGCCAGTTGCTGTTCTTCTGGGAGCTGTGTACCGCCTATACCGGCGAGCTGCTTGACATCGACGCCTTTAACCAGCCCGGCGTGGAGGAGTCCAAGATCGCTTCCTACGCGGTGCTGGGCAACGAGGCCGAGAAGTTTGCCAAGAAGCGCGCCGAGATGAAGAGCCGTCCGGCGGGCAGCGGGAAGTACGTGCTGTAAAGCATCAACAAAATCCCCCGGCACGGCCGGGGGATTCAGGCTATCAACAAAGTCAGGCCGTCGAGAAATGTCCAGATGTGGGCGAAGCACAAGCGTGTCCGCAGGAGGCGTACACTGGTACGCCGACAAGGCGCGCGCTGGGCTGAACCCGCAGATGGGCGTTTATCGACGGTCTGAATCCCCCGGCACGGCCGGGGGATTCTTGCGATAAAGAGCGGCTACGCCTGCTTCGCCAGCCGCCGTACCATGTTGCCGATGCCCGGGATCAGGCACACCAGCGCGCACAGCAGCGCGTCCGGTCCGAGGTAGGTTAGGTTGTACACCAGCGAGGTCAGCACCACGTTGCCCTCCGGCATGCCGGTTACGTGATAGATGATGATGCCCGACAGCGTGGCGCACAAAAGCCGCCCCGCTACGCCGATGAGCAGGCCGATCAGCAGCGCGAAGTTGTTCTTGATGGGGCGCGCTAGCCCGGCAAGCCCCAGCGCTGCGAAGGCCAGCGGGTAGTCGAGCAGCATCTGTACCGGATGCACGATCCAAGCGCCTTGCAGAATTTGCAGCAGGCCGTAGGCCAGCCCGGCCAGCAGCCCGGGGCGCAGGCCGTAGGCAAAGGCGAACACGATCAGCGGCAGCATGGAGGCTGGGGTGATGCTGCCGCCCTGCGGCATGCGGTAGAGCCGCACGCAGGAGAGCACGAACGATAGCGCGATGCACAGCGCGCCGTGCGCCAGCATGGTGGTGGTTACCTTGCGCGATTCTCCCTTGCGCAGCAGCAGCAGCGCGGCGGCCAGCAGCGCCAGCGCGCACAGGGCGACCCAAGTGACCGGGGTGATCTCCGACAGTTTGCCGAACATATTGGGGTCCTCCTCTTTTCGCATCGGGAAAGCAATCAAAAAACCCGTGTGCGGACGCACACGGGAAACGAAAACACAGGCTGCCCCAGAAAAAGGCTTGCGCTTTTCGCTTCCCTACGGTAGGATTACCTACACAGGTTCAAAGGGTTGGGCGGATGCCCGTCTCAGCAAGAATTGCTCCCCTAGCGTATGAAATTCGTATGTAGTATAGCATGAGGTTGGGCTAAACGCAAGTGCTAAGAAGTCAAGATTCAGAGCAAAAGCATTTACCTATGCGAGCGGCGCTGCGAAGGCCCAGGGCGATCACAAAGCCCTGGTCGCTTCCCGAAGGGAGCGAAATACTCCTCAATTTGAGCTGAGATTTCGCCCTATCGGGCGACCTAAGGGCTTTCCGGTCGCCCTTAGGGATCCTTCGGGGCGTAAACCCTCGGTGTTTTTGCGAATAAGTTCGTCATGGTTGGAGGAAACGTTATGAAAACGAAAGCACATCGCAGCCACTTTTTCGCCTACATGGCGCGCATGAAATTCATCCAGCGCTGGGGGTTGATGCGCAACACGCAGCCGGAGAACGACGCCGAGCACACCGCGCAGGTGGCGATGATCGCCCATGCGCTGGCGGTGCTGCGCAACGTGCGCTTCGGCGGCGATGTCGACGCCGGGCAGGTGGCGGCGCTGGCGCTGTATCACGATGCCGGGGAGGTCATCACCGGCGATCTGGCGACGCCGATCAAGTACTTCAACCCGGAAATCAAGGAGGCCTTTCACCGCATCGAGGGCGTGGCTTCGCGCAAGCTGCTGGACATGCTGCCCGCCGATCTGCGCCCCGCCTACGCCCCGCTGTTTGAGCCGGACGCCGCCTCGCCCGCGTGGCGGCTCGTCAAGGCCGCCGATCGCATCGCCGCCTACGCCAAGTGCGTGGAGGAGCTCAAGGCGGGCAACAACGAGTTCGCGCTGGCCGCGCAGAGCATCGAGCGCAGCATCCGCGCGCTGGAGCTGCCGGAGGTGGAGGCCTTTATGGAGGACTATATGCCAAGCTTCTCGCTGACGCTGGATGAGCTGAATTAAGCCGAAAAAACTTGAAAAAATTTCGCTTTCTGTTACAATTTAGGAGTACAAGCGCCGCGAAACAAATGGTAGCGGAGCAATAGCCGGAAGCGAGGTGCCCGATGAACAAGACTGCGGTATTGATCCCCTGCTATAACGAAAGCGCCACGGTGCGCAAGGTGGTGGAAGACTTTCGCCGCGCGCTGCCCGGCGCCGATATCTACGTATACGATAACAACTCCACCGACGGTACCGCTGAGATCGCGCGGCAGGCCGGCGCCATCGTGCGCAGCGAGCGGCGGCAGGGCAAGGGAAACGTGATCCGCACGATGTTCCGAGAGGTCGACGCCGACTGTTATTTGATGGCCGATGGTGACGACACCTATCCCGCCGAGTTTGCGGCGGAGATGGCGCGTCTCGTGTTGGAGGAGCGCGCCGATATGGTGGTGGGGGATCGGCTGACCTCCACGTACTTCACCGAGAACAAGCGGCGCTTTCACAATGGCGGCAATCGGACGGTGCGCAACTTGGTCAACCGCATTTTTAAGGGCAATATCGCCGATATCATGACGGGCTACCGCGCCTTTAGCAATGATTTTGTCAAAACTTTTCCGGTGCTCTCGCGGGGGTTCGAAATCGAAACCGAGATGACCATCCATGCGCTGGATAAGAATCTGCATGTGCGCACGGTGCAGGTGAGCTACCGCGACCGCCCGGCGGGCAGCGAATCCAAGCTCAACACGCTCCGCGACGGCGGCCGCGTGCTGTTGACCATCTTCAACCTTTTCCGCAACTATAAGCCGCTGATGTTCTTCGGGCTGTTTGCGTTGGCGTTGCTTCTGCTGGCCATCGGGCTGTTTATCCCGGTGCTGGTCGACTATTTGCGCACCGGCTTGGTACCCAAGTTTCCCACGCTGATCGTGGCGACCTTCTGCGGCATCGCATCCATCCAAGCCTTTACCTGCGGGCTGGTTCTGGATTCGGTGGCGCGCAAGGATCGGCAGCGCTTCGAAACCGAGCTGAATCTGCTGCGGGCGATGCGCGCCACGCACGCAAAAGGCGTCGGGCGCGAAAGCGCGTAACGCATGCGCCGGACTATGAAATTTTTTTTCATAGTCAAAAGGCAGGAAAGGGTTTGCATGCATGCACGGTATAGCGTATACTGTAATAATGATTACATCGTTGAATAATAGATCGAAACGATAAATAGTTGGGGAGGAATCGTGAGATGAAAGTCTGCAAGAATGCGGGAAAGCGCAACGGCCTGCGCAAGTTGATAAGCGTGTTGATGTGCGCCGTGCTGTGCTGCGCAAGCGTGCCTTTCGCCATGGCGACCAACGAAGCGGCGCAGGATGTGTATACGGTGCAGGAGGTTCGCTTCTGCAAGCAGAATGGCGAGCTGTGGGTGGCTGGCCGCATTCGGCTCGGCGAGCGCCCCGCGTCGGTGGTGGCCTACATCGTGCTGCCCACCGAGGTGCGCATGCCCAGCGAGAGCAACTACCTCTATCCCGCCGATGAATACGGCTATTTTGCGTTCCCCGCCGCGGTGGCGAGCGAGAATGGCTTGATTACTTCGCGGTATGATCTGTATGTCGTCGATACGGAATTCCCCCCGCCTAACGATTATAACGAAATTCGCCTCAATTCGGCCTCGCATACCGTGTTTGACCTATCGGGCCGGGATATGGCGCAGATTACCGCCGAGGCGATCGAGCTTTCGGCGTATATGTCCGACCGGCAGCCGCCCACGGGTGTTCCGGAAGCGACTGAAACGCCAGTCGTAGAGGTTACCGAAGCGCCGACGGCGGAAGCGACTGAAACGCCGGTCGTAGAGGTTACCGAAGCGCCGACGGCGGAAGCGACTGAAGCGCCGACGGCGACCCCGACCGAAGCGCCGACGGCGGTACCGACCGAAGCGCCGACGGCGGTACCGACCGAAGCGCCGACGGCGGAACCCACCGAAGCGCCGACGGCGGTGCCCACCGAAGCGCCGACGGCGGAACCGACCGAAGCGCCGACGGCGGTGTCCACCGAAGCGCCGACGGCGGTACCCACCGAAGCGCCGACGGCGGAACCGACCGAAGCGCCGACAGCGGAACCGACCGAAGCGCCGACAGCGGAACCCACCGAGGAACCCGCGCCTACCGCCGTCCCCATGCTGGAGGATGAGGCGCTTGGCTATGTGACGCAGTTGGTGGAAGCGGAACTCAACGCCGCCGATACCGGCGCGAGCGGCAGCGGCATCGATGATCTGCTGGTCGGCTGGGTGCTGCACGAGGCGCGCGTCAAGCGCACCGACGCAGGCTATCAGGCCGTGATGCTGGCGCCGGATTTCGCGGGCAGCAAGGCGACGTTGCCAGTATTTGCTTCGGAGGACGCGCTGCCTTTCCTGCAGAACTGGCAAGGTGCGCTCCGCGAAGCCGCCTCGGCGATGGAGTTGGGCTCGGAGGCGCTGACGTTGGAGGTGCCCGCCGCCGGCGAATGGAGCGACGAGGATCGTGCGAAGGTGCGCACGTGGCTGTGGGAGAACGCCGGTGCGAGCCAGTGGCTACAAGCGGAGATGCAGGCTTCCGGCGCATACAGCGCGATGAGCAACATCCTGTTCCCGTTGCCGCAGGCGGAGCTATGGCAGGTAGATCGTTTCGTCGATGCGACGCAGGCGCCGCGCCATGCCGAGAAGGTGCCGGTGAAGGAAGAGAAATATCGCCGCTTTATGCGCGGCGCTTCGGGCGAAGGCGTTACCCGCGCGCAGGAAGCGCTGGCGCGTCAGGGATACTACGATGGCGAGATCGACGGCAAGTTTACCAGCGAGATGGAAAAGGCCGTCAAGCAGTATCAGAAAGATAACGACATGAAGGCCGACGGCATCATCAACGCTCCGTTCCAGCGCGTTTTGTATGAGAAGGATCAGATGATCAGCACCTCGTTGACCGTATTGGATCTTTTAAAGGCCAACGGCGTGGCGCAGGCCGATCTGGATACGTGGTGGTCGGTGTACCTGCAGACGCTGTACCAAATCCGCTGGGAAGCGGGTGAAACCGGCGCGCCGGTGCTGCGGTACGAGCAGATCCCCACCAGCCAGTTGTTCGATGGCTTAAAGGCGCAGTTGAGCGAGCAGCAGGGCAAGGGCAAGCTTGCGCCCGACGAGGTGCGCATCGTGCTGCCGGAGAAGGTTCGCGAGGCGATTGCGCAGCTGACGGTCTCGGAGAAATTGGAAGCGCACACCAATCTGGTCAACTCGGCGGTAGCCAAGCCGGAGGAGACGCTGGAGGCGCTGGCCAAGCCCATCGCGTCGTCGTTCCAGAGCTTCCTAAGCGGCATCAAGGACTTGCAGGCGATGCTGGGCGTGGAGTAAGCGAACAGAATAACAGCAAACCGGCTCGGAGCGTGCTTCCGAGCCGGTCTTTGTATACCGTAGGGTGAAAAAGAGCAGGGCGGATCAAGCGGGCGCGCCTTCGGCGTGATATGCTCTATGCAAAGGGAGGTGCGCTTATGCACGCATGGGAAGCAATACAAAGGACGCTGGACTATATCGAAGAAAACATTCACGAGGAGATCGACATTGGGCAGCTTGCGAATGAAGCAGCTTTGTCGCCTTTCTACTATCAGCGGCTCTTTTCTCGCTTGGTGAAGAAAACGGTTCGGGAATATATCAAGCTGCGCCGCCTTGCCCGCGCCTGCGAGACGCTGCGCGACAAGCGGAGGCGCATTTTGGATGTCGCTTTGGAATGCGGTTTCCATAGCCACGAAGCCTTCACGCGGGCGTTCAAAGAAGCCTACGGCATGACGCCGGAATGGTTTCGGGAGCAGCCGTGCAGGCTCAATCATTTCGATAAGCCGGATTTGCTGCTGCACTATACGATGGTGGACGAGGGCGTTCCCCTGATAACCGACGGGCTTGTGCTGGAGATTAATCGCAGGAAATTGGAGCAGCCGGTTTGCTTTATGGGGATCGCCGATAGCGTATCCATCGCGCAGCAGGTGCCGCCCGGGGAATCCACCGGCGTGGACGCGCCCGGCGAGATATGGGGAAGGTTTCACCGGGAGAAACACAGCATTCCGCGCATACCCGGCGGGAGGGAGCTGGGCGTTTCCTATCTGGGCGGCGCGCCGGAGGGGTGCTTTACCTACTTCGCCGGGGCGGAGGTGGAGCAAACGGCGGCGCACGCGCATTTCGCGGAATGGCAGCTCCCGGCAAGGGAATACGTCGTGTGTGGGTTCGAATCGGAGGACTTTGAGCGGTTGGTGACGGTCGCCCTTTCGAAGGCGATACAGTTCAGCCAAGCTTGGCTAGAGCGGCACTGCCTGACGATGGACGCCTTTTCGCCGGAAATGTATTACGATAGCTCGCCGGACGCGGCCTATATGGAGCTGTGGCTCCCGGCATAGGAAGAGAACAAAAGCACCGCCCCAAGGCCATCGGCTTTGGGGCGGTGCTGCTGAATGCCGCGCTTACGGCAGCTGCGCCATCGCATCGCGCAGGTTTTGCACGGCGTTGCCCAGCGTGTTGACATCGACGCTGCCGCTGTACAGCACGCTCTCCACGGCGCTGATGGCGGTGTAAACCTGCTGCGAGACCTCCATGCTGATGGTATCGCCCAGCATGCCCAGCCGGTTGTACGCATCGTTTACCAGCGTCTGCGCCTGTCCGGCGAGGTCGCCGCCCTGCTGCTGTTGCTGCGCGTTCTGCGCCCATTCGGCGGTGTGTACATCGCAGACCGTGCGGCTGATGTTGGCGTTGTCGCCACCGATGGCCGCGAAGGGCCCCAGATACTCGCGGATCACGTTGGCATAGCTGTCGGTGTAGTCGTAGAGCGGGTGTCCCTTGGGGATGAGCACCACGCCGCGGTTCTCGATGACATCCTGCGGGCAGTAATCACCGGCCAGCATGTTGCTGACGGTGCAGATGGTCAGCGGCTGGTGCATCACGCAATTTTGCTTGGGCACGTAGTCCTTGTACCAATAATCCGAAACCGTCTTGTAGCCCATCAGATCGTTGCGGCAAGCGTCGGTGGCCAGCTGGCCGGATACGCCGCAGGTGGTGACCTTCACCAGACCGTAGTCCTCGGGCGCGCCGTCGATGATCTCGCGCTTGTCGAGGTTCTTGGCCTTGTGGATTTTTTCCATAAAGGATTGCCAGAGCGGCGCGGCAGAATCGCCGCCGGTGGCCTTGGAAGTCAGCGGCTTGTAGCCGTCGTGGCCGACCCAGAGCGAGGCGGCGTACCAGCCGGTCATACCGGCGAAGAACACGCCCTTGGAATCGCTGTTGGTGCCGGTCTTTCCGGCGACGACTTGGGAGGAGATTTTGGCGTTGGTGCCGGTGCCGCTGGCCACCGCGCCCTTGAGCATATCGACCACCAGCATGGCGGTGGCGGGCTTGAAAACCTGCCGCTTGGCCTGCGTGGCATGCATATCCACCACGGTGACGCCGCTGGAATCCACGATGCGCGAGAAGGAGATGGGCTGCAGGTATACGCCCTTGTTGGCGATCGTGCCGAAGGCTACCGCCATCTGCACCGGCGTGATGCCCGAGGAGCCGAGCGCTAAGCCGAAGCCGTCGGCGTTGATGTTGTCCGGCGATACGCCCATCTGCTTAAGGTACTCCGCCGAGCGCTCCACACCCACATAGTTCATCAGCGCTTGGGCGGCGGCGGTGTTGTGCGAGTGTTTCAGCGCCTCGCGGAAGGTTTCCGCGCCGCGGTAGCTGCTGCCGCCATAGTTCTTGGGGAAGCTGTCCTTTTGCTTGCTATCCTTCCAGCCCTTGATGGGAATCGGCATGTTGTAGACCACGCTGGCGGGCGAGGCGCCCAGATCGATGGCCGGCGCGTACACGGCGATGGGCTTGATCGAGGAGCCGACCGGCATCTTCATGCCGCTTGCCCGGTTGAGCGTCTTGCGCTGGGTGGGCTTGTAGCGCCCGCCGATGATGGCCTTGAGCTCGCCGCTGCGGTAATCGTACACCACGGCGGCGGCCTGCGGCTGCGGGATCTCGGTATAGGTGCCGTCGCTGTTGCGCGCGCGGTACACCTTGTCGCTGGGGTTGCGCAGGCGCGGATAGTTGTTCCAGTTGGCCAGCGTTTCCTCCAAAATGTTCTGGATCTGCGTATCCAAGCACAGATAGACCTTGTAGCCGCCGGTGCGCAGCTTGTTTTCCATTGCGTAGCGGTTGGCGGCGGTGTTCTCGAGGTTGTTCAGCTCAAGAAACTTATTGACCACGTCGCCCACGGCGTATTCCACGTAGTAGGCGTAATTGTACATCTCCGTGGCCGCATAGGGGGAGACCTCCAGTACCTGCGCGGTGGCGGGGTTGAGCGCCTCGCGGTAAGCGTCCTCGGTGATGAACTGATTCTCGTACATCTGCCGCAGCACGTAGTCAGTGCGGTTGTTGGTGATCTTGGGGGTGTCGGCGCCGTTTACGTTGCGGGTGTAGAGGTTCTTGCGCGGGTCGTAGTAATTGGGGCTGCGCGTCAGCCCGGCCAGCATGGCGCATTCGCGCAGCGTTAGCTGGCCGAGCTCCTTGCCGAAGTATCCCTGTGCAGCCACCTTAACGCCGTAATAGCTGCCGCCGAGGAAGATGGTGTTGAGGTAGGATTCCAGAATCTGCTCCTTGCTGTACTTGCCCTCCAGTTGCATCGCCAGATAAGCCTCCTGCAGCTTGCGCTTGTAGGACTGCTCGTCGGAGAGCACGGTCTGCTTGATGAGCTGCTGCGTGATGGTGGAACCGCCCTGCTGCGTGGAGGAGCTAAGGTTGGAGAGGAAGGCCGCGACGATGCGCTTGACGTCGACGCCGCTGTGGGTGAAGAAGCGGGCGTCCTCCACGGCGACGAAGGCGTTTTGCAGCGTGGTGGGCATTTCGCCCAGCGCCACCATGATGCGATCCTCGGTACCCTTGTAGTCGGTAATCAGGTTGCCCTCGGCATCATAGATGAAGGAAGTCTTGGCCTGCGCGTCCAGCTTGGCGAGGTTGAGCGACGGGGCGGTTTCGACATACGCCTTGGCGATGCCCAGCAGCGCGCCCACCCCGGCAAGGGAAAGTACCAACACCAATAGGGCCGCCAGCTTGACCGAGGCGACCAGCACCGACAACAAGAAATTCGGTTTTTTTACGCGCGGCTTGAGGATGGTTCGAGGCCTGCGCTTCGGCGGGTACTCTTGATCCTCCGGTTCGCACGGTACAAACTCATATTCGTTCACGGGCAACGCCCCCTCCCGTACCTAATTGTCAGAATGGATATCCAATTTAGTATACCACGATTTCAAAGTTTTCGCATCTTCAAAATGCGGTGGCGCATACCCTAATCATAACAATAGACGAGGGTGGGATGCCCGTGGTTGCATGCAAGGAAAAAATCGTAAAAAAAAGAGGGCGCTGGCGCTTTTGGCTGCTGCTGATCCTGGTGCTGGTATTGGCGGCGGCGCTATGGATGGACAGCAATTTGAAGCCCATCATCGTCAGCATGGCGGAGGCGCGCTGCCGCGCGCTGGCGGTGGATGTGCTGCACAGCTCCATCCGCGAGGTGCTTGAAGGCGGGGTGGATTACGGCGATCTGATGGCGGTGCGCTTCGATAGCGACGGGCGCGTCACCATGATGCAAGCCAACACGGTGCGCATGAACAACCTTTCCAACAACATCGCGCGCGTGGCGCTGGACGGGCTGCAAAAGCTGGATGTGGCGCGGATCAACATCCCGCTCGGCTCGGCGCTGGGCAGCGAACTGCTGGCGGGCGAGGGGCCGCGCATCCCGGTGCGGGTATTCCCGGTGGGATCGGTGATGGCCAGCTTTAGCAGCGAATTTGAAACGTCCGGCATCAACCAAACCCGGCACAAGGTTTATTTAAAGGTCACCACCTCGATCCAAATCGTCATCCCCACCGAAGCGCATGTGGTGTCGGTCAGCGAGAACGTGTTGGTGGCGGAAAGCATCATCGTCGGTCAGGTGCCGGAGCGGTTCTATAGCGGCGGCGGAGGAGACGGCATGCTGCTGGATCTTGTGCCGTAAAAGAAAATCCTGTATAATCCTCGTGATAGATCAGCCGGAGGAATGCAAATGAAAAACGTGTGGGGAAGCATGTTGAAGCGCGGGGGACTCGCTGTCGCGCGGGCTTTGGGTACGCTCTGGATGGCGTGGGCGCTGTATACGCAGTTTGCCATCGCCGAGGAATTTCCCGGGCATTACTTGATTTTCGCGGCGCTGTTCGCGCTGTGCTGGATCGCGCTGGGGTATGCCGCCCGGCGCGCGAAGCGGTGGCAGGTGCTGGCTCTCCTCCCGTGGGGCGCAGGGCTGGCTTTTGCCTGCGTGATCGGCAAGGTGGTCGCGGCGCAGGAGGGCGGCATCTGGCCATACGAGGCGTGGCAGACCACCGCGCTGCGCATCGCGGGGCTGGCCGGGGCGTTTGCGCTGCCGCTGATCTGCTGGATGGCGGCGCCGCCTCGCGAGCAGCCGTCGCTGCTTTGCCGCCGCTCCGGCACCGCGCGCACGTGGTTTTTCGCGGCATGGGCGATCATCGCCATCAGCCGCCTGCCGTACTGGCTGACCTTTCATCCGGCGGTGATGACTTACGATACCGTCGTCCAATATACCGAGGCGCTCGGCGGCACGTTGACCAATAAGAACCCGCTGTTGCACACGCTGACCATCGGTTTGGCGCTGCGCCTCGGCGCTTGGGTCGGCCTGGGGGAGGCGGCTTCGCTGGCGGGCTACGCGCTGGCGCAGGTGTTGGTGCAGGCGGCGGTGTTCGCCGGGGTGGTGGCGTTTTTGCGCCGCCGCGCACAGACGCTGTGGGCGCCGCTGCTGGCGCTGGCTTACTTTGCGCTGCATCCGCTCCATGCCTATTACGCCGTGACGATCTGGAAGGACGTTCCCTTCGGCCTGATCGTGCTGGCGCTGGTGATGATGCTGTACCGCGTGGCGGAAACCCGGGGCGAATGCCTGCGCAAACCGCTCTTTTTTGCCGGGATGACGGCGGTGCTGGCGCTGGTTCCGCTGCTGCGCAACAACGGCATTTTCCCGATGGCGGCGGCGGTGATCGCGCTTGCGCTGTGGAAGCAGCCGGAGCGCAAACGCGCGCTGGCGCTGTGCGGCGGGGCGGTGGCGGTGCTGCTGATCGTGCAAGTGCCGGTGTTCCGCGCGCTGCGCATCGAGCAATCCAACGTAACCGAGATGCTGGCCGTTCCGCTGCAGCAGATCGGTTTCGTGGTCAAAAATGAGTACATGCTCTCCGATGAGCAGGCGGCGGCGGTGGATGAAATCCTGCCGCTGGACGCGTGGGCGGAGAACTACTACGTCAACAACGTCGATCCGCTCAAGCATCATCCGGATTTCGATCACGAGGCGCTGCGGGCGGATTTGGGCAGGTACGCGCAGGTTTGGCGGGAGATCGGCAAGGAGAATCCCGAGGCCTTTCAAGAGGCTTATGCCGCGTTTACCATGCGCTATTGGTATCCGGACCGCCCGCCGCAGGCGCGCTTTTACCCCAATCCGCAGCCTGCGGAGCAGTACAAATATTTCCCCACCCAGAGCCTGACCGAGGCCTTCGCCGGGCTTTGGGATCTGTCGCCGAAGGAATGGGTGGAGGCGCACCCGCAGTGGACGTTGCTGTACAGCCAGGGCGCGCTGATCTGGCTGGTGCTCGCGGCCTGCGCCTGCCTGCTGGCCGCGAAAAAGGCGCGCTTTCAGCTGGCGTTGTGGCCGCTGATCGCGGTGTGGGTTTCGCTGATGCTCGGCGCGCCGCTGGATGAAACCCGCTACATCTATCCGCTTTACTGCTGCGTGCCGCTACTGGTCTGGCTACCGGCGCGGGCGAAGATGGAGGGCTAGAAAGCGGGTTGAATAGAGGGTTGAAGCGGCAGGGGCGTTTATGGTATAGTAAGAGCCGAAAGATAAGTTTGTACGCAGATACCGCTGCGGTTGAGAGGGGTTTTCAGGATGTCCGGCCATTCCAAGTGGGCTAATATCAAGCATAAAAAGGGCAAGGCGGATGCCGCGCGCGGCAAGATTTTTACCAAGATCGGGCGTGAGATCGCCATGGTGGTGCGCGAGGGCGGCAGCGATCCTTCGGTGAACGGCAAGCTGCGCGACGTGATCGCCAAGGCCAAGGCCAACAACATGCCCAACGATACCATCAGCCGCTCCATCAAGAAGGCGGCGGGCGAGCTAGGCAACGTGATTTACGAGCAGATTCAGTACGAGGGCTATTCCGCGGGCGGCATGGCGGTGATCGTGGACGTCGTGACCGACAACCGCAACCGCACCGCCGCCGAGGTACGCCACGTGTTCGATAAAAACGGCGGTTCGCTGGGCACCAACGGCTGCGTTTCGTATCTGTTTGATACGGTAGGCATGATCGTGCTGGAGCCGCGCCCCGGCATGGACGAGGACGACGTGATGATGGCGGCGCTCGACGCCGGCGCTTCCGACGTGCAGGCGCTGGAGGATTGCTACGAGGTGACCACCGCCGTGGCCGACTTCTCCGCCGTGCGCGAGGCGCTCGAATCGCAGGGGTTCAGCTTTCTCTCCGCCGAGCTTTCGATGGTGCCGCAAACCACCAACGACATCACCGATCCCGAGGTGCTCGAAAAGATCAACAAGATGCTGGAAATGCTCGACGATATGGACGACGTCCAGAACGTCTACCACAACGGCAACCTGCCCGAGGACGAGGAAGAGGACGACTGATCCCGCCCCAACCGCACGAACCGCTCTTCGCAATTGCGAAGGGCGTTTTTTTCACCCTCGCATAGCGCGAGAGTTAAAATTTGCATCAAAGACAAGTTAGACATTCACACAACAGTGATAAAGATTCTTTTTTATCGAAAAAATGCAGGTTTTGTATTGAGATGATTCAAAAGCTGTGCTACAATGACAACGTTCCGCAATGAAGAGGCGCAAAGGTTGCGTGGAAGGGAGCCGTGAACATGTCAAGCTTTTCGAGCAAGTATCTGCAAAAGGTGTATGAGGATGTGTGCAAGCGAAACGCCGGGGAGCCGGAGTTTTTGCAGGCAGTGGCCGAGGTGCTGGAGACGTTGGAGCCGGTCGTGGCGCAAAATCCGGCGTACGAGGCCGACGGGATCATCGAGCGCATGGTCGAGCCGGAGCGGCTCATCCAGTTTCGCGTGTCTTGGGTGGACGATGCCGGACGCGCGCAGGTAAATCGCGGCTTCCGCGTGCAATACAATTCCGCGTTGGGTCCCTACAAGGGCGGCTTAAGGCTGCATCCTTCGGTCAACGCGTCGGTTATCAAATTTTTGGGCTTTGAGCAAACTTTCAAAAATGCGTTGACCGGGTTGCCCATGGGCGGCGGCAAGGGCGGTTCCGACTTTGACCCCAAGGGCAAGTCGGATCGGGAGATCCTGCGTTTTTGCCAGAGCTACATGACGGAGCTCTACCGCCACATCGGCGATTGGGTGGACGTACCCGCCGGGGATATCGGCGTAGGCCGCCGCGAGATCGGCTACCTCTATGGGCAATACAAGCGCATCACGGGGCTTGCGACCGGCGTGCTCACCGGCAAGGATCTGACCACTGGCGGCTCGCTGGCGCGCACCGAAGCCACCGGCTACGGCTTGCTCTACTTTGTGGAGCAGATGCTGCGCCACATGAAGCAGCAGGAGCTGGCGGGGAAAACCGTCGTGGTTTCGGGCTCCGGCAACGTATCGATCTACGCCATCCAGAAGGCGCAACAGATGGGCGCGAAGGTGGTGGCGGCCAGCGATTCGGTCGGCTACGTATACGATGCGCAGGGCATCGATCTGGCGCTGCTCAAGCAGATCAAGGAAGTGGAGCGCGGGCGCATCAGCGAGTACGCAAAGCGCCGCCCCGGCGCGCAGTATACCGAGGGCGCGCGCGGCATCTGGAGCATCGCTTGCGATGTGGCGCTGCCCTGCGCCACCCAGAATGAGCTCGACGGCGAGGCGGCAAAGTTGCTGGTTCAAAACGGCGTGACCGCGGTAGCCGAGGGCGCCAACATGCCCACTACGCCGGAGGGCGTGGCCATTTTCCGGCAGCATGGCGTGCTCTTCGGCCCGGCCAAGGCCGCCAACGCGGGCGGCGTAGCCACCAGCGGCCTGGAGATGAGCCAGAATTCCGGCCGCATGCAGTGGACCTTCGAGGAGGTCGACGCCAAGCTCAAGGGCATTATGGAGAATATCTTCATGACTGCGTTTCAAACCGCCAAGCAATACGGAGCCGAAGGCAACCTTGTGGCAGGCGCCAACATCGCCGGGTTTCTCAAGGTAGCCAATTCGATGTTGTGGCAGGGCGTCTCTTACTGATTCAAGCTTTTACGGCCGCGATGCGCAGATGCGCATCGCGGCCTTTTGCAAATGGTATTATAAACGTTATCGCTTGCTCTTAGAAAAATATCGTGATAAAATCAAAGTGCTTTATGGGCGATATATAGGAGAGAAACATATGGGGAATTCTTCCGACGGCATTCGCGGCAAGGAGCAAGTCGGCATACGGCATAGCATCGTATTTCGGCTGATCGTCATTACCTGCCTCTGCTTTTTGGTGATCGCGACGGTGCTTTTATCCATCAGCTATTCGATGGTAGAGCGGCTGTTTTTTGATTATAGCAATGAAATTAGCATCAGCAACACGAATCAGGCGGCGCTGCTCCTCGACGGCGACGACATCGAGCGCTACGCGCGCACGCTCCAGCCGGATGCGGAGTACGCGGAAATGGTGGCGCTGTTGGATGCCTTCAAAACCTACGCCTATGCAAAATACTTTTATGTGATGGTCGACACCGGCGTGCCGGATATGTTTACCTATATCTATGACGCAGTACCCGGCGATCCGCCCGACGGCTACCGCAGGCTCGGCGAGCCGGAGGCCAAGGAGATATTTGACGGCAGCGAGGAAGTGATTCACACCGGCGAAGCCTTCAAGCATGCCCTGTACTACCAGGACGATACCTTTGGCGAGCTGTACTACGCCTATGCGCCGATCAAGAACAGCGCGGGCGAGGTCGTGGCCTTTGTGGGCGCAGATATCGACGTGACGCCGATGCGCGATCAGCTTAGTTTGTACCGGAACGTGATTCTTGCGACGCTGGTGGTGGCGGTGGCGGCCTTTGTGCTCACCGGCGCGGTGTTTCTGCGGCGGATACTTACCAAGGCGATGCGGGCGCTCACCTTCAACGCGTATCAGCTTAAAAATGGCAATCTGAATATGGAGGTTCCCGAGGCCTTGAGCCGGCGCAAGGACGAGGTCGGGCGCATGGTGCGCGTGTATCAGTCGGTGGCGAATACCATCTCCGGGTTGATCGCCGATACCGACGCCATCTTTTCCGCGGCGCGCGTGGGGCGGTTTGGGGTGCGCGCGGAGGTGGATCGCTACCAGGGCGATTACCGCCGTATATTGACCATCGCCAACAACATGCAGGAGATATTCGGCCAGCATTTTGACGATCTGCCGGAGGCCATCGCCTTCTTTGATGAGCAGCGGCGCATGCTCTACCACAATCGGCGGATGAGCGAGCATCTTTCGCAATGGGGCATCAGCGCGCAGGATGCCAATGCGCTGGCGCTGCTCTTCTCGGCAGGCGCGTCGACGACGCTGGACGGGGAAGCGTCCGCCATCTTCGCGCAGGAAAACGCCGACGGTTTGGAGCGCGCGGTGGCGTACGGCGCGGGCACTGCCGAGGCGCGAACCTATGCGATGACGCTGCACCGCTCCAGCGAAGCCGCCTGCGATGCGCAGGAGGCCGCCGCGGGTACCCAGTCCGCCGACAGCTTCATGTTGGTGATGAGCGATATCACCTCGCTGATCCGCGCCAAGGAGGATGCGGAAACAGCCAGCCGCGCAAAAAGCGACTTTCTTTCGCAGATGTCGCACGAGATTCGCACGCCGATGAACGCCATTATCGGCATGACGCAAATCGCCCGCCGCTCCGAGAATCCGGAGAAGATTCGCCGCTGCATCAACCAGATCGAAAGCTCGTCTGCGCACTTGCTGGGGCTCATTAACGACGTGCTGGACATGTCCAAAATAGAGGCGGGCAAGTTGGAGCTTTCCGAGGTGGGCTTTGCGCTAGATCACGATATGGACTTCGTCATCGCCATGATGGGCTCCCGCGCCAAGGAACGGGGAATCACTTTCCGGCTGGAGATAGGCGATATCCGCAAGAACTTCCTGTTTGCCGATTCGCTGCGGCTCAACCAAACGCTGGTTAACCTGCTCTCCAACGCCTTCAAGTTTTCCAAGGACGGCGGGGAGGTGATGCTGCGCGTGGCCGAGATTGAGACAGGAGAAGCAGAATCGGTGTACCGTTTCGAGGTACAGGATCAGGGCATCGGCATGACTGAGAACGAGATGAAGCACCTGTTCAAGCCCTTCGAGCAGGTCGATGGCAGCATCACGCGCCAGTATGGCGGCACCGGCCTCGGGTTGGCCATCTCGCGCAATATCGTCCGCATGATGGGCGGCGATATCACCGTCAGCAGCCGCAAGGGCGAGGGCAGTACCTTTTTCTTCACCATCCGCGCGCGCACCCGCACATTGCCGGGCGAGGAGCTGCCCGAAGGCTATGCGAGCGCGGCGCTTGCCGACGCCAAGCCGCTGGAGGAGAACGCCGCCGCGCTGGCGGATTTTTCGGCGCTGCGGGCGCTGGTGGTCGACGATGTGGACATCAACCGCATGATCATTCAGGAATTGCTGGCCGATACCGGCATCCGTATGGAGGAAGCGGTGGACGGCGAGGAAGCGTTGGAGAAATTCTCCGCCTCCGCGCCCGGGTACTACGACTTGATCCTGATGGATATGCAGATGCCGGTGATGGACGGTTGCACCGCAACCCGCGCCATCCGCGCGCTGTCGCGCCCCGACGCCGCCGGCATCGCCATCATCGCGATGACCGCCAACGTGTTTAAGGAGGATATCCAGCAGGTGCTGGACGCTGGCATGAATGGGCATATCGGCAAGCCGGTGGATTTGCAAAATGCCATCGACGTAATCGAGCGCATCGTGTGCGAGGAGAAGAGGAGCTGAGGCTTTGCAGGCGGATCGCTTGTTCGGCATTACCTATCTGCTGCTGGATCGGCGGCAGGTGACGGCGCAGGAACTGGCAGAGCGCTTTGAGGTATCGCGCCGCACCATCTATCGGGATATCGAGACGCTGAGCTTAGCCGGTGTGCCGCTGTACGCCAGCAAGGGGCGGGGCGGCGGCATCCGCCTGATGGAGCAGTTTGTGCTGCAAAAATCGCTGCTCACCGAGCGGGAGCAGGTGGATCTGCTGGCCGCGCTGGAGGGGTTGCAGGCGGCTCGCTATCCCGATGCGCAGGCCATCCGCGAGAAGCTGAGCGGGCTGTTCCAGCGCGGCAGCACCAACTGGATCGAGGTGGATTTTTCCGATTGGAGCGGCAACGAGCGCGAGGCGTTTGCGCTGCTCAAGGCGGCGATTTTGCAGCGGCGCACGGTGGTGTTCGAATATCGCAATAACCAAGGCGAGCACAGCGAGCGCGAAGCGGAGCCGCTGCGCCTTTACTTCCGGCACCGGGCATGGTACCTTGCGGCGTTTTGCTGCGTGCGCCAGCAGCCGCGTCTGTTCAAGCTCTCCCGCATGCGCGCCATGCGCCTTACCGAGCGCGTCTTTACGCGGGAAATGGAGGAGACGGCGCTTTTCGTCGGCGCGGTCGATCCCCCGAAGGAGGGGGAGGAGATCGTCCTGCGCATCGACGCCGCCAACGCCTATCGCGCCTACGACGAGTTCCCGCCCGAGTGGGTGGAGCGGCAGGCCGACGGCGATGTCGTCGTGCGCATGCGTCTGATGGAAGACGCGTGGCTGTACAGCTATTTGCTTTCCTTCGGCGCGCATGCGCGGGTGCTGGAGCCGCCGCGTATCCGCGACGCGCTGATCGCGCTATGTGAAAAAATATTGGTGCTTTATAAAAGCTGACATGCGTTGGCAAGTTTAGGGTGTTACACTGTAAACAACTTCAACGCAAGGAGGTACCGACAAATGGAGAACAAGGTTTTTTGCCAGAGCTGCGGCATGCCGCTGGAACAGCCCGAGGACTTCGGCACCGAAAAGGGAGGCGCGAGGAGCGCCGATTACTGCCAGTATTGCTATAAGGACGGCGCCTTTACGACCGACCACACCATGGAGCGGATGATCGAGGACTGCGCGCCGTACATGGTGGAGCAGGGCGCCAGCCCCTCGCTGGAGGCGGCGCGCGCGCAAATGCAAGCCTTCTTCCCGACGCTCAAGCGCTGGGCGAAGTAAGGCGTGCGCACCGTACCGGCAAAGATGCTGCTCACTCGCGCGCGGTTCGGAGAGTGGTTTGGCGTAGAGTATAATATGAACCTCTACCGCGGCTGCTGCCACGGCTGCATCTACTGCGACAGCCGCAGCGAGTGTTACGGCGTGGAGGCATTTGGCACTGTCAAGGCCAAGGAGGGCGCGCTGGGCATCCTGCGCGAGGAGCTGCGCCGCGCCCGCCCCGGCGTGGTGTCCACCGGCTCGATGAGCGATCCCTATAATCCGTTGGAGCGCAAATACCGCCTCACGCGCCAAGCGCTTGAGATGCTGGCGGAGCGCGGCTTTGGCGTGGCCATCGCCACAAAGAGCCCGCTGGTCGCGCGCGACGCGGATGTTTTGCGGCGCATCGCCGAGCGTGCGCCGGTGCTGGTGAAGATGACCATCACTGCCGCCGACGATGCGCTTTGCGCCCGCGTTGAGCCGCACGTGCAGCGCACCGGCGCGCGGCTGGAAGCGCTGCGGACGCTGGCCGACGCGGGGGTATTCTGCGGCGTGTTGCTGATGCCGGTATTGCCCTTTATAACCGATGATGCGCATAATCTACGCGAGATCACGCGGTTGGCGGCGCAAAGCGGCGCGCGCTTTGTCTATCCCGAGCTGGGTGTAACGCTGCGCGACCGACAGCGCGAGCATTTTTTCCGCGCGCTGGATCGGGATTTTCCCGGGCTGCGGGCTCGATACGTTCGGGCTTACGGCAACCGGTACGCCTGCGCGCCGCCGGGGGCGGAGGAACTGTTAAAGGGGTTCCAAGCGGCATGCCGCGCGCAAGGGCTGCTCTGCGGCATGCCGGAAATCATCGCGGCATATCGGGCGGGATATGGTCAAGAGCAAATCAGCTTTGCCGATTTGGGCGAGGCGTGACAAAAAATCACGCTTCGCTTATTTTTTTGTCGAATTGTTGCAGAATTGTCATTGCCTTTCCATGTTTTGTTATGTATAATTATATAGTATTTTTGCGGATGGAGGAGGAATGAAGCATGGAAGAGGTTTCCGCAAGGTTTGCGGAGGCATTGCAGCAAGGCGATCTGGATATGCTGATGACGATTCCCAAGGCGGAACGGCATGCCCACCTGGTTCTGAATGGAAATCCAAGGTTTCTTTTTAAGCGCACCGGCGTGTGGATCGCGCCACTGGGACACAATTTACGCAGCATGGAAGAGATGCACCGTTGGGTCGACCGGCATGTCGGCCAGCGTTTTGGCGATATGGAAGGCGGGCGGATCCTGCTGGAAGCGGGTTTTGAGCAGGCCACGCGCGATGGCCTACAGGAGATGTGGGGCGGGGAGGATGTGCGGGCCTGTGAGGCGCGCTTCGGCGGGGCGTTCGACGCCCTGCTCGGCGCGATAGACGAGGCGCGGCGCCTGCATGCGCCGGGGCTGAGGCTGCACCTGCAGATGGGCTTCTCGCGGCATTGCGATCCGGCGGATCTTCAGCGGTGGGCGGAGCCGTTCTTTGCGAGCGGACGGTTCGACTGCGTGGATCTGTACGGCGATGAGCAGGCGCGCCCCATCGAGGATTTTGCTCCGCTTTTCCGGCAAGCCAAGGCGCAGGGCATGCTGCTGCGCGCCCATGTTGGGGAATGGGGTTCGGCGGAGGCGGTCGTGCGCGCCGTGGAGGCGTTGGCGCTGGATGAGGTGCAACACGGCATCGCGGCGGCGGAATCGCCGGAGGCGATGCGCTTTCTTGCGGATCACCAGATTCGCCTCAACGTATGCCCCACCAGCAACCTGCGGCTCGGGCGGGCGGCGAGCCTGTGCGCGCACCCGATCCGCGCGCTTTATGACGCCGGTGTGCCGCTCTCCATCGGCTCGGACGATATGCTGGTGTTCGGCAGTTCCCTCTCGCACGAATTCCTCAAGCTGCACGAATGCGGCCTGTTTAGCGCCGAGGAGCTGGATGGACTGCGCCAAAACGCGTTTTTTTGTTGACACCGCTACGGATTTTTGCTATAGTATATCGGCAAGCCGCTCGGGAGAGGTCTGTCCAAAAGTCGATTTTCGACTACCTACTGCCCGGCGAGTCCTAGAATGTGGGAGGAATACCGCGTGTACGCAATCATCCAAACCGGTGGCAAGCAGTATCGAGTGCAGCAGGGCGACGTGATCTATGTGGAGAAGCTGGAAGTCGAAAACGACGCCACCATTGACTTCGACGTGCTGCTGCTCGGCGGCGAGAAGCAGGTGGTCGTAGGCCAGCCGATTCTGTCCGGCGCCAAGGTGCAGGGCAAGGTGCTCAGCCAAGGCCGCGGCGAAAAGATCGTCGTGTACAAGTACAAGTCCAAGAAGAACTATCGCCGCAAGCAGGGTCACCGTCAGCCCTACACCAAGGTGGAGATCACCTCGATCCAAGCGTAATATGACCATCATCACCGTGTTTCGTCGGCCGACAGGCGAGATTGCGGGGTTCCGCGCCGAAGGGCATGCGGGATTCCGTGCGAAGCGAGACATCGTATGCAGCGCGGTATCCGCGCTGACGCAAACGGCGGTCAATGGTATGGAGGCGGTAGCCGGTGTGCCGACCCGTCCTACGGTGGACGACGGCCTGCTGGAAGTGCTCCTGCCCGATGGATTGCCCTATGACCAGGCAAGGGATTGCCAAGTCATCCTGCGCACGATGGTGCAAGGGTTGAAGGATATCGAAGAGAGCTATCCGGCGCAAGTCCGGGTAACGTCCAAGGAATGGAGGGGAAAACATGCTTAAGATGAATTTGCAGCTGTTCGCCCACAAGAAGGGCGTCGGCAGTTCGCGCAACGGGCGCGATAGTCACTCCAAGCGTCTGGGCGCCAAGCGCGCCGACGGGCAGAAGGTGCTGGCCGGCAACATCCTGTTCCGCCAACGCGGCACCAAGATCCATCCCGGCCTCAACGTGGGCATCGGCAAGGATGATACCTTGTTCGCGCTGGTGGATGGCGTGGTGCGCTTTGAGCGCTTGGGCAAGGACAAAAAGCAGTGCAGCGTGCACCCGGTTGCCGTGGCGCAGTAAATTTGCACGACAGACGGCCCGCGCAGAGGCGAACGCGATGCGTTCCACTGCGCGGGTTTTTGCTATATTTACAACAGATGCGAGGCGAACGGCATGATTGGATCCTTAATCAACTGCGCGGCAATTCTGGTAGGTTCCGCCATCGGCCTGTTGCTGCGCGGCGGCATTTCGCAGCGCTTTCGCGATACTGTGATGCAGGGGCTTGCGCTGTGCGTAGCGCTGATCGGCATGCAGGGCGCGCTGCGTACCGTGAACGTGATGGTGACGATTCTGTGCATGGTAATCGGCGGGCTGATCGGCGAGGGCATCAACATCGAGCGTCGGCTGGAGCAGCTAGGCGCCCGGGCGCAGCGCCTGTTTGCGCGCCGGGGCGGGGAGGATCATCGCTTTTCGCAGGCATTTGTGACCGCCAGCTTGGTGTACTGCGTGGGCGCGATGGCCATCGTCGGCGCGCTGGATTCCGGTTTGCGCGGCGATCACACCACCTTGATCGCAAAGTCGGCGCTGGACGGCATCTCCGCCGTCATCTTTGCCTCCACGCTTGGCGCGGGCGTGGCGCTATCGGGGCTGGCGGTGCTGCTGTATCAAGGCGCGATCGCGCTGTTTGCCGGGCAGATCGCCGGGGTGCTCACGCAGGATGTGATCCGCGAGATGTCGGCGGTGGGCGGGCTGCTCATCATCGGTATCTCGATCAATATGCTGGGGATCGCCAAGCTGCGCGTCGGCAACCTGCTGCCCGCTATCTTTTTGCCAGCGGTTTGCTTGCCGGTGATGGCGTTGATTGCAAAGATTTTTTAGCGGGAGGGCGACATGGGCATTTGGAAGATCATCAAAAAGAATGAACTGGTGGATACTTTGCTCCATCTAAAGGGCAATGCCCGTGCCTGTGTGCTGACCGAACCGCTCTGGGGTATTCCCGCGTATCTGTACGCGCCGTTTGCCTCGGTGTATATGAGCGCGCTCGGGCTTTCCGATCCGATGATCGGGCTGGTGGGCACGCTGTTTTTGATCTCGCAGGTGATCTTTTCAATACTCAGCGGCGTGCTGACCGATAAATTAGGGCGGCGCGACTGCACCTTCTATTACGATCTGGTGGGCTGGAGCGTGCCGGTACTGCTGTGGGCGCTGGCGCGCGATCATTGGTGGTTCATCGCCGCGGCGCTGTTTAACGGCTCGTTCCGCGTGACCGCCAATTCGTGGAACCTGTTGCTGGTGGAGGACGAGGAGAGCAGCATGCTGGTCAAGCTGTTTACGTTGGTCAACATCGCGGCGGGTCTGTCGGCGGCGGCGGTGTTGCTGTCCTATCCGCTGGTACACCGCTTCGGGCTGGTGCCCACGGTGCGCGGCATGTATTGGTTTGCCTTTGTGTCGATGAACGTGAAATTTATACTGCTATATATGTATTCCAAGGAAACCCGCATCGGCAAAGTGCGCAAGGAGGAAGTAAAGGATCGGTCGGTCTGGTCGCTGCTGGGGGAGAACAGAGCGGTGTTTGCGCAAATGCTGCGCCAGCCCAAGGTGATGTGGACGGTGGGTCTGCTGGCTTGTTTCTTGGGCAGCAAGGCGCTCACCGATACCTTCTGGCCGCTGCTGGTGACCGGCAAGATGGGCATTGCGCAGGAGAGCCTGGCCTTCTTTGCCGCCGCGCGTTCCGGCATCATGGTGCTGTGCTACTTCCTGCTTTCGCATCGCGTGTCGGTAGAGCGCTTCCGGCATCCGCTGGTGCTGTGCTTTGGGCTGCAGATCCTCTCCAAGGCGATGCTGATGTGCATGCCCGAAGGGGCGATGGGTCTGCTATGGTGCTCGGTTGTGATCGAGGCGCTGTCGATGTCGATGCTGACGCCGCTGACCGAATCGTTGCAGATGGCCAACCTCGAAGGCGCGGATCGCTCGCGTATGCTGGCGCTGTTCTTCGCGATGGTGATGCTGATTACCGCGCCGTTCAGTTCCATCGGCGGCCTGCTTTCCAAGGTGGATCGCGCGCTGCCCTTTGCGCTGGCGCTGGCGCTGTATGTGGCGGGGATGTACATCGCGCACCGAATCTGGCGGATCAAGCGACTGGAGCAAGCGGCGGCCTGAACGGAGAAGATAAAAAAACAGCGAGCTTTGCGCCCGCTGTTTTTTGCTGCGAATCAATATTCCAAATTCTCAAACCGGCGGCACCAAACGTACTTGGAGATCGCCGAGCGTTGCGCCGTGACGCCCCCCAGCAGCTTCTGAATGAAGGCGGGCAGGAAATGGTTGAACTTGACCTCGAGAATCTCCCACGGCGTCTCGAAGAACGGAGAGTAGGTAGGGATGGAGGGATCGAACATATCGAAGTTGTTCAGGCCGGTGCGCAGTTGCTTATCGAAGGTGACGCGCACCTCCTCGGCCTCGTGGATGTAAGCCTCGCGCACGTAGTCTACGATAACGGCAGGGCGCAGCAGGTTCAGGCGCATCTCCCGGTACATGTCGTGCAGCAGGGGATGGCGCATAAATTGCAGCCCGCTGGGGTCCCCGGCGATCAACTGATCGGCCAACTCGCGAGGGATCTGCACCGACTGCTTGGAAATCAAATCGTTATATTTCGATTTGCATTCCAGCCGGATATTGCGATCCGAGAGCTTGTAGATGCGGATGCGATACTTCTTTCGATGATCCACACCGGCGACCTTGTCGTTGAGCGCGTCGTTGTTGATGGTATCAAAGTAGAGGGAGCGGATGTGATATTCATTGTATTCATCGCCGTTGGGGTCGGGCTGCATGGTGGCGCGGAGCACGCTGCGCAAATAGGCCATGTCTCCCTGATTGAGATGATACTTGAATTCATGCCGTAGCGGGATGTGCGATATCTCCATGCGTGTACCTCTTTAGTTCCCGGCTTCGTTCTGGCAGGCGATCAGCGTCGCGTTGTGTACGCCGTCGATGTCCAGCATGCGGTTGACGATATCGTACCGCTCGTTGAGCTGCATCTCCACCGTCAGTTCGGCGCCGCCGCGGTTGACGGTCTTGGAGCGCAGGCGGCGGGTGCGGATGCGGGCGAGCATGGCTTCGATTTCCGGCTCAACGTCCTCATCATAATGCACCACGAGCAGGTAGGCGTTGGGCGCCTTGAGGCGGAAGAAGGAAAGCATCAGGATGGCCAGCGAGATGCCGATCACCACCACCAGCGCGATCACATACAGCTCCGCGCCGAGCAGGATGCCCATCGTCAGCGCCCAGAACATGTAGGCGGTGTCCATCGGATCCTTGACGGCGGTGCGGAAGCGCACGATGGACAGCGCGCCGACCATGCCCATCGAAAGCTGGATGTTGGTCTTGATGCACATGACCACCGGCGTGGTGATCAGCGTGAGCATAATCAGCGTGTTGGCGAAGTTGGGGCTGAACAACACCCCGCGAAAGGCCTTGCGGTATACCAGCGCGATAATCATACCGACGAGCAGACCCATGCCCAGCGCGATAATCATTTTCAGCGGGGTAAGCGCGGCGAATTGTTGTTGAAAAAAGTCCAGAATGCCGGTGTCGGAACGGATGACGTTGCTGTTCATGCGGAAAGTCCTCCTCTGAAATAAAGCTGCTTTTGCATAGGGATTATTTATTCTTCGGCCGGCAAATCGGGGCGCGGGCCAAAGTAATCCAGCATCTGGGATTCGGATAGCTCGAAGTGCTCCTGCACCATGCCCCAGAAAATATTGGGGCGCTTGTTGATGACGTTGCGCGCGCGCTCCACGCGGATCTGCCAGTAGCTGTACGCGCCCTCGGGGTTCTTGGGTACGTCGAAGCTTACCTGCTTGGGCATCTCGTCGGCCCAGCGGCTGTTGTGCATGGGCATCTCATCCTGGATTTCCGCCAGCATTTCATCGAACATGGGCAGGATGTTTTCCGGGGTAAAGATGTCTTGGAAAAGCACGCCCATCCGGCGCAGGAACTTATCGCGCATCTCGGGATTCTCCAGCACGGCGCGGATCAGCTTGTTGTTGATGCGCTGCGCGCCCATGCCCTTGGGGTTGAGCACATAGCCCGGCCCGCCGCTCTTGGAATCGAACAGCCCCCAGTCCATATCGTAGAGGATCCACTTCCATTTGTTGCCCTCGCCGCGCTTTTTGTAGAAGCGGATGTTGCCCGGATCGGTGTTGCCGATGTACATTTCATAGATGAAATAATCGAACATGTTGTCGATGTCGACGCGGTCGGCGACGTACTGCATCGCCTCCGGGTCCTTGAGGTCGTGCCCCTCGACGTATTCGATGAGCTTCTTGTATTCGGAGTTGCTGCCCCAAGTGATCTGGCTGCTGCTGGTGCCGCTGGATTCGAGGATGTCCATTGCGTCGGGGTCGTCCCAACCCTCGTGCTGCGCGACGAAGTAGCGGTTGACGCGCTCGCGCATGTTGTAGTGTCCCCAATATTTTCCGTTTAGGTACACGATGACCGGCCGCCACGCTTGGGTGAGCACCGTGGTGTCCGGCATTTGCGCGGCGACGCGCGCTTGCAGACCGTCGAGCACCCGGGTGTAGAGGCCGTCCTGCCCGCCGTTGCGCAGGGCGATGGCCTTGTACCGCTCAAAGGGGCGGTCCGGGAACAGCGGGTACTCGAACCAGCCGGTGCCGAAGCGCTTCTTGGCGTTGACCGAGAAGGACTTCTGCGGCATATCTAGCGAGTATTGACCCATGACGTGGAAATCCATGCCGCTGGATAGTGCTTGGCTGCCATCCTTCATGTACAGCTCGATAAAGCCGTCGTAATGCAGCTTTTTGCCGAAGGTGGCGAAATCTTCGCGGTCGCCGGTCTTGCGGTACCAAGGGCGCGCCCAAGTCTCGCGATCCAGGTTGCCGTCGGCCAGCATGCCGGTATCGTGGTTCCATACGTTGTCCGGATCGGTGACCAGCGAGACGACCGGCAGCGAATGGTATACCGATATAAAGAAGGTTTGCGTGATGACCGGCGAGGGGCTCAGCCCGGCTTGATAGCTGCGGGCGCGCACCACCGTGGTGGAAGGCACCTCGAAGGGCGCGGTGTAGATGGGCGAGGATTCGTTGGGCTCAGTCGCGTCGAGCGTGTAGCGAACCTGCGCGCCCTCGGGCACCTTGAACTCCACCAGAAGCGGGCGCGGATACATGCCGCCTCGGGTTACGAAGCTCGGCACCTCGGCAAAGCCGTCAAAGCCCACGCTGTTGGCCGCGCCGGGGGTAGGTTGCGCATAATAAAAAAGGCCGCCTTGGCCCGGCGTTCTGCCGTAAGTGAGATCAGGGAGAAGCTGCGGAACCACCAGCTTGTCCAAGATTTTTCCTGCTGGATCGCATAGGACGATGGTTTCCCCGGCGCTGGACACCCGATAATTGGTATGCATGCCGCCGGATTTATCGACGGTATTGGTGCCGTCGCAATACACCAGCAGGTATTGCCCGGGCTGGAGCACCGTCTGCGGAAAGCGCCACTTGCGCGGGAAGTTGATACTATCGGACAGGCCGTAGCCAGACAGATCCACCGACTCGCGGCCGTAGTTGAACAGCTCGATCCAGTCGGCGCCGGTGGCGCCGTTGGGCAGCGTCGTCGCCACGTTGGAGGACATCACCTCGGTGATGGCGATGCCGGAAGGGTTGGCGGCGATCAGGCGGTCGTTCATTATCATGCTGCTTGCCCGGGTGTTGGGCATGCCCGGGGTGGGGTTGGTAAACACCTGCCAGCTGCGGTCGCTGCCTTCCTTGCGCCCCCAGGATTGATCGGCGGGCAGCACCTCATAGGAGGTCTGGTCGATCATCTGGCCGTGGAAGTCGCTGAGGATCACGGTCTCTTTATCGGCGCTTAGGTTGAAGTTGGTGTGCGGATGCAGGCCTTCGCCGCCGGGTCGATCCTTGCCCGAGGCAAATACCAGATAATACTCGTGCGGGCCGATCACCGCGCCCTCCGGGAAGCGCCATTTGGTGCGCTTATCGGGGTTGTCGCTCAAGGCGTACTTGGAGAGATCGATGGTCTTGTCGCTGTTGTTGTAAATCTCGATCCAATCAGAGGATTCGTCGTCCTCGTCGATCAGGGTGGTGCGGTTGGAGGCCACCATTTCGTTGAGCATCAGGATGTCGGCCTCGAGGAAGGTGGAGCTCTTGAAGGCGTTGTGGCCCTCCTGCGTGTTGTCGAAGCCCGGGCTGAACATGTCGGTGGTGATCCAGCCGTCAAACACCTTGGCGTAGGAAAGGTCGCCGGTCATCATCGGCACGGTGAGCTTTTCGATGACGGTGCCTTCCGGGCCGAATAGAAATAGCTCCTCGCCTGCGGAGGAAATCTTGAACTTGGCATGATAGGTTTTGCCGGAGACCGATTGCGCGCTGTCGTCGGCGAATATCACCACATGCCCGCCGGGCTCAAGCACCACGCCGGTGGGGAAGGTAAAGATGATCTTGTCCTCACGGTCCGATACGCCGTAGCCGTCTAAGTGGAGGGGCGCGGTGCCCTCGTTGGTCAGTTCCAGCCAATCACCGAAGTTGCCGTTTTCATCGGGATACGCGGTTTTGTTGGAGGACATGACCTCGGTGATGTGCAGCGAAGGCACCGCCTTGCCGATGGTGCCGTCGGCCTGCACGACGGTGGTGGCAGCCTGCGGCTCGGGCGTGAGTAGCACGGCGGCTAACAACAGCACGCCGAATAACGCCAAGAGCAGGGGAATGCCCTTGGACGGTTGCGCTCTTTTGGTGCGCCTCGCGGGCGCTTGCTTGGATGGACGATCATGCATGCCGGGAAGTGACTCCTTTCACATGTGGAAAGAAAATATGTGCTCTTGCTAGTATACCACACTACCTATAAGACGATCCACCTTTTCCTTTTGTTTCGCACGAATTTTTCCAGCGGCAAAGGCAAGCGGGCGACATGAGGAGTTTGCCCCCACGCATAGGCTGATAGTGACGAAACGCGAAAAAGGCGGTTGTGAGCTTGTTATTCGGCGTCGTATTCAGCGGAATGGGGATTTATGCGGCATCGCAGCTGGGCGTGCTGCGGGCGCTTGAGGAGAACGGGCTGGCGCCGGAGGCGCTGGTGGGCGTCGGCGCGGGCGCGTGGATCGCCGGGCTATATGCGTGCAACCCCAGCGCCAAGGCGGTGCAGGAAGCGGCGCGTGAGATCTGTCGGCAGGGCAAACGGCTGATCGACGGGGGCGGCATAAGGGGGTGGCTAAGCGGCGGCATGCAAAAGCGCGGGCTGATTCGCGGGGATCGCATCGCGGCGCTGCTGGAGGAGCAGACCGGCCACCGCGCGCTGGGGGAGGTGGACGTATCGCTGGCCATCCCGACCATCGCGCTGCCCACGCGCAAGACGCTGGTGTTCGCCAGCCATTGCCCGCGCGACGGGGAGGAGTTGGTGTGGACGCGGCAGGCCTCGGTGGCGCTGGCGATCCGCGCGGCGCTGGCGGCGCCGGTGCTGGTCGAGCCGGCGCTTTGGATGGGGGTGCCGCTGATCGGCGCGGCGGGGATGCACACCGCGATCACGGCGCTGCGCCAGCTTGCCCCGGCGCAGGCGTTGCTGGTGGATGCCGGGGCGCAGCGGCCGCGCGGCAAGCTTGGGCTATGGGATGTGTCGGCGTTGAGCATCGGGGCGGCGGACACGGCGCACGCGGCGCTGTATCCATTGGAGTGGCGAATGCTTACGCCGCGCTTGCCGGAGAACCTGCGCGTCACCTCGATGGAGGCGCTGGAGCTTTGTACAGAAATTGGCTATGAGGCGGCGCAGGAAGCGCTGCCGCGCATTCGGGCGGCCATCGGCAGGCAGCAAGGGAAGGTGCTTCCCTTTCAGCAGCGGTTTTCGCAGCGCCGCGATGTGCCGCCTAGTTGAGCAGCTCGATTTCGGTGCTGGCCTCGCAAAGCGTACCGGCGACCCGCGTGGAGGCGCGCAGGGTGTATAGCCCCGGCGGAACGCGCTTGCCTTGGGCGTCGCATCCGTCCCAATAGAATAGGCTGCCCTCCGGCAGCAGGCGCATCGGGCGGCTGGCTTGGTCGGTGGCCAAGCGGCGCACCGGATTGCCGTATACATCGTACACGCCGACGGTGAGGCGAACCGGAAATTCGTGTACCACCTGCAGCGCCAGCTCGTCGCCCTCGGCCAAGGAGAATTGCTCGCCGAAGGCGTCCACGCGCAACTTCGGATCGCCCTCGGCGGGGATGACGGTCAGCAGCTTGCTGAAGAACACGTCGGGGCCGTTGTCGGTCAGCGTCATGATCTGCATGAGCACATAGCCGGAGGTGTCGGCGTCGATATCGCCAATCTCGATGGTGCGCTGCTTGCGCCCCGGCTGCACAGTGCCGTCGGAGCTGTCGGAGGCGTCGGGCTCATAGGTGTCGAGCTGCAGGGTGGCGTTGTCCCAATCCCACGCGCCACCCTTGGAGAACACCAACTGGTATTGCAGGCGGACCGGCTGATGCACGGTGAAGGAAAACTCGATGGCCGGGTCTTCTTGCGAGAGGGTATCGGAGGTGAAGGAGATCGAGGAGAGCAGCCTGTCGGCAGCCTGCGGTCGCTTGGCGCGCGGATCGTAGCGGAAGAGCACGCTTTCGTCGTCCTGCGGATAGACATGCGTGGTGGAACTGCCGTGATTGCCCAGCAGGTAGGTATATATTTCCTTGAGCGTGATTTCGCCATCGCGGTTCAAATCGGCGTCGTACCGGCCGCCCAAGCCTAGGCCGTTGGCCAGCGTTTTGGCGAAGAAGGAGCTGCCTTGGGAAAGGAAGCGGTATTCCTCGGCGCTGCTCCAGTTCCAAGAGAGCTCGTTGCCTCCGGCGGAGGTCAGCACCTTAAAATCCGGTCGGTGAAACGGCAGCACCGGTTGGTCGTTGAGGTTGGGGGTGACGCCCTTGCCCATCAGCGCGCCGGAGTTGCATGCGTCTACCAGCACCAGCTTGACGCCGGGAACGTCGGCGAGCAACGCCTCCAATTCCGCGCCGGATAAGTCGGTTTCGTTCTCGCCGTCCGACAGGGTGAGCTCCGCGGGGTATTCCGGCGCCATCGGGCTGAAGCGCCCGTGTGTGCTAATGTAAAAAAGGCAGATATCCCCGGGCTGGGCGGAGGCATAGGCGGTCTTGATCGCGGCGGAAAGCTCCTCCTTGGTGCCGATGCTGTTTATCTCGGTGCGCAAGGAGAGCGGAGAATCGTTCATTTGGCTGAGCACTTCGGTGAGCGTGTTTACATTGTTGGAGGGCGAGGGCGCAAGGCTGGGGAGGGATAAAAAGTTATCGCAGGAAACCAGCAGCGCATGCATCCGGGGCGCGGCGGCGCGGGCGGCAGCGGGCGGCAAACAGGCGAACAAGGCGCACACGGCCATGCAGCGAACCACTCGGCGCAGCCACAAATTTCGCATACTTGTCTCCTGTTTTGCAATAATTTACATTGCGTTCTACAAGCTGTAGTAAGAGTATAGCACAACTGCAGACGCTTGAACAGTGGGTGTTCCTATAGAAAATGGGCAATAAAACCATTTATTTATTAGACGAATAAAGGGTGCAAAAGGTTTGCATATTAACCAAAAAGACGAAGGAAAAAATTCCTTCGTCTTTTTGTAGATAGTGTACAGAATTTTCGCGGATTGTGCGTGCGGATTAGTACATGCCGCCCATGCCGCCGCCCTGGGGCATCGGAGGCGGGGGATTCTTGTCCGGCAGGTCGGCGACCAGCGACTCGGTGGTCAGCACCATCGCGGCCACGGAGGCGGCGTTTTGCAGCGCGGAACGGGCGACCTTGGTCGGATCGATGATGCCGCGGGTCACCATGTCGGTGTACTCGCCCTTGAGCGCATCGTAGCCGTAGCCGACCTTCTCGCTCTTCTTGAGCGTCTCGACGATGACCGAGCCTTCGATGCCAGCGTTGGTAGCGATCTGGCGGATCGGCTCCTCCAGCGCGCGCAGCACGATCTGCACGCCGGTCTTGGCGTCGCCGGTGAACTTGGTCAGCTCGGCGGCAACCTTGCCCAGCACGGCCAGCAGCGCGGTGCCGCCGCCGGGTACGATGCCCTCTTCCACAGCGGCGCGGGTGGCGGCCAGCGCGTCCTCGATGCGCAGCTTGCGCTCCTTCATTTCGATCTCGGTGGCGGCGCCGACGGAGATCACCGCCACGCCCCCGGCCAGCTTGGCCAGACGCTCCTGCAGCTTTTCCTTATCGTAATCGCTGGTGGTGTCCTCGATCTGCGCGCGGATGGAGTTGATGCGCGCCTTGATTTCGTTGGAGTCTCCAGCGCCTTCGACGATGGTGGTGTTCTCTTTGTCTACCTTAACTTGGCGCGCCGAGCCCAGCATTTCCATCGTGGCGTCCTTGAGCTCGAAGCCCAGTTCCTCGCTGATAACCTGGCCGCCGGTGAGGATGGCGATATCCTGCAGCATGGCTTTGCGGCGGTCGCCGAAGCCGGGCGCCTTGACGGCGACGCAGTTGAAGGTGCCGCGCAGCTTGTTGACGATCAGCGTTGCCAGCGCCTCGCCCTCGACGTCCTCGGCGATGAGCAGCAGCTTCTTGCCCGCCTGCACCACCTGCTCCAGCACCGGCAGGATCTCTTGGATGTTGGAGATCTTCTTGTCGGTGATTAGGATCAGCGGATTGTCGAGCAGCGCTTCCATCTTTTCGGTATCGGTCACCATGTAGGAAGAGCAGTAACCGCGGTCGAACTGCATGCCCTCGACGACGTTGAGCTCGGTCTTCATCGTCTTGGCTTCCTCGACGGTGATGACGCCGTCGTTGCCGACCTTCTCCATCGCGTCGGAGATCAGCTGGCCTACGCTGTCATCGCCTGCCGAGATGGCGGCGACCTGCGCGATGGCCTGCTTGTTCTCGATGGGCTTGGAGAGATCCTTGAGCCCTTCGACGGCGGCCTCGGTGGCGGCCTCGATGCCGCGCTTGAGCACCATCGGGTTGGCGCCTGCGGCCAGGTTCTTGAGGCCTTCGCGCACGATGGCCTGCGCCAGCAGCGTGGCGGTGGTGGTGCCGTCGCCAGCGACGTCATTGGTCTTGGTGGCGACTTCCTTCACCAGCTGCGCGCCCATGTTCTCGAAGGCGTCTTCGAGCTCGATTTCCTTGGCGATGGTCACGCCGTCGTTGGTAATCAGCGGCGCGCCGTATTTCTTATCGAGCACAACGTTGCGGCCCTTGGGTCCGAGCGTGATCTTGACGGTATCGGCCAGCACGTTCATGCCCCGTTCCAGCGAGCGGCGAGCTTCCTCGCCGAAAATGATTTGCTTTGCCATGTTGGGTTCCTCCTTCAAATTTCTTCGGCTAATGGATTACTCTACGACGGCCAGAATGTCGTTCTGGCGCACGATAATCAGCTCTTCGCCATCGATCTTGACCTCGGTGCCGGCGTACTTGGAATAGATCACCTTCTGGCCGACCTTCACCTGCATGGTGATCTCCTTGCCGTCGATCACGCCGCCGGGGCCTACGGCCAGCACCTTTGCCATCTGCGGCTTTTCCTTGGCGGCGCCGGGCAGCACGATGCCGGACTTGGTGGTCTCCTCGGATTCGATATTCTGGATGACCACGCGATCGCTGAGGGGTTTCACGTTCATGACGATATCCTCCTTTAAATTAAGATGCCTCTCCAACAGCGGATGCTGTGCGTCTTTGGGTTGTTAGCACTCGACGCAAGTGAGTGCTAACAGAAACAATGTTAGTGTAATGCAAACCCGCTTTTGTGGCAAGAGGAGCCAGCATGTGAATTTCATGAAAAATCGCTGTTATAGACGAAAAATATGAGATTATCTCGCAAATGCTTCCGCAAACACAAAAAATCTCTTGTTTTCTATCGTTGGCGCATCGCGCGCGCGTGATACAATAGGCGGACGAGGCATGAGAGGGGGGCGCGCGTGGACGAACGCGATGGATTTGCCGGACGATTGTTGGCGTGGTACGATGCGGGGCACCGCGCGTTGCCGTGGCGGGAAACCCGCGATCCTTACGCCATTTGGGTGTCGGAGATCATGCTGCAACAGACCCGCGCCGAGACGGTGATCGGGTACTACCAGCGCTTTTTGCAGCGTTTCCCATCGGTGCGGGCGCTGGCCGAGGCGCCGGAGCAGGAGCTGCTTAAGGCGTGGGAAGGCTTGGGCTACTACAGCCGCGCGCGCAACCTGCAGCGCGCGGCGAAGCGGCTGATGGCCGAGCGGGGCGGGATGCTGCCCGATACCGCAGCCGCGCTGGAAAAGCTGCCCGGCATCGGCGCGTACACCGCTGGCGCCATCGCCAGCATCGCATTCGGGCAGCGCGCGGCGGCGGTGGACGGCAACGTGGAGCGCGTGGTGGCGCGCGTCGTCGGCATTCGCGAGGAAGTGACGGTGCCCAGCGTGCGCCGCGCGCTGCGCGCCGAGGCGGAGGCATTGATGCCCGGCGAACGCTGCGGGGATTTTAACAACGCGATGATGGAATTGGGTGCGCGGGTGTGCGTGCCCGGTGTGCCGGATTGCGAGGCATGTCCGGTTTCGGCGCTATGCGATGCCTTCGCCGCCGGGGATGCCGACGCGCTGCCGGTGAAGCGGCGCGCCAGAGCGCCCAAGGTGGAGCGGCGCGGTGTGGCCATCGTGCGCTGCGGCGGGCGCGTGTTGGTGCAGCGGCGCGCGCAGAAGGGGCTGCTGCAGGGACTGTGGCAGTTTCCGAATGCGGAGGACGCGCTGGAGCCGAGCGCGCTGCTCAAAGCGATGGGTATGCATGCGCGCTGGGTCCGCGAGGCCGGGGAAGCGAAGCATGTTTTCACCCATAAGGTTTGGGAGATGAAGCTGCACTTATTTGAAATGAAAAGCGAAGCGGCGCTGTCCGAAGGCATGTGGGCGGATGCGTATGGGTTGGAGGAGCTGCCGTTGCCGACGGCGATGCGGGCAGCGAAGAAAGCGGCTATCGCATGGTTGGCGGGGGTTTCGCCTTGCGAGGCGACCAAAGGGCTTTGCGATCGCCCTTTGGAAACCTTCGCGGGCGAAGCGACTGTTGCGGTAGTCGAAGGGGTAGCCGAAGGAGTAGCCGAAGGGGTAGCCGAAGCGGTAGTCGAATTGGAGTCGAACCGGTAGCCGAAGCGGCAGTCGAAGAGGAGTGAGAAGCATGCGAGTGACGCTGGTGGCGCTCAACGCGATGTATGTGCATACCAATCTTGCGGTGCGGATGTTGGACGCGGCCGTAAGGCAAGCGCAACCAGAGATAGCGCATACCGTGCTGGAGCTGCATGTCAATCAGCCTTTCGAGACGCAATTGCGCGCCATTTGGGCGGCGGAGCCGGAAGTGGTGTGCTTCTCTACCTACATATGGAATGTGGAGCGGGTGCATAAGCTGGCGCGGGCGCTCAAGCGGGCGATACCGGCGGTGCGCATCGCGCTGGGCGGGCCGGAAATCTCCGGTGAGTTGGGCGAGTTGGTCGAGCGGCTGGAAGCGAGCGCGTATATCGATGCGCTGCTGTACGGCGAGGGCGAGGTCAGCTACCCGGCGATGCTTGCGGCCATGGCGCAAGGAGAAAGCATGTTTAACGTACCCGGCTGCGTAGGCCGCTTAGGGCCTTGCGGCACCGTCGCCAACCCGCCGCCTGAGCCGGTGCCGCCGGAGCAATGGCCGGATCCTTACGCCGACGGGCTGCCCGGCGGGCCGGAGCGCATCTGGTATGTCGAAACCTCGCGCGGATGTCCGTTTCGCTGCCAATTCTGCCTTTCGGCGGGCGACCGCGTGCGGGCATTATCGGCGGAGCAGGCGCTGGCGCGCCTGACGCGGTTGGCCGAAGCTGGCGCGCGCTTGGTCAAGCTGGTGGATCGTACCTTTAACTTCGACGCCGCGCGGGCGAGGGAAATCTGGCGCGGCCTGATGGCGCTGGATACCGACTGCGTGTTCCACTTTGAAATCGAGGCGTACCTGCTGGATGCGGAGAGTCTCGCGCTGTTGGCCGATGCGCCAAAGGGGCGGTTTCAGTTCGAGATCGGCATACAGAGCACCACGCCGGAGGTGTTGCTTGCCGTGCGGCGCGGTTATCATTTTAGCGCCGTCTCAAAGGCGGTGCGGGCGCTGCGCGAGGCGGGCAACATCGCGCTGCATCTGGATCTGATCGCCGGGCTGCCCGGCGAAACCTTCGCCAGCTTCGCGAAGGCTTTCGACGCGGTGTACGCGCTTGGTGCCGAGCGCCTGCAGCTGGGCTTTTTAAAGCTGCTGCCCGGCACCGGGCTGCGGCGTGACGCCGAAACGCTGGGGCTGGTGTACGCGCCGGATCCGCCGTATCAGGTGCTGCGCACGCCGACGCTTTCCTTCGCCGAGCTGGAGGAATTGCGCGATGTGGAGCGTGCGCTGGATTGGTACGGAAACAGCGGACGCCATGCGGCGGCGATGGCGCTGCTGCTGCGCGGGAATTCGCCCTTTGCAGCGTATCACGCATTGTCTAAGGCGCTGCGCGCCGCGGGAGCCTTCGATGCTGACCGCAGCGCCGCCTATCGCGAGGACGAGCTGGCGCGCTGCGCGGCGTTGCAGCCCGGCATCGGCGCCGAGGAGCTGGCGGCTGCGCTGCTGGCCGATCAACAAAATGTGATGCAATATAAACGATATAAAAACAATAAATAGAGCGGCACGAATAAAAACAGCCTCATCGCAAACAATAGCGGCGAGGCTGTTTTTCCCATGGATCGCGCGCCTGCAATTCCCATGGGATGTGTAGCCAAACCGCTTATCTTTTGCGCATCCCGCTCCATACTAGGCGCAAGGGGGGAATGCGCATGGGAGAGGTGCGTGAAAAGGTGGCGCTGACCGCGCTGCTGATGGCCATTCTAGCGGTATTATTGTGGATTGGATTCGAGGTATCCACCAGACAGAGGAGCAGCACGCCAACGCGCTTCGCCGATGCGCTTTGGACGATGACGCACACGCTGGAGGAGGATGGCCGATGATCTATCTGCGCATGCGGGAGACCACCACCACCCAGCCCGGACAGGCGTTGCGGCTTGCCGACGTGGCTGATGTGCTGGCCGACGCCTCGCTGAACCTGCACGCGTTGCCGGTGCGCGCGCCCGATGGCGTCGGGGTGTGGAAACTGGACGCGATGGCGCTGATCCGGGATATACAGGCGCGGTGCCCGGGGGAATCGGTGGTGCTGCTGGGCAGCGCGCAGAGCACGCTGATCTGCGCGCGCGCCAAGCCGGTGCGGGGGAAATTTTTGCGTGCCGCGCTGGTATTCCTGCTGCTGTTTGCGGGCAGCGCCATGGCCATCGCGTGGTTTCATGCCGATGTCAACATGATGGCGGCGCAGCGGGCGGTGGCAAGGATGCTCACCGGACAGGAGCAATGGGAGGCTTGGTGGATCGCCCTGCCATACGCGCTGGGCGTGGGCAGCGGCGTAGCCTTCTTCTATGCGCTGATCGGCAGAAAGACCGCCTCGCCGCTGGACATCAAGCTGGGCGAATACCGCAGGCAGGCGCAGGCGCAGATGGCGCGCTCCATCCGGCGCGAGGGGCGCAGGGAAGGCGAGCCGCGTGGCTGAACTGGGCGGCGCGGCGCTGGCGCTGGTCGCCGGGATGACGGTGGGGCTGGCCTCCTGCGCGTTTTGGTTGGCGCTCAAGCTGCCCATGCGCGTGATGGATATCTTCGATGGCGGCAATACGCGGCTGTGCGGATGGGCGATCGCGTTGGGAACCATGAGCAGCACGGCGATGCAGGGTATGGGGTGGACGCTGGCGCGGGGCATGTGGGCGTTTGCCGCCTTCCTGCTGCTGGCTGGGATGTTTGTGGGCATGGTGTCCTCGGCGCTCACCGAGACGTTGGAGGTGCTGCCGCAGTGCTTTGATCGGCTTGGCTTGGGGGAGGATCTGCGGGCGCTGGCGTGGGCGCTGGCGCTGGGCAAGGCCACCGGCGCGCTGGTCGCCGTACTGTGGGGACTGTGAACGGAGGATAAGGAGTGACAAGAATGCAGGAGCAAAACCGTAAGCCTGTAACCGAGCAGGAGCGCCATGGCGTGGTGCAATATGCGCTGTTGGAGCAGCCGCGCCCCGGCAACCGCGAAACCCGCATGCGGGAAACAGCCGGTGCGTGGATGCAAAGGAACCGGCAGGGGGAGGAGACGGAATGAGCCAGCCCAAGAATCCGGCGGTGCAAAAATATCTGGATTTGGTGGAGCGCCTCTCGCCCAAAAGCGAGATGGGGAAAGGGCTGCTGCGTGCCTTTGTAGTCGGCGGGCTGATCTGCGTGCTGGGGCAGGCGATCAACGATTTGGCCAAGCATTTCTGGCAGCTCGATAAGAAGAGCGCCGCCACGGTAGCCAGCATCGCGCTGGTGTTCATCGGCGCGCTGCTCACCGGCATCGGCGTGTATGACAAAATTGGCAAGTATGCCGGGGGCGGTTCCATCGTGCCGATCACCGGGTTTTCCAATTCCATCGTCGCCTCGGCGATGGAATTCAAGCGCGAGGGCTTCATCACCGGCGTCGGCGCAAAGATGTTTACCATCGCCGGGCCGGTGTTGGTGTACGGCATCGGCTCCTCGGTGATCGCGGGCATCATCTACTACTTTATGGGGAGGTAGTGCAATGGGCAACAAGCGCGTCGGCAAGCAGACCATCAACCTGCCCTCCAAGCCCCGGGTGGCCGCCTATGCCTCCATCGCAGGCCCCAAGGAGGGCGAAGGGCCGCTTTCGCAGCAGTTCGATCAGGTGCTGGAGGACGACCTGCTCGGCGAGAAAACTTGGGAGCTGGCCGAGAGCAAGATGTTTGAGCAGTGCATACGGCTGGCCATCAAGAAGGGCAGCATGAAGCCGGAACAGGTGCACCTCATTCTCGGCGGTGATCTGCTCAACCAGATCATCGCCGCCAGCTTCGCGGCGAGGCAGCTCGCCGTTCCGTTCCTAGGGCTCTATGGCGCGTGCTCCACGATGGCCGAGTCGCTGTGCGTGGGCGGCATGCTGATCGACGGCGGCATGGCTGACAGCGCCATTTGCGCCGCCAGCAGCCACTTCTGCACCGCCGAGCGGCAATACCGGGCGCCGCTGGAGCTGGGCAACCAGCGCCCGCCCACCGCGCAATGGACGGTAACCGGCACCGGCGCCACGCTGCTGCGCTCCGCCGAGCAATTGCCCCGCGCCAAGGTTTGCGTTTCGCAGGTAACCATCGGCAAGGTAATCGATTTGGGCATCAGCGACGCCAACAACATGGGGGCGGCGATGGCGCCCGCCGCCGCCGACACGCTGCGCGCGCATCTGGAGGACACCGGCGGACAGCCGGAGGATTATGATCTGATCGTCACCGGCGACTTGGGCAGCTTGGGGCGCGAGCTGATGCTGGAGCTGATGCGCGAGGCCAACAAGCCGGTGCCGGAGCAGCGCAGCATGGATTGCGGCATGATGATTTTTTCGCCGGAGCAGGACGTGCATTGCGGCGCCAGCGGCTGCGGCTGCTCGGCCTCGGTGCTCAACAGCATGCTCATGCGCCGCCTGCACGAGGGCGAACTGCGCCGCATCCTGTTTATGGCCACCGGCGCGTTGCTCAGCCCGGTCAGCAGCATGCAGGGCGAAACCATCCCCGGCATCGCGCATGCGGTCGTATTAGAAAACATAGCAGGGGAGGCGTGAGCCTATGTGGCTGTACATCAAGGTGTTTCTGGTGGGCGGCGCGATCTGTACCATCGGGCAATTGCTCATTCTGCGCACCAAGCTGACCTCGGCGCGCATCCTCGTCGGCTACGTGACGGCGGGCGTTATCCTCGGCGCGCTGGGGATATACAAGCCCATCGTCGAGTTTGCCGCCGCCGGGGCGACCGTGCCGCTGACCGGCTTTGGTTACGCGCTGTTCGAGGGCGCGCGTGAGGCGGTGGAAGAAAAAGGGCTCTTAGGCGCCTTCACCGGCGGCACGGCGGCCACTGCGGGCGGCATTGCGGCGGCGGTGCTTTTCGGGTATCTGGCATCGGTGATCTTTAATCCGAAAATGAAGGACTGAGCAAAAAACTCAGTCCGTTTTTATTTGTGATAAAAATAAAAGCGTCTCTTCTCCGATCCGCTCCGCATCCTCGGGAGCAAAGTACATGTGCCCCGAGCGCGGCAGCCAAACCACGCGCGCGCCGCGTATCTTTTGCTGCAAAAAGCGCGCGCTGGCACGGCGTACCGATTCATCGCGCGTGGGCTGTAATACCAGCACCGGGCAGCGCACCGAGCCGACGATGCGCCGCGTAGCGCGCGAAAGCCGCGTCAGCGAGAGCAGCGGCAACGCCCAGCGCGCGTAGCCCAGCACCGCGCCGCGCTCCACGCTGAAAAACGCGCGGTAGGCGGCATCGGTTGCGTCGTCTTGCCGGGGCGGCGCGAACAGCGTGCGCAGCGCATACCGCGCTTGCCGGGGCGAGAGCTTGGGCAGCAACGCCGGGCAGAGCAGCACCAGCCCGGCGACCCGCGCACCGCTTACGGCTGCCTGCAGCGCCAGCAAACAACCCATCGAGTGGGCGAACACCACGACTAGCTCGTAGGCATCCGCGGCTTCGGCCAGCAGGCGCATCGCCTCGGCCTGCCACTGCGCGCTGCGCGTGGCGGCGAAATGATCGGGCGAGCCTCCGTGGCCGGGCAGCAGCGCGGCCTCGCAGTCCCACCCGGCGGCATGCAGCACCGCGCCCAGCGCGCGGAACTGCGCGGGGGAGCCGAGGATGCCGTGTAAAAAAATCACCGCGCGGGGAAAACCGCCGCGCAGCGACCAAGGTTCGTGAGCGGAGAGGGGCATCGCAATCTCCTTTGCGTTACGCCTGCGCCGTGTGTTCCGGCGCGCGGCACAGGAAGCGCCGTACCCACAGCGGATGCAGCAGCGAGATGTACAGGCTGACCGAAGCATAGCGCAGCATATCGGCGGGCAATGCGGGCAGCAGCGCGCGCAGCGGCGCCTTGAGCGCGACCTGCGCGCCCAGCACCAGCGCGACGCCGACGAGCAGTTGCAGCGCTAGCTTGCCGCGAGCGCCGAGGAGCATGCGGGGATCGTAGCCCACCCAGCGCTGCTCCGCATACCAGCCGACGGCGAAGCCCAGCATCAGCGCGCCGCTGATGTAGCCATCGTGCGCCAGCACGGCATCGGCGGCGGCGGCAAAGTGCGCGCATGCCAGCGTGCCCAGCGCCAACCCGGCGGCGGCGAGCGCCAGCCATTCGGCGCGCAGCAGCCCTTGCTCCATACGGTTGAGCGCGAACCGCACCACGGTTAGCAGCGCCGCGCCCAGCAGCAGCGAAACCGCCACATCGCTGAGCGTATGCACGCCCAAGTACAGGCGCGAGACTGCCACCAACAGCGCGATCACCCAACATAGCGCGCGCAGCCAGCGCTTGGAGGCGCTCAGCGCCAAGCCGCCGTAGAGCGCCACGGCCTGCGCGGTGTGTCCGCTGGGGAAGGAGAAACCGGTGGCGTCGGCCAGCGCGCCCTCCACCGGCAAAACCTCCGGCCAGCGCACCCACGGGCGCGGCACGCGGCACAGCGCCTTAAGACTTTGGTTGATGCCCAAGCCCAGCACGACGGAGAAAGCGAGGCGGATGCCGACGCGCTTATCGACGCACCAGAGGAACACGCACAGCAGCAGGATGGCGCACACCTCGGAGCCCAACATCGTGATGAAGGAAAAGAGGGCGGTGAGCGCCGGTGTGCGAATGGCGGCGAAAAACTCCAGCGCGGCAAGATCGAAAGGCATGGCGGTTCCTCATACTTTCTTGCTGTTTTCCCGGCGAAGCGGAAAAAACAGCTTGATTCATTGATTAGCGGAACGAGCGCACCTTGGGGCGGGGCATGCGCTTCTTTTGTTTGCGCACGCGCTTTTGGCGGCGGCGCAGGCGGCGCAGCGAGAGGATCAGCGCCAGCAACACCGATACCGGCACCACCACGTATTCGATCGAGAACGGCGGAAAGGGATTGGGATCGGCTAAGGTGCGGGCTTGGATCGCTTCCAAGGAAGGCGGCGCGTCGTCCCGCGCCTCGATGGAGCGGGTGGCGAACAGCTCGTATTCCACCGGGTCGCCGTCGCGGGGGAAGTAGGTAAGCGCACCCATAACCTCCCCCTCGGTAATCGGCGCGCGGCCCGGATGCGTGATAACCACTTGGGATAGGCGGCTGAAGTCGTTTTTGATGGCCTCGATTTCTTCCTTGCGCCCCACGATGCGCACGTCGCGCGTGGTCTCCGTCGGGCGGATGCCGAGCGTCAGCGCGCCTAGGTTCTTTGCGTCGGAGAGGGCGAAGCCGGCGATGTTGAGTATGCGCGGGCGCTCGCCGTAGATATCCATCGGCGTGGTGCTTTCGAACTGCTGAAAGCCATACTCCATCAGCCGCCGCGTGTCGAGCCAACGCCCTTTTTCCGAGCTGTAGAACACTACGCTGATCAGCTCCACGCCGTCGCGCGCCGCCGCGCCGACGAAGCAATACATCGCCTGCGAGTGGAAGCCGGTCTTGATGCCCAGCGCGCCGGGGAAATAGTAATCGTTGTCGGTGTTGAGGTTGTTGATGAAGCTATCCTGCGTGGTCAGGTTGCGCGCGGGGTGTACGTCGGTGAGCGGCATCCTATATTCCACGGTGGAAACCACGTCGCGGAAGGTCTTTACCTCCATCGCCGCGCGCGCGATGATCGCCATGTCCCGGGCAGTGGTGTAATGATCCGGATTGTGCAGGCCGTTGCTGTTGGCAAAGTGCGTGCTGTTCGTGCCGAGAAAGGCGGCGTACTCGTTCATCGTGTCGACGAAGGCCGCTTCGCTGCCGGAGAGGTGCTCGGCGATGGCGATGGCGGCATCGTTGCCGGAACGGAGCATCATGCCGTAAATCAGATCCTTGAGTTCTACCTCCTCGCCGGGCGATACCGGCACGGTCGAGGAATCGGAGGGCTGGTTGCCCGCATATTCGCTGATGCTGACCGCCGTAGGAAAGTTTTCATCGTTCTCCATCTTTTGTATGGCGATCAGCGCGGTCATAATCTTGGTGGTGCTGGCCGGGTACATGATCTCATCGGGATTTTTTTCGAACACCACCTCGCCGGTGGAGGCTTCGATCAGGATCGCCGAGGAGGCGTACAGCATCTCGGGCGCCAGCAGCCCCGGGCGCGTGTCGTCGTATTTTTCCGCGTTGGGCTCTAGCGTGGGTTGCGGCATTTTCGTGGGCTGCGCATCGGTTGCCAGCGCATGCAGCGGCGTGCCCAGCGCCAGCGCTAAGCACAGAAGCGGCGCAAAAAGCCTGTGCGAGCCCCACGGGACACGCGGGATCTTTGGCATCGGGGGACACGTCCTTCCGCACGGGAAATGAGCATGGAGCCATATATGCTGTAAGGATATACAGCTGGCAATATTTTAGACAGGGTGTATGCAGAAAATATGACGATGGATCGGTCTATGATAGCATGTTTTTTTTTCTTTGTATAGCTAGCGGTACCAGTTGTGCCATAAACATGCGTCCTATTATTACGGAAAACCGCAAATTTCATTTCAATTTTATGGACAAATAGCTTGCTTTTTTCGGTAGAATGAGGGTACAATATATAGAACAGACATTTCTGCTGTTTTTTAGCAGGCGAAAGGTGGAACTCCGATGGCCAACAAGCGCGTACTGCTCGTAGACGACGAGCCGCTCATCGTAAAAGGCCTTCGTTTCAGTTTGGAACAGGATGGGTACGACGTGGACACCGCCGCCGATGGTGAGGAAGCCATCTCCAAGTTTTTTGGCAGTTCCTTTGATTTGGTGCTGCTGGATGTAATGCTGCCCAAGCTCAGCGGCATGGAGGTGTGCCAGCGCATTCGCGAGCGCTCCAACACCCCCATCATCATGCTCACCGCCAAGGGCGAGGATATGGACAAGATCTTAGGCCTTGACTATGGCGCCGACGATTACATGACCAAGCCGTTTAACATTCTGGAGGTCAAGGCGCGCATCAAGAGCGTGATGCGCCGCATCGGCCCCGCCAATACGCCGGAGGAAAAAAAGATCATCCGTGTGCGCGACATGGAGGTCAACTTGGTCAATCGCTCGGTGACGCTGGCGGGCAAGGAAGTCAAGCTCACCGCAAAGGAGTTCGACCTCCTGCAGCTGTTTATCACCAACCGCGGCAAGGTATACAGCCGCGAGAATATGCTGGAAACCGTGTGGAAGTACGATTACATGGGCGATATGCGCACCGTGGACGTGCACATCCGTCGCCTGCGTGAGAAGATCGAGCGCAATACGGCGCAGCCTGAGTTCATCTTCACCAAATGGGGAGTGGGCTACTATTTCACGGATAAGGATTAATCTTTTTTCCAGCATCCGCACGAAAATCGTGCTCGGCTTTCTGCTGGTGATGGCGATTTCTTTCTTCGCCATCGCCAATTCGCTGACGGCATTGGTCAGCGATTCTTTGTTTGCCGAGAAAATCCGCGTGGAAAAGAGCGCGGTGGAATCGCTGGCGACGCGCTTTGCGGCGCAGATGGCCGCCTCCGACGGCAGCGCGCTATACGAGGGGCTTGTGGAAGCCGGACGCCAGCTTGGCGGCTGGCTTTTGGTATTGGATATGGACGGCAAGGTGCAGGCCGATTCCTTCTCCACGTACAACGGCAGGCGGCTGGGTTTGGCGGAGGTCGACGGCGTGCTTTCCGGCGCGGTGGGGGTGGACTATGGGTTCCATCAGGTGCCCGGCGATGGCACGCGCCGTGCCACCTCTTGGCTGGATAAGCTGCTCGGGCGCGACGATACGCGGCAGTGGGTGGGTTACTTTGCCGCGGCGATGGAGCATCAGGGCCAGCGCGTGGGCGTAATGCTCTACTCCACCAGCGCGCAGGATATGGTCGATTCTATCACCGAGCTGCGCGACCGTATGCTGCTCTACTTTTTAATTGCCGCGCTGGGCGTGGTCATCCTGTCGCTGTTCGTTTCCCGCTGGGTTACGCGGCCGGTGGCGGCGCTTAGCGAGGGCATCAAGCAGATGTCCAAGGGCGATTTCACTGGGCGCGTGCGCGTGAAGGGCGGCGGCGAAATGGGGCGTCTGGCCGAGACCTTCAACCAGATGTCGGAGCGGCTTGAAAACCTAGAGCGTTCGCGCAACCAGTTTGTATCCAACGCCTCGCACGAGCTGAAAACGCCGCTGGCTACGATGAAGATCCTGCTCGAATCGCTGATCTATCAGGACGACATGCCCGCCGAGCTGCGCCGCGAGTTCATGCAGGATATCAATAAGGAAATCGACCGGCTCAACATGGTCATCGGCGACCTGCTGACGCTGGTACACATTGATAGCCAGAAGATGCGCCTGCGCCGCGAGATGATGCTGCTGTCGGTGGCCATCAAGGAGGCGGTGCGCAGGCTGGCGCCGCTGGCCAGCGACCGGGGGCAGGAGATCGAGGTGGCGTTGCACGACGAGTGCGAGATGTTCGCCGATCCTGCCAAGCTGCAGCAGGTAATCTATAACCTGATCGACAACGCCATCAAGTACACCCCCGATGGCGGCAAGATCCGCGTCAGTCTGGAGCTAATTGGGCGGGACGCGGTGCTCAAGGTATCCGATAACGGCGTGGGCATTCCCAAGAGCGATGTGCCGCACGTATTCGACCGCTTCTACCGCGTGGACAAGGCGCGCTCGCGTGAGACCGGCGGCACCGGGCTGGGGCTGTCCATCGTGCAGCAGATCGTGCGCTTGCACGGCGGCTCCATCGACGTGGAGAGCGAGGTCGGCAAGGGTACCACCTTCATTATTGAGCTGCCCGCGAAATAGCGGCGAGGAGGAAGCATGCGCAAGATCTGGACGGGCTTGGGTCTCATCGCGGCGCTGCTGCTCGCGTGGCCGCGATACGGGCTGGAGGTGGAGACGCTGCTTTCGCCGGTGGACGAGCGATTGGCGGCGCCGCTGCCGGAGGCGCCCGCGCTGTACCCCGGCGACGACGCGCGGCACGATTCGATGGACGCGGTGCTCTACTTCCGCTACATGCAGACCGACTACCTCGCGCAGGAGGCGCGCACGCTGGACATCGCCCGCGATGAAACGGTGGAGATGGGTATCCTGCGCGCCGTGATGGCAGGGCCGCGCACCGACTATACCGAGCTGACGCCGCTGTTTTTCGGCAACGTGCCGGTGATGCGCGCCCAGCGCGACGCCGACGGCTTGGCGACCGTTGTGTTTGGGCAGGAGTTTTTAGAGAAGCCGCAGGATGCGCCGCAGGATTGGGAGAAGTACGAGTATTGGGTGCAGGAGATTCCGCGCCGCCGCAGGCTGGCGATACAGGCCGTGGCCAACGCGCTGACCGAGAACGCCCGCTGCAGCGGCGTGCAGTTTTTGATTTCCGCAGCGCCGGGGGACGCGCAGGGAACGCGCATGCGCCGGGCGCTCTTCTTCCCCGGGGAGCAGGATGTGATGGCGCTGCTGGATCCGCTGCCCCGCAGCGAGGCGGCGGTGCTCACGCCGCGCACCGCCTTGGTGGCGGCATTGGATGCTTGGCAACGCAAGGATTGGATCGCGCTGTACGCTTACCTTCGGCAGCAGCCCGAGGAGGAAACCGCGCTGCCGGCACAAACCGAGTTTTTGAGCCGCTTGGAGGCGCTGGATCGCACGCTGCTCAACTACAAGGTGTCGATCGGCACCGTTAGCGTGAACGGCGCGCAAGCGACGCTCTGCGTCGACTTAAAGGCGATGCGCCAAGGCGGGCAGACATGGGAAGTGTCCCAAGTGCCGGTCGCTATGGTGCGGGAGCGGGATTGTTGGAAGCTGAGTTACGACGCGCTGCTCTCGTTGATGGAGGAGTAAGCATGATGCACAAAGCGTGGGGGATGGGGCGCTGGACGAGGCTGCTTGCCTGCGGGCTGGCGGCGGTGCTGCTCGGCGGCTGCGCCAGTCCGCTTTCGGAGCGCCCACCGGCTGAGGGGCTGCCCAACGATATCGATATCGGTATGGCGGCGCCGCAGGTGGATGCCGTGGCCGAAAGGCAGACGCAGGCGGTGCTTTACTATCCGAGCCTCGATGGCGTGCGTTTGCGCGCCGAGGTGGCGCCGGTGACGGTGCGTGCCGGGGAGAGCGAAGCCGAGGCCGTGATGCGCGCGCTGCTCACGAACGCGCCGCCGCCCGGCGCGCGCGCGGTGGCGGCGGGCGTGTTGCTGGATGCGGTGGAGCATCCGGTGATCGTCGCCGGAGAGGTGGCGACCGTTATGCTGACCGCCGAGGCGCGCCTGCTTTCCCCGCGGGATCTATGCGCCGCGCGTATGGCCATCGCCAACACGCTGACCGAATTGCCGGGCATCGCCTACGTGAGCGTGCTGGTGCAGGGCATGGAGGAAGGAGCGGACTTGGCAGGCATCGTACCCTTTGGCGCGCAGGCGCGCCAATCTACCGGCGATATCGATTCGGTGTGGCGGCAGATCGAGGCGCAGCAGGAACAATTGGGGCTGCAGAGCTTCTCCAAGCTGGCCGCTGTCTATGTACCCGCGCCGGGCGGCCGGTTTATGTTGCCCCAGGTGCGCAACCTGGCCTTTGCCGACGCGCAGCCGACGACGCTGGTGATGAACCTGCTGGGCGAAATATCCAAAGGCGCGATCGGGCTGGAGGGCGCCCCAGCCGTGCCGGACTTGGTGCAGTATCTTGCCAATGCGCCGGAGGTTTTGCAGCAGGCCGACTCCTCCGCGCGCGCGATTCGCCTGAACTTTCGCCAAGAGCTGGAGGAGGCGCTGGCCAAGGCCGGTATGAGCAAGGGCATGCTATGCGCTTTGCTTACGCAGAATTTTACCACCTTTATCCCCGGCATTTGCGGCGTGCAGGTGCGCTTGGGCATCGATGCGGTTACCGAGCTGCCCGCCGCCGATACCCTGAGCGGCAGGCCGGTTTCTTTGAGCGGGGATCTGTGGACATCGGCGCTGTTCTGGGAGGATGTGGCGTCGCTGATCTATATCGCGCTGCCGACGAGCAAGGGGGATCAGCTGGTGCGCGTGCGGCGGCCGGTGCAGGCGACGCGATGCGAGGAGCCGCGCTACGTGCTCGAACAGCTGATGCTTGGACCGCAAAGCTCCGATGGGCGGCAGGATCTGATGCCCGCGATGCCGGAGGGCGTCGGCGTGGAGGACGTGCGCGCCATCGCGATCGAGGGCGACAGCGTGCTCATCAGCCTGTCGCGGCAGTTTGCTACCGCTTGCGCCGGGCTGGATCAGGCGGGGGAACGGCGCGTGATCTATGCCATCGTCAACACGATGACCGAGTTTTCCCAAGCGCGCCGCGTGGCTTTCTTTGTGGAAGGAGAGCAGATCGAACGGCTGACCGGCGGGCTGGAAATGCGCGGCTTTTTCCTGCGCAATCCCGGGATGTTTCAATAGTTTCAATCGTATCAATCGTCGCTACAATCGCTTCGCCTAATAAGGATTTTAAGGAGGATGACCATGATGAATCGAGTGGATATGCTGCCGCGCGCGCAGCTCAAGCAGAACGCGAGGAGCCGGTTCGGCGCCCGTCGTGGCGCGTGTATCGGCGTGCTTGTGGCGATCGCGCTGATGTCCGGCGTGTTGTCGGTCTCGTCAACGGCGCTGCAAAACACCTTGGGCGCGGAGGGAGGCGGCGCGTCGCTGCTGATGCCCATCGTCATGATGGTGTTGATGCTGTTTGTTTCGACGCTGGGCATCGAGGCTTCCTACTTTTTTCTGCGGATCTATCGCGAGGAAAAGCCGGTCATCGGCGATTTCTTTGCCGGTATTACGCAGGAAGTAGGCCGGAAGATCAAGGGCGCGCTGTGGCAAGGGCTGTGGATTTACCTGTGGGCGCTGCCCGTCGCTATGCCGCTCGTCTGGATCTTTGCGACGCTGATGTACGCGCCCGCGAATTACGATCTTTTGCTGGTGGGCGGCATCGGGCTGGTTTTGTTGGTCGCCTTCCTTGTGGTGATCGCTGTCAAGTCGCTTTCCTATGCGATGTATCCTTATATCCTGCGCGATTGCCCGCAGGTTTCGGTGCGCGAAGGGTTGCGCCTTTCTGTGCGCATGATGAAGGGCAACAAGGGCAGGCTGTGCATACTGATGATTAGCTTTTGGGGTTGGGTGTTGCTGGCGACGCTTCCGGCGATGCTCCCGATGGTGCTGGCAAACCGGGGGATGGGGCTGCAGGCGCTGCTGATGGCGCTGCTGACCAATACGCTGAACGCTCCGGACGGGGTGAGCGCGATTCTCGGCAGCGTCATTTCCTTTATCGTCATGTATGGCTTCGTATCCCCTTACCTGTATACGGCGGAGGCCGGATTTTACGATGAGCTAAAGCGCGCTTCGCTGGCGGCGGGCAGCGTCAGCGACGCAGAGGTCGGCGCGAGCCGGGTGTGGGAGCAGGAATAAGCATAAGCTGTACGAAAGAGAGGGGATGAGGCCACCGTGGAAAACCGTGCGGAAATGCCCTCGCTTGCGGAGATAAACAAATGCGCCCGTGAGCGCTTTGCAGGCCGCCGAGGTTCTTGCGCGGGCGTGTTTTTTGTGATCTGGCTGATCCGGGCTGTGCTCGTATTCGGGGTGGGCATCGTGGCGATCCCGTTTATGAGGGCAGGGGGAATATCGCGCGACGCAATGTTTCTCCTCGTATTATTTGGCGAGTTATGTACCGCGACGCTGGGCATAGAGAGCTTGCTCTTCTCTTTGCACGTCTACCGTGCGGAAGCGCTTACGGTTGGTGATTATTTAGCGGGTATCGGACAGGCACTCGGGCGGAAGCTTCGCGGCATCCTGTGGCTGTGCCTGCTTCTTCTCTTATGGGCGCTACCGCTGCTCGCGCCGATGGGCGCGTATGTTTTCTTTGGGCTTAGGAGCGTGGATGCAGCGTTTCAAATGACGGCGCTACGCGTGCTGCTCTTTATGCCGCTCGTCTTCTATGCGGTGGCGTTTATCAGAGGGCATGCCTATGCGATGCAGCCCTTTATCCTGCGCGATTGCCCGAAGGTGCCGGTGCGCGAAAGCCTGAAGCTTTCCGCCCGCATGATGAAAGGGCGCAAGAGCGCGCTGTTTGCGCTGCTGCTTAGCCTCTTGGGGTGGTGGCTGCTGGCGCTGCTGCCGACGCTTTTAGCGACGTTCTGGCCGCCGATGCGGCCGATGAGGACGCTGTGCGGCATCGCCACGAACATTGTCGCGTGTAGCTTTGTGTTGCCGAAAACGGCGATCACGCTGGCCGGTTTTTACGATGCGCTCAAGCGCGTCTTGATCGCGAGCGGCGTGGTTTCCGTTGCGGAGTTTGGGCCGAGCCCGGAGTATATGCTCGAGGAACAGGCGCAGGAGAGCGATTGCCAGGCGGAAGAACAGCAATAACGCGCGCGGCGCGTGAATATAAAGCACATACCAAAGAAAAACCGGAAAGCACAATGCGTGCAGGCAAGCGAGCATGTGTGAGAAGGAGGAAGCGTATGGAGAACCAGGGAAGAATGCCGTTGCGCGCGGAAATCAAGCAGGCGGCGAGGGCGCGGATTGCGGAGCGGCGGGGTGCGTGCATCGGCGTTTTGTTTTTAAGTTGGCTGGTAACCGTCGCCGCGTCGCTGTTGACGGCTTTTCTGCTGAGGACGATCGCGAGGGGGAATGTGTCCCAAGTAGTGGTCACGGTTTTCAGCTTGCCGATCGGGCTGTTTTCTATGACGATCAATGTGGAGATAATCTACTTTTTCCTGACGGTATACCGTGGGGAGCAGGTCACTGTCGGCGCTTTCTTCTCAACCCTGTGGCGCAATGTGGGCAGGAAGATCGGCGGCATGCTGTGGCTGTCCATGTTTATCTTCCTGTGGGCGCTGGCGGCGATCGTGCCGATATTCATTATTCTTGCTGCGGCAGGCAGCCGAATGGATTCCGATTCCGGCTCAATCGTGCTTGTTAGCTTGCTGATGCTGATGATGTATGTACCGATCATCATCAAGGGGCTTTCGTATTCGATGCACATATTTATGCTTCGCGATTGCCCGACGGCGACGGTATCCGAATGCTTGAACCTGTCTAGCCGCATGATGAAGGGGCACAAGGGCGAGCTGTTCATGCTGTATCTCAGCTTTATCGGATGGTTGCTGCTGGCCGCGGCGATGCTGTACCTGCCGATGTTCTTCATGCGTGGTTCTGTGCTGATGATGGTTCTGGGCACGCTGGCTTATGCTGTGTTTCTGTGCAGTTTTTTGTCGCCATACATGCTCACGACGCTGGCGGGCTTCTACGATGAACTCAAGAAGGTTTCGGTTGCGAGCGGCGTGGTTTCCGTTGCGGAGTTTGGGCCGGACGCTGAATACAGGCTTCCGGAGCGGGCGGAGGAAACGCTGCCGTAAAGGCAACCGCCGATTCTTTCGGATTCTTCGGCCGCTAAGCGCGGCCATTTTTGCGTTCTTGGCGCGGCGCGTTTTGTTTGCTATAATGAACCGGTGATGCTGCGGTACATAGGAGGGGAGCGCTTGCGGCAGTTGGAGCTGGGCGAACCCTCTTGGATCCGGACGCCGCTGGCATGGGCGGCGGTGAGCAGCGCGCTGGACATTGTGCTGGGCGTTCGTTTGCGCTTCGCTTGGTGGATGCTGCCGATGTGCGCCGGTGCGCTGGCGCTCGCGTGGGTGGCGCAGCGTTGGCGGGGCGTGCGGTGGGGGGCGCTGCTGGTATGCTGCGCGGCGCTAGGCTTTAGCTGGGGCAGCCTGCGCGCCACGGTGCCGCCGCTGCCTGCGGAGGGCGCGGCGCGGGTAACCGGTCATGTGGCGGAAATCGCGCGCGTCCGGGAGGACTCCGCGACGCTATACCTCGATCGCGCCACGCTGGAGATCGCGGGGCGGCGCCATCGCGTGCCCGGCAAGCTGTGGCTGCGCTATAAACCGGAGCAATTCTCCGCCGCCGCGATGCCCAAGCCGGGGCAGCAGATCAGCGTTGAGGCCAACGTATACCGACCGCAAGGGCAGCGCAACCCCGGGGGATTCGATTTCCGCGCCTACCTGCTGCGCGAAGGCACGTACATGACGGCCTATGCCTATCAGGCGTGGACGATCTCCGGCGCGCCGGATAACGGGCCGAAGGCGTGGCTGCGCGGGGGACGCGAACGGCTGTCGCGGCGCATGGATGCGCTCTATGGCAAGAATGTGCCGCTGATCCAAGGGATGCTGATCGGCGATACGCAGGATGTGACGCGGGAGGACTACCGGGCGTTTCAGCGCAGCGGCCTTGCGCACCTGCTGTCAGTATCAGGGCTGCACGTCGGCTTTCTAGCGCTACCGCTGCTGTGGCTGGCGCGCAAGCTGGCATTGCGCGGCTGGCAGCGGTTGCTGCTGGTCGGTTCGCTGCTGATGCTCTATTGTCTGCTGGTCGGCGCGCCGCCGAGCACGGTTCGCGCCTGCGTGATGCTGCTGATGCTGCAAAGCGCGCCGGTGCTGGGCAGACCTTACGACGCGCTCTCCTCGCTGGCGGCGGTGTTCTGGGGAATGCTGGTGTTTAACCCGTTGGCGCTGTGGGATCTGTCGTTAACGCTTTCCTGCTCGGCGGTGTTGGGCATCGCGCTGCTAAGCGCCCCATGCCGCAAGCTGTTTGGCCGGTTGCCCAAGTGGCCGCGCGACGCGCTGGCGCTTTCGCTGGCGGCGCAGTTGGGTGCGCTGCCGCTGGTGGCGCTGTATTTCAACGAGTTGCCGCTGTTCGGGCTGCTGACCAACCTGCTGGCGGTGCCGGTGTCGGCGGTGGTGGTGCTCGCGGGCATGGCTGCGACGCTGTTGGATTTTGTATGGGCGCCGCTGGCGCTGCCGCTGGCATGGGCGGTGCGCGGCGCCGCAGCGCTGCTGATGTGGCTTTCCAACGCCGCAGCCTCGCTGCACGTCGCGGTGCTGCGCGTAGCCAGCCCGCCGTGGTACGTCGTGGCGGCAGGGTATGTGGCCATCGCGTTGATCGGCGGGGCGGTGAAGTTGGGCAAGCCTTGGCGCAAGTGGGCGCTTTCGGTGGTCTGCTTGGCGGCGTCGATTGCGGTGTGGCAATTGACGGCATGGCGCGGCGTGCAGTATGTGCAGCTAGATGTGGGGCAGAGCGACGCGGCGGTGCTGCGCGCCGGAGGGTACACCGTGGTGATCGATACCGGCAGCCAGGGAACCGGCGGGTTGATCGACTACTTGAACCACGAAGGGCTGGCCGTCGATGCGCTGTTCATCAGCCATCCGCACGAGGATCACGCAGGCGCGCTGCTGGATCTGGTGGCGGAGGGCGTACCGATCCGCCGCATCTTGCTGCCCGGAGCCCTTGCCGAGCTGCCGGAGGCGCAGATGGATCCGGCGGCGCGCGAGGCGCTTCTCGCGGCGCAACGGGCGGGCATTCCGTTTGAGCCGCTCAGCGCGGGGCAGCAATTGACGCTTTCGCCGGCGCTGCAGGTGACGGTGCTGAGCCCGGCGGCCGGGGTGCGGCAGACCGACGTGAACGACCTTTCGCTGGTGCTGCGCTTTGAGGCGGAAGGCGTGCGGATACTGACCACCGGGGATATCACCAGCAACGCCGAGCCGCTGCGCGCGGTGGATTGCGATGTGCTCAAGGTGGCGCATCACGGCTCCAAATACTCCAGCGACGCGGCGTTTTTGCAGGCGGCGCACCCCAAGCTGGCGCTGCTTAGCGTAGGGAGAAACAACTACGGCCATCCGGCGCCGGAGGTGCTGGAGCGGCTGGCCGAAGCCGATGCGCGGGTATTGCGTACCGACTTAGGCGGCGCGCTGATACTGACCCTCGAACAGGGTACGGTTGCGGCGCGCACATACTTGCCATATCCGGAGCAGGAAGGGGAAGCCCGATGAATCATACCGCCTTTTTTCAATTGCTCAAGGGGGACGTACCCGGCGGAATCTTTCTCTTTCACGGCGAGGAGGAGCACGTCAAGCGAAGCGCGCTCAACGCGCTGCGGGAGAAGGTGCTGCCCGAGGGGCTGGAGGCGCTGTGCGAAACCGTGCTGGACAACCCCGCGGCCGCCGATCTGGTCGCCGCCGCGGAAACGCTGCCGATGATGGCCGAGCAGCGGTTGGTGATCGTGCGCGACAGCGCGCTGCTGCTTTCCGGCCGCGCGCGCGATGAGGCCGCCGATAGCGAGCGGCTCACCGGCTATCTGCCCAAGTTGCCGCCGCACGCGCTGGTGGTGTTCTACTGCCACGGCGTCATCGACGGGCGCAAGAAGCTGAGCGTGGCGCTGAACAAGCTGGCGAAGGTCGTCAAGTTTGACGCCCTTAGCGACGATGAATTGACCCGCTGGGTGCGCGCCCAGCTCAAGGCCGAGGGCGGCAAGACCATCGGCGACCGCGAGGCACAGAAGCTGGTATTTACCGCCGGGCGGGATTTGACGTTGCTCAGCGGCGAGCTGCGCAAGCTGGCGCACTATCTGGGCGACCGCGAGGCGGTGGAAGCGGCGGATATCGACGCCGTGGTGACCCGGTCGCTGGAGTGTACGGTGTTTCAGCTGGTCGACGCGCTGGTGGAGGGCAAGGAGGCGCAGGCATTCTCGCTGCTGTCGGCGATGCTGGAGGCCGGGGAGGAGCACCTGCGCATTCTGGCGATGGTGCTGCGCCAATACCGCATGCTGCTCCAGATCAAGTGGATGCAGGCCGAGGGCGTCGACCGTGGCGCGCAGCAGCGGCGGCTGGGCGTTGCCCCGTTCCTATTCGATAGGGCGCAAAAGCAGGCGCAGGGCTACACGCTGGAGCGGCTCAAGCGCGCGGTGGCGCTGTGCGTGGATACCGATTATGCCGTCAAGAGCGGGCGCATGCGCGAGGAAGCGGCGCTGGAGCGCGCGATGCTGAGTTTTGGTGTGAAATAACAAGAGTGTTGGAAGTGAAAGTATGACCATCAAGGAAGTGGCGAAGGCGTGCGGGGTATCGCGCGGCACCGTGGATCGCGTGCTCAACAATCGTGGCAAGGTAAAACCGGAGACCGAGGCGCTGATCCTGCACACCATCGAGCAGATGGGCTATACGAAGAATATGGCCGGGCGAGCGCTGACGGTGCGCAAGAGCGCGCCGGTGATCGGCGTGGTGCTTTCCGGCATGGGCAACCCGTTCTTTGATGATGTGCGCGAGGGCATCGCCAAGGCGGAGCAGGAGTTGACCGATTACGGCGTGACGCTGGCGCGGCGCGAATTGACGGGCTACAAGCTGCGCGCGCAGCTACAGGCCATCGAAGAGCTTGCGCCGTCGATCAGCGCGCTGGTAATCCACCCGATCAACGCGCCGGAGATGCAGGCGCGCATCGATCAACTGCACAAAGCGGGCATCGCTACCGTCACGCTCAACAGCGATCTGGAGCACTCCAAGCGCGCCTGCTACGTGGGCAGCGATTATTACGCCGGGGGCAGAACCGCCGCCGGGATCATGAACATCTGCACCCACGGGCGCGCGCGGTTGGGCATTATCTCCGGCGTGGACGGCGTGCTTGGACACACGCAGCGCTTGATGGGAGCGGAGGATTACCTGCGCGAGCAGGTGCCAGGCATTCACGTCGTAGCGCGCGCCGCCGCGCAGGACGATCCGGAGCTATCCTATCTGGGCGCGGCGGGGATGCTGGCCGAGCATTCTGAGATCGATACGATGTTCGTGGTGGCGGCGGGTGTGGCCGACGTGTGCCGCGCGGTGATCGACGCCGGGCGCGCCGGTTCGGTGCGCGTGTTTGCCTTTGACAACGTGCCGTCCACCGTGGCGATGATGCGGCGCGGGCTGATCGATGTGGTGGTGTGCCAGCAGCCGTTTCGGCAGGGCTATGAAGCGGTGCGCGCCGCTTTCGATACCATTCTGGCCGGGCAGCCGACTGCCGGGGAAAAGCTGATTATGGAGAACCAGATCCGCATTCTGGAGAATATCGGGGAAGGACGGTAACGCAAAAAGCCGGGATCGTGCGATCTCGGCTTTTTTTGTGCGCGCTTTCAAAAGAGGTCGTTATCCTCCGCATCCGGATCCAGCAGCGCGTTGTCCGCGCCCAAGCTGAATGTGCTCCAACAAGAATCGTTGGCCCACTCGAAGTCCCCGCTCAGCACGGCGTTGCCGAAGAAGGTTTCGAAATGAACGGAGCGCAGGTTGTTCGGGGAGTCCAGCGGCTCGTTCGCCATCGCCAGCGCAACCAGTTCGTCTGGGGTAGGCAATGCCCTATCGGTCTCTTCGATCCGGTTTGCTGTGATGGGGAAGCCCGCATCGGCTAGCGCATAGCACAGGTTGCAATATTGTTTTAGGAAGGCGTTGGCGCACACAAGCAGCCCGGGGATCGGATTGCTATAGTCGATATTGCCCTCTGATTCAGAGGAAGTGAGATAGAGCAGAATATCATCGTACAGATCATCGTCTATGCGGATGTTCATCGAGTAGATCGGATACCCCAAGAGGGAAACCTCGCTCTCTTCTGAATCAGACCAGTCCCAGAAGCAAGTTCCGCCAAAGGGCTCCAGCTTCATACCCTGTGCCGTGAAGCGCAGTAGCATTTCTTCTTCCGTGATGCCAAAGGGGATGTCCCACGGCTGATACAGCGCGCCTTCCGCGGCCGCGATCGTGCAGCGGACGCACAGCAGCACCGCTATCAGTAGGACGATACACCGCCTCATGCGCTTGCCTCGTCGATACATACCACATTCTTCGGATCGAGGAACACCTCGATCCGCTCGCCGACGCGATAAGGATTCTCGCCCCGGTTAATCAGCTCGACGTTAACGGCCAGCCCGGCGCAGTCCAGCGTGTAACGCAGCATGCTGCCCAGCATCGACAGCGCCGTCACCGTGCCGCTGACCGGCAGCGCGCCCGGCGCGGTCTCCTGCGTGAAGGTCTCGGGGCGGACGGCGTAGACGGCGGCGGCGGGGAGCGCATCGCCGAGCAACGCGCGTGCCTGCGCTGCGTCGAGCACGTTGTAGTGACCGATGAACCGCGCCACAAACTCGCAGGTCGGGTGGGCGTACAGCTCCGAGGGCGTACCGGCCTGCACGATGCAGCCGCCGTGCATCACGAAGATGCGGTCGGAGATGCTCATCGCCTCCTCCTGATCGTGGGTGACGAATACCGCCGTGATGCCCCGGCGCTGCTGGATCTCGCGGATCTGTACGCGGAGGTTTTGCCGGATCTGCGCGTCGAGCGCCGAGAGCGGCTCGTCCAGCAGCAGTACTTTGGGGTTCATGATGAGCGCGCGCGCCAGCGCCACGCGCTGCTGCTGGCCGCCGGAGAGCTGCGAGGGGTAGCGATTCTCCAACCCCTGCAGCCCCACCAGCTCCACCATCTCGGCGACGCGGGCGGCGATTTCCTCGCGCGCGGTGTGCAGGATGCTCAGGCCGAAGGCGATGTTGCGCGCCACCGTCATGTTGGGGAACAGCGCGTAGGATTGGAATACCATGCCCACGTTGCGCTTCTGCGGGATGATGCCGGTCATGTCCTGGCCGTCGATGAAGATAGCGCCCGCGTCGGTGGGCAGCAGCCCGGCAATGGCGCGCAGCAGCGTGCTCTTTCCGCAGCCGCTGGGGCCGAGCAGCGTCACCAGCTCGCCCGGGGCCACGCTCAGCGAGATGTCGCGCAGCACGGCGTTTGCGCCGAAGCTTTTATATACGCCCTGAATTTCAATGAGTTGATCCATCATTGTACCACCTCCACGCGCTTCGCCTTGACGGCTTTTCCGGATTGGCCCTTGTTTCCCTTTTCTTTTCTGCCGGTGAGCAGGATCATTGTAAAGCAAAGCACCGTCATCAGCAGCACATAGACCACCACGATGGCGCTGGAGAGATGGCCGGAGTTGCGCAGCGTCAGCGCCAGATAGATCTGGATGGTTTCAAAGTTGCCGCCGATCAGCATGTTGACGATTACGTACTCGCCGAACAGCGTGGAAAACGATAGCAGCGTCGAAACCAAGATGCCCGGCGCGATGCCCGGCACGATGACGCGCAGAAAGGTGGTCAGCGTCGAAGCGCCCAGCATGCGCGCCGCCTCGGTGATGGGCACGATGTCCATCGCGCGTAGCGCGTTGAGGATGCCGTTATACAGCAGCGGCATGATGAGCACGAAGTACGCGCCGCTGAGGATGCCCACCATCGGGATGCCCGCCCCCGCGTAGGCGCGCATCAGCGCCGCCGCCGTGATGACGCCGGGCAGCGCGTAGGGTACCAGCGTCAGCGCCTTCATCAGCCGCTCCAGACGCGGCGCGAAGGCGGCGATGCTATAGACCAGCGGCGTCATCACCAGCACCGACAGCGCCACCGTGATGGCGCTGATGCCGATGGTGCGCCCCAGTGCCGACCAGAAGCGCGTGTCGGTGAATAGATCGGCATAGTGGCGGAAGGTATAGCCGTCGGGCAGCACGGTGGTGTTCCATTTCTCGGCGATGGAATACAGGCCGGTCAGCAAAAACGGCAGGAACAGGTACGCGAACAGCAGCAGCACGATCAGCCGGACGCTCCATTGCTTCTTCATCGGCTCAACCCCTTTCGCGAGGAGAGGCGCACCGCCCACTCGTTGATTAGCATGATGAAAATCAGCGCCATCGCCAGCACGATGGCCAGCGCGCTGCCCAGCTCCGGCTTGGTGCGGATATCGCCGCTAATCAGCGCGCTGATGCGCAGCGGCACGAGGTTATAGCTGCTGGACACCAGCTGATAGGCGGTGGCGTATGCGCCCATGGCGTTGGCGAAAAGGATGGTGAAGGTGGAGAGCACGCTGGGCAGGATGGCGGGTATGCCCACGCGCAGCCAGAACTGCGGCGTGGATGCGCCGAGGATGCGCGCCGCTTCCTTCCAATCCTCGCGAATGCCGCGATAGATGGGGTAGAGCAGCATCACGCCCAGCGGCACCTGAAAGTAGGTGTACACCAGAAAAAGTCCTTGGGAAGAATAGATGGAGAAATTTTCGAGCCACGCCACGCCCAGCTTTTCGCACAGGATGACGAACACCCCGGCGTTGCCCAGCATTACGATGAAGGCAAAGGCCAGCGGCACGCCCGCGAAGTTGCTGGTCATGTTGACCAGCACCAGCAGCTTGCTTTGAAAGGCCTCGCTGCCCCAGCGCGAGAGCGCGTAGGAGGCGGCGAGCGAGATCAGGATGCCCGCGACGCTGGCCTGCAGTGAGAGCAGCAGGCTGTTTTGGAAGCTGACCTGATACAGCGCGCTGGTGAACACCTTGGCATAGTGCTCCAGCGTGATGCCGCCCGCGCCGCCGGGCGCCGACAGCGAGGAGACGATCAGCGAGACCGACGGCACCGCCATAAAGGCGATCAGCAGCAGCAGGAATACCGACAGGCTAATCAGAAAAAAGTAGTTGGTGTGCCGCAAGGCGGCGGGGCGGTTGCGCCCCGTTTGCGCATTGATACTCATGCGGACGCTCCTTTCGCTTTACAGAAAGACCGGGGCTGCTGGCCAGCAACCCCGGCGCAACGCATCCGGTGCGATTACTTGATGAAGATGGCGACTTCCTCCTGCCACACATCGGCCAGCTCGGCCACGGTGGCTTCCCATACCTTGAAGTCCTTAATCTTATAGGTGGCGGCGTACATCTCGGCGGGAAGCTGCTTGGCCTGCGCCGTCTCGGTGAGCTTCACATCCTCGCGGATGGGGCGGGCATAGCCCTCGGCCAAGAAATTCTGGCCGACGTCGGATAGCATGACTTCGCGCGCCAGCATCGCGGCATAGGGATGCTTGGCATATTTGTTGATTACGCTGGCATAGCCGGACTGCACCGCGCCGTCGGAGGGGATCACGATCTCGAAGCGCGCGCGGTCGATCTGGTCGGCATAGCCCAGCGCGTTGAAGTCCCACACGATGGCCACGTCGGCTTCGCCCTTTTCAAGGTTGGCGACCATGGGATTGTTGACGTTGAGCAGACCAGCCTTGGCGATCTCGGCGAAGTATTCCACGGCGGGAGCCAAGTTGGCCTCGTCGCCGCCCAGCGCAACGGCGGCCGACAGTACGCCGTGATAGGCCTGCGAGGCCTTGAGCACGTCGCCGATGCAAACCTTGAAGCCGCCTTCCTTCAGCGCCTTCCAAGTGGTGGGAACCTCGCGGCCTTTCAGGTTGTCCTTGTCGATCAGGAAGGCGGTGGTGCAGGTATAAGCCTCGATCCACTTGCCTTCGCCGTCCTTCGCCCAATCGGGGATGGAATCCCAACTGCTGGTCTTGTACGGCAGCAGCAGATCCTTTTCCAGCGCGACGGAGATCATCGGCAGGCCGATATCGCCGATATCGCCAGTGGCGTTGTCCTTCTCGCTCTCGAATTTGGCCAGTTCTTCGGCGGAGGACATATCGGTGTCCACATGCTTGATGCCGTAGGTGGCGGTGAGGTAATCCCAGAGCCCCTTCCAGTTTGCCCATTCGTCGGGCATACCCAAGGAGTTGAGCTCGCCCTCGGCCTTGGCGGCGGCGGCCAGTTCATCCAACGTCATGGTGGCGGCCTTCTGCGCGGCCTCGGCGTTGTCGGCCAGCGCGGTGCAGCCGATGCCTGCGAGCAGCGCGATGCAGAGCAACAAAGACATGAGCTTCTTCATAGATACTTCTCCTCCTTTTACGGCCTCTATTGGTCGTATTACACAGAAAGGATAGCATATAAGTGTAAAGGATATGTAAAGAAATCGATACTATAGGGTAAATTTTTTACCGGAGCGGGAAGCGTGCTGGAAAAGCGCGCAAAAAGACGGGAACGGATCGTTCCATCCATTCCCGTCGCGAGGCCGTGTGGTTCGTCCCGCTTACGCTTCGCTCGCGTAGTTCTTGAAGTAGTTCTGGATCAGCACCACCGGCGTGCCCCGGTCGCCGCTGCCGCTGACCAGATCGCATAGGCTGCCCACCAGATCCGGGATCTGGCGCGGCGTGGTGCCCTCGGACTGCATCTTGCCAACCAGCGATTTTTCTTTTTCCTGAATGCGCTTCTTGAGCGCCGCGATCAGCGCGTCGCCGGAAAGGTCGGCGAAGTCGTTGTCGGCCACGTACTTGATCTTGATCTCGTTGGGCGTGCCGGAGAGCCCCTGCGTGTAAGCCGGGGAGATCACCGGGTCGGCCAGTTCCCAGATGCCGCCCTGCGGATCCTTAAAGCCGCCGTCGCCGTACACCAGCACCTCGATGCGCTTGCCGGTACGCTTTTGCATCTCCAGCTGCACCGCCTCCACCACTGCCTGCGTGTCGCGCGGGAACAGCTTCACCTTGTCCTCGGTGGCTTTGTTGCTGCCCAGCAGGCCATAGTCGCTGTGACCGCTGCCATCGACCGGGCGCACGAGGATGTCGTCCATGCGCAGCACAAGGGCGCTCGGGTCGGCGGCGCGCAGCAAGCGCTGGGTGCGCTTGCGGGTGTGGATGTCGCAGACCAGCACGTTCTGCGTGAATTTCAGGATATGGCGCGGATCGTTGGAGAACACCAGCTCGATGTGCTCGCCGAAGCTTTGGTAGAAGTCGATGTAGTCCACGCCGGTGAAGGGGTGCACGGTGTTATGGCCAAAGGTTTTGCGGAACCCGGCCAGATCGAAGCTGTCGGAGTAAGGATTGACGCCCTTCTCGTCCACCAGATCGCGGGAGATCAGCTCGTTGCCCACCTCATCGCCGGGGTAGGAGAGCTGCACGTAGAGCTTCTTGGTGGACATCGCCATGGCGCGCAGCAGGATCGAAAAGCGGTTGCGCGAGAGGATCGGGAACACGATGCCCATCGACTCCCCGCCGAACTTGGCGCGCAGATCGGCGGCGATTTGCGCGCAGGTGGCGTAGTTGCCTTGCGTGCGTCCCACCACCGCCTCGGTGATGCCGATGATATCGCCATCGCCCAGCTGAAAACCTTCAGCGGAGGCTGCGCCGGTCACGCTGTCGCAGACCATGCGCACCAAGTCGTCGCCTTCCTTAAAGATCGGGGTGAGGATTCCGCGCGCGGTAACACCGGTGGTTCGCATATAGACACCTTCCTTAATCAAAAAACGTTCTGGTTTGACGGAACAAGGGGGCGCAGGGGATTGCCTGCCGAACCCTCGTGCAGTATAATGCCCATGAGAGCATAAGTCAAATGAATGTTTCTTATATGAAATATAAAAAGAGATTATGGATAAAGGGGATGGCGGAGATGAATATCGCGCTGGATTGGTATCGCACCTTTCAGGCGGTGGCGCGGTGCGGCAGCATCTCGGATGCTTCGCGCGCGCTGGCGGTCAGCCAACCGGCGGTCAGCCAGATCGTGCGGCAATTGGAGCAGCAGCTGGGCGCACAGCTTTTCGTCCGGCACGCCAAGGGCGTATCGCTGACCAGCGAGGGGGAGGTGCTGCGCCGCTATGTGGATCAGGCGCTGGCGCTGATCGACGCCGGGGAGCATCACTTCGATTCGCTGCGGGAGTTGACCGCCGGACAACTGCGCATCGGCGCCAGCGATTCGTTATGTAAACATTGGCTATTGCCGAGGCTGGAACGCTTTCACCACGCGCATCCGGCGGTGGATATCCGCGTCACCAACCGTACCTCGCGCGAGACAATGAGCCTGTTGGCGCACGGCGAGGCCGACATCGGGCTGGTGAACCTGCCGATGGAGATTCCTTCGGCCTACGAGGTGCGCGAGATTGCCCGGGTGCAGGATTGTTTCGTGTACAGCCCGCGCTTCTTTCCGATGATACCGGAGCGCGTGGGATGGGGGGAGCTGGCGCGCATGCCGCTGATCCTGCTGGAGGGCGCCAGCTCTACGCGGCTCTCTCTGGATGCGCTGGCCGAAGCGCAGGGCGTGCGCTGGACGCCGGAGATCGAGCTGGGCAGCCTGGACCTGCTGGTGGAGTTCGCGCTGAGCGGGTTGGGCGTCGCGGCGGCGGTGGCTGAATTCGTTGCGCCGCAGTTGGCGACGGAGCAGCTGCGCCGCGTGGCGCTCGATCCGCCGATTCCATCGCGCGCCATCGGCATGGTCTACAATCGGCACGTGCCCATGCCGCATGCCGCAAAGAGCTTCATCGAGGCGCTATAGGCTTGTATTTTTCCCGCCGTGCCTTATAATGGGAATGGAAAAACGAAACGATATGAGGTGTGAAAGATGAGCGCCATTACGCCCTGTTTTTGGTACGACGACAAAGCTTTGGAGGCGGCGGAGTTCTATACCGGTCTATTCCCCGATAGTGAAATTCAATGCGTCTCGCGCTACCTTGAGGGCGACAGGATGCCCGCCGGTTTGCCGCTGACGGTTCGGTTCACGCTCTGCGGCCAGGAGTTTTTAACGCTGAACGGCGGTCCGGAGTTTGCGCTGAACCCGGCAATCTCGTTATCCGTTAGCTGCCCGGACGTGGCGGAAGCGGAGCGCTTGTGGGCGGCGCTTTCCGAGGGCGGCGGGGTGCTGATGCCGTTGGGAGAATATCCGTTTTCACAGCGATACGGTTGGTGCTGCGATCGGTACGGCCTGTCTTGGCAGGTGAATATGGACGGTCGTTCGCTTGGCGTGACGCCCTGCCTGATGTTCTGCGGCGCGCATTATGGCAAGGCGCGGCAGGCGCTGGAGGCGTATCGCGCGCTGCTGCCGGATTCGGAAATCGAATCGCTGGCGCTGTACGCGGAGGGGCAGGGCGAGCCGGTCGGCACCGTCATGCAGGCGGTCTGCACGCTGGCAGGCCGCAGGATGCAGGCGATGGACAGCGCCATGCCGCACCAATTCACGTTTAACGAGGCGGCTTCGCTGTGCGTTTACTGCCAGACGCAGGAAGATATCGACCGCGTTTGGGCGGCGCTTACCGCGGATGGCGGCGAGGAATCGGTATGCGGCTGGCTGCGGGATCGCTTTGGCCTCTGGTGGCAAATCATCTATGAGGGTTTCGACCGCATGCTCGACGGCAGCGACCCGCAGCGTGCCAAGCGGGTGACCGAGGTGGTGTACGGCATGCGCAAGCCGGATCTGCGAGCCCTGCGCGACGCGTATGAGGGCTGCGCGAAAGGATGATACGATGACCAGAGAGATTCGCTTTGGACAGGTATCGCTGTGTGCCGAGAGCTTCGGCGCGCAGGAAAACCCGGCAATCCTGCTCATTATGGGCGCCGCCAGCTCCATGCTCTGGTGGGAGGATGCGTTCTGCGAGCGGCTCGCAAGCGTGGGTTTCTTCGTGATCCGTTATGACAACAGGGATACGGGGCGCTCCACCAGCTACGCGCCGGGCAAACCCGAATACACCTTTGAAGAATTGGCGGACGACGCGGTGCGAGTGCTGGACGCGTTCGGCGTGGAGCGGGCGGTGCTGATGGGCATGTCTATGGGCGGCATGCTGGTACAGATGCTGGCGCTGCGGAATCCGGAGCGGATCCGGGGCATCGTGCTGCTGGCCACGATGTATTTTGCCGAGGGAGCGGAGAATCTGCCGTATTCCTCGGATGCGGTCAATGCGTTCTTTGCCGACTTTGGGCACGAAGAACCGACCGACCCGGAGGCGTTGATCGAGCGGACGGTAGCGCAATGGCTGGTAACCGGCAAAAGCGACAGACCGTGCGACGAGGCGCGCCTGCGCGCGCTGGCGCGGCGCGACGTGAGCCGGGCGGCGAACTTCGCCAGCCGCGTCAACCACTCCTTTGCGCAGGTTACCGGCGATGAGCTGGCGCGCACCGCCGAGATTGCCCTGCCAGCGCTGGTGATCCACGGCACCAAGGATGAGGTGATTCCTTTTCCGCACGGGCAAATGCTGGCGCGCGTCATTCCCGGCGCGGAGCTGTACACGCTGGCTGGCGCTGGGCATGAGCTGCATCCGCAGGATTTCGAGGCGGTCGCAATGAAAATTGTGGGAAAATTCTTATAAAACCAGAATGATAGAGGGACGGCAGGCGGCTTGCCGTTGCATATCGCGCTGGAATCGCGGCGCCGAAAGAACCGCGGCGGGAAATTTGCGGAGGAAAGCAAGGATTTTCGGCGAAGTGCGTCGGAATGTGTTAAAATGGAGCGGGCGCGAATAGCATTCTTTGCGGGAGAACGATAAACCTCTTGAGGAACGTTCAACATCGGCAAGGAGTGAGCGGAGTGAAGATCGGGCGCAGCGACGTGGAGAGAATACTCATCGCGGGGGCGGCGGGACTGGTGCTGCTGTTGGCGGTACGGGGGACGCAGGTGAAGCCCACCAGCGAGCAGTACGAGGAACCGATGGATCAGATCCCGGTGGCGGACGTGGCGAGCCAACCGCAGGGGCCGACCCAGGCCACGGTGGTGTACTATCAGGATGGGGACGGGTACTTGGTGCCGGTGCAAAAGCAGGTGAGCAAGCAGGATGGCATCGCCAAAGCGACGCTGAGCATGATGGTCAAGGATGCGCACAACGACATGGAGGCGGCGAAGCTGGGGTTAAGCACCGTCATTCCGGAAGGCACGCAGTTTGATTTGAACATCGCGAACGGCAAAGCGCGCGTGGACGTGAGCAAGGAGGCGCTGGCGGCAGTCGATGCCGAGCAGGAGGCCAACATGGTCTCGGCGGTGGTGTACACGCTGACCGAATTTCCCACGGTTAAAGAAGTCGAATTCTTGATCGACGGGCAGAAGCGCAGCAAGCTGACCCACGGCACCGATGTATCCGGCGTGTTCCACCGGGAGAGCCTGAATTTGGAGAGCGTGGACAGCACGGCGACCATGGCTGGCGCCAACCAAGTGCAGCTCTACTTCCCCTCGGAAAACGGGCGTCTGCTGGTGCCGGTGACGCGCGCGGTATTCTCCGATAACGACATCAATACCGCCATGCTCGAATTGGCCAAGGGGCCGCGCAAGGATAGCGGGCTTTCGCAGCCGCTGCCCGGCGATGTTGGGCTGATTGATGTGAAGATTTCCGGCGGCACGGCCACGGTAAACTTTACAAAGGAGTTTATGCGCATCGCCGAACAATCCGATGGTGGGCAGCAGGCGCTGCGGGCGCTGATGCTTACCTGCACGCAGTATCCGGGCGTAAAGAGCGTGAAGATTCAAGTGGACGGCAAGGAATATACACCCAAGTTTGCGCAGGAGCAGCCCACCTTCGCCAATGTCGCCGATCAAGTTGCGAACAACTTCCCCGGCGTGGTGGAGATCGACTAAGCATCGAAAGCTATTTCCCCCGCTTAGCGGGGGAAATAATGATTACGTAGGAGGACAAGCTATGGATTACCCCAAAGGCGGTTTTCAGCGGGAGGACGGCCGCGCGGCTAACCAACTGCGCCCTATCACGATGGAGCCGGGTTTTGTACGCACCGCTACCGGTTCCTGCCTGATAACCTGCGGCGGCACGCGGGTGATCTGCACCGTCAGCGCCGAGGAGGGCGTGCCGCCGTTTCTGCGGGGGAAAGGAATCGGCTGGCTCACCGCTGAATACGCCATGCTGCCCGCATCGACCGGCAAGCGCAAGCAACGGGAGCTGATGAAGCGCGATGGGCGCAGCGTGGAGATTCAGCGGCTGATCGGCCGCGCGCTGCGGCAGGCGGTAGATCTTTCGCGGCTGGGCGAGCGCACGCTGACCATCGATTGCGACGTGCTCGAAGCCGATGGCGGCACGCGCACCGCCTCGATTACCGGGGCGTTTGTGGCGCTGGTGCAAACCATCGACGCGCTGATGGCGTCGGGCAAGCTGACCGAATCGCCGATCCGGCGGCAGGTGGCGGCGGTGAGCTGCGGGCTGGTGCGCGACATGCCGTGCCTCGATCTATGCTATATCGAAGACAGCGCCGCGCAGGTGGATCTGAACTTGGTGCTCGACGACCGGGGCGGTTGTATCGAGGTGCAGGGCACCGGAGAAAAGCGCGCCTGTTCTATGGAGGAGCTGCACGGCCTGCTGGCGCTGGCGCAGGAGGGCATCGGCGAGCTGATGCGCATGCAGCGCGAGGCGCTGGGCGATACCGCGCGGCTGATCGGAGCCAAGCCCAAGTTGGTGGCCGCCACCAACAACGCGCACAAGCTGCGCGAGCTGCGCCAACTGCTGGGCGAGCGGTTCGAGGTGCTCTCGCAAGCGGAGGCGGGCTGTGGCATCGACGCGGAAGAGAGCGCGGATACCTTTGAGGGCAACGCGCTGCTAAAGGCGCAGGCGGTACATGCCGCTACCGGGATGGCCGCTGTTGCCGATGATTCCGGGTTGGAGGTCGATGCGCTAGACGGCGCGCCGGGCGTGCATTCGGCGCGTTATTGCGGCCACCATGGCGACGATGCCGCCAACAACGCGCTGCTGTGCCAACAACTGCAAGCGGTACCGACGCCGCGCCGCGCCCGCTTCGTATCGGCCGTCGCGTTGGTGCGGCAGGGGCGGGAGGCGTTGGTGGTGCGCGGCGCATGCGAGGGCACGATGTTGCTGGAGGGGCGCGGGCACGACGGCTTCGGGTACGATCCGCTGTTCGTACCTATCGACGGCGGCGGGAAGACCTTCGCCGAGATGAGCGCCGAAGCCAAGAACGCCATCAGCCATCGCTCGCGCGCCATCCAAAACCTGCTGGAGGCGTTGGAAGGTGAATGATGCGCAAAAAAGCGAGCGCGCGTGGCGCATCGGCGTGCTCAGCGATACCCACGGCGATAAAAAGGCCATCGCGCTGGCCATGGCTGAGCTGCAGCGGGAGGGGCCGCTGGATGCCTTGTGCTTTCTGGGCGATTGCGTCGATGATCTGCGGCAGATTGAGAAGCGGATACTGCTGCAGGAGGAAGCTACTACACGGATCTGCATCGTGCGCGGCAATAACGATTTTTTGAGCGATTTTCCCGATGCGTACATGCTGCACATGGGCGGCCTTCGCCTCCTGTGTGTGCATGGGCATTTGCAGCGGGTCAAGAGCCAGCGCCTCGCGCTGGTGCTATGCGCGCAGGAAGCCGAGGCCGATATCGTGCTGTTTGGCCACACGCATCGTCCCGAGTGCGGCTATGAGCAGGGCATCCTGCTGCTGAACCCCGGCGCGGCCAGCGGTTCCGCGCCCACCTGTGCGCTGCTGACGCTGCGCGAGGGCGGGGTGGAGCCGAGGATGATTTCGCTGATAGGGGAGTGGTAGGGAACCGCTGCACAACAAAAAAACAAACTCCCGCGTGTGCGAGAGTTTGTTTCTGTTGAACTTCTTACGAAGCCGTTCCGTCTAGCCTTGGATTAATAACCCTGGCGCTGACGGTCGAAGCAATCGCGGCAGTACACCGGACGATCGCCGCGGGGCTGGAAGGGCACCTGGGTGGTGGCGCCGCAGCCATCGCAAACTACTTCGTACATCTGACGCTCGCCACGATCGCCACGGCCACCGCCGCTGGCACGACGCTGCGCACGGCAACCCGGGCAACGGCCAGGCTGGTTCTGGAAGCCCTTCTCGGCGTAGAACTCCTGCTCCGAAGCGGAGAACACGAATTCCGCGCCGCACTCGCGGCAGGTCAAAGTCTTGTCTTCATACATGGGAAAGATTCCTCCTAGATGTTAGTACCCGCACCCGACGACTACAACCTCGATATGATCCAGACATCCAGTCGTCGGATACGACACGCGACTGACTCGAGGAGGACTCTTAGGCTGGTTCCTTGGATTGGGCCTCAGCGTGGAGTATAGCATAGTTCGCATAAAAAAGCCAGCACTATTTTTGCCGCGCAACGGCGATTCGGGACGGCAATATGCGTTCCGCTTATTTCCATGCAATAATGCTTCTTTCTGTGCATATTTTAGCAGGATTCAACCGAATTTCATAGAATATACAGTTGTTCGATATTTTACTGTAATAGGGCTGGTTTATAACAAAAAAAGGTAGGAAAATGCGGTGGATTATGTTGCGTTGGGTAGGCGGATTCGCAATGAGCGCGTCGCGCGCAAGTGGACGCAGGCTCGCTTGGCAGGTGAAATCAAGCTCTCGGTTTCCTTCCTAGGGCATATCGAGCGCGGCTCGCGCAAGGCCAGCTTAGAAACCATCGTCGCCATCGCCAACGCGATGGAGGTCAGCTTGGAATACCTGCTATGCGATTCATTGGTCGAGGTTCCGCATCCGGGGGCCTATGATCCGCTGAACCCGCGCCAGCGCCAAGTGTTGCGCGAGATTGTGCAGCACATCGGCAAGGATTTGGACAAGTGGGCTGAGGAGTAAGCGAAGCAAACAATAAAAAACGGGACTTGCGCCGCAAAATTGCGGAGCAGTCCCGTTTTTTATTGCCTGCAGAAAGCTTTTAATGCAGCCTGGCGGCGATGGCTTTCAAGAAAGCCTCGCTGGTCAAAGATTCGGCCTTGCCCTCGAACAAACCCGCCAGGTCTTGCGTCATCCGGCCGCTTTCGATGGTGTCCAGCGTAGCGCGCTCCAAGCGGTCGGCGAAGGCGCATAGCGCGGGCAGCCCGTCCAGCTCGCCGCGCTTTTTCAGCGCGCCGCTCCAAGCGAAGATGGTGGCTACCGGGTTGGTCGAGGTCTGTTCGCCCTTGAGGTAGCGGTAATAGTGGCGGGTTACGGTGCCGTGCGCCGCTTCGTATTCGTACTTGCCGTCGGGCGAAACCAGCACCGAGGTCATCATCGCCAGCGAGCCGAAGGCGGTGGCAACCATGTCGCTCATCACGTCGCCATCATAGTTTTTGCACGCCCATACCATGCCGCCCTCGGAGCGGATGATGCGCGCCACCGCGTCGTCGATCAATGTATAGAAGTATTCGATGCCCGACTCGGCGAAGCGCGGGGAAAACTCGGCGTTGAATATCTCCTGAAAGATATCCTTGAAGCGGTGATCGTAAACCTTGGAGATGGTGTCCTTGGTGGCGAACCACAGATCCTGCTTCACATCCAGCGCATAGGCAAAGCAGGCGCGCGCGAAGCTGGCGATCGAGGCGTCGGTATTGTGTACGCCTTGCAACACGCCCGCGCCGTCAAAGGCGTGGATGCGCTGACGCTGCACCGCGCCATCGGCTCCGGTGAACACCAGCTCGGCCTCGCCCGCGCCGGGCACGCGGATTTCCACGTTGCGGTACACGTCGCCATAGGCGTGGCGGGCAACGGTGATGGGCTTTTTCCACGTGCGTACTGAGGGCTGTATGCCGCGCACCACCACCGGCGCGCGAAACACCGTGCCATCGAGCATGGCGCGGATGGTGCCGTTGGGGCTCTTCCACATCTGCGAAAGCTTGTATTCCTCCACGCGTTGGGCGTTGGGGGTGATGGTGGCGCACTTGACGGCCACGCCGAGGCGGCGGGTCGCCTCCGCCGAGTCGACGGTTATTTGATCCTTCGTGCGCTCGCGCTCCTCAAGGCCCAGATCGTAGTACTCGGTGCGCAGGTCGATGAAGGGCTCCAGCAGCTCCTGCTTAATCATGCGCCACAGGACGCGCGTCATCTCATCGCCGTCCATCTCCACCAGCGGCGTGGTCATTTGAATCTTTGGCATGGTTGTTTCCTCCGCAAAATAAGCGATGATGCAGCCAGCAAAACGCCTTACGCCTTGAGCGCGATGGCTTCGATCTCTACGCGCGCGCCTTTAGGCAGCGCCGCCACCTGCACGCAGGAGCGCGCCGGCGGCTCGCCGGGGAAGAAGGCGGCGTAGGCTTCGTTCGCGGCGGCAAAATCAGCCATATCGGTCAGGAACACCGTGGTCTTGACGACGTTGGCCATCTCCAGCCCGGCGGCCTGCAAAATGGCGCGCACATTCTCCAGCGAGTAACGGGTGGCGGCGCCGATGTCGGCGCTCTCCATCTCGCCGGTAGCCATATTGATCGGGAGCTGACCGGAGGTGAACACAAGGTTCCCGGCGGCGATGCCCTGCGAGTACGGACCGATCGCGCCCGGTGCGCCATTTGTGGAAAGAACTTGCTTGCTCATAGAAAAAACCTCCTGCTATTGCGTTTTTGATGCTTGTGCCATTGTAGCAAAAATGTAAGGTTGGCGCAATCCGGAAAGGGGCGTGCGAAAAAAGAATTGACAGCGGCATGGTGAAGTAATCACACCCGCACCCCCGCCAGCGCCCGAATCACCACGCCCGCCGCCAGCATCCCCGCCACCGGCGGCACGAAGGATACGCTGCCCGGCGTGGCGCGGCGCGTGCCGGATTCCTCCGGCGGGGGAGCGTGGGGCTTGAGCGGCGGCTCGTCGGAGCAGACCACCGTCAGGTGCTCGATGCCCCGGGCGCGCAGTTCGCGGCGCATCACCCGCGCTAACGGGCATCCGCTGGTCAGCGCCAAGTCGGTGACCTTCAGGCGAGAGGGATCGAGCCGGTTGCCGGCGCCCATGCAGCTCACGAGGGGCACCTTGGCCTCGCGCGCCGCTAAAATCAGCGCGATCTTGGCCGATACGGTGTCCACCGCGTCGATTACATAATCCATCCCGGACAGTTCGATCTGCCCGGCGCTGTCCGGCGCGTAGAACAGCGGCAGCGCGTCCACCGACGCATCGGGGCGAATATCCAAGATGCGCTGGCGCATGACTTCAACCTTGTATTGCCCCAAGGTGCTGTGCAGCGCGATGAGCTGGCGGTTTAAATTGCTGGGCGACACGCGGTCGTGATCCACCAGCGTGAGCCGCCCTACGCCTGCGCGCGCCAATGCCTCGGCGGCGAAGCTGCCCACCCCGCCGATCCCGAATACCGCCACATGCACGTCCAGCAAAGAACGAATGCCCTCCTCGCCCAACAACATGACGCTACGCGAAAAGTTCTGCATAATTGCTCCTTATAACAAAAATAGTACTCATTACTACTTGACGGAGAAGGAAATTTGGTATACACTTCTTCTCGTAAGCATCATACCATAAAACGCACATCGCCCATAGGATAAGGAGGAGTTTTGTTATGAAGAACGCGCAGAAATTTTTTATTTGCAAGCATTGTGGCAACCTGATCGGCATGGTGGAAGATAAAGGGGTTCCGGTGGTCTGCTGCGGCGAGAAGATGACCGAGCTGGTGGCCAATACCGTCGATGCCGCGAAGGAAAAGCATGTGCCGGTCGTAAAAGTGGAGGGCAGAGAAGTGACGGTGGCGGTCGGCGAGGTGGCACACCCGATGCTCGCCGAACACCACATCGCGTGGGTGTATTTGCAAACAGAGCGCGGCGGCCAGCGCAAGGCCTTGGTTGTACCCGGCGAGCCGGAAGCGCGCTTTGCGCTTACTGAGGACGATCGTCCCGTGGCGGCGTTTGCCTACTGTAACCTGCACGGCCTTTGGAAGACGGACATATAAATAAACAGAGCGGACGGCCTTGTAGCATATTGCCACAAGGCCGTCTTTTTGGTATGCTCCTAGATGAATAGACGCAAATCATCCAAAGAAGTGGACTCTAAGCAGAATTTTTCCTTGATTTGGCTGCGTATTACCGCAGCGCCTTGGGGGTTTCGGGTTGATATAGTGCGCCTCGGCAAGCCATACCGGCCGTGGCATAGGCAACTTGCAGCACCATCGCCACCGCGATGACCAACCAACGAAGGTTCATCTTTTTCATAAGCAATTCTCCTCTGCCGTACTATAAGTATTAATTGAGGCTGATTTGCGTCTTGAGATATATATACTAGCTATATATGGAAAAATCCTTGTGAAATAGAATTATTTGGGAATTTTAATATTTTATCAAGAAATAGAACCTATTTTACAGAAGAAAAGAGGAATTCGTTGTGGTCTCGAAAATATGGGAAATATTTGTTATAATAGCGGAATCAGGGATGTTTTTGTGGGTGCTCTATAATCGGCTGCTTCCGCGAGGCAAGCATAGATGGATGCCCATATTGGTATACGCTCCATTAACCTACGTCGTGCATATCATCAATGCGACCGGTCTGCCTTATTCGGCTCAGATTGCAATTTTTTTGGTGTTGGACATTGTATTTACGCTATGCTGTTTCCGGGGAACGATACAGGAGCGTATGCTTTGGGGTTTCTTTAACGTATTGGTCAGTTCGTTAGCGAATAGTGTTGTGCTTGCGCTCTTTTCACTCTCTGTCTTTATTACCGCCGCGCCGCTTTTCCAAGTGTTCATCGGCGGCAACTGGTCCAGAATCCTAGCAACCGCGCTTTATCTGCTCACATGCGCTGGATTCTATCTGTATGTATTTCGCTTGAATCGCGATTTGGGGCGCATGCCGGCGCGCGATATGTCGCTGTATATCGCTACTTTCATTGTGTGCATATTTCAGAGCACGGTAGCGCAGCAGCTGAGCACCGATCCGGCGTTAGCGGAGCATTTTGGCAGGTTCCTTGGGCTATTGCTGATCTCCAGCTCTTGCGTGGTGATGCTGGTTGTATTTACGCAGCTCCTATCGCGTATGTATTCGAAAAATCAGGTGTTGGAACTGGAGCTGCAAAAAAACGCCAGCGAGCGGGCGCATTTGGCTGATATGCAGAGCAACTACTATGCGCTCAACGCTTGGCGGCACGATTATCACAACCATTTGCAGATCATCAAATTTTATGTGGATCATCAGGAGTGGCAGGAGCTCGCCGAGTACTTGAGCGAATTGGACCAGCAGTTTTCGATGCTGCACATTTCGGTGGAAACCTCCAATAACGTGTTCAACGCGCTGGTCAGCAGCAAGATGGTGGCGGCGGTGCAGCATGGCATCACGATGCGCGCCGACGTGAAGGCGCCCGCGCATTTGCCGATGGACGACGCCACCCTTTGCGTGCTGATGGGCAACTTGCTCGACAACGCGCTGGATGCCGCCGGTCGCTTGCCGCCGGAGCAAGAGCCATGGGTGGAACTGAATTCCGCGCTGGAAGGAGACAGATTCACCATCGTCGTGCGCAACAATTGCGATGGCGTATATCGCATGCGGGGCGACAAGCTGCTTTCCACAAAGGACTCGCCGAATCACGGCGTCGGCTTGGCGCGCGTGCGGCAAATCGTGGAGGCGGTCGAGGGCGTGGTGGACATCCTGCCGCAAGCCGCGCAGTTTGAGGTGCGCATCGCGTTGCCCTGCGGCGCGGAGCAAACCAAGCGCAAGGTGCCGCCGCTCATGCGGCGCACGAATCCGCCAGAGATGCAGCTCCTGCAAGAGGAAGGGGTGCGATAGCGATGCTGGATCGGTGGCTGGCGCGTGTAACGGAGGCGTTGCGGGCGAAGGGCGTTCTCACCGAAGAACAGGCGCCGGTTTTTCAGTATGGGCTGGAGAGCCTGCTTTCCTCGCTGTGGAGTTATGGCAGTTTGGTGCTGCTGGGCGCGGCGCTGGGGCAGTTTTTTGATGCATGCCTGTGGATCCTCGCCTATGCGCTGCTGCGACAGCGTGCCGGGGGATACCATGCCACCACGCGGCTGCGCTGCTATGTGTTCTCGTTGGCGGTGGGCGGTATGTGCATGCTGCTGATCCGCTGGGTTTCTCCACTGGTCTGCCTGATGCTGGCGGTGGCCGCGGTCGCCTCGGTATTTCTGCTGGCGCCGGTGCAGCATCCCAACCATCCGCTCAATCCCAAGCGCTATGCCCGGCAATGGAAGCTGGCGCGGGTGATCGCCTGCGCCGAGTTGCTGGCGGCGCTTGCCTGCTTGTTCTGGTGGCCGCGGGCATTGCCGCCGCTGTGCGTCGGCATGGGTTGCTCGGCGTTGATGATGGGTGTCGGCGCCATCGCTTACCGACAAACGCACGCGAAGCATTTACAAATTTGACCGAAAGAGGTAGAATTAGAAAAAATTCGCATTGCGCACAGCAGGAGGTACGCTGCATGTCTTGGAAAACGCCTTCGATTTGGTACGACAGGAAGCGGACACTGTTTGGTCTTCCGTGGTCCTTTACGAAATACCGGCTGACCGAAGACCGGCTGTATGTCACCAGCGGTCTGTTCAACACCCGGCACGAGGAGATCCGCCTCTACCGCATGCTGGATGTGACGCTCAACCGCAGCTTTGGCGAGAAGCTGTTCGGGTTGGGCACACTGCATCTCTGTTCCGCCGACCGTTCCACGCCGGAGCTGGAGATCAAACGGATCAAGCATTCACAAAAGGTGCTTAACCTGCTCTCCGACGCCATCGAGCAGCAGCGTACCGAAAAGGGCATCATTGGCCGCGAGTTTTTTGATGACGGCGCGGAGACCGAGATGGGGCATTTTTAGCGCAACGTAAAAGGGTTGCCGCGTTCTCATGCGCGACAACCCTTTTTTTGTATGCGTTTTATCTGTATTCAGCCTATTCAAACTGGCGGCAGTGCTTGCCGATCAGCGGCACCGTGTAGGCCAAGCCGCGGTAGGCGTGCAGCATCAGCCGCACGCGCTGGAGGATGTCCCAAGCCAGCAGCGCCAGCCAGACCGCCCAGAACAGCGCGCCGAACACCACGCCGATCAGCGGAATCAGCCCGACGATCAAGCCAAGCACAGCCAGCGAGATGGAGGCGAAGGCCATCACGCAGAACAATCCGGCCGACTGTACCGCAAACCGGCGGATCACGCGGTTGTCGCGCTCGGCGAAGCATAGAAACAACGCGAACAGCCCGAAGCTGGCGGCGATGGTGCAGGTGAGGTTGATGGTGGCGTTGGCGGAGAGCACCGTCTCCTTGCGCGCGGGGCGGCGCGGCGGGGGTGGCTCCGGTTCCGCATAGGTTTCATAGGGCTGCTCATAGCCCGCGTCCTCTTCGTAGGGCGCGTACGGGTCATACTGCTCCGCGTAGCCCGGTTCAGGGGTTTCGTCCGGATAGGCTTCTTCGCCCTCGTCGTTGCCAGAATAGCGCCCGTAGCGGTCGTAGTTGTTGGGAGGATAGCCGTTGGGATCGTAGCCGCTCATGCCCGCGCCTCCTTTCGTACGGTTGGCTTAGCGCTTGGCGCCCTTCGCGCCGCGCTTGCCCTGCTGGTAGCTCTGCAGGATGGTGGAATCGTAGGCAAAGACGTTCTTAGTCTTTTGCGCGTGGGCTTTGTAGGCGTACTCCACCATCTTCTCGATCAGCGCGGGGTAGTCGACGCCTTCCTCTGCCCATAAGTAGAAGGCCAGCGAGCCGGGGATGGTGTTGACCTCGTTGATGTATAGCTCACCGGATGTGTTGAGCATCAGATCGACGCGCACCACGCCCTTGCAGTCCAGCGCGCGGAAGGCGTCGCTGGCCAGTTGCTGGGCGCGCTGGGTAGCTTCCTCACCGATGGGCGCGGGCACCCGCCGAGCCAGCGACTGCATGCCCTTGCCGCCGGAGGACTTGCCGCCGCCGCGCAGGTACTTATCCTGATAGGTGAGAAATTCCTGCGTGGAAACCGGCATCTCGCATACCGAGGCGCGCACCTCCTCGCCATACCCCAGCACCGAGCAGTTAACCTCGATGGGCTTTTCCACCCCGGCCTCAACCAGCACGCGGCGGTCGAAGCTGGCGGCAACGGCGATGGCCTCGCGCAAAGCGACGCGGTCGGTGGCGCGGCTGATGCCGATGGAGGAGCCTAGGTTGGCAGGCTTGACGAACACGGGGTAGGCCAGCTCGCGCTCCACGCGATCCAGCACCGCTTCCGGCTCGCGCTCGAAGGCGTCGCGCAGAAAACCGACGTAGGGCAGCACCGGCAGTCCCGCGCCGCGCAGCAGCAGCTTCATCGCGATCTTGTCCATGCCCACAGACGAACCCAGCACCCCGGCCGAGGTGTAGGGGATATCGGCCAGCTCCAGCAGTCCCTGCACCGTGCCGTCCTCGCCGTGCAAGCCGTGCATCACCGGCAGCGCCACGTCGATGTGCGCCACCACTGCCTCCGCCTCGCCGCCGCCGAACAGCTTCATGCCGCCGCGCCGCGCAGGCGGCCAAGCGATCAGATCGCCGCTGCCCGCGTTGTAGTCGATGAGCACGCGCTTGAGGTTTTGCGCCGCGGGGTCGAAGCGCTGATAGGTCTCGACGCTGCGCAGCGCGTCGCCGGTATACCACTTGCCATCGCGCGCGATGTAGATCGGCACCACCTTGTATCCGCCGCGATCGGCGGCATCCATGCACTGCAGCGCCGATACCACCGAGACATCGTGCTCGCAGGTGCGGCTTCCGTAGATCACCGCCAACGTCAACTGCGCCATGGGGCGTCCCTCCTTGCTTATCTTGCCGTTCCCACCGCGAAGCGGGGAGAGCGGCGTGAATCATTCCGCGTAATTCTCCGGCAGATCGTTCTCATAGAGCACGGTATCCCCGGCGCGCAGCAGCGTGCCCAGCAGCGCCGTGCTTTCGTCTAGGCTGGCGACGACGTGCAGGTTGGCGGCGTCGAAGCCGCCCTTCTCCAGTCCGCGCGCGATCGGTTCGGAGCGCCGCTTGCCGATCAGCACCGCGATATCGGCGCTATCGGCCATCTGCCGCCCAAAGCTTTCGTTGAGCTCCTCTTGCTGTGCGCCCAGTTCCACCATGCCCGGCGTAACCACGATGCGGCGCGGGGGAAAGGAGCGCAACACATCCAGCGCCGCCTTGGCACCGGCTGGATTGCTGTTGAAAGCGTCGTCGATCACGGTGACGCCGTTGCCGCTGTCGAGCAGTTGCAGGCGGTGCTCCACCGGCTCCAGCTTGGCGATGCCCGCCGCCAGTTGCGCCAGCGAAAGCCCTAGATGCAGCGCCGCCTCGGCGCAGAGCAGTAGGTTATCGATGTTGTGCGCGCCCAGCAGCTTGGTTTGGCAGGCCACGCGCGCGCCGCTTTCATCCGCCAGCGTGAAGCGGCTGCCCCAGGGGCCGATCTCGATGCCCTCGGCGCGCAGGTGCTCTCCCACTTGGCACTTTTGCCGCAGTGGGCAGCGGGCGTACAGCCGCTCGCAGATATCGCCATCCTTGGCGAAGAAGGCGGCGCCGTCCTCGGGCAGCGCCTCGATGAGCTCGTACTTGGTCTGCGCTACCCGCTCGATGCTGCCGAAGGTTTCTAGGTGCTGCGGCCCCACCGAGGTGAGCAGCCCGATGGCCGGGTGAACCAGCTCGCACATCTCCTTGATGTCGCCCACGTGGCGCGCGCCCATCTCGGCGATGAATACCTCGTGCTCCGGCTTAAGCTGTTCGCGGATGACGCGGGTAACGCCCATGGGCGTGTTGAAGCTGGAGGGCGTGGCCAGCACGTTGTATTTTTCCGATAGCAGCGTGGCCAGCAGGAACTTGGTGCTGGTTTTGCCGTAGCTGCCGGTGATGCCGATGCGGATCAGCTTCGGCTGCTCGCGGAGTATGCGCTGCGCATCGCGGAAAAAGCTGCGGTTGATGCCCGCCTCCAGCGGCTGCACCGCCCAAGCGGTGAGCGCCAGCCAGAGGGGGTTGAGCAGCGGAAAACACACCAGCCAAAAGATCGGGTTAAAGGGAATGAAGGTGGGCAGCACAAAGCCCATCGCGGCCAACAAAACTTGCAAAATGCACGCGGCTGCAAGCAACCGGCGCATGCGCGGGGTAAAGACCAGCGCTTTTTTTGCGGGGCGCTTGCGAAAAAATGCATAGATGCCGACGCCGCACAGCAAAGGAAGAAGCATGAACAGATCGTCAAATGCGCTGGGCGTTGGACGGTAAGGCAAAGGCGGCAGGCCAAGGAAGAGAGAAACCGCGACAAATAGGGAAGCCGCCAGTATCGCGCCCGGCAGCCACGCGCGCCATCCGACGCGGCGCAGCGCGCGGAAATATCCGGGCAATTGGTAGCTCTCCAGCTGGAGCAAGTGCAGCAACGCACGCATGGTCAGCGCGGAGCCGATGCCCATTGCCAAACAAGCGCCAAGCGTTCGCAAAACAGATAGTATATCAGGCATGTGCGTCCTGCCCTCCTTCCAACAAAAACGTTTCCAGCACGCGGGTGAACTCCTGCGCGTGCTCCAGATAAGCGTAATGCGTACCCGGCACCACCACCAGTCCGGCGTCGGGGATGGTTTGCTCCATCTCCTTGGCCATCCACAGCGGCGTGGCGGTGTCCTGATCGCCCCAATAGAGCAGCGTCGGCACCTGAATCTTGGGCAAGCAATCGCGCAGGTCAAGATTGACGACCTTTACGAAGGTCTTGCGCATTTCCTCGTCAAGCGCGTTGTAGTCGGCGGAGCCAAACTGTTTGCGCAGCGCTTCGCGCCAATGCGCGGGCGCTCCGCCCAGCACGCGGGTCTTTTCCAAAATGTCGCAGCCGCCGCGTAGCAGCTTATAGAGCTGGCCGCGCGCCTTGCTCTTGGGCGTGGGCTTGGGGCGCAAGCCCGCGCCGCCGGTCAGCACCAGCCGCGAAAACAGCTCCGGCTGATGCGCGCCCAGCCATAGCGCCACGCGCCCACCGAAGGAGTGCGCCACCACCGCGCAGCCCGCCAAATTCAGCGCCCGGATCAGCCGTTCGGTGCAGCGCGCGTACTCCGGCACGCCCCATGGCTCCGGCGGACGGCCGCTGCGCCCATGGCCGGGGAAGTCGATAACGGTGACGCGCGCCTTTTCGCTGAGCGCGTCAAAGATCGGCTTCCACAGCTCGGTGGAGCACATCCATCCGTGCAACAAGAGAATATCCCGCCCGGCCCCTCGCTGCTCGTAATACACGCGCACGCCGTCGATGTTTCGCTCCATGGCGCCTCCCGAAATCCCCAAATATCCCCGCACAGTTTACGGATTTGCGCTGTAAACTATGCCACGGTTCACCCTTATCTTACCCTATTTGGGCAAAAAAGTATAGGTATCGCCTTGCTAGGCGACCAAAGGGCTTTCCGGTCGCCCTTTGGAAACCTTCGGCACCCAGATTCTGTGATAAAGAGTAGAATCAGTCTTCCTCCGGCAGCGGCAGCGGCGCGTACATGATTAGCGCGTCCTCTTGGTTGTCCTCGTAATACCGCTTGCGGTAGCCGACGTCGAGAAAGCCTACCTTATGATAGAGCGCCTGCGCCACGGCGTTGGAGCGGCGCACCTCCAGCGTAATCATGCCCATGCAGGTGTCGGCGGAAAGCTTCATCAGCGCGCGCGTGATGCGCTCGCCATACCCCTTGCCGCGCGCGTCGGGATGCACGGCGATATTGGTGACGTGCGCCTCGTCGATGACCAGCCACACCCCGCCGTAGGCCACGATGCGGCCTTCCTCCTCCAGCACCAGATAGCGCGCCACGATGTTTTCCTTCAGCTCCCGCTCGAAGGAATCCCGCGACCAAGGCATGGAGAAAATTTGCTGCTCCAGCTCGGCGATGGCGTCCAGATCGCGCAGTTCCATAGGGCGCAGGATGACGTCAGCCATGGGAAGCCTCCTCCACGACAGCTTGCGCGGCCAGTTTGGCGGCGCGCTCGCGCTCGGCCTGCGGCGCGCGCAGGTATAGCGGCATCAGTGTGGCGTAATCCACTGCCTGTTCCGCCCGGCAGCGCGCCAGCGTCGCGGCGGCTCCGGCGCGCAGCCCGCACAGATGCGGCGGCGCGAAGGCGGCGCGGTCGCCCAGCGCCTCGGCAATGCGCTCGCGAAACACCGGCACGCCGTCACCCGCGAACAGCAGCGGCTTGTTCAGCGCGCAGGCTTGCGAAAGAAACTCCGGCAGCTTGCAAGCGACGTCCTCTAGCAGGCGTTGCGGCGGCAGACCGGGCGCAAAGGCTGCGCCATATACCTGCCCGGCGCGCGCGTCGAGGATGGGGCAGATCGCGCCATCGAACGCGCCGACCCCGGCGACCAACGTCTCCAGCGCATGCACGCCGATGCAGGGTTTGCCGGTGGCTTGCGCGAGGGTTTTTACGGTGGTCACGCCGATGCGCACGCCGGTGAAGGAACCCGGCCCCACCACCGCCGCGTACAGATCCACCTCGGCGGGGGAGAGCTGGGTTTGCGCAAGCGCCTGCTCCACGGCGGGCATCAGCCACTCGGAGTGGGTGCGCCTGTGGGTAAGCTCGCATTCGAACAGCAGGCGATCCTCATCCAGCAGCGCCACGCCCACCGACGGCCCGGAGGTGTCCACGGCTAGTATCTTCATCGGGGTTCCTCCTCGTCCAGCGCTATAGGGCGCCGAGATCAAAACCGCCCAACGGCGTGAGGCAAATTGCCCGCGCGTCGGGCTCCTCGGGATCGTAGGCAAAGTCGATTTCCAGCCGGCGTTCCGGCATGGCTTCCATAGCGCGTTGCGGCCATTCGATCAGCGCCACGCCGTCGCCGCCGATGTGCTCCTCCAGCCCGCTTTCCCACAGTTCCTGCGCATCCTCTAATCGGTACAGATCCATATGGTACAGCGGGCAGCGCGTGCCTTGGCTGCAGGTCATCAGCGTAAAGGTAGGGCTGGGCAGCGCGCCGGTAACGCCCATACCGCGCGCGATGCCGCGCGCCAGCACGCTTTTGCCCGCGCCCAGTTCCCCGCGCAGCAGCACCACATCCCCGGCACGCAAACGCCCGCCCAAGCTCCTGCCTAGGCGGTGCGTTTCTTCCTCGGAATGCGTGCGTATTTGCGGCATGCTGTGCTCCGGTATTTCAGTTCATCTTGATAACTTTGGTAAGAACCTCGCACATTATACCAATCAGGCGCGGCGCGTGTCAACGCGGGCGTTGATGCAGCAGCGGGGAGAGGCGTTTGTAGACCAGCAGCGTCAGTGCGCTGAGCACGAAGCCTTTGAGCAGATTAAAGGGAAGGGTGATGTAGATCACCAGCTTTTCCAAGCTGTCCACGCTGGGCAGCGCGGCCTGCGCCATGCCCAAGATGGCGGCCTCGGGATAGTTCATCCACAGCATGTACACGGGCAGCATGATAAAGTAATTGGTTAGCGCGCCGACGATGGCGATGCAAATCGTGCCGATTCCTAGGCCGATCAGCGCGGTGCCCAGCGTCTTTTTGCGCTGGTAAAGCAAGCTGGCGGGCAGCACCAGCGCGCAGGACATCAGCAGATCGGCGGCCTCGCCGACGTACATGGTGGAGGAAATGGTCATGTGGAAGAGGTTTTTGAGCAAAATCACCAGAAAGCCTGCTATCGGTCCCATAGAGAATCCGGCCAAGATCGCTGGGAAGGTGCTCAGGTCCAGCTTGTAGAACGCCACGATCGGGATTTCGAACAGGTAGAGTACGATGGCCGCCGCCGTGAGCAAGCCGATCCGGGTCATTTTCCAAGTGCGTGTGCTGCGCATAAGTTGTGCGCCTCCTTTTTCTCTGCAAGACGCTGCGGCGTCCGGGGAACATAAAGACCCCTGAACAATGTATCGTTCAGGGGCCGGAAAACACGTGCGCGATCGCGATCCTGTTTTCGGTCTTCTTTCATCCAGACTGTACTGTCGGCTCCGGAATTTCACCGGATCAGCCTTTCGGCTCGCGGGCTTTACCGCCGGTGGGGAATCGCACCCCGCCCTGAAGACGCTTCGCATTCTATGCAGTTTTCAAACGCATTATAGCGCCTCGGATTTAGCGTTGTCAAGATGCGGTGGGGCTTAGAAGTTTTTTTTCAATTCTTTTTTCAGGAACGCGCCGTATTTTGTTGTTGCAATCAATGCCGGTCTACGCTATAATACTCTTCGTCGGTTGACTGGGTGTGGCGCAGTTTGGTAGCGTGCTTGAATGGGGTTCAAGAGGCCGGAGGTTCGAATCCTCTCACCCAGACCATTTCCAAAACCGCTTAAAGGATTTGAACCTTTGAGCGGTTTTTGTTATAATGCGAGCGTAGAGTGTTCGTATACTACACATTTGAGAGGCAGACTAATGCGTAATGGTTGCATGGAGGACAATTCATGTATGAAAAGCTTTTATCAATAAGCGAAACGTGGTTGCAATATGCCATACGGATAAATCTTCTTAATGAAAACAGAGAGGATTTAGTTGAATTAAAGGCTGGAGCATTGAAAGATAAGAAAATTCTATTATATCTTAACGATATTACCAACTTCCACAATGCAATAGTAAGAAATCATAAAGACCCCGACTTATCAATACACAAACTGTTATTCCTGCTTGATATTGGGTTTGAAACGGATATCCCCGAAATTGAAAGCGCAGTTAGACAGATAATGAGCCACAGAGACAAAAACGGAGTATATCAGTCGAAGACAAACATACCGCCGCACTACGGCGGTAAGGGCGAAGATGTTTTCGGTTGGTGCTTATGTGATGCGCCTTTGTTACTTCTGGCATTATTAAAAGCCAAAATTGATTATAAACAACATATCAGGCAGGGCGCGGAACACCTGTTAGGCCTGTACAGTGAACAAGGGTTTCCTTGTTCGGTTTCCGAAGAACACGGAACATTCAGAGGGCCTGGACGGAAAGGCGATTGTTGCCCGTTTGCAACGCTTATCATGATAAAACTATTATCCGAGATTGACGAGTATCGAAACAGCGATATTGTAAAGGGCGGAATAGAGGTTATTCTATCTCTATGGGAAAACAGCTATGAAAGGCACCCGTATATGTTTTATATGGGTACTGACTTCCGCAAACTCAAAGCGCCCGCTATGTGGTATGACATTGTGAGTGTTGCCGACTGTTTAAGCAAGTTTGACTTCGTAAAATCCGATTCTCGATTTTGCGAAATGGTAGCTTTGATACAAGGGAAACGGAACGCGGACGGTATGTTTATTCCCGAATCGGTCTACCAAAAATTCAAAGGCTGGGATTTCGGACAAAAGAAAATTCCATCACCCTACCTCACTTATCTATGCGAGAGGATATTTCAACAAGTAGGAATATAAGTCGAATATCTGGCGCGTCTATGGACAGCGCCGTTCATTTTTCCGAACAAAAAGCCGACCGCCGCAAGGTTGAAATACGCGTTCTCGTTCATGGCGCTTGTTGACTTGCTGGCGATTTTGCCCTTCTATCTGCCCTTCATCATCCCGATTGATCTTCGGGTGCTACGGATGGTGCGCCTGTTGCGGATCTTGCGCATTTTGAAAGTGAACCGTTACACCAGTGCGTTATCTGCGGTTGGCAACGTCATAAAGAGCAAGGCGTCGCAGCTGATATCTTCCATGCTGGTGGTGCTGGTTTTGATGGTGATGGCGTCGGTTTTGATGTACAACGTGGAAAGCGAAGCACAGCCGGAAGTGTTTGAAAATGCGTTCTCCGGCATGTGGTGGGCGGTGGCTACGCTGACCACCGTGGGCTATGGGGATATTTTCCCTGTAACCGCTCTGGGCAAGGCCTTAAGCGCCGTCATTGCGCTGCTCGGCATCGGGCTGGTCGCGGTGCCTACCGGCATCATCAGCGCCGGATTTATGGAGAATATCACAGCGCGAAATGATGGAGCGATAGAAGAAAAGCATTTTTGCCCGTACTGCGGGAAAAGGATTCATGATCGCTAAGCTGCTCAACTGCCGAATGCGCGGGGTAGCCGTTCCGCAGGGGGGGGGCCATCCTTCGGCATCAGGATGGTACAGGATGCGAAAATTCTCCGAACAGCCTTAGACTTGTTGCAAATGCAACGGAATAGATGCTTCCCGCGCGGTAAACTATAGGCAAAGGGAGGGTATGGTCATGACAAAGCATATCAAGCATCTCGAGCATAGCAAAGCGCTGAATTTGGCGGAGCAGGTGGATTACCTTCCGGGTCAGATCGTCAGCAAAACGCTGGCGCAAAACAAGCACCGCAGCCTAACGCTGTTTGCCTTTGACCAAGGCGAGGAGATCAGCACCCACGCCTCCGATGGGGACGCTATGGTCATCGTGCTGGACGGCGCGGGCAGGTTTACAATCGGCGGCGTGGAGCACATCCTGCATGCCGGTGAGACCATCGTCATGCCGGCGGGTGTTCCCCACGCGGTATGTGGCGCGGAGCGTTTTAAGATGCTGCTGACCGTAATCTTTCCGGAATAAGGAGGCAAACCGATGAAAGCGAAAATTGACCGAGACGGCTGCATCGCTTGCGAGCTATGCACGCAGATTTGTCCTGAGGTTTTTCGCATGGCGGAGGATGGTCTGGCGGAGGTCTACGCGGATGTAACGGAGCAGTCGGCGCAGTCCGTGTCCGAAGCGGGAAGCTCCTGCCCGGTGAGCGTGATTTCCGTTGAGTGATGGCGATTCACAGCAAAAGCGCGCGGGTTCGCTGTTCGAGCCCGCGCGCTTTTTTGTTTGTGTGAATCGGTTTACGCGTCCGATACCAGCCGCTTTTCCCCGTCCAGCGCCTGAATAGGCGCGATGTTTTGCGTCACTTCCAGCGTGCCCAGATAGGCGCCCTCGGGGCTGCGCACCGCGAAATAGCGGATGTAGATCAGCTTGCCGCCCATCCGGATCCAGAAATCCTCATGGTTTTTTGCGCCGGATTGAAAATCGCGGAGGATGCCTTCGACAATATGCATGCTGGCTGGCGGATGGCAGTTGACCACCTTGCGCCCGATGACCGCAGTGGTGCGCGGAAAGATGCGCTCCGCCCCTTGGGAAAAGTATTTGACCGTGTCGTCCTTGTCCACAAAGGTGATGTCCAGCGGCAGCGTATCCAGCATGCCGATGAGCTCGGCCAACGCCAACGTGCCGGTGGGCAAAGCGATGTTGCCAGCGGGCGCGGTTGCGGCCCGAACCGTGCCGGCTGTGTCATTGCCTGCGCGGAACGACGGCGGCGCGGGGATCCAGCTGAAACCGATGCCGCCGCTTTCCTCGGCGACGCGCTGCCATTCCTCCGGCGTCAGCGTCTCCATCAGCAGGGGTAGCAGGATATTTTCTTCTTTAAAGATCATTTCCATTGCCTTAGCGGTTGCCTGATCGATCGCCTCGCGCAGATGCGCCGCGTCGGGCGCGGATTCCTCGGCCAGTTGCCGTGCCGATTTGATTAACGCGCGAATCTCGTCGTCCACCCCCCACATAACCTTGGGCGGCGCGGTGATGCCGTGCTTTTCCAAGTATGGGAAGAGCAGGTTTTCCTTGCGCAGATAGTGGGCGTCGATCTGCGCCAGCCTGCCCAGCGCGCCGCGCAGATTGTGCAGCGCATCCGGGGAAGGCTTGGCAGCGTAGGCGTCCAGCGCCGGGGTCAGCTCGGCCCGGATCACCCGCTCCAGCGTGCGGTTTTCCTCCAGCAGCGCCCGGCAGGGATGACCGATGCCGTAGCCGCTGCCGCTTGCGGATTCCTCCTGTGTAAGCAGGTCCTTAAATACCGCCGCGTGTACGTCGCACAGGCGCTGCACCTCTTCCACTGGCATGCCCCCGGCGATCAGCATCTGCTCGGCCTCGGCGATTTCGGCGGTGTCGACGCCGGAAAACGCCCGTTCAAACTGTGCTTTCACGTCCTCCGCGCGCTTGCCCTGATGCAGCTGCGCCAGCAGATCCTTGAGAATTTGCTGCCGGTATTCCCGGTTGTTGATTTCTTTGCTCATATATTTTCCTCTCCCGTCACTTCGAACCCATGCCCGGCGAGGACGCCTTTGATGCGCTCCATGTCGATACCCATCATCCGCGCGCCTTTGGGCAGGGTAATCATCCGGCCGACGGTGTTGAGTTTTGCGGGTTTGGCCACTTCGGTAAACCCAAGCTCCGACATGATGGCGACAAGCTCCGGGTATTCCTGACATAAAGCATGCACACATTTGGATAGATCGATACGTTTTGTGTTCACGGCAATCCTCCTTTTCGTGGAGTCGGTGGGTAGGTGTACGGGCTTGCGACAATATCAGTATAGCATGCATGCTCCGTTTCGAGCGTTGCAAAAGCAACGGCTGATCGAAAAGTGAGCCATAGAAATTTGGCGAAAAACGGAACTTTTCGGCGGGCTGTGCGTCTTATAGCCAAATATATCTGGAGGCGAGCGTATGAAACGTGTTATGGCTGCGGCGCTGATGACGGTTCTTCTTTTTGTGCTCGGAGCGTGCGCAAAGGAGCCGGAAAAACCCATCGTGTTGGAAAGCGTCACCCTGTCAACCAGTGTTCCGGATCCTCCGCGGATGATGCGGTATGTTTTCTCTGCCGACGGTACGGTGAAGTATTATGATCTTACGGATTTCTGGTTGGATCACAACGGCTTCGACTGGCTTGCGGAGGAGCTGCCGCCCGAGGCGCCCAAGCTTGTGAGGGAAGGTCGGCTGACGGAGGGCGGCTGGGAGCGCATCGCGGCAGCCGTGCAAGGGAGCCGATTTATGAGCCTGCCCGAGGAATTGGAGCCCATAGACGCTTGCGATATTGACACACGGTATATCGCGGTGCGCGCTGACGGCGGCGTACATCAATCCGGCGGATATGGCGCGGGCTGGAAGGACGACCGGGAAAACCGGCGCTACGCGGAGGTGCAGAAAGTCCTTTGGGAATGCATCGAGACCGCCGTGCTGAAGTAGCGGAGCGCCGCTCTTGTTCCATGCTCCGGTTTCTGTTACAATATTTCTACAGACAAAGCTGGAGGAAATTTGTGATGGATAAGTTGCGATTTGGCATCATCGGTGCGGGGCGGATCGCCGGGCGCTGGATGACCGATGCCCGGCTGTTGAGCGAGGTACAGGTAACCTGCGTGGCCGCGCGGGATCTGGACAAGGTGCGGAAATTTGCCCGGGAATGGGAAATTCCTAACGCGCTGGATAGCTACGACGCGCTGCTTCGGCACCCGGAGGTGGACGCGGTGTATATCGCTACGCCGCATCCGCAGCATCATGCGCAGGCCATCGCCGCCATGCGCGCGGGCAAGCACGTGCTGTGCGAGAAGCCAGTGGCCATCAATGCCGCGCAGCTGCGCGAGATGCAGGCCTGCGCCCGGGAAAACGGCGTGTTCTTTATGGAGGCGATGTGGACGCGGTGCTTCCCGAGCACGCTGCGCGCAAAGGAGTTGGTCGAGCGGGGCGCGATCGGCGAGCTGCGCGCGGTTCATGCGCAGTTTTCCTTCCGCCGCGAAATCAACCCGGACGCGCGGCTGTTTGATTTGAAAAAGGGCGGCGGCGCGCTGCTCGATGTGGGCTGCTATCCGCTGGGTTTTGCGCTGGACATGTTCGGCTGCGCGCCGGAGCAGGTGTGCGGCGTCGCCACGATCGGCGAGACCGGCGTCGATGAGCAGAACGCCCTGTCGCTGCGCTTCCCGGGCGGCGGCATCGCCATGCTGATGAGCGGCATCCGCACCGATGCGCCGGTGGTTGCCACGCTGTACGGCACCGAGGGCAAGATGGAGCTTCCGGATTTTTATCATCCGATGCGCATCCTGCTGACCAAGCCCGAGGGAACCATGACGCTGGAGGATCCCTACGAGCAAGAGGGATTCCGGTTTGAGATTCTGCATTTCGCCGAGTGCGTGCGAGCTGGGCTGAAGGAATCGCCGCGCATGTCCTTCGCGCATTCGATGGAGCTGATGGTGGCGATGGATACGCTGCGTGCCCAGTGGGGGCTGCGCTATCCGATGGAGTAGGCGATGCCAAAGTTGGAACAATATGAGCGGGAGCTGCCGTACAGCTACGCGCTGGGCATCTTCCCGGCGATGGAGTGTTTGCGCGCCGCGCCGGAGCGCTGCCGACGCCTGCTGGTGCACAGCCAAGCGCGGGGCAGCGAGGGCGCGGCGAAGCTGATCGCCGCCTGTGAGGCCGCCGATGTCCGCGTCGAGGAGGCCGACCGCGCGTTGGCGCGCATCGCCCGCAAGGAGAATTGCTTCGCGGCGATGGTGTTCCAGAAGCAGGAGGGCGCGCTGGATCCCGGTGCGCCGCATATCGTGCTGCACAACCCCTCCGATGCGGGCAATGTGGGAACCATTCTGCGCACCGGTTTGGGCTTGGGCGTGCGGCAGGTCGCCATCATCCGCCCGGCGGTGGATGTGTATGAGCCGCATGCGGTGCGTGCGTCGATGGGGGCGCTGTTTCGAGCCAATGTGGCGCATTTTGAGGATTTTGCGGCGTATCGCGCGGCGTTTCCCAATCATGCGCTGTATCCGTTTATGCTAACCGGCGCGCGCCCGCTGCCCGAGGTGGCGGCACAGGCGCGCGCGCCTTACGCGCTGATCTTCGGTAACGAGGCCACGGGGTTGCCGGAGCGCTTTGCGGCGCTGGGCGACCCTGTGCGCATCCCTCAGAGCGCGCAGGTGGATTCGCTCAACGTGGCGGTGGCGGCGGCGATCGGCATGTATGCCTTTCAGCAGGCGGTGGGCGCGCTGGGTGCTTTAGATGAGGAGGAAACAGGATGCGGGAGCAAGGGATGACGGAGGCGGCGGAGCAGCTGCGCGAGGCGCTGCGCACGCTGGTGAGCAAGGGGAATCTGCAGCCCGGCGCACTGGTCGTGCTGGGCTGTTCGACCAGCGAGGTGGCTGGGGGCGTCATCGGCAAGGAGAGCAGCCCTGCGCTGGGCGCGGCGCTGGCAGCCGCTTTTCGCGAGGCCTGCGCCGAATGCGCGCTGCATGGCGCGGTGCAGTGCTGCGAGCACCTCAACCGCTCGTTGGTCATCGAGCGTGAGTACGCCGAAATGCGCGATTTGGAAATCGTTTCGGCTGTTCCATATCCGAAGGCTGGCGGTCCCTGCGGTGCGGCGATGTACCGGATGCTCAAGGATCCGGTTCTGGTTTCCTCGGTCAAGGCCGACGCTGGCATTGACGTGGTCGATACGCTGATCGGCATGCAACTCAAGCCGGTGGCGGTTCCGGTACGCGCGCCGTTTGACAAGGTGGGTGAGGCACATCTGGTGATGGCATACAGCCGTCCGCGCCTGATCGGCGGCGAGCGTGCGCGATACACGCTGGACGATTGACAGCGTTCCTCACCTTGC
>JAVBMD010000022.1:0-7602 GCA_031552825.1 Eubacteriales bacterium
TCGTGCCGCCTGTTTCCGAATCTCCGGCGTGGGTCTTCTATTCTCCCACTCAGATTCACCAGTCTTGTTATCGTCAGCTGTTCTCTGCGCTTCATTTTGCTTCACCTCTCCTCTTGTCTTCGCTATCCCTCCTCCTTTTCCCTTTTGGTTCCTTATAACTTTTATGTGCTATATCTAGTAAATGATTTTACCCTGAACGAAACGGCTTGCGCTGGAAAAAAATATAATGTGTACGCCGTTGTCACATTATGGCTGTTACAATGGAAAAACGCAAGACAAAATACTACTTTGAAGGGGGTCGTTTTTATGTCCAAAGCCGTGATGTTTATCACCTTTAAGCTTGCCAAGGGGGCGTCGGTGCCGGAATTTTTGCGCGCGTCGGAAAAGTTGAACGACGTGCATATGTCCAAGCAAAAGGGCTATATTTCGTGGAAGCAGCTTCGTGAAGGCGAGCTATGGGCCGATTTGATCACGTGGGAAACGGCGGAAGACGCGCAAAAAATCCTGGAGCCGCGCGAGCCGAGCGAAGAGATGGCGGCGTTCTACTCCTTCCTCGATGGGGATAGCTGCAAAGTGCAGCTTTTCACCGAGGAAAAGAGCTATTGACCGCAAGGGCTTCCGCCGCGGAACGCGGCTTAGAAGGGGGACGTTTCGCGATGCCGAACGCCGTGGAATTCGTAACGTTTTTTCTCAAAAAAGATGTGTCCGTGCAGGATTTTCTCCTCGTGTCGGATAAATTTAACCGGGAATACCTTTCTGGGCAAAAGGGCTACATTTCCCGCAGGCTGCTCGCCGACGGGGAGATGTGGGCGGACTATGTGCTGTGGGAAACGATGGAGGACGCGCGTGCGGCCATGCGCGCGTGGCGCGAAAATGAGGCGGCCCGCGCGTATGTATCGCTGTTGAAACCGAACGGAAAGGGATGCAGGCTGCTGCACCTTCCGGTGGAGAGAAGTTACGGGGAGCCCTGATTCAGACAAACGAGCGAAGTAGCGGTGTAAATGGGCAAAATTATCAAGGACGGCTTCGCCTTTATGGCGTACGCAAACGCGGGGCTGATCCGCAAAATCGACGATGCGCCGGAGCTGAAAACCGAGCTGATCGCGCTGAGCGAAACCAAGACGCACAGGCAGATGGCATCGTATGCCTTGCTGCTGGCGGAGCGCGTGCTGGCCTTGAGCGGGTTGGAACGCTCCGAGGCGGTGGAGGCGTGCTTTGCCATCCTGCCCAAGTGGCAGGCCGGGGAGGCGAGGTTTCAAGAGGCGCTGGAGGTGGCCGGGCGGCTGAACGACCTCGCCCGCGAGGAGAAAAATCCCGTGCGCGCCAAGGCGCTGCGCGCGATGGGGCAGGTGGCGGCGACGCCGCACGTCCGCTGGCACCCGCTGGTGGCCTCGGAATACGCCGTCGTGCTGGTCAACCTGCTGCACCCGAAGGACTTGGCGAAGGCGCGGGAGGAGCGCGGGTGGCAGATCGCGCGGATGCAGGGCGTGTGATTTGAGCGTGTGATGCTTTCACGCGCTTTTTTCTTGACTTTACGTAAGACGAAGCGTAGTATGTAGCAAGAGAGATGTCGGGGCGCAAAGGGGAAGAGGAGCATGAAAAAGCAGCGGATCGCTTGGGGGATGCTGGCGGTGCTATTGGTGTGCGCGGGCGCTTTCCCCGCGCTGGGCGCTGGGCTCGGGATCGCCGTCGTCGATGGCAAGACCGCCGACCGGGTACACCTGCGCGAGCGTCCTTCCGCGCAGTCGAGGTCGCTGGGGCTCTATTTCACGGGTACGCAGGCGCAAAGCGACGGCGTTTCGAGCGACGGATGGGTGCGGGTGCAAATCGGCGCGCAGGGCGGCTACATGAAAGCCGAGTACCTGCATTTCGGCGCGGAGCCGGGCGGCGTGCGGCCTCGGCAGCCGCTGGGAACCGTGCGCAACGCGAAACAGGGTAGCTGGGTAAACCTGCGCGACGCGCCGTCGCTGTACGCCACGTCTATCGGCAAGTACCAGAACGGAGACGAGGCCGTGATCCTCGGCGAAACCGACACGCATTGGTACTACGTGCAAATCGGCACGCAGAACGGCTACATGCTGGCCGATTACATGGCGATGGGCGATGCCGCCGCGCCCGGCGCGTTCAAGGCGGTATTGCTGGGCGACGCGACGTTCGTCCGCGCCAACGATCAGCGCGCGATGGATATCCGCCAACTCACGCAAGCGTTTGACGGCGTCGTGGATACCGCGATGGAGATCGCGCAGTTTGCGCTGGCCGATCTGGATCGCGACGGCGTGCCGGAAGTGATCCTTTCGATAAAGGCCGTGGGGGGCTACGATTACGGCGTTGCGCTGCTGCGCTATCAGGACGGCGCGGTGTATGGGTACGATTTGGTGTACCGTGCTTTTATGAGGCTGAAGGCCGACGGAACGTTTTCCTTTTCCAGCGGCGCGATGGATAGCGGCTTTGGCACGCTGCGCTTCGCGAAGGACGGCTGCGCGATCGTCGAGGAGAGCTACAGCCAGTCGGGCGCGGGTTCCGATGTTGCCTACTTCGTGAATCGCGCGCCTGCCACCGAGGCGGCGTACCGTGCGGCCCTGCGTCGGCAGGAGGAGAAGCCGGACGCAGTGTGGTATGCTTTCACCGAGGCCAACATCGGGGCGATGTTTCCGCAATGAACCCGCGCGGAGCGGTACGATCTGTACGTCGCCTTTGAGGATGCATACGGCACGAAGGAATATCGCTTCGTTTTCGATGGCAGCAGCTATCGAAAGCCCAAGGTGACCGAGCGCGGCCAGTGCCGGGTGTGTTACCCGCAGTTTGACGAGCAGGCGGGGATGCTGACGGAGTGAAGGGATTACGGATAAAGCCGAGCATCCGTCGCTCGGTTTTCTTTTTTCTTTTTTCCCCCGCGAACCTTTTTCTGCCTTTCGAACGACTTAATAGATGTCCCGTGTTCGCGGGGCTTGCGCAAGAATCCGTGCCGGAGGAGGGATAGGGTGGACATTCAGACTTTTGAAGCGGAAGTGATGAAAATCGAGCGATTGCTCTACCGGGTGAGCTGGTCGATGCTCTCCGATCAAGCCGACTGCGCCGACGCTGTGCAGGAGGCGCTGACCCGGGCTTGGCAGAACCGCCATACCTTGCGCAACGACAAGGCGTTCCGGGGCTGGCTGGTGCGGATTTTAAACAACGTGTGTACCGATATGCTGCGCAAGCGCAAACGGCAGCGCTGGCTGCCCTTGGAGGACGATGCGCTTACGGCGCTGCCCGGCGCGGAGGGCGGATTTTCCACGGTCGATCTGCTCGCGTCGCTCAGCCCGGAGCACCGCACGACGGTGGTGCTGCACTATCTTGAAACCTACAGGGTGCGCGATATCGCGCAAATGCTGGATACGCCGGTGGGTACCGTCAAGCGGCGCTTGATGGAGGCGCGCGCCTGCATGCGCAGAGCCGCCGATCCGCAGGCCGATAGACAGGGAGGGATCCGCTATGAAAAAGCATGAGTTGCGCGACGCGCTGGCGGCAGCCGTGCCTGAAGCAGCGCCGATCTTTGGCAGCGCGATGCGCGCCACCCTCGCCGAGCTTGCGCGCCAAGAGAACGAAAGGCAGGGAACGCCCATCGCAAAGCGCGTGATGAACAAGCGCCGGGCGCTGACGCTCGTGCTGGCCGTCCTGCTGCTGGTGGCGGCGGTGGCGACGGCGGCGACGCTGCTCGCCCGCGATCTGTTTGACGTAACCATGGGCGACACGCCGACCAACGCCGCCTCGCTCACGCAATACAACCTTGCCAAGGAAACCGTAGGAAGCGCCGAGATCACCGTCCGGGAGGCCGCTTACGACGGCATGACGCTCTACATCGTCTACAGCATCCGCGATCTGACGGCCACCGAGCCGCTGGGCGCGGCGGACGAATCCGGCGAGCGCCGCCTGCGCGAGGAGGACTATGCGCGGATCGAAGGCCTCGGCGTCGGCTGGTGGTGGGATAACCTTTGGATCGACGGCAAGAGCGTCAACATGCCCAACATGTCCGGCGGGGAGGACTTGCCCGGCGAGGAGAACGGCGAGGCGCTCTACTACATGCAGTACCGCCTCGATCAGGAGAACGTGTTCCTCGATGGCAAGAGCGTGGAGATCGCTCTGCCCATCGGCGAGCGGCAGGCGTTTGAATCGCTGATCCGAACCGATGAGGGCATCGCCAAGCCCGAGAAGGGCATGGTAACCTTCCGCTTGGATTGCTCCAGCCGCGGGCAGGTGGCCACCGAGGAGCCGAACCTCACTACGGAGGCCGCCAAATGGCGCGCCAAGGTGTCCAAGGTGGTGTACACGCCGCTGCAGATGTACGTGACGCTGGATTGGGCGGTGAAGCCCGAGGTGATGGCGGCGTACATCGCCGAGAATGGCGACGGCTACTACGAAAACGGCGTGAAGCTCTGGGCATACGACGGCGCGGAGGTTTGCGGCGGCGAGATCATGAGCATGAAGCTGGTGGACGAGGGCGGCAAGCCGGTATTCGAAACCATGCGCGGCTACTACGGCTGCAAGGGCATGGGCGCCGAGCAGGCATGGTATACCTTCCCGTACGCCGAGCGGTACCCCGAAAAGATGTACCTCGCGCCGGAGGTCGGCGGCGAGGTGGACATGGCGCAGGCGGTGAGGGTCAAGTGAGAAAATGCGCAATGAGAAGGCGCGCCGCCGCCCTGCTGCTGTGCGCAGCCTGCTTCGCAGCGCCCGCCGCGCGCGCCGCGCCGCAATACGTCACCCTCGCCGCGCTTCGCGAGGAGGTGCGCGGCGGCTGGCACGAGACCTACGAGGCGCATGGGCGCACCGTCGCCATCGATCTGGACATCCTTGTGCCGGAGGCCGAGGCCGCGCCGGTACTCAAGGTGGAACGGGCGCCTGCGCCCGAGGACGCGCTGCTGGCGGCGTACGATGTAATCGAGCGCTATCCGAACGGCAGCAGCCTGCTCGGCGTTTCCAAGGGCGATCCGGGGCGTGGCAATCTCTACAAAACGGTCAAGGGAAAGGTTACCGAAGCGCCGATTCGGTACTTCGACGCGCCGGACATCGATTGGAACGCGCGCGCCGAGGACAATCCGCTCGACATGCGCAGGGCGGCGGATATCGCGCTGGACGAGATCGAGCGCCTGTACGGGCCGGAAATGCGCGCTGGCTTCGAGGTGAAAACCATCGGCGCGGGCGGCAAGGCCTACTACTGGGAGGGCTGCGACGGCGCGCGGCCGATCCTCAAAAGGCCGGTGGACGCCCCGGGCAACATCGGCACCTACTACATCGACTTCCGCGCGGTGTTCCGCGGCATCCCGGTGATTTTCGGCGGGGGCGGTTGGTTTGCCGATTACATACGGGGCGAGCTGCCCAGCGATAACCCGATGGCCTGTTCGGCTAGCGGCGACGTGGCAACGCCGGAGGACTACAGCCTCGGCATCCACGCGGCGCGCGAGATCGAAATGCGGCACGCCGATGTGCCGCTGGCGCCCTTCGCCGAGGTAAAAAAGGCGCTGGAGACGCAAATTCAAAACGGCCGCGTGCGCACGCTGGAGCGGCTGGAGCTGGGCTACGTGCAGTATTACGATCCCGAACGTGCCGACGCGAGCTGGCTGGTGCCGTGCTGGGTGGCGTTCGGCGAGATGTACAGCGACGCGAGCGGCGAGCCGCGCCTGTATGCCGACAAGGAGATGTCCTTCGCCCAGAAGGAAAACGGCTGGCTGATCGTGCGCGCGCAAACCGGCGCGCTGCAGGATTCCTTTGATCGGAGCAAAACCCGGCGCTATGTGCCGGAGACCTTTGGCTGGGAAGCGGTGCGATAGCTGCGCCGCAATCAAATCGTCCGCGTCATCGGCCGGGTGTGGGAGAGATCCCCGCCCGGTCGTTTTGAATGTCCGAAAACGGCGAGCAATCCTGCTGGGATATGCTATACTGTAGCTAAAACGAGGGGGGCGAGCCGATGACCGAGCAACAGCACCGCGGCTGGTATGCCGCGTTCAAGGCCAAGGACGCGCGGTTCGACGGGCGGTTCTTTGTGGGCGTGCGCTCCACGGGCATCTATTGCCGCCCGGTTTGCCGCGCCAAGCTGCCCAAGCCCGAGAACTGCGCCTTTTACGCCACGGCGGCGGCGGCGGAGCAGGCGGGCTTTCGCCCCTGTCTGCTGTGCAGGCCGGAGCTGGCGCCCGGCACCTCCAGCGCCGACGCAACCGCCTCGCTGGTGCGCCGCGCTGCGCGGCTGTTGGAGGAAAGCTGCGGCGGCGGATACGGCCTAGAGGAGCTGGCAGGCCGCCTCGGCTGCACGGCGCGCCACCTGCGCCGCGCTTTCACGGCGGAATACAACGTTTCGCCGGTGCAATACCTGCAAACCTGCAGGCTGCTGCTGGCCAAGAGCCTGCTGACCGACACCGCCCTGCCGGTGCTGGAGGTGGCGATGGCGGCGGGCTTCGGCAGCCTGCGGCGGATGAACGCGCTGTTTCAAAAGCAATACCGCCTTTCGCCCACCTCGCTGCGCAAGCAGGCGGCAGGGGAGGGCGGCATCCCCGGCGAGATCACGCTGGCGCTGGGCTACCGCCCGCCGTACTGCTGGCAAAAGCTGCTCGAATTTCTGGCGCAGCGCGCCATTCCCGGCGTGGAGGCGGTGCGCGAGGGCGCGTACCTGCGCACGGTGCGCATGCGGGCGGGGGAACGCACGGCGCACGGCTGGCTGCGCGTCGCCGATTGCCCGGAGCGCAACGCGCTGCGCGTTACGGTGGCGGCTTCGCTGCTGCCGGTGCTGCCGCAGGTGCTGGCGCGGGTGCGGCACCTATTCGACCTGTGCTGCAATCCGGAGGCGGTGTATGAGGCGCTGGCTCCGATGGATGCGGTGCGCCCCGGCCTTCGCGTGCTGGGCACGCGGCTGCCCGGCTGCTTCGATGGCTTCGAGATGGCGGTGCGCGCCGTGCTGGGGCAGCAGATCACCGTCAAGGCGGCGCGCACGCTGGCGGCGCGCATCGTGCAGGCCTATGGCGCGCCGATGCGCACCGGCGTCGAGGGGCTGACGCACGCGTTTCCCTCGCCCGGCGAGGTGATCGCTTTGGAGCCGATCGAGGAACGGCTGGGGGAGCTGGGCGTGATCGCCGCGCGTTCGCGGACCATTCTGCGCATCGCCCGGGCGCTCGAGGGCGGCGAGGTGTCGCTGGAGCCCAGCGCCCAGCCGGAGCAGGAGATGGCGCGGATGATGGGCATGCCCGGCATCGGCGCGTGGACGGCGCGATACATCGCCCTGCGCGCGATGGGCTATACCGACGCCTTTCTGGAGACCGATGCCGCGATCAAGAAGGCGCTGGCGCCGCGCTCGGCCAAGGAGATGGTCGCGCTGGCCGAGGCGTGGCGGCCGTGGCGGAGCTACGGCACGATGAATTTGTGGAATGGGGTTTTGTAGTCTTAGAGGGGACGGAATTCCTCTACAGGCAGTGGACGGAATTTCTCCACGGGCTGGGGACGGAATCCCCCCACCGCTGCGGCGGTCCCCCTCCCTTTAACAAGGGAGGCATGGGGCTGGAAGCGAAAAACTTTTATGAAACAAGAATCATATACCAGCCTCCAAAAGCCTCCCTTGTCAAAGGGAGGGGGACC
>JAVBMD010000042.1:0-37948 GCA_031552825.1 Eubacteriales bacterium
GACAAACTGATTCATGAATATGATTTCGGCAGCACGACCGAGTGCTTGATTACGGTCATCGCTGAGACGGAAAGATCACCGCAAAAGCAGGCTGTTCGCCTTTTGGCCAGAAACATGCCGCCACAATTCATGTGCGCATCCTGCGGGCAAGCAGCGACGCATATCTGCTGCGAATGTATGTACGAGGTAGAGAACCCGTTCTTCTGCGAGGATTGCATGGATGCACATGAACACGAAATGTTCCTGCCTATCACCAACTCACCGCGCATGGGTGAATGCGGGTATGACGGGGAGCAGGATGTGTTCGCGTATGGAAGTGGTAGCTTGAAGAGTAGCGGTGTGCGTTGAGCTGTTAGCTGATACTCCGAGGGCAAAGATTGAGTTTGGGTAGGTGTGGGGAAAATGAAAGCTACAATCAATAAGCCTGTAAGCATATCACCTGTGCTCTTGGGCACCCAATTGTATACATCTACGATAGCGAAACTTAAGCAATATAGATCGAAGTTGTTTTCTATTGCTCGCGTTTCGAGCATTTATGATATGCCCAACACAGATACGCTCGACTGGGGATATTCGAAAGAACTGTTGAGAAATATCATTAAGGCAGATCCCGGTTGGGATTTGACATTAGGGCTTATCGAAACTCGGCTGGAGGGAAGCTACTTCACGCGCTGCCCCTCGCCGAACGTATATGTAACCACCTTCTATCAGGCGGCCGACATTCTTCAAGACGCTGAAATAGACTTGTTCCACTATTTGCTCAAGACAATATACGCAAATATCACTCGGTTTCACATGCGTGCGGATGACATAAACTACAAATATCCCTCTCATCATGAAACGAGAGGATGTATATTCGATATGACAGGCAATAAAGGTGATCTTGTCTACGCATGCACGGATATGCGGCTTTGCGAAGAATATGAGGCCGCGCTGCCCAAGTACGCGCCGATTCTGACGGTGCTACCCCTCGCCCGCGAGGCCGACAAGGCGTACGAGGGCTATTTCAGCGTGGACAAGAAGGGCAAGCTCAAGGATACGCGGGGCGACACCGCCGACGACCAGGACACCTACGCCCTGATCATGCGGGACAAGGAGCGGCTGTTGTCCTTCGAAACCCCGCTTCGATTCATCTTCTCCCACAGCGCGCTGAAGGAAGGCTGGGACAACCCCACGTGTTTCAGGTCTGCACGCTGCTGGAGCAGTCCAGCGCGTTGTCGGCGCGGCAGAAGATCGGGCGCGGCCTGCGGCTTTGCGTCAACCAGCAGGGCGAGCGGCTATACGACCGCCAGACCAACATGCTGCACGTCATCGCCAGCGAGCATTTCGCCGAGTTTGCCGACAACCTGCAGCGGGAGATCGAGCGGGAGACCGGCGTCAGGTTCGGCACGCTGGACATCGCCAGCTTCATCGACATCGAGGTTCCAGTAGAGGTGGCGGTGAATCTTGGACTTGACGTGCCACAGGAGCAGATTGCGGCGGCGCAAGAAGATGCTGATAATACCGATAACATGAGCGGCGCGGCGCAACCAGTCTCGTCTTTCACAGCCGCGTCAGGCTTGGAAAGCGAGCCTGTTCTGCCCGTATTCACCCCCGCGCCCAAAACCCGTGCCCACCGTGAAACTGGGCCACGAAGGCGCGGAGCGGGTGCTGACCGTCCTTGCCCAACAGGGCGTGATCGACAAGAAGGGCAAGATCACCGCCAGCGGGCGTGAGAAGATCGAGCAAGGTCAACTCGCCCTGCCCGAAGCGTATCAGCCCATCGCCAATCCGATCATCGCCCAGATCCGTCAGGCTAACACCAAGATTGAGGTGCGGGACGCATCCAAGGAAATCGTAGTGCGCACGCGGAAGGAGCGCTTCTTTTCGCCGGAGTTTCTGGCGATCTGGGAGCGCATCCGGCAAAAGACGCTGTAGCGGGTGAAGATGGACAAGGAGCGCTTCATCGAGGCGTCCGCCGCAAAGCTGTCCATGATGCCGCCCATCCAACGCAGCCGCATCGTGGAGACCACCGCCAAGGTGGACGTGAAGAAGAGCGGCGTCACGGCGCAGGAAACCCACACCCGCGCGGTAGCCATCGAACACGAGCCCACGCCCCTGCCGGACGTGCTCACCATCCTGCGCGGCGAGCTTCGGCTGAGTAAGGCGACGCTGCTGGAGATTTTCAGGCGCAGCGGACGCTTGGGCGACTACCTGAACAACTCTGAGCTGTTCATGGAGCAGGCGCTTGCCATCCTCAAGGACTGCAAAGCGGAGATGATCATGGACGGCATAAAATGCTTAAGGAGATATTGAAAAGCAGGCCAATGCAACGGTTCATTGGAAGCGCAACGCCAGCTTTTTCATCGCGGGACAGTTCCTGTCCATGTTCGGTTCCATGCTGGTTTCCCACGCGATCACCTGGCACATCACGCTTCAGGAGCAGTCTGGCGGGCTGATCGCCCTGTTCACCTGCGCTGCCATGCTGCCGTTGGTGTTCATCTCGCCCTTTGCCGGGGTATGGGCGGATCGATATAACCGCAAACTACTGGTGAACATCGCCGACGGCGCGATTGCCCTGATTACGCTCGTGGTCGCCATTTTCTACCGGCTGGGCTTTCAAAGCGTTTGGTTTCTGCTGGCGGCGGTAATCGCGCGGAGCATCGGCCAAGGCGTGCAGCAGCCTGCCGTGGGTGCGCTGATTCCGCAGATCGTGCCCGAGGAACACCTCACGCGCTTTAACGGCATCCAGAGCACGGCACAATCGCTGACCATGTTTGCCGCGCCCATGGCGGCCGGCGCGCTGCTTACCTTTATGCCCATCGAAACCATCTTCTTTATCGACGTCGTCACCGCCGCCATCGGCATCGCCGTGGTGCTGTTCTGCGTGAAGGTCGCGGGCGTCACCGCCCCGCAGGCACACGCGTCCGGCGCAAAGGCATATTACCACGAGATGATGGAGGGGCTGCGCTTTATTGGCGGCGCGGCGTGGCTAAAGGTACTGTTTGTGTCCACGGCGGCGTTCTGTGTGCTGGCGTCGCCCGCCGCGATGCTGACGCCGCTGCAGGTAACGCGCACGTTCGGCGGGGACGTCTGGCGGCTGACGGCCATAGAGATCGCGTTCTCCGTAGGCATGATGGCAGGCGGCGTGCTGATCGCGATCTGGGGCGGATTCAAAAACAAGGTGCACACAATGGTGTTGGCGTGGCTGCTGTTTGGCGTGGCCACGGTGCTGTTCGGCATCATCCCGAATTTCTGGGTGTATCTGGGGGTCATGGTGTTCTGCGGATGCACCATGCCTTTGTACAACACGCCGAGCATGACGCTGCTGCAAACCAACGTGCCCGGCCACATGATGGGACGGGTGTTCAGCGCCATCGGCGTGGTCAACGGGCTGGGCATGCCGCTGGGCATGGCGCTGTTCGGCCCGCTGGGCGACGCCTTCCGGATCGAGTGGCTGCTGATCGTCACCGGTGTGTTGTTGGTCGTGGGCGGGTTTCTGCTGTACGGGCAGCGGACGTTCGTTCAGGCCGGTGCGCCGCGGGCACCGCAGGTTCCGCTAGCCGAGGGCGAAGCGACGCAGCCGTGACGGGCGAATGCCGAATGGATCAGAGCAAAAGCATTTATATTTTCATTCATAGGAAATGAATGAAGTTGCGCCCCGAAGGTTTCAAAAGGGCGATCGGAAAGCCCTTTTGTCGCCCGTGAGGGCGAAATCTCTGCTCAAATCGAGGAGTATTTCGCTCCCTTCGGGGAGCGACCAGGGCTTTGCGATCGCCCTGGACCTTCGCAGCGCCGCTCTCATAGGTAAATGCTTTTGCTCTGCCGGGTGGAATTATTTGCTATACAATATTGCTACCAATATCGTATAATGGAAAATATTTTACTGCACCGCTGCGGAAAGCAGCTGCGAACTGATGCAAAATACCGTAGCGATTGGGGTGTATGTCCAATGTATCCCGCTTTTGCCTATACGCGCCAAATGGAATTGATCCTCGCGCTAATCGCCTTCGCGGAAACATTTTGTGTCACCCTCATGATGTCCAACATCCTGCTGCGGATTTTGGGGCTAAAAGCAAGCGCAAAGCAAAAGGTTCTGTTTGCGTTTCTTACCGGAACCCTTGCGCAGAACGTGCTGATCTACGGGCTATATCTGATTGGCGGAAGCAACTCTTTTGACCGGACGATGCACCTGATCGTCACCTCCCCGAACGTGCTGCACGCGCTGCTCTATTACTACGCGGCGGAAAAGATCCTCGGGCTATCCAAGGTGCGTTCCGTAAAGATTACTAGCTATGTCTACCTGATTTGGATTATCAACCGGCAAGTCAACCGCACGGTGGGCGCCATCTTTTTTTCGCAAAACGAGGCGATGTACAATTACCTAAAGGACACGTTTCAGCAAATTGTTTATATCGCCATCTTCCTGATCGCGTATTCGATCGCCGTCGCTTGGATCAAGCGCAGGAATTTTATATGGCAGATCTCCGACACGATGTTTTTCAATCGTCGAAGGGAAATTTTTATCTATCTGGCCAAAGCATCCTTTGCCTACGCGGTGATGCTGGCAATTCCACTCCTCATAAGCGACTTGGTGATCGCGTACTTTATGGTGCTGCTCATCCTCGCGCTATTTTTCACCGTCTCCTTCTGTGTGGACACCATCGCCTACAAAAACCAAACCATCGCCAGGCATGAAACGCACATCAGCGCGCTGTTTAAGGGCATGGAGGAACTGCGCGGCATCAAGCACGACTTCAACAACATCCTGCATACCTACAGCGGCTTTTTGGAGCTGGAGGAATACGAGGGGCTGCAAAAGTACCACGCCTCCCTGCTCTCGGCCACATCCCACGCGGGCAGCATGATAGAGCTTTCGCAGAAGATGCACGAGAACCCGGCGATCATTTCGCTCCTGATGGATAAGCTCGAGGACGCCGACAAACGCAACGTCAAGCTCATCATCTCGCTCCAATGCAGCATGGAGGACATGCACATCGACAATACCGACGCTTCGCGCATCCTATCCTGCCTGCTGGACAACGCGATCGAGGCGGCAAGAGCCTCCGAGCAGCGCAAGGCCTATTTGTCCATCGAATCGAAAAAGCCGCATTCCAAAATGGTGATCGTATCCAACAGCGCATCAGAGCCGGTGGACATCAACGCGATCATGGTAGGCGGCATGTCCACGCCGCCCGGCCACAAAGAACCCGGCTTGACGAGCATCCGCTCGATCCTCAACAAATACGAAAACAGCTCGTTCCAATTGAAGTATTTCAATCAGGAAGTATCGGCCTATATCGAGCTGAGCGAGACGTGATCGTACTATAATAATAAGAATCAAAAGGGTAGCGGCAGGCTCGTTTTGTGCCTGCCGCCTTTTTTGTATTTTCTTGTGCAGCAATTTGTATTATTTTGGTTGAAAAATACTGATTTTTACTATACAATGTTATTTCCAAACAATGCTAATTTTTTCATTGTGAAATTCGAAGGCTTATATACACTACAGAAAGGAGCTGTATCGGCAATTTGAGTGCTTCAGAAAAAAACCCGTATCGGTGTCTTATTATGGAGGACAATGTTCCCGCCGCCGAACTGATGAAAATCTTCTTGAAAAAACATGATATTTCGGCCGAAATTGCCGTGAACGGCAAAGTGGGTTTGGATATGTTCCTCGAAGACCCATCGGGCTATCATGCGGTTTTTTTGGATATTCAAATGCCGGAAATGGACGGCTACGAAGTGGCGCAACGGATACGGCAGAGCGGCACGGAAAACGCCTCGACCATACCGCTGATCGCAATGTCCGGCTCCAACACGGGCGATACCGCGGCGGAAAGCAGGTTCAACCTCTTCCTGCGCAAGCCCTTCGAGTTTCGCTCGCTGTATGACGCCCTGTTCAAGCTCTTGCAAAATAGCCGTTGCGATTGAGGTGTGTGTCCACATGTATCCCGACTTTGCTTACACGCGCGAAATGCAGTTGATCCTCGCCTTGGTCACCTTCCTCGAAACATTTTGCACCACCGTCATGATGTCCAACCTTTTGCTGCAGATTTCCGGACTAAAAGCCAGCCGGAAGCAAAAGGTTCTTTTTGCGTTCCTTACCGGAACCGTCGCGCAAAATGTGCTGATTTATGGGCTCTACCTTAGCGGCGGCATGGTTTCCTTTAGCAAGGTGATGTACTATGTGGTCGTTTCTCCGAACTTCATACACGCGCTGTTTTACTACTACGCGGCGCAGAAGATATTGGGTCTCTCACAGGTGCGCTCGGTAAGGCTTACGGGCTACATCTATCTGATCTGGGTAATAGACAGGCAGCTCAACCGGGTGCTGGGCGCCGTCATCTTTGTGCAAAGCTGGGTATCGTATAACTTCATGGCGGATGCCTTTCAGCAGATCACTTGCTTTATCATCTTCTGGATTGCCTATTCGCTGGCGCTGGCGTGGGTGAAGCGAAAGAATTTCATTTGGCAAATCTCCGAAGCGATGTTTTGCAACAAGCGGAAGGAGATCCTCCTCTATCTATCCAAAGCCGTATTTGTCTATGCCGTAATCGTGACCCTACCGATCGTCATGACCGACTTGACGATCGCGTACATGATGTGTCTGCTCGTCCTGCTGTTTTTTTTCACCATCAACTTCTATATGGACACCATCGCCTACAAAAACCAAACCATCGCCAGACATGAAACGCACATCAGCGCGCTGTTCAAGGGCATGGAGGAACTGCGCGGGATCAAACACGACTTCAACAACATCCTGCATACCTACAGTGGCTTTTTGGAGCTGGAGGAATATGAGGGGCTGCAAAAGTACCACGCCTCCCTGCTCTCGGCCACCTCCCACGCGGGCAGCATGATGGAACTTTCGCAGAAGATGCATGAGAACCCGGCGATCATTTCCCTCCTGATGAACAAGCTCGAGGACGCCAACAAAAGCAACGTCAAGCTCATCATCTCCCTCCAGTGCAGCGTGGAGAACATGCACATCGACAATATGGACGCTTCGCGCATCCTATCGTGCCTGCTGGACAACGCGATCGAGGCGGCAAGCACTTCCGAGCAGCGCAAGGCCTATTTGTCCATCGAATCGAAAAAGCCGCATTCCAAAATGGTGATCGTGTCCAACAGCGTATCGGAACCGGTGGATACCAGCGCAATCATGATAAGCGGCATGTCCACAAAGCCCGGGCACAGGGGCGCAGGCTTGACGAACATCCGCTCGATCCTCACCAAATATGGGAACAGCTCGTTCCAAATGAAATATTTCAATCAAGAAGTTTCGTCCTATATCGAGTTAAGTGAAGCGTAACCGCGGTTCAGACCGTCGATAAACGCCCATCTGCGGGTTCAGCCCAGCGCGCGCCTTGCGGCGTATCTGTGTACGCCTCCTGCGGACACGCTTGCGCTTCGCCCACATCCGGACATTTCTCGACGGCCTAGCTTTGTTGATAGCCTGCGCCGCGGCTTTTTTTATTGCGCTTGTTTTTGCCTGCCGCCGTTTGCGGTGCTTTCATCCTTCGCCTTTATTTCGAAGTACACGGTAAAGCTGTTTTGATAATTCGTAATATTGAAGGTACAATTGCCGTAACGCTGCAAAATCTCGCGCACCTGCGCCAGCCCCTGCCCCATATGCTTGGGCTTGGTCGTGAAGCCCGATATAAATATTTGCTCCGCGTCCACGGCCTCCGCCGTATCGTTTGATAGGATAAACAGGTAGCTATCATCCGGCTTCTGCTGGGCGGATAGCTCCACCCGCTTCGTCACGGTCTCCTCCGCCGCCTCGGTCGCGTTGTCGATCAAAATTGCCAGCACGCGGCAGAAGTCCAGCGGATCCATATGGATCTCTTCCATATTGCACGCCAAATCAATTTGGAAATCGATGTTCTTCGCCTTCGCGGATTCCATTTTTGCGCTGACCAGCGAAAAGAACGCGGGATGCTCCGGCATCCGCCGGCTGATCTTCATCTTTGTATCGGAGGATACCATTGTCTTAATCATCCGCCGATGGTATTGCCCCAACCCATCATACGCCTCGACATCCAAGAAGCCGCTATAGGTCTGCAAAATGTTATAAAAATCATGCTTGATGCCACGGAACTCTTCGATTGAGCCGTTGAGCAGCGCGATATGGGCATCCTTGTTGCCAAGGCGATTTTGGTAGACCCTCACGTACTCCACCAGCATGCTGATTGCCATATAGCACAGCAGAATCACCGTCAAATAGATGTATTCATACCCGGTATTGGTCGGGAAATAGAGGCACAGCATGACGATTCCGTACACGACAAACGAAACCCCGAAGTTCTTGAGCAGTTCCCGGCGCGAATTGGGGATCACGAGGTTGTCCGGAAGCTCAAGATGCAGCCTGTTCCTCTTAATAAATATAGTAACCAGCCAATAGAGCACGTAGATAAAGGCTGTGCCGCTGCTGATCGCCCATATATCGCGCAAATAGTTCCAGCCCCTAGGGTCGGGTATGGTGGGAAAAATAAAGTGGCCGGCGATTCGCAGCAGCATATAACAGCAAACAAAGTACACATACAGCAAGCGCATGATGTGCATCGATTGGTACTTCGAGAGCTTTAGCACATGCACGCCGAGCAGGTACAGCACGAAGTACGCGAAAGGGTTCATTATCTTCGTAACGTTAATGAACACGCCGATGTATAGCTTTTCGAGTTGGTGAATGACGATGCCGTTGAGATACGCGATGCCGTAGACGATAATTAAATGCAGCAGAAACGCGGAGATGACGCTATACAGCAGCTTCCGAAGAAAAGAAACCTTTTTCTGAAAAATCAACAGGATGATGTTCGCGCCCCATAGGTAGGATAGCGTCGTAACCAGCACATTGACAAAGAACAAAACGATCTGTGTGCTTGTGGCAAACGCAGAATCTGGATAGGTTGTAACCAATCGCTCTCCCCCTGCCGCGCTCTCTTCCCCGGCGATCCTATGCGGCCAAGCGCCGCATGCCACGCATCGCTCCGGAACAATTCACGCTTTGCGAACATTCTAGCATACTCGCCCTCGCGAATCTACCTGCATTTTCAATTTCTGTCGCAATTTGTTATTTTTCGAAGAAAAAGCAGCAGGCGCTGTTTTTTGCGCCTGCTGCTTGTAAAGCCCTTTTACAAAACCCATTCCTTTTTCCCGCAGCGCCACATCCTCAGGTATTCTTCTTCGTTTACCATAGCCACAAATACAGGCTCAAGAAAATCCTTTATCTGCCGCATTACCACATCAAACCCAAGCGTATCCTCTTTTATGGTTTTGAGGAAATACTTCCATTTTGTATGCATATCGCTATCATCCGCGAGCCCGGCAACGCGCCGAAAGCTATCTTTTTCGTAAGGTGTGCCGCGCTTTTGCAGCGTTTCGTAAATTGCGGTCTGTAGCTTTATGCCCTCGAAGTCAAAAGACGCGGCCAAGTAGTAAATATCGTAGAAATCTTTCATCCTCCCTGAAAGCTCGTATCGCTGCAGAATGGCATCAAATTTTTCCGCGATCGTGCTTTCCAGCGTATAGGTATAGATGATGGGCGCTTCAAAATCCGGCAATTGTGTAGCAATGGTTCTGCTTTCGGCCTCCGGAACAATCACATCGCCAACCCCAATATCAACGTTAAACGGCACGCGAACATTTTTTAGTCGGCCAATGATTTGGGCACTAATCCCCCTATACTTCCTTTGCGGTGAGATTTCTTCAAAACCTTCCGCCGACATTTCTATATAACCGTTACCCGTAGGCGTGCGGATAATCTCTTCAATCATGCTTTTCACTTTGTCTATTGCGTTCGTGGTATGCCTCAAAAGAAAATCAACGTCAACCGTAGCACGGCTTTCAAAACGCGTCAGCGTATAAATGAACAAACCGCCTTTTAGCACGAGGTTATCGACATAACCGGATTTAGAAAGTCTGCGCAGAAATTCTTCTTGGAAAAACAGTTGCAAGCATTGCTGATAGCTGATGCCCGAAGCCTTGGCTTTGTTTTTCAGTTTGCCAAGAACCGACGCGCCTACATCCGGCATTACAACCACACCCCAATCAAATCCTTGACCTTTTTCTGCACACGCAAGGGCTTCGCATAGCGCATCAGGTTGGGAACGCACTTTTTCTGGTCGTTGATATAGCCCTGAATCGCTTTGTTGAATATTTCCTTGTCCATCTTCCCCATGTATCGCAGGCAATCGCATATCGTGCGGTCACGGTCATACATGCACATAGCGACGCCGTCAATGATGGCAGAGCACGTACCCAATCCCCAAACATCGGGTTCCGCAAAATATATCCGAACGAATGGATAATCAATTTTGGCTTTGTATTTCGAGGTGTTCTTATCCACCGCAAGGTGCCACTCGGCGGGCGTCCTGTCGCTATAGCCATAGTGAAACAGGGCCGTATGCATGCAAAGCACCGCATCGGGGTAAATCCGCTTAATAATGTGAACTTCATTCGTGTTGTTTTCGTCCATAAGGTGATAATAGCCTTGTTTTACTTTTTCAATGATGTTTTCCGAAAGTAGCCGCTGAATATCTTGATAATATACCTTTGCCTCGCGCAGTTCAGAAGTGCGCATCACATTGCCGCGCTCCTGAAACAGCTTGATAATTTGCTCATCTGACTTCACTTTTTCACCTCTACAAAACCACTACAAAATACGCCGTGGAGCGGTTCTTTTGATAATTATAGCGCAAAAACAAAACCTGTCAACCGCCATGCTCGCTATCCGCACAAAAAAGCAGCGGGCACGTTTTTTTGCGCCTGCTGCTTTTGCGGTGTGTTCGGAAAGCCTCAATCCAGAAAATCCTTGAGCTTCTTCGAGCGGCTCGGGTGACGCAGCTTGCGCAGCGCCTTGGCCTCGATCTGGCGGATGCGCTCACGGGTGACGTTGAATTCCTTGCCGACCTCCTCCAGCGTGCGCTGGCGGCCATCGTCCAAGCCGAAGCGCAGGCGAAGCACCTTCTCCTCGCGCTGGGTGAGGGTGTCGAGCACGCTAAGCAGCTGCTCCTTCATGAGGGTGAAGGAGGCGGCTTCGGCGGGGGCGGGGGCGTCGTCGTCGGGGATGAAGTCGCCGAGGTGGCTGTCCTCCTCCTCGCCGATGGGGGTCTCCAGCGACACCGGCTCCTGCGCGATCTTGATGATCTCGCGCACCTTTTCCTCGGAGATGGCCATCTCGTGCGCGATCTCCTCGGGCAGCGGCTCGCGGCCCTTCTCCTGCAGGAGCTGGCGCGAGACGCGGATCAGCTTGTTGATGGTTTCGACCATGTGTACCGGGATGCGGATGGTGCGCGCCTGATCGGCGATGGCGCGGGTGATGGCTTGGCGAATCCACCACGTAGCGTAGGTGGAAAACTTGAAGCCCTTGCGGTAATCGAACTTTTCCACGGCCTTGATGAGGCCGAGGTTGCCCTCCTGAATGAGGTCGAGGAACAGCATGCCGCGGCCGACGTAGCGCTTGGCGATCGATACCACCAGACGCAGGTTGGCCTCGGCCAGCTTGCGCTTGGCTTCCTCGTCGCCCTGCTCGAGGCGCTGGGCGATCACGATCTCCTCGTCGGCGGTAAGCAGCGGCACCTTGCCGATCTCCTTGAGGTACATGCGCACCGGATCGTCGATGCTGATGCCCTCGGGCACGGCGATCTCGCTCTCCAGCTCCACCGGCTCGGGTACGACGTCCTGCTCATCCTGCTCGACGATGTCGATCTCGTTGACGACATCGACGCCCAGCGACTCCAGCGTCTCCAAAATCTTATCCAGCTGATCCGGCTCGATCTCCAGCTCCACCAGCTGGTTCATAATCTCCGTATAGGTCAACATGCCCTTGGATTTCCCAGCCTCCATCAGCTCGTCGACCTTCATTTGCTTTGTATCCGGCGTCATGCTCATTGGGTTCATTCCTTTCGACCCGACTTCAAACGGTTCAGTTCCTGCATCAGTGCGTCCACTTGCGCCACTACATCCCGTCGGTCGTCGCCGGTCAAGGTGGCAATCTCTTGTTTGAGCGCGTCGATGCGCTCCTGTAAGCGGTGGCGTTGGATCCGGATCAGGCAATCCGCGGCCATGCGCAGCGCCTGATCCTCCTCGCCCTTCAGCTCGGTGCCGAGGATTTCGGCGATCTCCCGCCGCTCGGCATCGTCGGTGGTCTGTTCCAATATCGACGAGGGGGACTCCCCCTCGCCCAGCCGCTGCGCCAGCTGACCGTGCAGCGGCGAGGCAAACTCGATGCCGTCCAGCAGCGAGGCTTCGATGCGCTTTGCCGAGAGCAGCGACAGCAGCGAGCGCTCGGCCTTGAGGTGATCGGGCAACGCGGTTGCCGGGGTGGAGAGCGGATTGCGCCGCGGCACGTAGCTAGGGCGCGCCGCCATGCCCGCCGCGCCGTGGCCCACCTGCTGCATCAGCACATCGCGCGAGAAGCCGGTGACCAGGCTCAAATGCCGCAGGTGATTCTCCAGCTCCACCGGCTCGCGCACCTTGCGCAGCACCGGCGCGCAGGCCTTGGCGTACTCGGTGCGCCCGGCCTCCTCGGAGAGGTCGTACGCCCCGGCGAGGTGGTTCATGCGGTAGGTGGTGGCATCCATCGGCCGCAGCGCCAGAAAGGCCTCCACGCCGTTCTTTTGTACGAATTCATCGGGATCCTTGGCGCCGGGAAAGGTCAGCACCTTGGCCGGAACCTCCTCGCCCTCCATTATCTCCAGCGCGCGCAGAATGGCCTGCTGCCCCGCCGAATCGCCGTCATAGGTTACCCAGATCTCCGGGGCGTAGCGCTTCATGAGCCGCGCCTGCTCCGGCGTCAGCGCCGTGCCGAGCGTGGCCAGCACCCCCGTTATGCCCCGCTGCACCAGCGACACCACGTCCATATACCCCTCCACCAGCACGATGCGGCGCAGATCGCGCGCCTTGCGCAGCAGATTGATGGCGTAGACGCCCTGCCGCTTGTTGAACACCGGGGTATCCGGCGTGTTGAGGTACTTAGGCTGCGCGTCGCCCATCGCCCGCCCGCCGAAGCCCAGCACCTGCCCATGCACGTTGATGATGGGGAACAGCGCGCGCTGGCGGAACATGTCGTAGGTTCGGTCGTTCTTCTCGACGGTCAGCCCGGCTTGAATCAGCTCCTCGCGCGTGAAGCCCTGCGCCGTCAGCGCGTTGGTCAGCGCTTCCCACGTACCCGACGCCGCGCCCAGCCCAAAGCGGCGGATGGTGGCGTCGTCCAGCCCGCGATGGTACAGATACTCGAGGATCTGCGCGCTTTCGGGCTGCCAGAGCTGCTCGTGATACCAATGCGCCGCCGCCTTGTTGGCGGCGTAGATGCGCTCCTTGAGGGAGCGGGTGCGCTCGTAGGTAGGATCCTCCACCAAGTCGGGCAGCGGCATGTGCGCGCGCTCGGCCAGATGGCGAACCGCCTCCGGGAACTCCAGCCGCTCGATGTCCATCACGAACTGAATCACGCTGCCCCCGGCCTTGCAGCCGAAGCAGTGATACAGCTGGCGATCCGCATCGACGGAAAAGGAGGCGGTTTTTTCGTTGTGGAACGGACACAGCCCCCAATAGCGGCGGCCGTTCTGCTTGAGCACCACATATTCGGAAACGATGGATACGATGTCCGCGCGCGCGCGAAGCTCGTCCAGCCACACGGGGGAAAATCGCCCTGCCACGCAATCACCGTCCTACCGTCCTATGTTCATTCGCCGTAATCCGAACATTTCCTGCCGATGCGGCAAGATTTTTGTTCTAATTGAGGGTTGGCTCCGAAGGTTTTCGAAGGGCGTCCGGAAAGCCCTTCGGTCGCCCCGCAGGGTGAAATCCCTGCACCGCCTGAGAGGAGACCGCCGCTTCGGCGGCGGGAATCACTCCACCACGCTCACGCGGTTCGGGTGTAATCCTTCCGCCGTCGGGGACGGAATCCCCCCACCGCCTGAGGGGACGGAATCTTGACAACGCCGTCGGGGACGGAATCCCTCCACCGCCTGAGGGCGGTCCCCCTCCCTTTAACAAGGGAGGCTTTTGGAGGCTGGTATATGTTTCTGAAAGCATAAAATAATCTTGGTTCCAGCCCTTAGCCTCCCTTGTTAAAGGGAGGGGGACCGCCGCAGCGGTGGGGGGATTCCCGCCGCCGAAGCGGCGGTCTCTCGGCGTGAGTGCGGTGGAGGGATTCCGTCCCCTCCGGCGCTGTCAGGATTCCGTCCCCTCCAGCGGTGGAGGGATTCCGTCCCCCTACCGGTTCCCAAACGACCGCGGCAGAATCCAACTCTCATAGCACCGCATCGCATACCGATCGGTCATGCAGGCCACAAAATCGCACACACCGCGCGCCACGCCCTCGCGCGCGCAAATCTCGGCATACTCCTCGGGCATGCGCCCCGGCTCCGCCATGCACAGCGCCACCAGATCCTCGATCAGCCGCGACACGCGATGCTCCTCCTCCAGCGCCAGGTCGCCCATGTACACGCGTTCGAACAGAAAATCGCGCAGCAGATTCGTCGCCTCCCACACCGGCGCGGACATGCGAACCTCGCCCTGCCCCGCGCTCTCTTGCACCACGTCGGCGATCATCGCGTTGATGCGCGCGCCGTGGGTATCGCCGAGCACCGCCAGCGCCGGTTCCGGCAAATCGCTCTGCCGCAGCAGCCCGGCGCGCAGCGCGTCGTCGATGTCGTGGTTGATGTAGGCGATGCGGTCGGCCAGATGCACGCACTGCCCCTCCAGCGTGGCGGGTGCCTCCGCCCCCGAATGGTGCAGGATGCCGTCGCGCACCTCGAAGGTGAGGTTGAGCCCCTCGCCCTCGCGCTCGAGCGCGTCGACCACGCGCAGGCTGTGCTGCCGGTGGTGAAACCCGCCGGGGATCAGCCGGTTGAGCGCCCGCTCCCCCGCGTGGCCGAAGGGCGTATGTCCCAGATCATGCCCCAGCGAGATGGCCTCGGCCAGATCCTCGTTGAGCATCAGCGAGCGCGCCAGCGTCCGCGCGACCTGCGATACCTCCAGCGTGTGGGTGAGGCGGGTGCGGTAGTGATCGCCATCGGGGGCGAACATCATCTGCGTCTTGTGCTTGAGGCGGCGAAAGGCCTTGCAGTGCAGGATTCGGTCACGATCGCGCTGAAACTCGGTGCGCAGCGCGCAGGCGTCGATGGGCTTCTGCCGCCCGCGCGTATCGGCGCTGCGCTGCGCCAGCGGCGAAAGCATCGCCGCCTCCCGCGCCTCGAGCTGTTCACGAACCGTCATGGTGTGCTCCCTCCCCCTGCGCGCCGATGCGCATCAGCCGTACATCATAATTCGCTCCGCATCGCAATAATCCCTATTCGAACAGAAAAATTTTCGAGAACCGTGCCGCATTTTGTAGATTCGATACCGATACGGTTGGTTTGTAGTCTATTGTATGCCAAATGATGGATAAGCTATACAAAACAGGCTGACGATAAGCGCCAGCCTGCAGGTTTTCGTTGCGCGCGCCATGGATCAGGGCAAAACATACCGGGTGTTCTTGCCCTGCCCCACAGCCCGTATCGCCCGCTTCTCCACAAGCCCTTTGAGCACCCTTGCCGCCATCGCCTGCGACACACCCAGCGCGGCTTCCGCGTCCCTTCTGGTGATCGAGCTTTTATCATTAAATAATTTTATTATCACCTGCTCGTTCGCGCTTTGAAGGGTTATCTCCGGCATTTCATTTACATTCGGCAACGTGATCTTAAACGCGTTATCGGTCGCTTCAATTTGCGGTTTGACCGCATAGCCCTCGTAGCTGCGCATGATTTTCGGTATGCCTGTTCCATATGCCTCGATCAGCTGCAGGCGGTAGAGCACGTTGGCAAGGTTTTTGTTCCTTGCCACCGAAATGCCAAGCATCATATCCTCAAAGGTAATGCCTCTAACCAGCCCGCCGATCGACACCAGCTCAATGCGGTCATCGAAAATGCTGATAAGCGTACTGTCGCTAAACGCATAGTCCCGATGGACAAGCGCGTTGAGCAGCGCCTCACGGACAGCCTCGACGGGATAATCTCGTTTGTCTACGCGGTGCAGCCCTTCGATTTCCGACCGATTCCGATTGTAACGGTCGATGAACGCATAGGCGTCGCCGAGCTGCTTGAGCAACGAACCGGAAAAATCGCGCCGGTCTTTAAACGTTGACTTCACCTTTCCCTCGAACACGGCAAGCTTTATCGTATGGACGCACTGATCGGAGAGCAGCAGCCCCAGATTGGTGTAGATATCGCCTGCGTTTAGCAGCCCAAGCGTCCGCTGTTGATGGATGCCGAAAGGTACGCCGCGCGCCGCGAATTCCTTTTCGGCTTCCTCGAAGGACAGCGACTGATTCAGCGAGCGCACTTCCTCGTATTTCTCGCCGTCGGTTTCTTTTATCATGCGAAGGATCGCCGTTTCCGTCGCCGGAACGGTGGACGCCCCCTGCCGGACGTACACCCCTTCCGGGCGCATTCCCTTCCCCGCAAGATAATACGGAGAGGAAGTGCCCTTCTGCACGACGACCTTGAGAACGGATTTGCCATCGATCGATTCCGGATGATACGCTACGAACAGCGTTACATCGGGCTTGATCGCGTCTCGAACGGCATTGCTAACCTTGAGCATCGTATCATCCATATTCGGTACGCCGACCACGGCGCCGCCATCGGCGATGCCAATACAGAGGATGCCGCCGCTCGTATTGGCAAAAGCGACGACGGTTTTCACGATGTCCGGCGTATATTCTCGTTTGTATTCGTTCGTCGCGTTCTCGATCAGCATACCGCACACCTCGATTCCTGTTATTGCTGCGCAGTTCTTATACTATTCTTATACCATTCTTACCATTCTTATCTTTCTTATACTATTCTATTCATTCCGCGCGCGCTTGTCAAGGGCACGCCCCGCCCTCCCGCAAAAACCAAGCCCCTTCTCCTTTTCCAGAGAAGAGGCTCGTTTTTGCTTTGCGCTTCGCGCGGATTACTTGTTCAGCAGCACCGCATGCGCCGCCGCGAGGCGCGCGATCGGCACGCGGAACGGTGAGCAGGACACGTAGGCCAGACCGGCCTCGTGGCAGAAGATGACCGAGGAGGGATCGCCGCCGTGCTCGCCGCAGATGCCCAGCTTGATGTCGGGGCGGGTCTGGCGGCCGAGCTTGACGGCGGTTTTGACGAGCTGGCCCACGCCCTCCTGATCGAGGCGGGCGAAGGGATCGGATTCGAAGATCTTCTTCTCGTAGTAATCGCCGAGGAAGGTGGCGGCATCGTCACGCGAGAAGCCGAAGGTCATCTGCGTGAGGTCGTTGGTGCCGAAGGAGAAGAACTCGGCGTTCTTGGCGATTTCGTCGGCGGTGACGCAGGCGCGCGGGATCTCGATCATGGTGCCGACCATGTACTTGATCTTGGTGCCCTTCTCTTCAAAGACCTTGGCGGCGGTCTCGTCGACGATCTTCTTGACGAACTCGAACTCCTTGGCCGAGCCGACCAGCGGGATCATGATCTCGGGAACGATGTTCAGCTTCTTCTCCTTGCTGACCTCGAGGGCGGCCTCGATGACGGCGCGGGTCTGCATCTCGGCGATCTCCGGATAGGTGACGGCCAGACGGCAGCCGCGGTGACCCATCATCGGGTTAAACTCGTGCAGCGCGTCGATCTTGGCGATGATCTCCTCGGGGGTGGTCTTGAGCTCCTTGGCGATGGCGGCGATTTCGTCCTTCATCGACTTGGCGGGCAGGAACTCGTGCAGCGGCGGATCGAGGTAGCGAATGGTCACGGGGCGCTCGCCCATGGCCTCGTAGATGCCCTTGAAGTCGCCCTTCTGCATCGGCAGCAGCTTATCCAGCGCTTTGCGGCGCTGCGTCTCGTTGTCGGCCAGAATCATCTCGCGCATGGCGGCGATGCGGTCGGCGGCGAAGAACATGTGCTCGGTACGGGTCAGGCCGATGCCCTCGGCGCCGAAGGAAACCGCCTTGGCGGCATCGGCGGGGGTGTCGGCGTTGGTGCGCACCTTGAGGGTGCGGATGCCGTCGGCCCAGCCCATCAGCGTGGCAAAGTTGCCGGACACCGTGGCTTCAACGGTCTTGATGGCCTCGCCGTAGATGTTGCCGGTGGAGCCGTCGAGGGAGATAAAATCGCCCTCCTTATAGGTCTTGCCGCCGAGGGTGAAGGTCTTGGCGTGCTCGTCCAAGCGCAGCTCGCCGCAGCCCGCGACGCAGCAGGTGCCCATGCCGCGCGCGACGACGGCGGCGTGCGAGGTCATGCCGCCGCGGGCGGTGAGGATGCCCTGCGAGTGGTTCATGCCCTCGATATCCTCCGGGGAGGTCTCCAGGCGCACGAGGACGACCTTCTGCCCCTTCTTGGTGGCGGCGGCGGTGGCGTCGTCGGCGGTGAAGTACACCTGGCCGCAGGCAGCGCCCGGGGAGGCCGGCAGACCCTTGCCGATCACGGCAGCGGCCTTGAGCGCGGCGGTGTCAAACTGCGGATGCAGCAGCGCGTCCAGCTGCTTGGGATCGACCTTGAGCACCGCCTCCTCCTTGGAGATCATGCCCTCGTTGACCAGATCCACGGCGATCTTCAGCGCGGCGCTGGCGGTGCGCTTGCCGTTGCGGGTCTGCAGCATGAAGAGCTTGCCACCCTCGATGGTGAACTCCATATCCTGCATATCCTTATAGTGCTTCTCGAGCTTGTCGGCGGTCTCGACGAACTGCTTGTACACGGCGGGCATCGCCTTGTCCAGCTCGCTGATGGGGCTGGGGGTGCGGATGCCGGCCACGACGTCCTCGCCCTGCGCGTTGATGAGGTACTCGCCGTAGAGCTTCTTCTCGCCGGTGGAGGGATCGCGGGTGAAGGCCACGCCGGTGCCGCAATCATCGCCCATGTTGCCGAACACCATCGACTGCACGTTGACGGCGGTACCCCAGCTGGCGGGGATATCGTTCATGCGGCGGTAGTAGACGGCGCGCGGGTTGTCCCAAGAGCGGAAAACAGCCTTGATGGACTCCATCAGCTGCACCTTGGGATCCTGCGGGAAGTCCTCGCCCTTTTCCTTCTTATAGAATTCCTTGAAGCGCTTGACCATTTCCTTCATATCGTCGGCGCCAAGGTCGATATCCTGCTTGACGCCACGGGCGTCCTTCATTTCATCGATGATGACCTCGAACTTGTGCTTGGGCAGCTCCATGACGACATCGGCGAACATCTGGATGAAGCGGCGATAGGAATCGTACGCGAAGCGCGGATTGCCCGAGCGCTTGGCGACGGCTTCCACCGCCACGTCGTTCATGCCAAGGTTGAGGATGGTATCCATCATGCCCGGCATCGAGGCGCGCGCGCCGGAGCGCACCGACACGAGGAAAGGATTCTCCGCGTCGCCGAACTTCTTGCCCGCGGTGGCCTCGGTCTTGGCCAGCGCCTCGTAAATCTGCTTTACGATGTCCTCGGCGATGGTCTGGTTATCTTCATAATAGCGGGTGCAGGCCTCGGTGGAGACCGTGAAGCCCTGCGGCACCGGCAGCCCCAGCGTGGTCATTTCCGCCAGATTCGCGCCCTTGCCGCCCAGCAGATTCTTCATGCTGGCGTTGCCTTCATTGAACAGATACACGTACTTGGTCATGTTCGCCCTCCTCATTCTTCTTACAGCTATGTTACAACCAAGGATTATACCGCCTCGCGCAGAAATTGGCAAGCGAAACGCCGAACGTTTCGCAATTTTCGAATGATTTCGGATGATTATTCCAAAAGCGCGGCTTTTTGCCGCGCTTCAGACCATCAACAAAGACACGCAGATGGGCTGCGAAGGTCCAGGGCGATCGCAAAGCCCTGGTCGCATCCGCAGATGCGAAATGCCTCGAAGCAAGGTTTTGTAAGGAATTCCTCCCTTTGCGAAGGGCGCCCAAAGGGCTTATCGCTCGCCCTTTGGAATCCTTCTCTACGCATCAAACTACTTTGTTGATACGCTGAAAAGCGGCAATTGCCGCGCTTTCACGCGGGGAGTATGCCCCGCCTTACGCGTGCGCCTTCTGGTTACGTAGCCGCACGCCCAGCAGGCAGATGCCCGCCAGCAGGATGCCCGCCAGCGTCAGCAGGCCGCCCACGGGGAAGCCGTCGCCGGTCTTGGGCAAAGCCGATGCCGTCTTGGCGGCGAACACCGCCTTGACGTGGATGTTTTGATTCGCAGTCACCACGTACGTATCGTCCAAGCCCGGATCTGCCGTAATGGCCAACCCAGCCGGCGTTATGGTTTCCCAATGGTCGAACCGTGCGGTCGAATGGTCGTAATTCAGAAACAGGTACAGTTCTTGGACAATGCCCATATAAAAATCAAAGGTCGCTTTGCCCGGACCCTGGGAATCCACCTGCGCCGTGTATCCGTCCGGGGTTACCAGGCTGGTGCATCCGCTATCGACCACATCAGCATACATCAGCCCCGTGACGTTGTGGAGGTTGATGCCGGTCACGCGCGGATTGCCCTCCAACTCTATGCCATCGAGCGCGGAAAAGCCGCGGAAATCCAGCACGCCGCTAAACCGATCCTCATACAGGCAGATTTTAGCGATACGCTTAGGCGTGAATCCATTCCAATAGAACATTTTGCCACCCAATCCGTCTCCAGGCCAAAGGGACGGATCGTTGGGATCCAGCGTAATCCCCTGCTGCGCCGCAAAAACTACCGCGGCATCCCAATCGTTGACATCGTAGCCCAGCGGCGCCGCCAGCACCATCACCGGCAACAACGTACAGCAAAGCACTACCGCCAGCGTCAGCAATCCCTTTTTCGTCGCGCACTGCCTGTCCATCGTCGTGTCCCCCAGCTTCATTTGCTTTTGCAGCGAAAAAGGCCGCCCGAAAACCGGAAGACCTTTCCCATCCAAATACCATTTTCCCCATCATAATCCAATTATGTGGGGATAACAAGGAAGAATTTGTTACATTTTGTTGGCGAATGCATAAACATAAAGGTTTTTGGGCGTGTTTCAAAAGGGGAGGAAGCGCAAGTTCCAAGGATTCTTCGCCAGATCAAGGAGTCGGAACGCGGCGTACTGGCGGTACGCCAAGCGGAGAACGACGCCGATATGGCGGAAAAGCCGCCGGAAATTGCGCTTCCGGAGTTTTGAAACACGCCCTAATTAATTCTTCCAAAAGGATTGACTTGGAGTTCGGTCTAGGTGTTATAGTGGACGAAGACGATCAAGATACAAGCGAGGCGAATGATATGGCGGCTAGCGGCCTTACGCTCCTGGTGTTCACCTTGATGAACTTTGTCTTTTCGATGATGGCCTCCGTGTTCAACGGCATTCTGGATATGGTCGCCGTTTCGCTGGGCGTTTCGGTGGCGAACGCGGGTCTGCTCAACACCATGTACGCATACGGCGGGGCGTTCGGGGTGCCGATCACATTGATCCTGTTCCGAAAGGTCGGGCGCCCCAAGCTGCTCAAGATCATGCTGCTGATAACGATTTTGACGACGGTGGCGCTTGTTCTGGCGCAAAACTTTCCGCAAATGCTGATCGTTCGGCTCATCATGGGTCTATCGGCCAACAGCTTCAGCGTGCTGGCCACCGCGACGGTCGCCTCGCTTTCCGCGAAGGAAAAGCTGGGGCGCTCGATGGCGATCCTCATCGCGGGCAACGCGTCTGCGCTGGTCATCGGCCTCCCGCTGACGCGCGCCCTGTTCTCCCTCCTCGATTGGCAGGGCATTTTCTGGATACTCGCGGGCATGATGGCGCTGGCGCTGCTCTATTTCATCCTGCGCCTGCCAAACGGCGACCAAGCCTTCCCCAATGCGCACATCCGCCGCGAACTGGCGTTTTTCAAGGACGGACAGGTTGTATCGATCATCGCGTACGCGCTGCTCATGTTCGTGGGAGTCGGCGCGCTCCAAACCTACATCACGCCCTACCTGCTGTTCGTTTTTCCCGCCGTTGAAGCGGTGATGACGTTCGTTTTGGTCGGTTTGGGCATCGCCAGCTTCGCCGGGAACCTGCTCGGAGGGCATCTGTCGGATCGCATCGGTTACGCCCGCTCGATGCTGCTGGGCGGGCTGCTCCAGACGGCGTCGATTGCGCTGCTCCTGCTCTTCCGGGCGGCCGGATGGTTCACCGTCGCGCTTTCGATCCTGTGGCTCATGAGCGTATGGTTCACGGGGTTGCAGCTCGGCGCTGGCGTCGCGCGCGTCACGCGCAACCAATCCAGCTTCATGCTCAGCGTCAACAATTCCGCCATTCAGCTGGGCTCCGCCATCGGTTCGAGCATCGCCTCGGTCGTGATTTCCCTCCGGGGGATATCCGGCATTCCCTTCATCACGCTGGCGGCCTGTCTGATGATTATCACAATACAACTGATTACAACGCGGAAGGATAAGGGCTTTTCCGAAGCCCGCTGGGAATCCGATCAATCGATATAACTGATTTTCCCCTGATCCGGCGCGTGCGGCGCGAATTCCTTGGCGGCGTAACCGAGCAGCACCGCCGCGCCGAACTCGAAGCCCGCAGGGAAGCCGAGCCGCCGCTTGAACTCCGCCGCCCGCTCCCCCGCGAAGGCCAACCCAGCCATACCGCAGATCAAATTGTCGATGCCCAGCGAGGTGGCGGCCAGCGCGATGGTTTGGCACAGGATGCCGCAATCGAGCACCGCGCCGTTGAGCGTGGTGGCGGGGTCGATGGGCGTCATGATAAGGCAGGGGGCGTGGTAGAACAGCGTGCCGCCGCGCGCCATGATGCGGTCGTGCATGGTTTTGTCCTCCATCGCGGCGAGGATGCGCATGCCCTCGGCCTCCATGTCGGCGATCAATTCTTTGTTTTTAACGACGATGACGCGCCACGCCTGCCGGTTCATGCCGCTGGGCGCGGCGATGGCGGCCTCGGCGACGCGCGCCAGATCGGCGTCGGCGGGCATTTGGCCGGTGAAGGCGCGGCAGGAGGAGCGGCGCGCGATGGTGTGCAGGGTTTCGTTTTGGGTTGTGTTCATGGTTCGGATCCCCTTTCAGCGACAATTTGATGATTTTTATTGACATCGTAAATAATTTTACATACAATAGGAATAGTAATGGAAGTGGGAGTTGATGATATGGCACAGACAAATATTAACATACGCATGGATGAGCGCCTAAAGCAGGATTTTGACATGCTGTGCAACGAGTTAGGCCTGAACATGACGACCGCGTTCAATATTTTTGCGCGCACGGTGGTCAGGCAACACGGCATACCGTTTCCTGTCGCGCTGGATACGCCGAATGCGGAAACGCTGGCGGCGATTGAGGATGTGAACAAAAGACGAAACCTGAGAGGTCCTTTTGGAAGCGTGCGGGAATTGATGGGTGACTTGAATGCTGACGATTAGCTACGCTTCCAGATTCAAGAAGGACTTTAGGGCAGTCAAAAAGCGTGGTTTCGATATTGCGCTGCTCGAAGAAGTGCTTGAACTGCTGTGCGCCGAACAACCTTTGCCGCAAAAAAACCGCGATCACGCTCTATCGGGAAATTTTTCCGGCCATAGAGAATGCCACATTGCGCCGGATTGGTTATTGATCTATAAAATCGAAAACGAGACATTGCTGCTTACTTTGACCAGAACAGGGACGCATAGCGACCTGTTCTAGTTTTTGTTTGCATGCGCCATGCCCGCGCAAAGCATGCGGCGGTTTTCCTTAGTATAGCACATCCGAAAGAATACATCTCAGACAAAAAGCCGGAACGCTCGCGCGTCCCGGCTTTGGCTCCATATCCGCTAGCCTCCCGGGGCTCCGAAGGTTTCCAAAGGGCGATCGGAAAGCCCTTTGGTCGCCTCGCAAGGCGAAACCCTTATTCGCCCTTGGGGCCGGCCTTGATGATGGCCTCGCTCATGCCCTTGTACTTGGCGAAGTTCTTGGTGAACATGTTGGCGAGGTTCTGGGCGGCCTTGTCATAGGCGGCCTTGTCGGCCCACACGTTGCGCGGCACGAGCACCTCGGCGGGCACGCCGGGGCAGCTGGTGGGCACGTCAACGTTGAACACCGGATCCTTGACGAAGGCCGACTTCTCCAGCTCGCCGTTGAGCGCGGCGGTGACCATCGCGCGGGTGTACTTGATGGACATGCGCTTGCCGCCGCCCTCGCCCGCCGGGCCACCGGACCAGCCGGTGTTGACCAAGTACACATTGGCGCCGAACTTGTCGATCTTCTCGCCGAGCAGATCGGCGTAGACCGAGGCCGGGCGCGGCAGGAACGGCGCGCCGAAGCAGGTGGAGAAGGTGGCCTGCGGCTCGGTGACGCCGCGCTCGGTGCCCGCCAGACGCGCGGTGTAGCCGGAGACGAAGTGATACATCGCCGCCTCGCGCGTCAGCTTGGCGACCGGGGGCAGCACGCCGAAGGCGTCGGCGGTGAGGAAGATCACCGTCTTGGGATGACCGGCGACGCCGGGGATCAGCGCGTTGGGGATGTACTCGACGGGGTAGCCGACGCGGGTGTTCTCGGTAACCGACTCATCGGCGAAATCGAACACGCCGGTTTCGGGGTTGATGACCACGTTCTCGACCAGCGCGCCGTACTTGATGGCGTCCCAAATCTGCGGCTCGTTCTCCTGCGAGAGGTTGATGCACTTGGCGTAGCAGCCGCCCTCGAAGTTGAAGATGCCATCGTCCGACCAGCCGTGCTCGTCGTCGCCGATCAGCTTGCGCAGCGGGTCGGCCGAGAGGGTGGTCTTGCCGGTGCCGGAGAGGCCGAAGAACAGCGCGGAGGCGCCGTCGTCGCCGACGTTGGCCGAGCAGTGCATCGGGAACACGTGCTTGGGCGGCAGCAGGAAGTTCATGATCGCGAATACCGACTTCTTCATCTCGCCCGCGTACTGGCTGCCCGCCACGAGCACCAGCTTGCGCTCGAAAGAGAGCACGATGGCGGCCTCGGAATGGGTGCCGTCCAGCTCGGGGATGCACTTGAAGCCCGGCGCGCAGATGATGGTGAAATCATCGTTGAAGCCCTTGAGCTCCTCGGCGGTGGGGCGCAGCAGCATCTGGTGGATGAACATGTTCTGCGAGGCCAGCTCGTTGATGACGCGCACGCCGATGCGGTGCTTGGGGTCGGCGCCGCCGAAGCCGTCGAACACGAACAGCTCGCGGTTCTGCAGGTAGGCCGTCATGCGGCGCAGGATGCCGTCGAACACGGCGGGCTGCATCGGCACGTTGACCTTGCCCCAGTCGATCTGATCGTGAATGGAGGGTTCGTCCACCACAAAGCGATCCTCCGGCGAACGGCCGGTGTACTTGCCGGTCATGACCGACAGCGCGCCGGTCTCGGACAGTACGCCCTCGCCGCGCGCGATGGCCTTCTGCGTCAGCTGGGTCACCGACATATTGTGATGAACCGCAGCGGGATTGATGATGCCCCATTTTGCCAGATTGAGTTCGCTCATGTGTTTCCCCTCCAAAACGTTGTACTACAGATGATAGACCGAATAAATCGAATCTACGCCATATTTTTAACATTCGCGAAAAAGTCTTTTTTTCCTGCCGGAAATCGGATGTATGTGAAACTTTTGTCATGGAAGTGGGGTTCAGTGCCCCGCCGACGGCGGGGAGGGCGGCGGCGGGGTGGGCGACGACGGGGAGGGCGACGACGGGGAGGGCGACGGTCTCCACGGTGGCGGCGCGGCAGGGTTCCGTATCCAACGTCGGAGAAACCACCGGAGAGACCGACGGAGAGACCGCCGGAGAGACCGCCGCTGCGGCGACGGGAATCCCTCCACCGCCTGAGGGCGGTCCCCCTCCCTTTAACAAGGGAGGCTTTTGGAGGCTGGTATATGTTTCTAGTTCTATAAAAGATTCTTGGTTCTAGCCCATAGCCTCCCTTGTTAAAGGGAGGGGGACCGCCGCAGCGGTGGGGGGGTTCCGTCCCCGGGCGGATTCCGTCCCCGGGGTGGATTCCGTCCCCAGGGTGGATCAGTCCCCCGCCACCGCGTCGGCGATCCGCGCGAACGCCTCCAGCCCCAACGCCTCCCCGCGCGCGTTGGCGGGCAGCCCGGCGCGCTCCATCACGGCCTGCGCGCGCGCCTTGTCCAGCGAAAAGGCGGCCTGCAGGTTGTTGACCATGGTTTTTCTGCGCATGGCGAAGGCCGCGCGGATCACGCGCAGCAGCACCGCCTCGTTGGCGCAGGCCACCGGCGGCTCGGCGCGCATGTCCAGCCGCATGAAGGCCGAATCCACCTTCGGCGGCGGCGTGAAGCAGCGCGCGGGCACCGCCAGCGCCATGCTCGGCTCGGCAAAGTAGCGGCAGTACGCCGCCAGCGGGCCGTAGCCCGCCTCGCCGGGCAGCGCCAGCAGCTTCTCCCCCACCTCGCGCTGCACCATCACGGCGAGGGTATCCAGCGGCAGGCGAGCGAGCAGCAGGTGCGTGAGCAGCTCGGTGGTCAAGTAATACGGCAAATTGGCCACCAGCTTGAAGCGCCCGCCGAAGCGCTCCGCCGCCAGCGCCGCCACATCGGTGCGCAAAATGTCGCCCTGCACCACGGCGGCGTTGGGGTAATCTGCCAGCGTCTCGGCCAGCACCGGCAGCAGCGCGCCGTCGATCTCCACCGCCACCACGCGGCGCACCCGCGCGGCCAAGCAGCGCGTCAGCGTGCCGCTGCCGGGGCCGATCTCCAGCACGTCGTCGGCCTCGGCGACGCCCGCCGCCTCCACGAGGCGGTCGAGCAGCGCTTCATCGAAGATGAAGTTCTGGCCGAGGCTGTGCTTGAGCCTTACGTTGTGCTTGCTCAGGGCTTCGCGGGGGGCGGCTGGGTGCGGCATGGGATGATCCCTCTTTCTTTTGACAAGGGAGGCTAATGGCCTGCGTTGCCCTGTTGCGATTCATGGTTGTTAGCGGCGTCTTCCTCAAGCATGGCAAAGCGGTCAAAGTCGGACGGCGATGATCGCGTCTAAGTTGTAGTGTTTAACCGTGCGCTGAACGCTGCGCGTTCCCTCCTGACGAACTACCGAGAAATCCTCGGTAGTTCCCGCTTCGGCAAGCTCTCCATCTAAAAAGATATTTTTCAGATGCTGACCAACTTACCCCCCAATCCGATAAAACCGCATCGCGTTCTCCACGGTCTGCGCCGCCAGCTCCTCCACCGACATGCCGCGCAGCGCCGCCACGAAGGCCGCCACATGCGCCACGTTGCGCGGATCGTTGCGGCGGCCGCGCACAGGCTCGGGGGCGAGGTAGGGGCTGTCGGTCTCGATGAGCAGGCGGTCGAGGGGCACCTTGGCCGCCACCTCCTGCAGGTTGTTGGATTTTTTGAAGGTGACCGGCCCGGCCAGCGACACCATCGCGCCCATGTCCATATACTGCACGGCGCTCTCCCAGCTGCCCGAGTAGCAGTGTACCACAAACGGCGGCAGTTTGCCGCGCCGCGCGCGCAGGATGTCGGTCACGTCGCCGTGGGCGTCGCGGATGTGCAGGATGGCGGGCTTGTCCAGCGCCATCGCCAGCTCCAGCTGACGGATGAACACCTCGCGCTGCACGGGGCGCGGCGAGTGGTCGTAGTAATAATCCAGCCCGATCTCGCCCAGCGCGACGACATGCGGCAGTGCCATCCACTGCCGGAGCTGATCCAAATCGGCGTCGGTGAAGTCCTTGGCGTCGTGCGGGTGTACCGCCGCCGCCGCCCACAGGCCGGGGCGATCCGCCGCCAGCGCCACCGCCGCGCGGGAGGTGGGCATGTTGGAGCCGATGCACACGCAGGCGATGCCTTGCGCCGACAGCTCGGCGATCAACGCCTCGCGATCCTCGTCGAAGCGGGGATCGTCCAAATGCGCGTGGGTGTCAAAAAGCTTATATCTTGATACGCTATTGTTCATGCATGCTCCTTGTATACAAGATTCTCTTGCCGTTTTTCTTCATATCGTCCCGCGCTGCACGCCGCGAATGATCCGCGCGAATACCCAATTGGGCATCAGCGGCAGCAGCAACTCGAAATAGCTAACCTTGCGATCCAGATTGCGATGCTTCCAAATCGTGCGCCACGCGCCGCGCCGCCCGGTGGCGTAGGCCGAGCGCGCGGCGGCCCACTGCTCGGTATCGCGCTGCACCGCGCCCAGATCCACGCGCGGCGCGATCTCCGCCAAGCGCTTTTCATAATCCAGCACGCGGGTGCGGATATAATCCTGCTTGCTATGCACGTCGGAAACGGCGTTGGTTTGGTTGGCGGTGTGTACGCGATGCTGAATCAGCGCGCGCGGCACGAAGGCCACCCGCCCGTGTGCGGCGGCGTACAGCGCGAACCAGTGATCGTACACGATATGCCCGATGCACGGCAACGCGGCCTTCGCGAGGTCGGCGCGCAGCAGCGTGGCGCAGCCCGAGGCGAAATTTTTGTACAAGAACGCAGGCGCAACGCCGTCCCCCGCCTGAAACTCCACACGCTTGCGCACCTGATGCATACCGTCGGCGATCCGCGCGCCCTGCCCGTCGATGATGGCGGCGTCGCAGCAGGCCATCACCGCGCCCTCGTCCTCCAGCGCGCGCAGCATCGCCGAAAGCTTGTCGGGCAGCCACACGTCGTCCTGATCGCAGAAGGCGATGTATTCCCCCGCAGCACGTGCCACCAGCGCCGAGAAGGCCGCGTTGGAGCCGCCGTTGGCCTCGGCGCGGGTTATGCTGTACGGGAAGGCGGTGACGCATGCCGCGAGGCAGGCCTCCACCTCGGCCAGCGGCACCGTGGGCGAGCAATCGTCAAGCGCGATCAGCTCCAGATTCGGGTAATCCTGCGCGTTAAGCGAGGCCAGCTGTTCCCGCAGCCACGGCAGGTTGGGCTCGTACACCGCCAGCAGGATCGAGATCAGCGGGCGTGCTTCAGCATTGCGCATGCAGTTCCCTCCACAGCGCTTCATATCGCGCGTTGATATCTTTGGCGCGGTAGGCCGCCTCGATGCGCGCCCGCGCCTTCTCCCCCAGCGCGGCGCGCTCCGCGGCGGACATCGCTTCGGTTTGCGCCATCCGCGCGCGCAGGTCGCCGGGCTGCTTGGTGAAGTACAGCGCCGCCTCCTCGCCCACCTCGCGGTTGAAGGGAACGTCGAGCAGCAGGTTCACCGGCGTCATCGCCAGCGCCTCCAGCAGGCTGGGGTTGGTGCCGCCGACCTCGTGGCCGTGCAGGTAGGCCAGCGCGCCCGCGCGGATGCGCACCAGCAGCGCCGCGTCATATACCGTACCGGCGAACAGGATGCGCGAATCGCGGTCAAAGCCGGTCTGCTCGCGCAGCTCGCGCATGAAGCGGTTTTCCTCGTTGTTGGCGATGACCACCAGCTTGCGCCGCGTATCCGAGGCGACGAACTCGCGCAGGATGGTCATCAGATTGTTTTCCGGCACGAAGCGCCCCACCATCAGGTAGTATTCCCCGGCCTCGACGCCCTGCCGCGCGCGCCAATCGGCGTAGGCCGCGTCGGCTTGCCGCGCCGTTTCGGCCTGCGCGGCGGGTTCGGCATCCACGCCGTAGGCGATGAAGGTCGTCTTAGGCGCATGCGCCGCGTACGCCTGACAGACGTATGCCTCAATGGCGCGCGAATCGCACACCACCAGATCGGCCTGCCGCACCATCTGCCCCTCCGACATGCGCCAGTAGGCGCGCACCGGCTGGCTCCAGCGCCCGCGCATCCACTCGTGGCCGTCGGGGTTGAGCGCCACCGTCGCGCCCAGCCGGTGCAGCTGCCGCACGAAATGCCCGAAGAAGGGCCCGATGCGGCAGGTCAGCACATACACGACGGCGCGCTCGATGCGCTGCGCGCGGATGATGCGGACCACCCGCGCCAGCGCCGCGATGTCGCACCAGATCGCCCGCGCGGGGCCGATGGGCGGCACCTTCACGCCGAAGCAGCGCGCGCCGTACACGTCGTACTCCCCCGGCTGCCCGTCCCACACCGATACGTGATAGACCAGCTCCGGGTCGGCGCGCAGCCGCGCCAGCGAATCCACGAAGGTTTCAAAGCCGCCGTACCGGGCGGGGATGCCCTTGCTGCCGATAATAAAAACGTGCCGCATATTGGCTCCTTGCGTGAAGAATTGCGCGGAAAACGCGCGAAAAGGCGTGAAAACACGATGAAAAAATGCTATCATCGTATGATAGCATGCGGGGCGCGGGGGGGTCAACAAAAAGGGGCGATCGCGGGTTTAGCGATTAGCGAAAAAACGCACCACGAGCACGCCTTCCGGTAATTCGTCCACAACGTCGTATCCCGCCGCGCCACGCTCGTTGCGCATATAATCCATCAAACCACCGGCATTAATTGAGGCGGTCATCAAGTAGACCCCGTCCTCCAGCAATACGTCGGCAAAGAATGCCGTCATGCCATTAGCGGCAAGCTGCTGTTTCTGCATAGGGGAATGCATCTCCCAGCCGCCCCAGTAAAGCAGATTGATCGGTTTTTCGTCTGGGTAAATAACAAAGGGACGCGAATCCTCGGCGAGTGTGATGTCGAAGATATACACGTTTTGCGGATGTGCAATGCTAAAAGCCTCCATGACGTCGCGCGCCCGATTGATTTGCGCGCGCTGCGCCGTATCGGCGATCTCGCCGCGCGCGTTTCCATAGCAAAGCAGCGCAAGCAGGAGGGCAACGCAAGCCGTTGCGCGCCCTCTGCCGGGAGCCATGACGCGCCCCAAACAAAGCAATAGCATGGTACCCGCCGGAATAGCGCAATAAAGGAAAGCACGAAGAAGAAAGCGTTGGCGAAAACACATCACTAGGCAGAGGGCTACCAACCCGCCCACAGCAAGACAAGGCAGCAGGATTTCCGGCCAAAGCTTTTTTTGCCGGATCGCGGGAAATACCGAAAAGATCAGCGCGATACCGACCGCGATCATCGCCGAACGTATCGAACGATTGTTGAGGCTCCCGAAAAAATACTGTATCGCACGGGAAAGGTTGTCGCGCGTAATTCGGCTCACACCCCATTGCGCATCCACGAAGGAAGCAATCGTTTTGAATGCTTCCGTATTGATACGGCGATCCATAAAGAACCAGTTGTGTGCCAATCCAACCAATTCCGGTGTCCACCCAATCGACGCGTACAAGTTCTCGGCTTCTTCGTAGAACGGCTTATGATAATCGGAAAATTGAGTCCGGTAAGCGTTATATTCTGTATATTGGCGCCATTCGGGCGCTTGCGCGCGCACCGCATCCACGGCGGCAACCGCCAGCACGAGCGCCGCACAGACGCCTATAAGGGGCATGAGCGTGCGCCTAGTCGCCACGGCCTCCTCCGGAGAACAGGCGCGAATCCGGAGCAGTTGATACCCCAGCGCAAGCAAAACGAAGCACAGCATGATCGGAAAAAAACCGGGACGGATCATATAGCTCAGCAGGAGAAACAAACAGATAAGCGCGCTGTCCAGCTTCCGGTTACGCGCGCCGTCGGCCTTGGAAAGGCCAAATATCAATGCGATCGCTACACTGCCCGCGAACCCCGCAGACAGGGTGTATTGCATACGCACTTTCGCATAAAAAAGAAAGACAAAGCTAAATACGGCATACAGTGCCATCGCCACCGACGGGCGCGCTGCGCGCCGAACGGCGACCTTTATCAGCGTTTTGCAGAGCAGCACCTCGCCGACAAAGATCAATGCGATGTAAAACAGCGTATACCAAGGCAGATACGCCGAAACGCGATACAGCCCGCCGATCAGGCACCCCAGCAATTCGCTGGAGTAGGCGGTGGCGGCTACCATCTTGCCCGAGGCATAGCCCGCCATGGTGAACATCATGTAAACATCGTCGTTGCTCTCAAAAAATATCGGTTGGGTGCCGTAAGTCACCGCGCCGAGCAGCAACACCACGAAAAAGGCACACAAATACCGCCCCGCCTCGCGCTCACACGAAACCCGAAGCTTCATTCACGTACCCCCCCAGTCACGCCGCGTCACGGCGAATCGTTGCCTGGCCCTCCGCGCCCTACCCCGAATACCTCTGCAGCCGCGCCAGCGAATCCACGAAGGTTTCAAAGCCGCCGTACCGGGCGGGGATGCCCTTGCTGCCGATAATAAAAACGTGCCGCATATTGGCTCCTTGCGTGAAGAATTGCGCGGAAAACGCGCGAAAAGGCGTAAAAACGCGATGAAAAAAATGCTATCATCGTATGATAGCATGCGGGCGCGGGAGGGTCAAGGACGTGGGCGGGGATGTCGCGGCAAACGCGGCCGCCGATTAACCCGCCCCCTAATTGACACCGCAGCGCTTTTCCGGTAAAATGTGGGGAAAATCCCCTCTTTGAGGAGAAACAAACAAATGAAGAAATTTCAAGCGGTTCTGGGTACGATCATCACGCTCGGCATCGGCGTGGTAGGGCTCAACGTCTATCAAGGCGGCACGCATGTGATGACGTGGTTCGGCATCCGCCTCAACCAAGTCGCGTTCATCGGGCTGTTCGCGCTGTTCCTCGTGATCGACATTTTTGCGCTAAAGAACGCCTTTGGCGCGCAGGCATCGTTTTCCGTCGCAGAGCGCCCCGAAACGCAGGCGCTGCGCGATCAGCCCGCCATGCAAAGCGCTGGCCAGATCAGCATCACGCGCACAAAAAGCATGCTGGGCGCGGCGATGGGCGTGCGCGTATTCCTCAACGGCGTCGAGCAGGGCGTGCTCAAAAACGGCAAGACGCTGACCTTCCCCACCTACGTCGAGCAAAACGAGCTGCTCGTGCATTACGATGCCGACCATGCCGAGCGCACCGCGCAGTTCCGCGTCACCCCCGGCGGACACGCGAAGCTCCAGTTGAAATATAACGGCGCGCGGTTGACCCTCGAGGAAGGCGCGCTGAGCGCATAGGTGCGGCCTTTCGCTGCGGACGCTGGGGAACTGCCGCTCTGACGGCGGGAATCCCTCCACCGCCGACGGAGAAACCGCCGCTTCAGCAGCGGGAATCCCTCCACCGCCGACGGAGAGACCGCCGCCTCGGCAGCGGGAATCCCTCCACCGCCGACGGAGAGACCGCCGCCTCGGCAGCGGGAATCCCTCCACCGCTGCGGCGGTCCCCCTCCCTTTGACAAGGGAGGCTAGGTGCTAGAACCAAGAATCTATTATAAAACAAGAAACATATATCAGCCTCCAAAAGCCTCCCTTGTTAAAGGGAGGGGGACCGCCCTCAGGCGGTGGGGGGATTCCCGCCGCGGGAGCGGCGGTCTCTCCGCCGCAGTGGGGCGGAGCCGAGATCGGCCAGTGGCCGAATAATCGAGGCGAAAGCCCAGCCCATAGGCGGGTATTTCGTGCCTGCGGGCACGACCGGAGGGCTTTCCGGTCGCCCTCCGGCCACCTTCGGGGCGCATCCAAGCGATTTAAAAAAGCAAATGCTTTTGCACTGCGCCAGGTAAATTCCTGCCCAGTGCCAGCTAAATTCCTGCCCTGTGCCAGCTAAATTCCCGCATTGACAATCCCCGCCCAGCGCACTATACTACTTGAATAGCGATGAAGGAAAGAGTAGGCGCAGCCGCGACATCCGCAGAGAGCCGGGAGGGTGAAAACCGGCGATGCAGCGCGCGCCGAACATGGCTCCGGAGCGACCGTGCCGAGCGGGGACGTCTTAAGGGAAGCTGCATTTGGGCGCTCCTTTTGAAAGAGACGAAGTCCCCGGTGAAGCGCGGCGGGCGATCCCGTTACAGATCGAGCGAGGCGTGCGCCGGGCGGAAGCTCGCGGTGCGCGCGAAGCAGGGTGGTACCACGGAGATGATCCGTCCCTCGATTGTTCGGGGGGCGGTTTTTTGCATCAGCAGCCTCGAATCTGCGGTTTCGGATCAGCGGTATCGAATCAGCGGTTTCAACTTAAAGGAGGGCGCAGCACCATGCCGGAGAAAAAAACCTTTTACCTCACCACGCCGATCTACTACCCCAGCGACAAGCTGCATATCGGCCACAGCTATACCACCGTCGCCGCCGACGCCATGACCCGCTTCAAAAAGCTGACCGGGCATGACGCCTACTTCCTCACCGGCACCGACGAGCACGGCCAGAAGATCGAGCGCCGCGCCGCCGCCGCCGGGGTGACGCCGCAGCAGTTCGTCGACGACATCGTCGCGGGCATCAAGGACCTGTGGAAGCTGATGGACATCGAATACGACGACTTCATCCGCACCACCGAGCCGCGCCACGAGGTCATCGTGCAGAAGATCTTCAAGCAGCTGTTCGATCAGGGCGATATCTACAAGGGCTCCTATGAGGGGCAGTATTGCACCCCCTGCGAGGCCTATTGGACGCCCACGCAGCTCAAGGAGGGCGGCGTCTGCCCCGACTGCGGCGGTCCCGTGGAAACCGTGCGGGAGGAGTGCTACTTCTTCCGGCTTTCGAAGTATCAGGATTGGATGATTCAGTACATCCGCGAGCACCCGGACTTCATCCAGCCCGCCTCCCGCGCCAACGAGATGCTCAACAACTTCCTGCTGCCCGGTCTGGAGGATCTGGCGGTTTCGCGCACCACGTTCAAGTGGGGCGTGCCGGTGGATTTCGACCCCAAGCACGTGGTATACGTATGGATCGACGCGCTTTCCAACTACATCACCGCGCTGGGCTACGGCACCGATCACGATCAGCTTTACAAGAAGTACTGGCCCGCAAACGTGCATCTGGTGGGCAAGGAGATCGTGCGCTTTCACACCATCATCTGGCCGATCATGCTGCACGCCCTCGGCCTGCCGCTGCCGAAGCAGGTGTTCGGCCATGGCTGGCTGGTGCTCGACGGCGGCAAGATGAGCAAATCCAAGGGCAACGTCGTCGATCCGGTGCGGCTGTGCGAGCGCTACTCCAGCGACGCCATCCGCTACTTCCTGCTGCGCGAGATGCCCTTCGGCTCCGACGGCGTGTTCAGCAACGAGGCGCTGCTCACCCGCATCAACGCCGATCTGGCCAACGATTTGGGCAACTTGGTCAGCCGAAGCGTGGCGATGGTGGAGAAGTACTTCGACGGCGTGATCCCCGCGCCCGGCGCGCTCACCGAGCTGGAGCAGGCGCTTCGCACCCGCGCGCTGGCGCTGCCCGCGCTGGTGGAAAAGCAGATGGACGCGCTGCAGTTCTCCGCCGCACTGGCCGAGATCTGGAAGCTGATCGGCGAGTGCAACAAGTACATCGACCTCACCGCGCCGTGGGTGCTGGCCAAGAACCCCGAGGACAGGCCGCGCCTTGGCACGGTGCTGTATCACCTGCTGGCCTGCGCGCGGGCGGCGGCGGTGCTGATCGGCCCGTTCATGCCGCGCACGCCGGGGCGCATCTTCGCGCAGATCGGCGTCGTCGACGCGGCGGCGCAGGACTGGGCTTCGCTGCAAATCTTCGAGGCGCTCAAGCCCGGCGGCAAGGTACAAAAGGGCGAGGCGCTATTCCCGCGCATCGACATCGCCGCCGAGCTGGAAGCGTTGGCTCCTGCCGCGCCGCCGGCTGAGCCGGTTGCTGCCGCACCGGTCGCACCGGCCGCGCCTGCCGCCGCCCACGCCGCCCCCGAAAAGCCCGCCGAAATCTCCATCGACGACTTCGACAAGATCGACCTGCGCGTCGCCGAGGTGCTGACCTGCGAAAAGGTGCCCAAGGCCGACAAGCTGCTGCAGTTCACCCTGCGCGTCGGCGAGGAGACCCGCACCGTATTGAGCGGCATCGCCCAGCACTACACGCCCGAGGAGATGATCGGCAAGAAGGTCGTGCTGCTGGCCAACCTTGCCCCGCGCAAGATTCGCGGCGTCGAATCGCGCGGCATGCTGCTGATGGCCAGCGACGACAAGGGCAACCTGCGCGCGCTGACGGTGGACGGCGATATCGACAGCGGGAGCGGGATCAGCTAGACCTTGACTTGGTAGCATGAAAAAGCTAGAATAAAGATAGAATTCTGCTACAAGGGAGCTGAGGTTCATGCAAATCAAGCCGTCCGCCGCCATCCGGCAGAACTACAATGAAATCGCGGCAATCTGCAAAACCACGAAGGAGCCGGTCTACCTTACGAAGAACGGCGAAGGCGATCTGGTCGTGATGGACATCGATGCGTTTGTTCAGCGCGAAAAGATGTTGCAGCTGCGCGAGGCGCTGGTTGCCGTGGAGGAGGCGCGCTTGGCGGGGCGCGCAGGCTACACGCCGGACGCGCTCGCCTCCCTTTTGCACGGCGCGATCGACGAGGTGGCGCATGGCGGCAACGCATAAGGTCATCGTTTCGGATACGGCTGGGCAGTTGTTGCTGCGGCATATGCGGTTCCTCGCCGGGCAGAGCGCGGATGCGGCGCGGCAGGCTACCGAAGCGCTTTTGCGCGCGATCCAGTCGCTGGACACCATGCCGGAGCGCTATCCATTTATTTCCGACAAATTCTTGCCGCCGAACAAATATCGAAAAATGTTTGTCGTCAAGCACTATCTTTTGCTCTACCAAATCCGTGAGGATACCGTGTTTGTGGAGTATGTAATTGATTGCCGTCAGGGCTATCATTGGCTGCTGCCCTGAGCCTCCGCCTCGCGCGCGGCAGACGGCGGCAGCCGAAGGAGAGAGCGCCACATGCCTGCGGCGGGAATCCCCCCACCCCCACCAAATCATACACAGGAGGAAAAACCCATGCGCCTATCCTATTCCAGCCTGCAAGACAGCGCTTGGGCGGAGAAGGGCTACGCCCTGCCGCAGTACGATCCCGAAGCGGTGCGCGCGCGCACGCTGGCCGCGCCAACGTGGCTGCACATCGGCGCGGGCAATATCTTCCGCGCCTTCCCCGCCGCGCTGCAACAGGCGCTGCTCAATCAAGGCCTGACGAGCACCGGCATCCTCGTGGCCGAGAGCTACGATACCGAGCTGATCGAGCAGGCCTACCTGCCCTACGACTGCTTAAGCCTGCTGGTCACGCTCTGCGCCGACGGCAACCTGCGCAAGGAGGTGCTCGGCTCGGTATCGGCGGCCTATGCGATGGACGCCGCGAGCTGGCGCACGCTGGTCGGCTTCGCCGCCGCGCCGTCGCTGCAGATGGTCAGCTTCACCATCACCGAGAAGGGCTACTCCCTGCGCGACGCCAAGGGCGCGCTGCTGCCCGACGTGGCCGCCGATCTGCAGGCCGGGCCGGGGCTTCCGGCCTCGGTGATGGGGCGCGCCGCCGGGCTGCTGCACGCGCGCTACAGCCAAGGCGCGGCGCCGCTGGCGCTGGTCAGTATGGACAACTGCTCGCACAATGGCGACAAGCTGCGCGCCGCCGTGCTGGAGATCGCGCGCGGCTGGGCGCAGGCCGGGCTGGCGGAGCCGGGCTTTATCACGTACCTCGAGGAGAAGGTCTCCTTCCCATGGAGCATGATCGACAAGATCACGCCCCGGCCCGACGCGCGCGTCGTCGCCATGCTGCGCGGCGACGGCTTCGCCGACACCGGCCTCATCGAGACCGCCAAGCACAGCTACACCGCCGCCTTCGTCAACGCCGAGGAGGCGCAGTATCTGGTGATCGAGGACGCCTTCCCCAATGGCCGCCCGCCGCTGGAGCGCGCCGGGGTGTACTTCACCGACCGCGCCACCGTGGATCGCGTGGAGCGCATGAAGGTCTGCACCTGCCTCAATCCGCTGCACACCGCCCTGGCGGTATTCGGGTGCCTCCTGGGATATACCAAGATCAGCGATGAGATGGCGGACCCGGACCTCCGGTCCTTGGTGGAGCGTATCGGGTATGATGAGGGGCTTCCGGTGGTGGTTGACCCGGGGATCATTTCACCCAAAACCTTCATCGATGAGGTTATCAGGGTACGGTTTCCCAATCCCTTTATGCCCGATACTCCCCAGCGGATCGCCACGGATACGTCCCAGAAAATGGCCATCCGTTTCGGGGAAACCATAAAAGCCTACCGTGCCCGGCAGGACCTGGACCCGAAGACCCTGCGGTTCATACCCCTCGTCCAGGCCGCCTGGATCAGGTATCTCCTGGGGATTGATGATACGGGCAAGTCCTTCACCCCGAGTCCGGATCCGCTGTACGAAACCCTGTACCGCCGGCTTACCGGGGTAAGCCTGGGGAGTAGGGGACCCTTCGGGGATGTGCTTAAGTCCCTCCTGTCCGATGCGGTCATCTTCGGGGTAAACCTTTATGAGGC
>JAVBMD010000012.1:0-90746 GCA_031552825.1 Eubacteriales bacterium
GGGGCTGGTCGGCCGTGATATCCCCTGGGTTTCCCAGGCCGGTTTTAAAACCGAAGCGGCCGGTGAGCAGCGCAGCGCGCGAGGGCAGGCAAGGCGCATCGCTGCAGTGATAGTGATCAAATCGTACGCCGTCCCTGGCGATGCTGTCCAGCGTTGGGGAGGTGTCGCGATGATAGCCGTAGCAACCGAGGTGATCCGGGCGCAGCGTATCGAGATCGAGAAACAGAACGCGCATAACACATCCTCCTGCTTTGCCGGTGATTCGTTGGCTCCACAACACCAAAACTGCCTCCTCTCGAAGGCACATCAGCGCTTTGATCAGTATACCATCCCCGGTGCGATAAGGCAAAGCGTGGCATCGAGGGAATCCGGGCGAAAAAAAGCATCCCCTCTACGCGCTTGCATAAAGGGGATGCTTGGCCTATACGGAGATTACTTCGCGTCGACCTTAGCCATGTGCTCGATCAGGTTAACGACCTTGTTGGAATAGCCCCACTCGTTGTCGTACCAAGCGATCAGCTTGACGAACTTGTCGGTCAGGCTGATGCCGGCGGTGGCGTCAAAGATGGAGGTGCGGGCATCGTGGATGAAGTCGCTGGAAACGACGGCGTCTTCGGTGTAGCCGATGATGCCCTTCCAACGCGGGGACTCGGAGGCCTCCTTCATGGTGGCCTTGATCTCATCCATGGTGGCCGGCTTGGCCAGGTTGACGGTCAGGTCAACCACCGACACGTCGGCGGTGGGCACGCGGAAGGACATGCCGGTCAGCTTGCCCTTGAGCTCGGGGATGACCACGCCCACGGCCTTGGCCGCGCCGGTGCTGGAGGGGATGATGTTGAACGCCGCGCCGCGGCCGCCGCGCCAATCCTTGTTGGAGGGGCCGTCAACGGTCTTCTGGGTGGCGGTGGTGGCGTGCACGGTGGTCATCAGGCCATCGGTGATGCCGTACTTCTCGTGGATGACGCTGGCGAGGGGCGCCAAGCAGTTGGTGGTGCAGGAGGCGTTGGACACGATCTTCATGTCCTTGCTGTACTTCTCATGGTTGACGCCCATGACGAACATGGGGGTCTCCTTGTCCTTGGCGGGGGCGGTGATGACCACCTTCTTCGCGCCGCCGGTGAAGTGCTTGGAGGCGCCCGCCTCGTCGCAGAACACGCCGGTCGCCTCGGCGATGTACTCGGCGCCCGCGCTCTTCCAATCGATGGCGGCGGGATCCTTCTCGGCAAAGACCTTCACCTTCTCGCCGTTGACGATCAGGGTGTTGGCGCTGTGATCCACGGAAATATCGCCCTTGAACTGGCCGTGCACGGTGTCATAGCGAAGCATGTACACCATATAGTCCAGATCGATAAACGGATCGTTGATGGCGACCACGTCCACGTTGGGATTTTCCATCGCGGCGCGGAACACCAGACGGCCGATACGGCCAAATCCATTGACACCCACTTTAACTTTCGCAGCCATGTGAATTCCTCCATTCGTCTACTCGTGCATTCTTGCATCTCTATGTTGCCCAAGATATTGTAACCAAATTTCGCAGTTTTTGCAAGCGTGCGACCGGGGTTTTGCGCAAGTTTGTGAAATCTTTCACTTTAATTGGTCAGGATTCAGGCAGTGCAGATATGCTGGCACAAACAGGCCGTCCTTGCGGATCAGCTCATCGTCGAAGTACATCTCACCGCCGCCGTATTCCGGGGTTTGGATGCACACCATGTCCCAGTGGATGGCCGACTTATTGCCGTTATCACACTCGTCGTAGCAGCAGCCCGGCGTAAAGTGGAAGGAACCGGCGATCTTCTCATCGAAGAGCGTGTCCTTCATCGCCTCATTGATGTAGGGATTGACGCCGATGGCAAACTCGCCCACGTAGCGCGCGCCCGCGTCGGTATCGAGGATGCGGTTGAGGCTTTCGGTGTTGTTGGCGGTGGCGCCCACAACCTTGCCGTCCTTGAAGGTCAGCTCCACGTTCTCGAAGGTGACGCCGTTGTAAAGGCTGGGCGTGTTGTAGCGGAGCACGCCGTTCACCGACTCGCGCACCGGCGCGGTGTACACCTCGCCGTCGGGGATGTTGCACTGACCGTCACACTTGATTGCGGGCAAGCCCTTGATAGAGAAGGAAAAGTCGGTGCCGCGGCCGGTGATGCGCACGCGGTCGGTGCGCTGCATGCGCTCCACCAGCGCATCCATAGCACGGCTCATCTTGGCGTAGTCGAGGTTGCACACGTTAAAGTAGTGCTCCTCGAAGGCCTCGGTGGACATCGCCGCCTGCTGCGCCATGCTGGGCAGCGGGTAGCGCAGCACCACCCACTTGGTCTTGCCGACGCGGATGTCGGTCACCGGGCGCGAATAGTGCTTGGCGTACAGCTGCTTCTTTTCATCGGGCACGTCGGCGGTTTCATAGGCGTTGTCGCCCGCGCGCACGCCGATATAAGCCTGCATCTCCTGCATGCGCGCCAGTTCATAAGCCGCCATGCTCTTGAGTTGCTCCTCGGTGCAGTGCAGCATCAGCGCGCGCTGGATCGTCGGCTCGGTGAGCTGCACGAAGGGCAAGCCGCCCGCCGCCACCACCTGCTCCATCAGCTCCGCGCCGAACTCGCGCAGTCCGCCGCCCACCAGCTCGATGAGCACGCGCTCGCCGGGCTTCACCGCGCAGGAATAGTTCACCAAGTTACGTGCCAGCTGTACCATTCTCGGATCCTTCATTGGGCGCCTCCATTCGTTCGGGTTGTTTTGATTTTGAGGATTGCCTTGATTGCTTGGATTGTTTGCGCTTTTTATATGCCTTCCAGCCCGCCTTGGCAATGGGCTGCTCAAAGCCGTAGGTCAATATCAGCGACAGGATCAGCGGAAAACCGAACGCGCAGAGCGTGAACAGCCATTGCCATGGTTGCTCCCCGTCGACATGCGGCTCCAGCGAGCGCGAGGGCGGGAAGCGCCAATCGTTATGCATCTTCGCGGCGAGAAACTGGTGCCAAATGTAGTATTGGAAGGAGATGGCCGACAGTATCCGCATCACTTTATTGGAGAGCAAATAGCGCAGCCCGGCGCTGGCGTGCGCCGCCGCAAGGATGAACATGCAGCAATATGCGCTGAACATGAACCGGTGCTGCGCCTGATAGACGCGGATCATTTCGTGCGTGGAGGCTGAAGCCTGCCGCAGGATCACCTGCCAGATAGCGGCCAGCAGCACCAGCGCAAGCGCGGTACCGGCCAACCTTGTCCATCTGTTATGCTTCACTGCGCGCGCTAGGTGCACGTAAAAGATTGCGGACAACATGCCGTTTGCGTATACGTCTAGGAACGCTGGAAGCTGGTTGACCCAGAGCGTGGTATCGGGCTGTTTGAGCACGATCAGGTGCCGGAACGCCAGCCCGGCAGCCACCATCACGACCCATGTGAGCAGCGGTTTCTTTGTAAACAGCCTAGCGATCAGCGGGAAGATCAGATAAAACTGCACCTCGATGGCCAACGTCCACAGCACAACGTTGAGCTCGGTTCCGACGTAGGTATGGCCATTGAATACGTGGGTAAAGGTCAGGTGTGTAATCAGATCCAGCCGCAGCCATTTGTCCATCCGCCAGCCGTGCGCGGGCAGCGCGAAGCAGAACAGCAGCACGGCGATGCACAGCCAGTACGAGGGCAGGATGCGCAGTGCACGCTTTACGTAGAACTCGCGCGCGCGGGGCATCGCCTCGCCCTCGATCATATGGCGCGCGTAGGGCAAAAACAGCAGAAAGCCGCTCATCAGCAGCATCAAATCCACCATGATATAGCCGGAACGCACCATCGGCTCGGCGTTCAGATAGGCTTTGTGCGCCGCCGCATCGTAGATAAAGGGCCGCAACCACGATTGCTGCCAGATATGGAACCATGCCACGATGAAAATCGCCAGCACGCGCACGCCGTCGAGGATGTCCACATGCCGCGTGCTGATCTCTCGCTCCGCGCAGGCTTTGTAGCCAGGTAAGCCTCTCATTTTGAATCTTTCTCCTTTGAATCCTGCTCGCTCGCTTTCGCCGCGCCGGGCAACACCTTAAGGTAACGCAGCACGCCGGTGGCCGCGACGCCGGTGGCGATGCCGGTGGCCGCGCCTACCGCCAGCAACACCGGCGCGTAGCTGACGAGCAAGGCGCTGCGCAACACCGCCATGGCCAGCGAAAGCTGCCCCACGTTATGAAACACGCCGCCCACCACGCTGACCCCCACCGGGCTGAACCAGCCCAAACGCTTGGCCAGCGCCATCATGCCCAAGCTGAGCATGCCGCCCGCAAGGCTGTAGGCCATCGTAGAAAGGTTGGCGAACACGAAGCCCATCATCAGCACGCGCAGCAGCGCCACAACAAATGCCTGACGGAGCCCCATCGCATACAGCGCGATCAGCACCACCACATTGGCCAGCCCCAGCTTGATGCCCGGCACCACGATGGGAATCGGCGGCAGCATCCGCTCGATCCAACTGAGCACGAAGGCCATCGCGGTCATCATCGCCATCAGCGCCACGGTCTGCGCCGCGCCGCGTCTTCCCTGCCCTCGTCCGCTCATTGTACCACCATATCCACTTCATCCGGCGCTTCCTGCGCCGGGCGCTCCCATCGCACGATCAACCGATGCGGCAAGCACACGATGGCGCCGGCGCCCGGCGGCACCGTACCCTTGCGCATGCACCAATGATCCGGGCAGTTGGCCTGCACCATGCGCACGCCCTGCGCGGTAATCTCGATGCGGTTCCGCTCGCCGCCGTTCAGCGGCAGCTCGTGTTCCCCGATGGCCTCGGCGGGCAAGCTCAGCACCTCCGCGCCATCGACCAGCACCTGCACCCGCGCGCCCACGTCCGAAGCACCGAAAAATGGCGCCGCCGTCCAACGCGCGACACCATAGATCCCTGCCGCCACCAGCGCGATCACCAGCAGCAGCAACGCTTCGTTTCGTTTAAACATGGGCGGAATCCCTCTCTATTGCCCCGGTGCGGGCGTGCTTGCCGGGGTCACGGCGACGACTGGCAAATCGGGCGAGGCGACGCGGGAATATTTGACGGTGGTCGCGTCGCTCTCGCGCTGCAGCGTCAGCTTCTTTTCGTCGAGCAGCACGATAGCGTGGGTGCGCTTCTGTGGCATCGGCGAATCGCCGACCATCACACCGTAGCCGTCGACGTTGAAATACTTCTCCTGCCCGTCGATGGCGCAGGTGCCATTGGCTCGGAACTCGGCCACCGAGCCGTCGGCCGACGCCCAAGTGCCTAAGATCATGAAAATATGATCCTTGAGCAGCGTGCGCGCCTCCTTCTGCCCCGACACACGCTGAAGATACGGGTAGGCGGGCAGGCTGTTGCCCGAGGCGATCAGCTGCTTCGCGTATTCAAGGTTGGCTTTGTAATAGGCCTCCTCCAGCCCGGCATACTGCTCGGGCAAGTCGGCGAAAGTGACACCTTGCTCGATGGCGTTCATCACCTGCGCGTAGTTGCCCGCGCCCATGGCCGCGTCGACGGTGCGCTGAATATCTGCCAGCCAAGTATCGTATGCCCTGCTGCTGCGCTCGCCGGAATCACCGTAGCTGCCCAGCGCCGCGAAGGTCTTGCCTGCCAGCGCGTACTGCCCTGCGGCCTCGTAGCGCTCGGCAAGCGTGTAGCGGGTAGCGTTGGCTTGCGTCATCGCGTCTTGAAACTTGCCCAGCGAGGCGAATAACGCCGCGGACTCCTCCAACTGGTTGTTCAGGCGAATCTGCTCGGCACGCTTATAGGTACACAGGTTGGCTTGCGTAGGCGCGTCGCTGTGCTCACCCAACGCGGCGAAGGCTTCGCTCGCGGCCGCCCACTCGCCCTTGTCCATCAGCGCCTTGGCCAGCGCGTAGCCGCAATCCTTGGCACGGGCGGCGGCGTCGGAATGCTCGCCCAGCGCGGCAAACAGCGCCTGCGCCTGGGCGTAGTTGCCTGCCTCCTGCTCGCGCACCGCGGCCTGATAGCGCGCGTCCAGCGTGCGCGTTGCCGCGTCGTCATAATCGCCCAAGGCCGCGAAAGCCTCGGCGGCTTCGTCCTGCTTGCCGCCCTCCAGCAGTTGCTGGGCAATCTGGTAGGCGGCCTTCTGCGCCTGCGCATCGGCATCCTTGTAGCCAGTGATGGTTTTGAACAGATCCGCCGCTTGCTGGTACTCACCTTTTTCAAAATGAGCGGCGGCGGGCAGGTACACGCACTCCTTGGCCAGCTCAGCGGAATCCAGATAGCCGGGGATTGCTGCGAACAGCTCGGCGGCCTCAGCGTAGGCGGCGGCTTCCATGCGCGCCTTGGCCGGGAGGTACACGCATTCCTTGCCCTGATCGGCGGAATCGAGGTACGCGCCCAGCTTGTCAAACTGCTTCTTGGCTTCCTCATACTTGGCCTCTGCCTTGAGCTCCAGCGCGTATTGGTAAACGCAATCGCGCGCGCGATCCACCGCATCCAGATACTCCGGAATGGAGGTGTACAGCGAAGCCGCCTTGAGGTAGGACTTGGCCTCCAGCGCCTTGCCAGCCTGCCGGTACACGCAGTCGACGGCACGGGTGGCGGCGTCGCGGTAAGCGCCCAGCGCGCCAAAGCGCTTGGCGGCGGCCTCGTACTCGCCCTGATTCATTTGGATGCTTGCGATCTGGTACGCGCAGTCCTGCAGCAGCTCCGGCGCGTTTTCATATTCGCCAACCTTGGTCAGCAACGATTCGGCGCGCTCGTATTCCCCGGCGTCCATCGCCTTTTCCGCCTCGGCGAGGCGCGCCTTTTGCGCCTCCACCCGCGCCTGCGGGTAGCTCGTCATGGCGTCCAGCTGCCGCAAGCCTTCCTCGTATTCGACGACCTGCTCGCTGGCCACCAGCTCCATCGCGATGCCAAATTCGGTATCGCGCACGCGCTGATCCGCCCCGCGGTAGGTTCCCAGCGAGAGAAACACATCCTTTGCCCGGCGCGCGCTGCCGCTGGCCAACAGCGACTCAGCTTGGCGAAAGCGCAGCTCCGGCACGCCGTACACGATGAACAGATACGCCGCCACCGCCAGCACCGCCGTAGCGATCGCTGCGGCGACGCGGTTCCGGCGCTTTTTGCGCTTCTTTGCCTGCTCGGCCTTGCGCGCATCCTCCTCGCGGGTTGCCTCCTCGCGCGCCCGCTTAGCGGCCTCCTGCTGCTGGCGATCGCGCTCCTCAATCCACGTTTGCACCGCAACCGGCGTCAGCTGCGCGAACATCTGCTGCCGGTCGCGCTCGCAGCGGCGGCACACCAACTCGGCGGGCAGGTTGGCGCGTCCGCAAACGCAGACCCACACCTCGCCCTGATCCGCCGGAAAGCCCACCGCGTCCTTGCCCGCCAGCGCGCGCAAATGATCCAGCACCCGCCCGGCGGGCAGCGTATTGGACTGATATTCCTGCAACGGCGTCGGCGTTCTGCGCCACACCGTCGCATCGTCAAACCAGATTTTCTCGATGGTGGTCTCGATGCTGCACACCCAATCGGCGTCCTCTAGGGCGATGTTGGCCTCGAACAGCTCCCTGCTCTCGCCCGCCAAGCCCAGCGCGCGCTCCACCCGCCGCGTTACCGGGTTGCCCTCGGCATCGAAAAGCAGCATGGACACCTGCACGCTACGCACGATCTTCTCAGCCAAATTAAAGAGCACCAGCGAGCAATACGGTTGCTCGGGCGTCGGCAGCTCGTAGTTATAAACCTCCACCGGGCAGAAAAGATCCACTTTCATCGCATCCACCTCCGGCATACTTGCCTGCGATTGCGGTATGCCCGCACTGCTACACCTATATATTGTGTATCAGATAAATAATAGTAAGAAAGGCGGACTTTGTCAACCTCTAGGTAACGAAGAGAAAGCTGTTTCCCCCGCGCTGCGGGAGAAACAGCTTGAAATGCACGCAAGAAATGCACACAATTTATCTTTCCCTGCGGCAGTAGGGCCACATGACGCAGTACCCCATCAGCGTCATCAGCAGCAAAAAAAGCGCGAAGCACACGCGCCGCACAGTATCGCTTATGACCCACTGTGCGTACAACGTCGCATTATTGTTTAAAGTGATCGTGTCACCCGGGGCATAGGCATGCCCGCTGCCGTCCGGTTCGGTATTCCAGCCCGTAAAGGTGAAGCCAACGCGCCTGATCCCTGTTTCCTGCTGGGGCAGGATCGTATCCGTATAACTCGGCTTGATATCCAGCCCGGTATGGTACCCCCTGCCGCCATTGCCCCTATAGGTTACATGAAACCGGAGGACTTCCGTACCGGTAAGAAAGATATCGTAGTTGTTGAGAGGATGATCCGCGATGCTGGTGGTCGCGAACCGGATATGCGGATAAAGCGACAGCGCGTCTTCCGGCGGCGTATAAGCCTCGGACGCAAGGTTGCCGCTGAAACGCGTCGCGTCGTCGGTGGTCAGGTTTAGATAATTCGCGATGTCCTTCGTGTAGATGCCGCCGCCGTCGTATTGGGCGACATTGGCGCGAATCACGCCGCCGGTCATTATGAGATCCGTTCCGTCGTTCAGGTAGATGCCCGCACCGTATGCGGCTCGGTTGTCGTATACGGCGACTGGCCCAGAAATGGTCAGCGACGCTTCGTTTTGCAGATAGATGCCGCCGCCTAAGCTGTCGTCCGCCGTCGCCGTGTTGCCAAAGACAGAAGCTTCATCCGATAAATCGACGGTCGATGCGCTGGCAAAAATGCCGCCGCCCGCTCCCGCACGCGTTGTGTTGCCACTGATCTTCGCCTCGCCTGTCATCGACAGGGGCGAGTTGTTCAGCGCGACGCCGCCGCCCAAGGTCTCCGCAGTATTGTCGGAAATCGAGGCGCCAAACCCCATGTTCAGCTCGCTGTCCACCAAGTAAACGCCTCCGCCGTAATTGCTCGTGGAGGTGTTGCCGGAAATGCGCGGCGCGTCGCCGACGCTCAGCCCCATGTTGATTACGCTGTTGTAACCGGCCAGCACGCCGGCGCCGGGCCTCGCTGCCGTGTTGTCGGAGATGGACGCGTTCCCGGTCATATTCAGGGTGGAACTGATGATGCCGATGCCGTACGCGCCGTTATCCGAGATCGACGCGGTGCCGCTCATATGGATCGTACAGTTATAGCCTATGACCACGGCATCCATACTTACGCCGGTGATCAGCCCGCCAGTCATGTTGAACGTGCCGCCCATACCGGCGTCGGTCGAGTCGCCAATGGTAACCGCCCGGTTGGAACCGTTGCTCAGCTGATTTCTCAGCACGGCACCGTCCTGCATCGTGAACGTCGCGCCTTCTACCTTGACCATCTTTACATATTTCCCGTCGCCGTCGAGCGCGATGTCGGCGAGGGTGAAGTTCGCATCGTTGTCCACGATAAACACCGTTCGGTTGGCGGGTCCGCCCCAGCGCAGAGCCGCGCTTGCCGACGACCGGATCGTCAGATCGCGCGATATCCGATACCCGCGTGTCAAAGAGATGTCGTTGGCGACGACAATCAGCGTTTCAGCTGAATTGATCGCGTTGATGAAGCCCGGTTCGTCCGTGACAATGGTTTCAGCCGACGCGTCCAGATCGCCGCACGTCAGGCAGAGAGCAAATATGAGCAAAACCAATAGGACAAAAGCCCATTGGTAGAGCCTGTAACTTTTTAGCATAGTAGCCTCCTGTTTTATTGGGATCCCAGTGCATACTATGCTCATTCAATTTTGGGCGTGTTTCGCGCCCTCACACCCTCGGCGGCAGATGAGATCGCTGATTTGCCTACTTGACGCGGTAGGTCTCGATGAAAGCCTTCTGCTGGCTGGATAGCTTGACGCGAATTGGCTCGCCCAAGGCGGGCTGCGGGATCGTCGCGCTGATCCATTCCAGCGTGTCCCCTATCGGAAAGCTTTGGGCAAACTCTCCGCAGGAAAGGGTGAGCGTCGCCGTTCCCTTCTCCGCCCGCGCATGAAGCCGCAGCACGATGCTTGTTTGCTTGGTCAGCGTTTCGTCGAACACGGAGACCATGCTGTCACCAAGCATCAGGCTGCTTTTGCTCACCCAGCGCTTGTCCAGCCCGCTCATGGCACTGTGCACCCAAGACTTGCCCGGCACAGGGGTCACGATGGCATACCGCGCGTTTTTTGTATACGCGACGCCCACACCCTGGGCGAGCGTAACGTTGTTCAACAGCTCGGCATCCATGATCAGCCACTTGGCGTCCGGCGTCGGGTTCTGGCGATAGGTTTTCCAATGCTTTTGGGGCGTGAACGGCAGATAGACGCCGCTCTTGGCGGTATTGCCCATCAGGTCGGCCAATTCAACGGCCCGCAGCGCCGTCCGGCTGTGAACATCCAGCGCTGTCGCCGTGGTCGAGAAATAGTTGAGGTCCTGCGCGATGTAGAGCATGTCCCGCGCTTCGATTCGCCGATTAATCTCCATGGCGTCAGCCGCGATCAGCGGATCATTTCGCTGCCGCATCCGCTCGTATCCCGCCATGTTGGTGACCACGAAGAACAGCGCAAGCGCCGCCGCCGCGCTCCGTCGCACGCGGCTCGTCCACCCGTATCGGTACAAAAACAGGCCGCCGACCAGAATCCAGGCGGCGAAAAGGAACTGAAAAAGCACCTTTGGCTGCGTCCAATCGAGCTGAATGAGAATCGCGGACAGCGACAGCGCGTCGATGGGGTTGGTCGTCCGGCTCGCATTCGCGCCCATGGTAAATACCGCGATCGCAGCCAGCATCATCCCCAGCAGGATGGCCAAGGGCATGCTCAGCCGCTTGTCGCGCAGCTGCGGCGCGAAGGCAAACGGCAGCAATGCCGGAAAGAACGGCGCCACATAGCGCAGGTGTATGCGCGCCGAGAAGGGTTGGCCGGTATACTCGTACAGATAGACCACGTAACACACGCCGATTACGATAAACACCGTGCTGGCTGCAAGGATCAGCAGGAGTGCTCGGCCGGGCTTATCGAAGCCCTTGAAGTAGGCCAGTGGCATGAGCACAGGAAATATCAGCAGGGCGATGGGAATGAACATCGCGTACAGCAGCATGCCGTTCAAGCTTTTCAGCACCGTCGCCACCGAAAAGACCGGTTCCTGCACCTTATAGATTGACGGAAGGCTATAGTCCAAGCCCAGCGAGCTGGTCAGCAACGCCCGACTGACGATGAACATCGCTAGAAAGGTGAGCCCCGCCACGATCGCCACGCGCAGCTTGCGCCTGTCCCTTTGGGCGGCTGCTTGCCCCAGCAATAGCAGCATGAACGCGACGAAAACCGCGATCAACCCAACCTTGCAGAAATACAGCAGGAAGCAACCGGCCGCGACGAGCACGGCGTCCCTTTCCTTTTCGCTGGCAAAGACGCGATGCATCCCCAAAAACGTCCACAGAAGCAGGGGTGTGCTCAGGCTTTCGATCATCATCACTTCGGTCATGATGCCATCCGGCACCAAGGCGACGAGGCAGCAGACCAGCAAGGCGGTTTTTTCGTTGCGGGTAATGCGCTTCGCCAGCAAAAACGCCGGAAACAAGGCGCTCGCCATCATCAGCACATTCACCAGTTGGACTGCGCGGTAAAGGTTTACGCTGCTGGGCAGCGCAAAGAGCGGCGATAGCACCAACGGATACAGCAGGTTGGCATAAAAAATCGGATGATTGCGATGCACCAGCCCGCCACCGTTCCAAATGCTGCGGGACAGGTTCAAGTAGAGCGACTCATCCGGCATCAGGATCGGGTTAGCGGTAAACGCCAAGGCCGCGCTAAACCGAACGGCGGCAACCGCCGCATACAGAAGCAACAACCATAGCCAAGCTTTTTTTACACGCGCGGTGTTTCCCATAAAATTCCTCATCTCCTACACAACTGAATTCCCGGGGGCGCATTTCCCCCGGGAATTCAGGCAACATAGGCTTAGCTTCTGGGGTATCCGTTTTAGCGACTAAGCGTACCCTCCGTGGTGTTTGAGGTAGGTCCGCCCTCCGAACCAGACTCGGGACCCGTGCCGCTCTCGGTGCCCGTGCCGGTCTCAGGACCCGTACCGGTCTCGGTGCCCGTGCCGCTCTCGGTGCCCGTGCCGCTCTCGGCGCCCGTGCTGGTCTCGGTGCCCGTGCCGCTCTCGGTGCCCGTGCCGCTCTCGCTGCCCGTGCCGCTCTCGGTGCCCGTGCCGCTCTCGCTGCCCGTGCCGCTCTCGCTGCCCGTGCCGGTGCCGGTGCCAGCATTGTTTGCGGGTCCGCTGGGTCCCACGCCTTCGGTGTCGTCCTCGCCGTCGAGCGTGTCCCCCATGCCGGGTTCGCCCTGCGGAGCGATCGCATCCGTGCCATCTTGGGAGGCTTGCGTGCCGGTCGCGCTAGGCGCGCTGGTCGCACCAGCCGGACCGGTCTCCTCGGTCGAACGGGCGATATCGTTCGCATCGGTATCGTCGGCGGCGTTCTGCGGTACATTCGGAAGAAAAACCGCGTAATAAACGACATCATTGGTCACGGTATCCTTGCTCGCCTCCACCTGCACCAGTGTGCCATATCCCTGCGCAAGGAAGGAGTTGGCAATGCTCTCGATATGCGCCGCGATTTCCGGCGTCATATCTTTATTCTGGATTTTAACATACTGCTGCTGCGCGCCATTGTTGGGTGCGATACCGGCGCTCACGGCCAATACCCCAGACAGCAGCAAGACAAACACTACGCACAAGGCCACCAAAAAACGCTTATTCATGACAAATGATCCTCCGCATGGTTTTCTCAAGTGTGCAAGGCCGCGCACATCTTGTTTACCATTCTACCACGCCTTGGTTACTTGTCAACATTAGTTGTCGTGCTTAAATGTAACTTAATATGTGCTGCGCTTCGCCCGCCCTCACACCTCCGGCAGCCGCTTCATTGACAGCGCGCCTTCCGCGGACGCTTCCCGCAGCGCCGCCAACTCCTCTGCCGACAGATCCCGGTACGCGCCGCGCGGCAAATCGCCGAGCTTGAGCGGCCCGAACTGCACGCGCCGCAGCGTCAGCACCTTATGCCCCACCGCCGCGAACATGCGCCGCACCTGCCGATTGCGTCCCTCGTGGATCGAGACCAACACCATGCTGGCAAAGGTTTCGCGCCGGATGATCTGCACCTTGGCGGAAGCGGTAGGTCGATCGTCACCCTCGAGGCGGACGCCATGGCGAAGCGCGCGCAGCGCCGCCTCATCGGGTTCGCCGGTTACGCGGGCGATGTAGGTTTTCGTCACCTCATGGCTGGGATGCAGCAGGCGCTGCATCAGCTCGCCATCGTTGGTGAGCAGCAGCAGTCCTTCGCTGTCGAAGTCCAGCCGCCCCACCGGAAACAGGCGCACAGGGAACTCCGCAAACCGATCCAGCACGGTAGCTCGTCCGCGATCGTCGCTGGCGGTACACACCTCTCCGGCGGGCTTGTGGTAGAGGATGTAACGCTTTTCCTCCTCAAAGCGCACCGGCGCGCCGTCCACGGCAACGGTATCGCTCCCCTCGACCTGCACGCCCATCTCAGTAACCACAACACCGTTGACGCTGACCCGCCCTTCGGCGATCATCGCATCGCAATGCCTGCGCGAAGCCACGCCGCATTGCGCCAAATATTTGTTTAACCGCATGCCTTTGTATTCCTCTGTTTCTCGCTGTTTTCATTACGCCAGTAGGCACCACGCGCGCAGCACCCGTGCCAGTTGATTCCACAGCGTCAGTTCCGCCACCGGATGGGCGGGATAGACCGGCAACTCGCACAGCACCACGCCGCCCGCGCGCAGTTGCGCCGTGCCGATGCGCTGATCCGCCGCCAGCGGCGCTTCCAGTTCCTCCGGCAGCGCCAGCACGATCGTGGGATTCTCCCGCTCGCTGAGCGGCGCGCCAAGCGGATCGCGCAGCACCGCGTCCACGCGGCCATACACGCCGCGCTTCACCGGAAGGGAACGCAGCCGCTCGCCCGCGCCCAGCAGCACCACCTGCTGATACGCCGCGAAGGCCTGGTCCATCAGCCTCTGCGCCACATCGAACCAGTCCGGGCAACCCAGCACCGCGCCCACCAGCTCCAGCTCCCCGCGCCGCGCGCTGAACACCAAGCACCGCCCAGCGGCACGGGTATAGCCGGTTTTGATGCCGGTTGCGCCGGGATAGTCGCTAAGCAGGCGGTTTTTGTTGCGCAACTGGCGGTTGTAGGCGTGTCCCTCCCACGGAATCGAGGCGCGCTGCGTCGAAACGATGCGGCGGAATACCTCGTGCCGCATCGCCTCGCGGGCGATGGTGGCCAGATCGCGCGCGGTGGTGTAGTGATTGTCCATCGGCAGGCCGTGCGGGGTGATGAAGTGGGTGCGCGTCGCGCCCAATTCCTGCGCCCGCTGGTTCATCAGCTCGGCAAATCCCGCCACCGAGCCGCCGATGTGCTCGGCGATGGCCACGGCGGCATCGTTGCCCGAGGCCAGCATCAGGCCTTGCAGCATCTCCTCCATGGTCAGCGTCTCGCCTAGGCCGAGGTAGATCGAAGTGCCGGGTACGCCGTAGGCCGCCTTGCCGCAGCGCACCGGTTCGGTCAGCTCGCAGCGCTCCAGCGCCAGCAACGCCGTCATCACCTTGGTGGTGGAGGCCATGGGCAACTGCGCGTCGGCGTTTTGCTCGTACAGCACGCGGCCGCTGCTTTGCTCCAGAATGCAGGCGGCTTTGGCGCCCGCCGTTGCCGCCGCCGCCTCGGCCCCGACCTCTTCCTCGGCGCAAACTGCACCAACATCATTATACAGTAGCAAGAACACGATGAAAAGCCCGGCTATCCATCTTTTCATACACACAATCCCTTTCCTCCGCCCGCAAGCCGCATGCCAAAGCCTATGCGCGGAGGCGCAAAAAAAGCCGCTTCCCCCTGCGAAAAGCGGCTGCCCATGCTTCTGTTATTGTCCGTACACGCCGGTAGACGGATCGTACTCGGGCGTAACGATGGGCGGCGGCGCGGCCTTGCTTTTCTGCGGCTCGCCCGCCGGATCCGCCAAGATCTGTTTGAGATCGCCCACCACCTGCGGCAGCAATTCCATCACGCGATCCACCGGGGTGATGTAGTTGGCGCTGAGCAGCTTGACCTGCCCGTTGCCCACCACCAAGAAGCCCATCGGCTGCACCGACACGCCCGCGCCGCTGCCCCCCGCAAAGGGCAGATCCTCGGCCTGCTGCGCGCCCGGCGCGGCAGTCGCCTTCGCGCCCTTGGTATCGGCGCTGTATTCGCCGCCCCCAGCCACAAAACCGAAGGACACCCGTGAGATCGGGATGATGGTGCTTCCATCCTCGGTGCGCACCGGATCACCGATCACAGTATTAACGTCCACCATGTCCTTGATGTTTTCCATCGTCGTGCCCATCAGGCTTTCGATCGGATGCCGTTCCATTTGTCTATCCATCCTTCCCATACCGCCAGCCATGCTATGGCCATAATGTCCCCGATGCGCACGGTGATTATGCAATCGGCGCCGAGCAGAAACACCGTCTGGCGATAATCGGGCAACACGCGCACCGTGGGATGCGTGCCGCCCGCGCGCAAGCGCGCGGCCAGCGCCAGCATCGATGCTTGGCACATGCCGTAGAGCAGCGCGGTAAACGCGGCATCCCCGGCGCCCACGCGCGCCGAAAGCGCCAGCGAATCGCATTGAATCGCCCTGCGCGCCCGCGCGCGGCAACGCGGCCTTCTTCTTATGAATACATAGATTCTTCGCAGATCGTTCAAGGAAGTTTGCGTCTCAGCGCTCGGCTGCTTCCGCCGCCGCCGAATCACCAGCGTCAGCCCCTTCTCCCGCCGCTCCAGCGCGGCGTCGAAAGCCATATGCAGCCCCAAGAGCGAAAGCTCCGCATGCAGCGAAGGAAGCCGGCCAATGTCCGCCCGCAGACGCGCGCGCACCTGTTGCAGGCACAGCAACGCCAGCAGCGCGCCAGCTATCGCGATTCGTGAAAGCATCACGCGCATCCCTCCCCACAGCATGTACTATTTGCTTGACATGGAAAAATAATGCGCTATGATGATATGGAAGAAATACACAAAAAGGTGGTGTTTCGCGTTATGCAGGGTTTTTCTCGGTACACGCGTCTGCTCGCTTTGTTCGCCGCGCTGCTTTTGCCGCCTTGCGTCGCCCATGCGGAATTTTCGCAAGAAGAGCGCGCCGTCGCCGCCCGGGGATCGGGCATCTACTACTTTGCCGACATCGGCATTCCTGCCGAAACGCTGCTCGTCAGCGCCGATTTTTACATCGCGCAAGACGACATTATGTCGTCAATCCATACTCGACAGCTCGATCCTTCCGAGGTAAAGGCGCTGCCCGCACCCGAAGGGCTCATCGCGCTGCAAATTCATTTGGACGAGGCAAAGGATCGCACAGCCACTCCAGCTGGGGGCTTTGACCAGATCGAGTTTTCATTTTCCACGGTGGGCGCGCCGTTCGGCGGCAAGTCGCGCGCGCTTCGCGCCGTCGCCACCGGCTATCAGTACCTGCCCGAAAAGCTCTATCTATATAAGGCGGAGACCGAGGGAGTGGTGGAGGATTCGATCTTCAGCGTTGTCAGCAACCTGCGAAACCCCTTCCGCGATAGTTGGTACGCCTATGCGCAGGTCACGCAAGCCAACGAGATCATCGGCAGGCAAACCGGGATGGATGATAACACGCCATTCTACCTGATCGGCGAAGACGTGGTGCGGTTCTCCTTCTCGATCTGGGATAAGACAAAAGCAGGCCGTATATGGCAGGGATACGAGCTGGAAGCATCTCTCGCATCGCTGGATCTAGGCGAATCCATCACCCTGCCGCTGAACGCCAACGCAAAGGAGTCCAGCGAGACGACGGTTACCGTCACCAAGGTGGCGCTGCTGCGCGACGGCGACCAGTTCACCGGCAGCACCGGCACCCCGGCATCCGTGGCGAACGGCCTGCCGGATCCCATCAATTGGCCGGAAGATTCCGTCGGCCGCATCGTGGTGCTGGAGAGCGGCACCAACGTGCGCGAGGGCGGCAGCACCAATTATAAGGTGCTCACACGGGTACGCAAGGGCGATGTATTCTACGTCGTCGGCGCCGACGCCTCGGGCTGGTATGCCTTCTATCTGCCGGAGGATGGGCAGCTCGCCTACATTCATCCCAGCAAAGTGGAGTTTACGCCGAGGCGATAGACATCTGCATTCAAACAACGGCGCCGCGCGGGATTTCCCCGCGCGGCGCTGGCTTTTATTATTCGGTTTCCTCGAGCGTCTCCTCGGCGCTTTGCGCCATGAGCTGCTGCACGGTGGGCGCATCCTCTCCTTCGGCCAGCTCGGCCTGCAGCGGCACGGAAAGGTCGATCTCCGGCAACTCCTCCAGCGAGGAGATGCAGAAGTGGCGCAAAAATTCATCGGTGGTGCCGTAGAGGATGGGGCGGCCCAGCGCCTCCTTGCGGCCGATATCCTGAATCATTCGCTTTTGCACCAGCGAGGAGATCGAATAATCGCACTTTACGCCGCGGATGGCTTCCACCTCGCTGCGCGTCACCGGCTGCTTGTAGGCGACCACCGCCAACGTCTCCAGCGCGGCTTGCGAAAGCGACTGCTTCTGCACCGGCTGCAGCAGCCGCTCCACGTAGGGCGCGTAATCCGGCCGGGTGGCCAGCTGCACGCAACTACCAAAGCGCAGCAGGCGGATGCCCCGCTTGCCAAATTCATATTCGCCATCCAGCGCGTCCAGCGCGTCCTTGAGCTCTTCCGGGGTAACCTCCAGCGCCTCCAGCAGCGCATCCCGCTCCACCGGCTCCCCGGCCACGAACAGGATGGCCTCAATGATGGCGCTCAACTCATTCCGCTCCAAGGGCTTCCCTCCCGCCGCTCGACTTCAGCATAATCTCGCCGAACACTTCGCTCTGCTCAATGTGCAGCTTCCCCATGCGCAGCATCTCCAGCAGCGCCATAAACAGCGTCACCACCTCGTCACGGGTGGGGCGCTCGGAAAACAGATGCGTAAAGGCTACCGGCCCGCGCCGAATGCGCGAGGAGATGCGGAACACGCATTCCTGAATCGAGTAAGTTTCGCGCACGATCTCGCGTGCGGCGTGTACCACCTCCTCGGGCTCGACGGCGCGGAGCATCAACCGGCGAAAGGCGGCGACCAGCCCATCCATCGTCAGGTTATCCAGCTGAAAGCTGGGAGGCGGCAGCGGGTATTCCTCGGGCAGCTTGGAGAACACCGCCCGCGCTGCCTGCTCGATGCTCTGCATCTCCCCCGCGCCTTCCTTGATGGCCTTGTACTCGTGCAGGCGGCGGATTAACGCTTGCTCCGGCGACTCCTCGCCTTCCTCCTCCGGGGCGGGCATGCGCGGCAACAGCGCGCGGGATTTGATCTCCAGCAGCATGGCCGCCATGGTCAAAAACTCGCTGGCGGTATCCATATCCAGCGAGTCGATGCCCTGCATGGAGGCTAAGTACTGCTCGGTGATCTCCGATACAAAAATATCGCAAATATCAACCTTGGCCTTACTGATGAGGTGCAGCAGCAGGTCGAGCGGCCCTTCGAATTGATTGAGTTGTACTTCGTAGGCCATGCGTTTCCTCCGCTCAGACAAAAGTTTTCTAGCGATTTTTTCCCGCTTCGCGGGAGAAAACAGCTTCGAGCATCAGGCCCCGCCGGTCATCGCTAAAAACAGCGTGAGCACGCCGCCTTGAATGTTGGATGCGAAAAAGTAGATCACATCGCTGACAATGTCGGTGGTGTAGGAAAGCAGCAGCAGGATCGCCATGCCGCCCTGCATGAACTGCGGCGGTAAGCGCAGGCCGCCCTTAAACAGCAGATCATCGAACACATGATAGCCATCCAGCGGCGGAATCGGGAATAGGTTGAATATCGCCAGCGACAGGTTCATCTGCGCGAAGAGCGATAGGAATGCCAGCACCGGCGCCAAGGAGAAGTTGCGAATGAGGGGACTAAAATTGTTCGCGCCCTGAATCAGCGCGTAATTATAGCCGAACAGATCCAAGAAGGTGCGCGAACCCAAGTACTCGATTGCATCGGCGTTCCACAGAAAGCCATTGAGCGCAACGCTGAGCGCCGTGGCCAGCAAAAACAGGATCAGGTTGACGGTAACCCCGGCGACCGACACCTTGAGATCGTCGCTCCTGCCGTTGCGGTAATTGCGCGGATTCACCGGCACCGGCTTGGCCCAGCCGAAACCCACGGTCAGCATCATCAGGGTACCCAACACATCGAGATGGCGCAGGGGATTGAAGGTCATGCGCCCCATCAGCCGCGCGGTGGGATCGCCGCAGCGGTTGGCCACCCACGCATGCGCCCATTCGTGGCAGGAAAGCGAGATAATCAGCGCCGGAACGCGGTACATCGCCAGCTGGAAAAATAGCGTGGGGTTTTTTTGCAGCAATTCTAGCAAAATGGTTTTCCTCCCGTCAAAAGCTGGTATCGGCTTATTATACAGCAGGCGGGAGGGTTGCGCAATGTTTGGCGCAAACAAACGAAAACCGGGTTCGAGGCTCCCTATGCCCCGAACCCGGTCCTGAATCCGGTTACTGTATGTCAAAGGATTAGAACCGCCAACCCTGCAAGATCCGCAGCAACCCCTCCAACATGCCGGGCAGCAGCACCTCGCCTGCGGCCACCAGCGGCAGGCGGCGGATTTCCTGCCCATCGCGGAGCACACGCACCTCGCCCAGCGCCTCTCCCTCGCGGATCGGCGCGCTGACGCTATCGGGCAGCACAGCTTCTAGGCTCAGGCTCTTTTCCTCACCGCGCCGCATCAGCAGCGACAACGCCTCGCCGATCACGGCGTCGACGGCATCCTGCGCGCCGCGGCGCACCGCCACCTGCATGCCCACCTTCTCGCCCCGCTTGGCGGCCTGCACAAGCTGGTAGTTGGCAAAGCCGTAGTCCAGCATGGCGCGCGCGGTATCGAAGCGCGCTTGGCTACCCGAGGAACCCAGCACCACAGCGATCAACCGCAAGTTGCCGCGCTTGGCGCTGGCTGAAACGCAATAGCGCGCCTCATTGGTGGAGCCGGTTTTGTAGCCGTCGCAATTCTCGTAGAAGCGCACGAGGCGGTTGGTATTGGTCAGATCGGTCACGCGCCCGCCCTTGTGGGTGATGGTATCCATCCAAATGGTGCTGTAGTTATAATACCGCGGATGCGCGTCGAGCCGACGCGAAAGCTCGGCCACGTCGCGCGCGGTGGTATACTGCCCGTCTGCGGGCAGTCCGGTGCAGTTGGCGTAGCGCGTGTTGTCCAGCCCTAACTCCTGCGCGCGGGCGTTCATGCGCTGCACGAACACCTCCTCCGCCCCGGCCAGATGCTCGGCCAGCGCAACGGCGGCATCGTTAGCGCTGGCAATGATGGTGGACTTGAGCAAATCCTCCAGCCGGTAGTACTGGTTGCCGTCGAGCAATGCTTGGCTGCCGCCCATGCCGGAAGCGCGCGAGCTGGACAGCACCTGATCTTCCAGCTTCACCTCGCCCGCATCCAGCGCCTCCAGCGTCAGCAGGATGGTCATCAGCTTGGTGATGCTGGCCACCGGGCGGCGCTCATCGGCGTTGACGGCGAAGATCGGCTGGCCGGTGGAGGCCTCGATGAGCACGGCGGACACGGCGTCCATCTTGATCGAGGGCGCGGTTTCCAGCGGCGCAACCTGCTGCGTGGTATCAGCAAACGCCGAAACCGACTCCGCCGCGCCCGCCGCCGAGGCGGCGCAACACAGCGCCAGCGCGCAGATCAGTGCCGCGCCGCGCCGGAACCATTGATTATATTTCATCATAAAAAACCTCCCGCTCCTGATGGGCAAAGCTTGCCCTGCGAGAGATTTTTTCATGCGAGAATTTGTATGGATATGGTTGTCAGTTAACCTTTTATGCCTGCGCGATGATATCATCCAGCAGCGCGCGGAAGGTATGCTTCACCCGCTCGCCGGTCTCCATCACTTCCTCATGATTGAGCGGCTGATCGAGGATGCCCGCCGCCATGTTGGTGATGCAGGAGATGCCCAGCACGCGGATGCCGCCATGGCGCGCGACGATGGTCTCCGGCACGGTGGACATGCCCACGGCGTCGGCGCCCAGCGTGCGCAGCATGCGAATCTCCGCCGGGGTTTCAAAGCAGGGGCCGGTCATCTGCGCGTAGACGCCGCTCCGCAGCGCGATGCCCTTTTCCTTGGCGCAGCGGTGCGCCAGCGCGCGCAGCTCCGGATCGAAGGCCTTGGACATATCCGGGAAGCGCGGGCCGAAGGCATCAAGGTTTTCGCCGAACAGCGGGTTGGCGCCGGTCATGTTGATTAGGTCGTCGATGACCATCAGGTCGCCGGGATGAAAGGCGGTGTTGACGCCCCCGGCGGCGTTGGTGACGATCAGCGTGCGCACGCCCAACTGCTGCATCACGCGCACCGGCAGCGTCACATCCTGCAGAGAATATCCCTCGTAGTAATGAAAGCGCCCGCGCATCATCGCCACGCGCTTGCCATGCAGCGTGCCGCAGCACCACTGCCCGGCATGGCCGGGCACCGTCGATACCGGAAAGCCGGGGATCTCGGCGTAGGGCAACACCTGCGCGCCCTCCAGCGCCTCGGCGTAGTCGCCCAAACCGGAACCCAAGATCACGCCGATATCGGCACGCCCGCAGCGCTGTTCGATAACCTCCGCCGCGCCCTGAATTCGTTTCATCGCATCGCTCATCATGGTCTGTCCTCCTGCGTGTTGTTATAGTAACCCCAGCACCGATTCCCCGGCCAGCGCCTCCGGCTTGTCCACGCCGAAGAAATCCAGCACCGTCGCGCCGACATCGGCAAAGGTATTGCGCGTGCCCAGATCCACGCCGCCGCGCAGCGCCTTGCCATAGAGCAACAGCGGCGCGTGCTCGCGGGTGTGGTCGGTGCCCGGATAGGTAGGATCGCAGCCGTGGTCGGCACAGAGGATCAGCAGATCCTGCCCGCCCATGGCGGCGATGATGTGCTCCAGCGCGGCATCGAAGTCAGCCAGCGCTCCTGCAAAGCCCTTGGCATCGTTGCGATGTCCGTAGACCATGTCATAATCCACCAAGTTGGTGAAGATCAGGCCGTCGAAGTCCTCGCGCATCGCGCGCAACGTCGCCTCGATGCAGGCGGGATTCCCGGCTGCATGATCCGACCGCGTGAGGCCTTTGTGGCAAAAGATATCCTCGATTTTACCGACGCCATAGGTGGTCAGACCCGCTCCGGAAAGCGCGTCGAGCACGGTGGGCGGCGGCATCAGCGAAAAATCACGCCTGCGCGCGGTGCGGCTGAACGCCCCAGCCTGCCCGATGAACGGGCGCGCGATCACCCGCCCCACCGCCAAGGGGCCGGTGAGCAGCTCCCGCGCGATGGCGCAGATGCGGTATAGCTCCTCGATGGGGATGATCTCCTCGTGCGCGGCGATCTGGAACACGCTGTCCGCCGAGGTGTAGACGATGGGCTTTCCGCTGGCCATATGCCGCGCGCCCAACGCCTCGAGAATCTCGGTGCCGGAGGAGGCGTAATTGCCCAGCGTCTCCCGGCCGATGGCGGCCTCGAACGCGCGGATGAATTCTGCCGGAAAGCCGTCCGGGAAGGTTGGGAACGCTTGCGCCAGCGTCACGCCGCACATCTCCCAATGCCCGGTGGTGGTATCCTTGCCCGCCGAGCGCTCGCGCATGCGGCCATAGCATCCCTGCGGCGCGGACGCCGCGTCGGGCAGCGTGCTTCCCTCGATGTTAGCCAACCCGAGACGCCGCAGGTTAGGCAGCGCCGTCGGGCAATTCGCCAACACGTGCCCCAAGGTATGCGCGCCCGCGTCGCCGTAGCGCGCCGCGTCGGGCAACGCGCCGATGCCCACGCCGTCCAAAACGATCAAGATTGCCTTTTTTCCCACTTTGTTCACCTCATGTAAGGGATCGAAAAAACAGAAAACCGGTGTACTCATTGTACACCGGTTCGCAAGAAAAAGCGAGAGGTTTACTTTAGCCCAATCCGCACATACTCGGCCAGCATAGCGATAAACTCGCTGTTGGTGGGCTTTCCCTTCTGTGGATCCATCGTGTTGCCGAAGAAGCGGTAGAGCACATCCATGCTGCCCTTATTGAAGGTGGTTTCGATGGCGTGGCGGATGGAGCGCTCCACGCGGGTGGGGGTAGACTCAAAGTGCTCGGCGAGCATCGGGTAAAGCCGGTTGGTGATGCTGCGCAGCAGCGACATATCGACGCTGACCAGATTGACGGCCTCGCGCAGGTACTGATAACCGTTGATGTTGGGCGCCATGTTGATCTGCCCCAGCAGGGAGACCACAAGCTGGTCGCGCCGCTGGTAGTTGGTGCGCATCATGCCGCCGAGCCGGTCGTCCATCAGCACCTTGGCGCGCTTGACCAGCGCGTTCATATCAAAGGGCTTGAGCATGTAGTAATCCGCCCCCAAGGAGAGCGCCATGCTGGCGATGGCATCCTGCCCCATGCCGGAAAGAATGATGACACGCGGCATCTTTTCCAAGCGGCACTCGTGCAGTTTTTCGAGCACGCCAAGCCCGTCCAGATGCGGCATGATGATATCTAAGATCAACAAATCCGGCAATAGCTGCTGAACCTGTTCCACAGTTTTGATACCGTCGTGTACGCTGGCAACAACTTGAAATCCGGGCGTCGCGTCTATGCTTTTACAGAGCATATCGCAGAATCGTTGGTTATCGTCCGCCACGATCACGCGCGCGGACGCAGGTTCTTCTCGCATGGGTGCCTCCAACAGCGGTTGATCGGGTCGTCGCGGAGTCCCCCCGTCTTTTGTTGGTACATTCGACACAAGTGCGATAATTCCTGCTGCCCGCCGCATCTGCTTGCGCTAGATCGAGGATTCGTTCAATTTAGGCTGCCTTGTCCGGAGAAGCACTCCTGCCCGCCGTTTGCTCCAGCATCCAATCGATATACATGCCGTAGCCTTGCGTAGGATCGTTGACGTACACATGCGTTACCGCGCCGATGATATGCCCATCCTGCAGGATCGGGCTGCCGCTCATGCCCTGCACGATGCCACCTGTCTTGGAAAGCAGCTCCGGATCGGTCACCTTGATAACGATGCCCTTTTGCGCGGCTTGGCTCTGCGGCGTGCAGCGCACGATCTCGATGCTGTATTCGCGCACGCCGTTCCCATCCACCGTGGATAGGATGCTGGCCTTGCCCTCGTGTACCATGCTCTGCGCGCCCACCGGCAGGCCGTTCGGATACAGCGCGTCGGCGGCGGGCTGCGCCATCGAGCCGTAGATGCCGTAGACGTTGTTTTTCGAAATATCGCCGATGACCTTCTTTTCCTTTAAAAAGGAACCCTTGAGTTCGCCTGGCTCGCCGCGCTCGCCGCGCAGCACATCCACCACCTGCGCCTGCAAAATCTGCCCTTCGGAGACGGTCAGCGCCATGCCGGTATCCACATCGGTGATGGCATGCCCCAGCGCGCCGAAGGCCCGCGTTTGCGGATCATAGAACGAGAGCGTGCCCACACCAGCGGTGCTGTCGCGCACCCACACGCCAAGGCGGTAGTTGCCGTCTAGGCGATCCACCGCCGGTACCACCTGCATTTGCAGGCTGCGGTTTTGCCGCTCCACGACCAGGCGCATCGCCTGCGCGCCGTTTTGGTTGACCATGCTGGAGAGATGCACGGCGCTTTCCACTGGCACATCGTTGATGGTGCGGATCAAATCGCCGGGCTTCAGTCCGGCTTGCCGGGCGGGATTGGGCTCCTGTCCGCCGGAGATATCCGAGGTGCCGACCACCAGCACGCCCGCGGTGTGCAGCGCAACGCCGATGGCCTGCCCGCCGGGGATCAGCGTGCGCGTAGGCTGCACCTGCACCTTTACGTTCTTAACCGGCAGCAGACCCAGCAGCGAAAAGCGCAGCTGCGACTCCCCCGCGCTGCTTGGCGCTAGGCTCACGGTGCTCTGCATGGCATCGCCGAGCGACTGGTCGCCGCTGGCCAGCACGGTGGTTCCCTCGCTCTGCACGCTGAGCGGCACGCCGAGGCTGAGCACATGCTCCTGTCCGGAGTACATGCGCAGCACCTCCGGCAGCGCGCGCAATTGCGTCATCTGCGGAGAATAATTGATCGCGATCACCATCGCGGACAATAATACCCCTATGATCTGTTTCGTTCCAAAGTTGCGCCCCGGTTTGCGCGCCATGCAACATCGACCCCTTCATCGCCATTCTCTTAGCAAAGAAAGGGTGCACAAAGCGGCAGGCAAATATGCCGAGCAATCCTTGGGATCGCTTTTTTCATAATCCTTTCTTTTTCCTTCTATCTTAAAAGGGTAGAGATAGGAGGAAAACCATGAACGCTCTATTTCGTTCGTTTTGCGCGGGTGTGCTTGCCTGTCTTCTCCTCGTGCCGGGCGCCGGGGGCGCGCAGGCGGAAAGGCCGCTTCCTTACGCCGGCAAAACCGCCGTCATCTTCCGCGCCTCACCAGACGATACCTCGGTGCAGCTCATGCTATACAGCGAGAAGAAGGGCGAGCGCACGCTGCTGGTGTACCCGCAAGACGATCCGGCGGCGATATCCGCCTATCCGGCGGAAGCCACCAAGCGCGGCTCCCCCTTCATGCTGACCGGACTTTCGCCTGCGCGGCGGTACGTCGCGCTGCTGGTGACGCACGATGCCCCCGCCGAGCGCGCCGACGCTTTCCCCTACTTCGACCCTGTCAACGGATACGCGCTGCTCTCCTTCCACACGCCCGGGCTTTCCGCGCCGCACAACACCCTCCTCGCGATGTACGACATCACCGCCACCGGCGCTCATCTCCTCGCCCATACCGACGAGGGCTTCGCGGTGCGCCTAGCGCTGGACGAGCAAATATTCTGGCTGCGCGACGGACGAAGCTTTCAGTTGTCACGGATGCAGCCCAACACCTTGTACGATCTTACGTTCACCGCCATGCGCTGCCCTTGCGACGCCGCCAGCATGCGGCTGCCGCTGCGCACCCTGCAAACGCCGCAAAGCCGGGAACCGCGCCCCGTCGGCAAAGAAAATTCGCCCGCGCCAAACCTGACCTGCATCTGCGAGGACGCGGCGCTTTGCGAAGCCAACGCATGCAAAAAACAGCCTCCCGCACAATAGGGAGGCTGCAAAAGCATACCGCGCGTTTTATTTGTTGAGATCGACATCCACCAGTAGGTGCTTGAGCTCCTCCATAAAGGACTGGATGTCGCGAAATTGGCGATACACCGAGGCGAAGCGGACGTAAGCCACCTCGTCCAGCTTGCGCAGACCCTCCATCACCATCTCGCCGATCTTGGTGGTGCTGATCTCCTGCTCCAGCGAGTTGTAGGCCTGCATCTCGATTTCGCGCACCAGCTTGTCGATGTCGGCCAGCGCCACGGGGCGCTTTTCGCAGGCCTTTACGAGGCCGCGGCGGATCTTGTCGGCATCGAAGGGCTCGCGGCGGTTGTCCTTTTTGACGACCAGCAGCGTCACGGTATCGACCTTTTCATAGGTGGTGAAACGGCGACCGCAGTTCTCGCACTCCCGGCGGCGGCGAATGGCGTTGCCTTCCTCGGTTGGCCTAGAATCCACCACACGGCTATCGGTGCAATTACAGTACATACATTTCATGACGCGGCCGTCCTTTCCCTGCCCGATCGGGCATCCTTCATCGCAAAAGAAATATTATAGGAATTATTCTGTATTATACCCATTTCATACCGATCCGTCCAGTGCTTTTTTCTAAATTCGCATCTTCTCTCAAACTTTAATGTTGTTGCCGGGCGGCAGCCCTACCACAATCGCTTGTACTTATAAGGTAGAAAGCGTAGAGCGAATTATTATGTTTACATCGTTTTAATGCGCGTCTTGCTGCAACTTCTCCGGGCGTTTCCCATCAATTATCGCGAAAAACGCCTCGCCTGCCCTTGGTTTTTGAAAAAATCTGTCAGGCGAATTGCATTTTATTTCACATTGGAAAATTTGCTCTTTCGGTTGCGCGGACGAAAATTCAATGCTATAATCTCAATAACTATTTATTCCGTCACAATCGAAGCGCGCGGAATGCGGGTTTTGATACATATTCAATAGAATGTCGGTTAGGAGTGTGGAATCATGATCCGGTTTTTCACAAGGCGCGTATTGATGGCGATTTTAACGTTGTTTATTATCACCACCATTACGTTTTTTTTGATGTTCCTTGTCCCCGGCGGCCCCTTCCTCAGCGAGAAGGTGTCCCCGCAGATGATGGAGATCATGAACAAAAGCTACGGCTTGGATCAGCCGGTCACAACGCAATATAAAAATTACATGACCAAGCTGGTGACCGAGGGCGATATGGGCATCTCCTTCAAGCGCAAGGGGTATACGGTCACCGAAATCATCTTCGAAAAATTTCCGGTGTCGGCCAGCATCGGCGGCTATGCCATCCTGCTGGGGCTGGCGGTGGGCATCCCGGCCGGGGTGCTGGCCGCCTATAAACGCAACAAACTCATCGACCGAATCATCATGTTCATCTGCACGCTGGGCATCGCCTTGCCCAGCTTCGTCATCGCCACGACGCTGCTCTACGTGCTGGGCATGAACCTGCAATGGCTGCCCACCATGGGGCTGAAAACGCCTGCCAACTACATCATGCCGGTGTTCGCGCTTTCACTCTCGCCCACCTGCTACATCACGCGGCTGATGCGCTCGAGCATGCTGGACGTGATGGGGCAGGATTACCTCAAAACGGCGCGCTCCAAGGGGCTTTCGGAGCAGGTGGTGCTGTTCAAGCACGCGCTGCGCAATTCGGTGATCCCGGTTATCACCTACTTGGGGCCGATGGTCACGGCGGTGCTCACCGGCAGCTTTGTCATCGAGAAGATCTTCTCGATCCCCGGCCTGGGTCGATACTTCATTGACTCCATCGGCGGGCGCGACTATCCGATGATTATGGGTACCACGGTGTTCTTCGCCGCCATCCTGATCCTTGCGAACCTGATCGTGGATATCCTCTATACCGTAGTCGATCCGCGGATCAAGTATTAGGAGGTGGCGAGCATGACGGATAACAATATGAACATGAAAAAGAGCCCGATTTCCGAGGCCGAGAAACTTACCGGCGAGCTCACCATTAAAAAATACATGAAGCCGGGCAGCTTCCATCTGAATATTCAAGACATGGAACCAGCAACCGAGGAGCAGAAGACGCAGCGCGTCATCATGCGCGAAAGCACCACCTATTGGCAGGACGCGCGCCGTCGGTTCATGAAGAACAAGGTGGCGGTCGGCTCGCTGATTATGATTATCCTGATCTTTTTGTTCGCCTTTGCCGGGCCGTACATGACCAAGTATTCCTACGACGACCAGACCCGCGGCCACGAGCGCATGGCGCCCTGCGCCGAGCACCCCTTCGGCACCGACAACTTGGGCCGTGACATGCTGGTGCGCACGATGATCGGCACCCGCATCTCGCTGGCCATCGGCGTGTTCTGCGCGATCATGGTGGTGTTCATCGGCACGCTGGTCGGCTCGATCTCCGGCTACTTCGGCGGTTGGGTCGACAACCTCATCATGCGAATATGCGAGATCCTCTACTCGATCCCCGATATACTGGTCATCATCATCCTGCAAATCAGCTTAAAAGCATTTCTGGATACGGCGCTGCCCAACTTCCGTATGGGTACCGCCATCGTATCGGTATTCATCGCGTTCGCGATGCTTTACTGGGTCAACATGGCGCGCATGGTGCGCGGCCAGATGCTCTCGCTCAAGCAAAATGAATATGTGCTTGCCGCCAAGGCGCTGGGCGCTTCCGGCGGACGTATCATCCGCCGCCACCTGCTGCCCAACGCCATCGGCACCATTCTGGTCACCGCCATGTTCCAAATCCCCACCGCCATCTTCACCGAAAGCTTCCTAAGCTTCATGGGGCTGGGCGTGGCGGCGCCGATGGCTTCGCTGGGTTCGTTGGCAAGCAAGGCGTTGGACGGGTTGGCCAGCTATCCCTACCTGATGCTGTTCCCCGCGGCGATGATCGCGCTGATTATCCTCTCGTTTAACCAATTCGGCGACGGCCTGCGCGACGCGCTGGATCCGCGCCTGCGCGGGTAAACGCCCCCATTCTGCGCGATGATCGCAAACGGAAGGAAGGCCTAAAAATGGAAAAATCAAACGCCGAAAGGCTATTGACAGTAGATGATCTGCACATCTCCTTTTTCACCCCCGCCGGTGAGGTCAAGGCGGTAAACGGCATGGACTATACGCTGGACAAGGGCGAGGTGCTGGGCATCGTGGGCGAGTCCGGCTCCGGCAAGAGCGTATCGGTCAGCGCGCTGATGCACCTGCTCTCCTACCCCGGCAAAGTGGTGGGCGGCAGCATGACCTTCGACGGGCAGGACGTTCTCTCGATGAGCAAGCGGCAGATCCGGGAGATTCGCGGCAAGGAAATCGCGATGATCTTTCAGGACCCGATGACCAGCCTCAACCCGGTCTACACCATCGGCAACCAGCTGACCGAAACCATCCTCTGCCACAGCAAGATCGGTGCCGGAGAGGCCCGCAATCGGGCCATGGAAGGCCTGCGCATGGTGGGCATCAACAACCCCGAGCGCCGCATGAAGCAATATCCGCACGAGCTTTCCGGCGGCATGCGCCAACGCGTGATGATCGCTATGGCGCTGGCGATGCGCCCCAAGCTGCTCATCGCCGACGAGCCCACCACCGCGCTGGACGTCACCATCCAGGCGCAGATCCTCGACCTGATGAAGTCGCTGCGCAAGGAGATCGACGCGGCGGTGATCCTGATTACGCACGATTTGGGCATCGTCTCCGACATCTGCGACCGCGTGCTGGTGATGTACGGCGGGCGCGTGGTGGAGTCGGGCAGCATCGACGATATCTACTATGCCCCCCAGCACCCGTACACGCGCGGCTTGCTGGCCTGCCTGCCCAAAGTGGACGCCGGCAAGCGCGAACAGCTCTCCCCCATCGAGGGCACGCCCATCGACCTGCTCAACCTGCCCGCGGGCTGCCCCTTCGCCTCCCGGTGCGATCGCTGCATGCAGATCTGCCTGCGCGAGGAGCCGCCGATATTCGAATTCAGCGACGGCCATCAAGCCCGGTGCTGGCTGCACGCCTGCACCGAGCCTACCCAAGCGCCTCAGGCCGCGAAGGAGGAAAACGCATGAGCGAGAAAGTTTTGCTCCGGGTCGAAAACCTTCAGCAGCACTTCCAGATCAAGGGCGGTTTGTTGCAGGGCAAGAGCTACGTCAAGGCGGTGGACGGCATTTCGCTGCACATCAGCCGCGGCGAAACCTTCGGCCTCGTGGGCGAATCGGGCTGCGGCAAGTCGACCTTCGGCCGTACGGTGCTGCGCCTCTACGAGCCCACCGGCGGCACCATCGAGTTCGACGGCAAGGACATCACCAAGGGCGACATGCGCCCCTACCGCAAGCGCATGCAGATCGTGCTGCAGGATCCCTATTCCTCGCTCAATCCGCGCATGACGGTGGGCGACATCGTCGGCGAACCGCTGGACATCAACAAGAGCTACGCAAATGCCAAGGAGCGCAGCGATAAAATCATTGAGCAGCTTAACTTGGTGGGGCTGAATACCGAGCATATGAACCGCTACCCCCACGAGTTCTCCGGCGGGCAGCGGCAGCGCATCTCCATCGCCCGCGCGCTGGCGCTGCAGCCCGAGTTTATCATCTGCGACGAGCCGATTTCGGCGCTGGACGTATCGATACAGGCGCAGGTCATCAACAAGCTGGTGGAGCTGCAACAGAGCATGGGGCTGACCTACCTGTTCATCGCCCACGATCTGGCGGTGGTGCGCTACATCTCCGACCGCATCGGCGTGATGTACCTAGGCAAGCTGGTAGAGCTGGCCGATTCCGATGAGCTGTATCACCATCACGTTCACCCCTACACGCAGGCGCTGCTTTCGGCGGTGCCGGTGCCGGATCCCAAAACCTCGCGCGCCAGCCAGCGCATCATCTTGCAGGGCGACGTACCCAGCCCCATCAACCCGCCCAGCGGCTGCTACTTCCGCACCCGCTGCCCGCACGCCACCGAGCGCTGCGCAAAGGAAGCACCCGTCATGAAGGAAGTTTCGCCCGGGCACTTTGCCGCATGCCACCTATTGTAAGCGCGGTATTCCATTCTGCCAAAGCAGCGGATGTTTGTCCGTTTGTTATGGAATAAAAAGCAAAGGGGAATCGGTCTATGAAGAAACTGTTGTCTCTGGTGCTGGTTCTCGCGCTGTGCCTGACGATGCTGACCAGCATCGCGCTGGCCTCCGAGAACGGTGGCGACGAACTCAACATCTCCCTGGCTACCTCTCCGGAAACCATCGACCCCACCCGCAACTCAGCGGTGGATGGCGCTTGCTACGCCGTTCATCAGTTTGAGCCGCTCATGCGCTATAAGTGGGATGGTTCCGGCGTCGAGTACGGCATGGCCGAGAGCTATGACGTATCCGAGGACGGCATGACCTGGACCTTCCACCTGCGCGATTCCAAGTGGTCCGACGGCGAGCCCGTGAAGGCTGGCGACTTCGTGTTCGCCTATCGCCGCCTGGTCGACCCGAAGCTGGCCGCGCCTTACGCGATGGACATGGGCGGCTTCATCAAGAACGGCGCCGCCATCGTTGAAGGCAAGATGGAAAAAACCGAGCTGGGCATCAAGGCCATCGACGACAAGACCGTCGAGATCACCCTCGAAAAGCCCTGTCCCTTCTTCGCGGAAATCGCCGCCTTCCCGGTGTTCTCCCCGCTGCGCGAGGACGCCATCACCAAGGCCGGCGACGACAACTGGATCAAGAGCCCCGAGACCTACCTGACCAACGGAGCTTTCCAGATGGAAAGCTTCACGCTGGATGAGAAGATGGTGTCCGTGCCCAACCCGGGCTACTGGGACGCCGCTAGCATCAAGCCCGCCAAGATCAACTGGCTGTTCCTCAGCGACGACAAGGCAGATCTGGCCGCCCTGCGCGCTGGCGAGGCCGACTACATCGACAGCATGCCGCAGGAAGAAATCAAGGCCCTCAAGGCCGACGGCCTCTATGGCGCCATCCCGCAGCTGGGCACCTACTATGTCAGCTTCAACTTTGGCAAGCCGCCGCTGGACAACGTGCTGGTGCGCAAGGCGCTGACGCTGGCCATCGACACTGACTTCATCGCCAACGTGCTGCGCGAGGGCTCCGTCGCCCCCGCCGAAGCGTTTGTCGGCACCGGCTTCAAGACCTCCGGTGCCTCCAAGTTGTTCCGCGACGGATACGCGACCTACGTTGCCCCCGCCCAGTATGAGGAGAACAAGAAGCTCGCCCAGGAAGCCCTGGCCGAGGCTGGCTACCCCAACGGCGAAGGCATCCCGAAGATCGAGTACCTGCTCAACGACAACACCGGCCACATCATGATCGCCGAGGCGATCCAGAAGATGTGGAAGGACGTGCTGAACGTCGACATCGAGATCCGCGTGGCGGAGTGGGCCACCGTTACCGCCGACCGCCGCGAAGGCAACTTCAACATCGCGCGCAACGGTTGGATCGGCGACTACAACGATCCCGCCACCATGCTCACCCTGTTCCTCTCCACCTCCGGCAACAACGACGGCAAGTACAATAACCCCGCGTACGATGCCAAGATCGCCGAGTCCTTCGCCGAGAAGGATCCCGACAAGCGTGACGCGTTGCTGCACGAGGCCGAGGACATCCTCATCGGCCAGGATTGGGCTTGCGCGCCGGTGTACTACTACGCCGACGAGTGGGGCGTAAATCCGAAGCTCAAGGATTGGGGCATCACCCCGCTGGGCTATAAGTTCTTCCAAAAAGCCTATCTCGAGAAGTAAAAAACCGCTCCTTTTCGTCTCCCTCCGGCTCTCGCCGGAGGGAGATTTATTTTTTGTCGAAATTTGTTGACGTTTTACAACTTTCTTGCTAAACTTTGGACAGTCAAATGTATATACAGGTTATATACAGGTGTTCGGAATATCGAAGCGGCTATTGCGAAAGGAGGATAGCGGCAGGGGTCGGCTCATCGTAATGGACTCATTCCTCAACTTACAAACAAACGCGGAGGGATATCATGAAAACACATGCGAAGAAATGGCTCTGTATTGCTCTGGCATTGGTATTGGTCGGATCCGTCGTAGCCTCCATCGCGCACACCAGCGGTGGCGCGGTCAAGGTGCAGTCGATCAACTTCGTGACCGAAGACGGAATCATGCTGCACGCGCTGCTGTACACGCCGAAAACCGCCACAAACGAGCAGCCCGCTCCGGCGGTGGTGGCCAGCCACGGCTATAACAACACCGCCGAAGTGCAGGATATGAACGCCATTGAGCTATCCAAGCGCGGCTACGTGGTGATGGCCATCGATGCCTACTCTCACGGCGACTCGGGGCTGAACACCGTGAACGTGAACCACAACGGCGTGGTGCCCGACATGGGCGGATATGCCGCGCTGCAATACGTTGCCTCCTTGCCGTTCGTTGACAAAGCCAATATCGGCATGGTCGGCCATTCGATGGGCTGCGCGGTGATCCAATACGCTGCGATGCGCGCCTTTCCGGCTAACGCCGCCGATCCCTCCATCGCGGTACCCAAGGCGCTGCTGCTGACCTCCAACGCCTTCGTTCTCGATAAGGACGGCGTGCTGGCCTACGGCAATTATCCCGTCAGCGTCGCGGATCTCTACGGCCAGTATGACGAATGGGCCGAGAACATGTGGGGCGTTAAAAAGGGCAGCGACATCAACATCGCGCCCAAAGCAGTGGCCGGCATGGGCTTCTCGGGCGCCAAGTATGGCTCCTATTACAACTTCGGTTCCGATGTGGAACTGACGCGCGAGCAGGCCGTCGAGGCCGCTGCCAAGGGAACGTTGCGCGTGCTCTATCAACCCAAGATCGATCACCCGCGCGTACACTTCTCGCCCACGGCGGAGCGCTATGTGCTCGACTACTTCGACATCACGCTCAAGGCCGGCAAGGAGACCGTCTCCCCCGCCAGCCAAACTTGGCTTTGGAAGGAGATCGGCACCGGCGTCGCCATGGCAGGCTTCTTTATCTTCCTGGCCGCGTTCGGCCTGCTACTGCTGAAGGTTCCCTTCTTCGCCTCCATCGTGAAGCCGGAACCGATCGCTCCCACCATCGTGGACAGCAAGAAGAGCCGCCTGACCTACTGGCTGATTTACGCGGCCTGCCTGCTGCCCGCGCCGCTGCTGTTCTATTGGTTTGTCGGTTACTGCATCGATATTCCCAACATGGGGCGCACCGTGCCCATCGTGTTGCCTGCCAACAATTACTTCGTGCTCCCGGCGGCAAACGGCATCGTGCTGCTGAACGTGGTGGTCGGCCTGATCCTGCTGGCGGCCTTCCTGCTCACCTACCGCTTCCTGATGAAGAAGAATGGCGCCACGGTGAACAACCTCGGCGTCAAGACCGATGCAAAGTCCTTCTTCAAGGCGCTGCTGCTGGCCGCCATCACCTTCCTCGCCGGGTACGCGCTGCTGGTGCTCGCCAACTTCTTCTTTATGGTGGACTTCCGCTTCTGGGTATTCAGCTTCCGTCCGCTCAACGCGATGAAGTTCGGCATCCTGCTCAAGTACCTGCCTTTCTTCGCGATCTTCTTCATCGTCACCGCGCTGACGCTCAACTCCTTCACCCGCATCCGCGGCGAAAAGGAATGGAAGAACGTGCTGTTGATGATTCTGGCGTCCATCGGCGGCCTCGCGGTGCTCACGCTGCTGGATTACGGCGCGCTGAAGCTGACCGGCATCAAGCTGTTCGAGTATGTCCCCTATCCCTCCGATCCCAAGATGACCAGCGCCTTGGCCGGTTTGTTCGTGTGGAACATGCTGTTCATCCTGCCGGTCACCACGGTCATCACGCGCATCTTCTTCAAGAAAACCGGTTCGATCTGGACCGGCGCGTTCATCAACTCGTTCTTGGTGACGCTGTTCGCGATCTCCAATACCGTCATCACCAAGGGCATGTTCTAAGCCCCATCGCATACCTCAACAAATCGACTCGGAGCCGCCGGTTTATTCCGGCGGCTCCTTTTTTTATGCAATTCCTTACATATTTGGAAACAAACCCACGCTTGATTCGTTAGACTTCAAAAGGAGGGTTGTCTATGCATTCCATCACGCGCAGGCTTTTCTCCGCCGCGCTGGCGGTACATCTTCTGCTCGCAAGCGCGGCCAGCGCCGAGATTTCGCTCCCGGATACATCGCTGCAACAGGCTGCCATCGATGCGCTAAGCAAGGCCGATGCCCGCGAGCAGGGCATGCGCATTGCGGTGGTAGCGGTCGACATGCACGGGCGCGTGCTGGTTATGGCCGACAACGCAGGCGGCGACATGCCCATGGCGCTGACCGCCCGCGCCACACCGGGGCGCACGCTGACGCCGCTGACCGGGCTGGCGGCGCTTGCGCAGGGCAGCGTCACGCCCGAGGAGCGCATCAGCGACCTTGGCGCCTTTGATCGCTATGACAAGACCGATCCGCCCCGTTGCTGGACCGACCGGCCGGAACTTCACGCCAACCTAGACTTCGTTGACGCGCTGCGCTACGGCTGCGATTATTACTTCTTTGAGATTGCCTCGCGCACCGGCGCGGAGCCTTGGGCAATGATGGCGCAGGCGCTAGGGCTGGATCGACCCAGCGGTCTAAACCTTCCCGGCGAGGCAGTCGGCGTACTGGCCACGCCAAAGAACCTATACGACCCTGCGCTGCCGGTGGCGGCGCAGCCTACCGTATACCCGGCACAGGTTCAGGCCTCCATCGCGCAGCACCTGCGGTTGCAAGCGAAGGGCGGCGGCCTCTCGCCAAGCGACGAGGCGATTAACGCCTGCACCGAAGCGCTGATGCATATGTCCCTCGATTACTCGCAAGAGCATTGGGTGAAAGCCATCCGCGGCATCCTTGAGCGCGACTTAGCCTTCCCTGAATCGATCCGCTATACGCAGGCCTGCATCGGCCCGATCTACCTGTGGCTCAACGACATCAAGTGGGGCGGCACGCAAACCGTCGAGGCAGCGGTGGGCAACTCCTTCACGCAGGTAACACCGGTCGCCATGGCGCGTTACTACGCGGCGCTGGCCAACGGCGGCACGGTATACGATCTTTCGCTGGCGCAAGACGCCGCCAATCCGCCCGTCGTCGCGCTGGATCTCACCGATGTGATCGGCCCGTATCTGCCGCACGTGCGTGACGGGCTGCGCGGCATAACCGACGCCACCGGCCATGCAGGCAAAACCTTTATGGATTTTACATACCGCGCACAAATCGGCTGCATGCTCGTGCAGAGCCAATCACCGGAGACGGGCATGGGCGGCGCCACTTGGGCGGTGGGTTTCGTACCCAACGAAAATCCTGAAATCGCCGTAGTGGTCCTGTCGCTCAACGCGCCGGATGTGACGTATGTCGGCAGCGTATTCCGCGATGTGGCAGAGGCGTGCTTTCGGTAGACCGTCGTACCGATTGATTTTACATTTTGTTCCATTTTGTGCATACTGTCTTCATCCGGAAATTTTTCTAAGGAGAATCGACATGAAAATACGGATGGGCGCGCTGCTGCTGCTCCTGTTGCTGCCGCTGGCCTGTGCCGCGCAGGCGAATGCATGGGATTTCGTACATACCGCCATACGGATTTCCACGCCGGCGCAGATCGAGGAGCTGCTTGAGACAAGCGGCTGCGACTTCGGCAAAATGCAGGAAGAACCCAGCGCTTACTACTTCGAGAAACCAACGGTTTGGGGCCTGTCGGCGAAAGCCCTCGTGCTCCTTGAGATGCCGTACCCTGAGTTGACTGGCTTTTATTGCAACGTGATATTCGACGCGCCCGCAGGCAGCAACTTGGGAAACCCCGGTGAAGCTTACGCTGCCTTGTCAGACATGTTTCGCAAAAAATACGGTAAACCTTCCGATGTCACCCAAACCGTCGAGGAAAGAACATCCCTCTGGCATTTTCAAGATGCGCTTGTCACCCTAACCTGGTGGATAAACCCCGATACAGGACTGCCAGAAACCCGATGCGCATTCGCGGGTACACGGGGCGATCCCGACAGTCCCCGCGCGCAAACGCGCTCCTTTCCCTTCGAGCCGCTGGCCTTGTTGACACCCCCCGAAGCAGCAACCGCCTTCTCGGTGCTGAAAGTCTCGCCGGGTATGACGCAAGCACAGGTAATCGCCGCCATGGGGCACGAGCCCGATTCGATCAAGTTGAACGCGCTGGTGTATGCCAACCAGCGCGTTGCGCTTCATTACGCCCACATCGCTTATCGCTTTTTAATGGACGCCGATACCCTTGACAGCGTGCTGATTCAGTTCATCGTCGACGAAGAAGCGCCTGATGAATGCATCGAGGATTATGCAATGCTCAAAGCCGTGCTCACCGGTTACCACGGCTCGCCGCTGCAGGACAACACAACCTGGGACAACGAGCGATACAAAAACAACCCCGCAGAGCATAGCAAGGCGCTGCGCGCGGGGGATGTTTCCTATGACGCGCTCTGGCAGGTTGGCGAGACACGGATCATGCTCAATCTCTTTCTGGAAAACGACCAAATCACCCACTCGCTGCTATATTTCTTTAACCCCGATACGGCGCCCGCGCCGCTACTCCCCCTCCGGCAGACAAACTAGCACCACGTCGTCGCCAATCTTCTGGATCAGCGACCACGGGATGACGATACCGGTGCGCTCACCCTTGAGCAGGTTGCCCACGCTGAACGAACCGGGCACGACGATGGCATCCACGCAGCCATCCTGCGCGCAAAACTCTAGGTCGATCACCTTGCCCAGCGAACGGCCATCGGGCACGTTGATGACTTCCTTGGTCTTGAGTTCCGAAAGGCTCATGGCGCTCCCTCCCCTTTCGACATACTATGCAGGCAGGGGGCGAGGGTTTCCGCTGTATCGGGAATCCAGCTTAATACAACACGCTCCTGTAATCGCGGGCAGCGGGCAATACACGGATGATCGAAACAAACTCCGCATCGACTTTATAAAAGATCAGAAAACTTTCCACCGTCAAAAAGCGCATCGTATCGCGCTGCCAACGCTTTTCGCGCTGCAATGGACCGCTCTCCGGAAAGTCTCGCAGCTGCTCTGCTCGCTCAATGATGCCCAGCACCACACGCACAGCGGCTTCGGGATCGTCGTCCTCGATATAACGCTTGATCGCATCCAAATCCTCATGCGCCTTGGGCGTCCAATGCAGCCGGGGCATCGCTCACACCCCCAGCTTCGCGCGCAGCTCTTCGGTCGACAGCCAATCCGCTTCCTTCCGAACCGAAGCCTCGCCCTCGGCCAGCTTGGCGAACAGCTCGAGCTTGGCCTGCTGCTTTTCGTATGTCTCCATATCCAGCAGAACATACTTGCCGTGGCCATTCCGCGTCAAATAGACCGGACGACCATCGACGCAATCCCGAAGCACCTCACCGTAGTTGCGCAGATCCGTAACCGGCTTAATGATTGCCATGTCGCTCACCTCACCAACATTGTAGCATAATTCGTCGACGAATCCAACAGCATCACGGGCTTAAAAGTTTAAAAGGGCTGTCGTGCTGGCATTGTTCCAGCACGACAGCCCCATCTTTTGCATCGACCCTTTTGTCAGGGCAACCGGAACGAGCGCAACATGGTATATTTTGCCACCGAATCATCCTGCACTTCAGCAAATAGCGTGCAGTTCATGATCTCCCCATTCTCCAGCTTTCTATCATAACGCTTCCGGTACATTTGGTCGTCATCCAACGCTATGCCTTCCACCTGGTTCTGCAGTTCCTCAATGCTCATACCCACTTCGACGCCAAACGGCCCAATGATTCCCGGCACATTAACGGCAAGTGTGCCCGCCGGGAAGTCCATCGCGGCCAGCTGATCTGCCGACAGTTCCGCCAGCGTTTCGCGCGTAGCGAGCACCTCGGGATCATTCAAGACAGCGATGATATCGAAATTCTCGAAACGAAACCACAAGGTTATAAAAGGCGATTTATCCTCCGCCTCCACGCCGGAGATACGAACCTCCCGGTTTGTCAGACCATGCTCCTTCCAAAGCGCGTAGAGTTCTGACGAGGTATAGGAAAAGAAATCTTTGCCGTCGAGCAACATACCGTAATCGGCGGTTGTGGCCAGCATCGGATTCTCGGCCGATACTGAACCGGATAGGGTGGTCAACAACAGCACGCAAAGTAAGATGGACAAAAATGTACGCAATTTGGCCGCCTCCTTTGTTTCGATGGATATTTATAAAACGGATGGATATCAGAAAACCATGCAAATTCAACCATTATTTTGTGTATATCTTACAGATTATTTCTTTTCAAGCGCACCGCAATACAAGATCGATCCTTGAAACCAGTTAAAGGGGCTGTCGCGTTAGCGACGCCCCGGAACCCGAAAAAAACGAGCCTTGTCATATCGCCTTGGCTCGCTTTTTGTTGTAAGATTAGTTTGTGTACAATATGAGAGCTGACCGTTTGGTTTGTTTGCTCTACGCGTTTTCTCCGCTTTCTCTGCATTGTCCCTTGTTGCCTCGCGTCAAATTTGAAAAGGGGCTGTCGTGCTGGCATTTTTCCAGCACGACAGCCCCTTTTTGTATGCCGCCGAAGCGGTTTACATAAACTTGCGCATGTGCTGCAGCGCGGTTTTCTCCAGCCGCGAAACCTGTGCCTGCGAAATGCCAATCTCGTTGGCTACTTCCATCTGCGTGCGGCCGTCGAAGAAACGCAGCTTGAGGATATGCTTCTCGCGCTCGCCGAGCCGATGCATCGCCTCGCGGATGGAGATCTCCTCCAGCCATAGTTCGTCGGCATGTTTATCGTCCTTGACCTGATCCATAATGTAAAGCGCGTCTCCCCCGTCGCTATAGACCGGCTCGAACAGCGAGACCGGATCCTGTATCGCCTCTAGCGCGAACACCACATCCTCGGCGGGCAGTTGCATCGCTTTGGCCAGCTCGTTCACGGTGGGCTCGCGCCCTAGCTCCGAAGCCATGCGATCACGCGCCTGCAGCGCCTTATAGGCGATGTCGCGCAGCGAACGGCTGACACGGATGGCGTTGTTATCGCGCAGATACCGGCGGATTTCGCCGATAATCATCGGCACCGCGTAGGTGGAGAAGCGCACGTTATGCGATACGTCAAAGTTGTCCAGCGCCTTGATGAGTCCAATGCATCCTACCTGAAAAAGATCGTCTACGTTCTCGCCACGGTTGTTGAAGCGCTGAATCACGCTGAGCACCAGGCGCAGATTGCCTCGAATAAATTCCTCGCGCGCCACCAGATCGCCGCCATGCACCAAAGGAAAAAGCTCTCGCATCCGCTCGTTGGAAAGCACCGGCAGCGTGGAGGTGTCCACGCCGCAAATCTCGACTTTGTTGAGCGCCATCTCTGTTCCCTCCGTTCAACCGGATGGAACCATTATTGCCCCGCGCATGGGGATTTATTCGGTCAAAAGGCGTCCGGCGGACGTTTAGCCGAGGCGCGCCATCTCCTTTTGCAGGCGGCCGAGGATGCGCTTTTCGAGGCGGGAAATGTAGGATTGAGAGATGCCCATAATGTCGGCCACCTCCTTCTGCGTCTTTTCCGCGCCACCGTGCAGGCCGAAGCGCAGCTCCATAATGCTCTTTTCCCGATCCGACAGCCGCATCAGTGCCGAGGCCAGCAGCTGCTTCTCTACGCCCTCCTCGATGGACTTGTAAACCATGTCGCCCTCGGTACCCAAGATGTCGGAGAGCAGCAGCTCGTTTCCGTCCCAATCGGTGTTGAGCGGTTCATCGAGCGAAACCTCCATCTTGGTGCGGTTGTTGCGCCGCAAAAACATCAGAATCTCGTTCTCGATGCAGCGCGAGGCGTAAGTCGCCAGCTTGATGCGCTTATCGGGATCGAAGGTGTTGACGGCCTTGATGAGGCCGATGGTACCGATGGAGATCAAATCCTCGATGCCCACACCGGTATTTTCAAACTTACGGGCGATGTATACCACCAGCCGCAGATTGCGCTCGATGAGCAGGCTGCGCACCGCCGGGTCGCGCTCCTTTAGCTTAACGACCAGCACTTCCTCCTCCTCGCGCGTCAGCGGCGCGGGCAACGCGTCGCTGCCGCCGATGTATTCCACGCTCCCCCGCGTCACCCGCGCGATCAGCGCTAACGCGCGGACGCGGAAGCGCGAGGGGCTCTCCCATCTCTCGTATGGCTCCTGCGCCAACTCCATGCCACGCCTCCTTCTTTGCTCGGGATAATCATCGTACATCTTTGGTACCTCCCTTCGCTTGTACGCGCGGCTAGGCCGCTACCAGCGCCGCCGGAATCAGCGCCAGCGCCCCTTCCGGCATGGCGTGCAGGCCGATGGCCACCATGGCGCGCACCGGCTGCCAGACGCCTTGGCAGCGCACCTCCATGCTGCTGGGGCGAAAGCACATCAGCATGCGCGTCCCCCCGGTTGTAGCGGCGCAAACCAGCCGGAAGCCCGGTGGCAGCGTCTCCAAACGCGTTGGATCGCACCCCTCGGGCAGCAGCGAGCGCAGCAGCGCCTGCGGCACAATGACCACCGGCAAGCCGCTGAATGGCTCGGTGAGCAGATTGCCGGTGTCGACCAGCCCTTCCACCTCGGCATCAGCGTCGCCGTAGCGCAGGCGAATTTGCGCAAGGCGCACCTGCCTTGCCCTGCGCATACCCCGTCGCGCCGCCGCGCCCAAAGCCACCGCCAGCACCGCGCCCAGCGGCGCGATCAGCGGTAAGCCGCCCAATGCCTGCGCCAACGCGAACACCGTGCCGCCCATCAAAAACGTGACGGCGCACAGCAGCGCCACGGCGCGCAACAGATGCAGCCACCGGTGCCACCGCGCAGCCACACACAGCATGAGCGCGCTGGCTATCAGCGCCACAGGCAGGCTGCGTAGCGACGCCAGCCTCGGCAGGCAGGCGGCGGCAGCATACACAGCACCAAGCAGCGAGGCCAGCGCAATGCGCCAGATCCGCAGCGGACGCGCGCACCAGCGCAGCGCCACGCACAGCAGCGCCGCGTCCATGCAGGCATTGAGCAACAGAAAGTTCTCCAGCCGCACGCATCCACCGCCTCTCTCGCGCAGCGTCGCCTGCCGCAGGCGGTACGCTTGCCCCTGCCACACATTATATTCAGATACCCCATGCGGATATGTTGAACCGCGCGCAAAGAAAGTACGATTCCTGCCGCGCGCTCGACAGACTTTTGCGCCTTCGAGGAATTTTCCTCCATTCCACAGCAATCGTATCGCAACGACTCTTTTGTTCCGTGGAGCGCGGCGGTTCGACAACATTTAGTGGATATGCGCGGCATTCTACACAATAGGATGTGGATGGCGCGAAAAGGGCATAAAAAAAGACCGCCGGAGTGGTGGAAGGATCAGAATCCCTCCATCGCCCCGGCAGCCCCTTTCAAGACAAGCCTACGGATGCACCACAGTACCCATTTCCTCTCCATCCATCACGCGCAGGATGTTCTCCGGCTGCTCAAGGCCGAACACGCGAATGGCGGGCACCTTGTTCTCATTGCAGATGGTCAGCGCCGAAGGATCCATCACGCGCAAGCCACGCAAGATGGCCTCACTGTAGGTGAGGTCGGTGAGCATCTTGGCGTTGGGGTTGGTGCGCGGATCGTCGTCGTACACGCCGTCGATGTTCTTGGCAAGCAGGATGGCGTCGGCCTCGATCTCCACTGCGCGCAGCGCGGCGGCGGTGTCGGTGGAGAAGAAGGGGTTGCCTGTGCCGCAGGCGAAGAGCAGCACGCGATCTTTCTCCAAGTGACGAATGGCTCGGCGATAGGTGTAGGGCTCGGCGAAGCGGATCATCTCCACGGCGGTTTGCACGCGGGTCTCAACATCCAAGCGCTCGATAGCATCCTGCATAGCGAGGGAATTGATCATCGTGCCGAGCATACCCATGTGGTCGGCGGTGGTGGCGTTCATGTTGGCGGCGGGGCCTTGGCGGCCTCGCCAGATGTTGCCCGCGCCGATCACGATGGCGATCTGTGCCCCGCGGCGGCTCAGCTCCGCGATCACCTCAGCCACGCGATCGATCTGCGCATGGTCGAACAGGCGGCCATTATCCCCCAGCGCTTCCCCGCTGAGCTTAATCAGCACCCGACGGTAGATCATGCCGATTCCTCCTTCGTCCTTTTAATAGTTGGTCTTTTAAGAAAGGAACACGATCGCGTCGCCGCGAGGGTGTTCCTTACGTTTGTGTGATTTAGAGCTGTCCGCCCGTCTGCGCCATAACCTCTTCGGCGAAGTTATCTACGCGCTTCTCGAGACCCTCACCGCGCTCGAAACGAGTGAAGCGGTTGATGGTAATCTTTGCGCCGTTGGCCTTGGAGGCCTCCTCGACCAGCTCGCGGATCGACTTGTCCGGATCCTTCACGTAGGGCTGCTCGGTCAGGCAAACCTCTTTATAATACTTCTCGATGCGTCCTTCGACCATCTTTTCGACGATCTTTTCGGGCTTGCCTTCGTTGAGCGCCTGCGCGCGCAGCACTTCCTTTTCCTTATCGAGCGCCTCGGTAGGCACCTCGACGCGCTCCAAATACTGCGGATTGGCGGCGGCGATGTGCATCGCGATATCATGCACCAGTCCCTTGAACGCCTCGCCCCGGGCGACGGAGGTGCTGTCACACCCGATCTCCACGAGCACGCCGATGCGGCCGCCCATGTGGATATAGGCGTCCTCGATGCCCTCGCCCTTTAGCTCGTAGCGCACGAAGCGGCGGATGCTGAGCTTCTCGCCAATGGCGACGGTCGCCTCGCCGATCAGGTCGCTGACGATCTTGCTGCTGTCTTTCGCATAGGATTGCGCCAACAGGGCATCGACATCGGCGGGACTTTTCTCGGCGATGTGCGCGGCAACGTCGTGCACAAGCTCCTTGAAGTTGTCGGTCTTGGCGACGAAGTCGGTCTCACAGTTGATCTCCAGCAGCACGCCGACCTTGCCATCCGTGCCGATGAAGGAATCCACGATGCCCTCGGCGGCGATGCGGCCAGCCTTCTTGGCGGCGGCGGCCAAGCCCTTCTCGCGCAGGAAATCAATGGCCTTGTCCATATCGCCGCCGCACTCCTGCAGCGCCTTTTTGCAATCCATCATGCCCGCGCCGGTGCGCTCCCGAAGCTCTTTGACCAATGCGGCAGTAATTTCCATAAGTATTCCTCCTGTTCATTCGGTCGTAGCGATATTTCCCTGAAAAGGGGAAGGTCGATCGCCTTCCCCCTCCGCATAAACGATGTCTTATTACGCTTCGACAGCCTCGGCTGCAGCTTCCGGCGCGGCGTCGGGCTCCATCTGCTCGCCCTGCTTGCCTTCGAGCACAGCGTCGGCCATCTTGCCCGCGATGAGCTTCACGGCACGAATGGCGTCGTCATTGCCGGGGATGAGGTAATCGATCTCGTCGGGATCGCAGTTGGTATCGACGATGGCGACGATCGGGATGCCAAGGATGCGCGCCTCGCTGACGGCGATGTGCTCCTTGCGCGGATCGACGACGAACAGCGCGCCGGGCAGCTTCTTCATTTCGCGGATGCCGCCGAGGTTGTTCTCGAGCTTCTCGCGCTCTGCCATCAGCTTGATGACTTCCTTCTTGGGCAGAACGTTGAAATCGCCGCGCGCTTCCATCGCGTCGATAGAATTCAGGCGCGCGATACGGGTTTTGATGGTGCCGAAGTTGGTGAGCATGCCGCCCAGCCAACGGTTATTCACAAAGAACATGTTGCAGCGCTTGGCTTCCTGCTCGATGGACTCCTGCGCCTGCTTCTTGGTGCCGACGAACAGGATGCTCTTGCCTTCCATCGCCACGTTGCGAACGAACATGTAGGCCTCGTCGATCTTGCGGACGGTTTTCTGCAGGTCAATGATGTAGATGCCGTTGCGCTCGGTAAAGATGTAGGGCGCCATTTTGGGGTTCCAGCGGCGGGTTTGGTGGCCGAAGTGTACACCGGCCTCCAGCAGTTGCTTCATAGAAATAACAGCCATGGTGGGTTCCTCCTTTTTTTCCTCCCCCAGCTTCCACTCTGCGGCGAACCGTGGACACGGCAAAGCACCGAAAATCGGCTGAGGTGCGTTTTCCGAAGTATTATAGCACAGGAAGGCCTGTCGAGCAAGCAAAATCGGGATGCAATTCTAAAAGGGTAAGTTCCCAAAGTAAATTCCACAATGGACATGGTTGTAGAATTTAGTATGAGACGGAAAAAGAGGTGGAACTAAGTCCGGGAAATTTATAGTATCTCAAGATTCCCGAGCCAGAGGCAAAAACAGCAACCGCCCGCAGGCGGCGCGGAAGCGGCCTTGGAATGGCGCGGGGAAAATGCTATAATAAGCCTGCGATGGTCGACAAGGAACAGTAGTATCTCTGAGTTCCGTCACCATCGGCATGGTTTGGGAGCATTTTCCCCGCGCCATTTCAAGGCTTGCGGACGACATGCAGTTTCCCAAACTAAGTTCCTCCATAGTAGCGTTTAGTCTGGGAAGCCATCTTTTCAGGCTTATTTCGTGTATGTGCATTTCCTTCTCAGCGAGGCGTAATTCCCACTTTATAGGCGAATTGCCCGCTTTTCGCAGACTTACTTCCGCCCGTTCCCATAGTAAAGTCAACATCTCTTCTATGATGGATCTTACTTTGGGAATTTACGTGCAATTCTAAAAATCAAAAAATCTAAACGCGCCTGCGGCGGAACGCCGAGGCGCGAATATTGCTATCGGGATATCAACCGCGCGATTTTGCGCGCGCACCAGCGCGCGCGCCGGAGTCCCCCATACGCCGCGCGTACAGCTCATATTGCTGGATCAAGTTGGCGACGCCGCGACCCAGCATCCTAAAGCGCAGGTTCACCTGTTCGCGCCTGTCGTTATAAAAGCGCAGGAGCACGGTATCGGTCTTTTCGGCGGAGCGATAAAAAAATCCCATGCCGCTTATCAGCAGCAGCGAGAATCCGATGAAGTTTGCCGCCCAGCTCTTCTTAGCCTGCGCGGCATTCGCGCGCTGCTCGGGCGAATAGAATTCGATGATGTCGCCGATCGGGATGCGATAGAGGCACTCATCCTCGCGCAGGTACTCGCTGCGGTCGAGGAAAAGCTCGAACTCGGTCAGCGAAAAGGCGCAGATATAGTCCTCCGCTAGGTCGCTGTGCTCGGGGTCGATTTGGCCGACGAATTTGTGCGGCATGATGTGTGTACTCCTTCTTCACTTGCAAATATTCAAAAAAATCCAGCGAAGCGCGGAAGCGTTCCGTTGGATCTCGATTGAGCAAGGGTTGCGAGCGCTGTCTGTAAGCCGAGTTCTGTCTTGAACGGCCATCTATCTAGGCCCGCCGTTGCCGGTGGGCTCCAGCGAAACTATAGGAGCGCGACGGGCAGCCGCATGTGCTCCCAATGTTCTTGCACCAGGTGGGGTTTACATCGCGGACAAGTCGCCAAGCCGCGGGTGAGCTCTTACCTCGCCTTTCCATCCTTACCGCCCCCAAGCGACCGAATCATCGATCGCCCAACGACGGCGGTCTCTTTCTGTTGCACTTTCCTTGGAGTCGCCTCCACCGGGGGTTACCCGGCACCCTGCCCTATGGAGCTCGGACTTTCCTCATGCCGAAGCATGCGGCCGTCCGGCAGCCTCGCAACCACGGGAAGCATAGCATGCGGCGGTGGGGTTGTCAAGTTACTTCACCAGCAAAATCCGCCCGCAGTTCTCGCACTCCACAGCGGCGCTGCCTGCGCGGATCTTGTGCAGCACAGCCTGCGGCAGCGACATGTTACAGCCGCCGCAGCGGTCGTCATTGAGGCGCGACATGGGCGGCATGCTGTGCCGCTTGATGGTGTTGTATTTATCGAGCATGTCGGGCTGGATCTCCTTAGCGGCCTTTGCGGCGCGCGCCTTGAGCTGCTCCAGCTCGGCGGCCTGCCCCTTGTAGGCTTCGTCATAGGTTTTCTTGATTTGGTCAAACTCGGCCTTGACCTTTGCGGCGCGCACGCGCACCTCATGCTGCTGGCGGTCGCGGGCATCGGCGTCCTTGCGCATCTTGCTCAGCTCGGCTTCATAGCGCGTGATGCTGGCGATCAGCTTCTGCGCGGTAGCGATCATTGCCTCGGTCTCTTCCAAGGTTTGCGGCTCCTGCGTGTTCAGCTTGCCGGAAAGCTCGGCCACGCTGTCACGCAAGCGCACGACCTCGTCCTGCAGCGCCTCCATGCGGTCGGCCATCACGGCAACCTCGCTCTCGATGCGCTTGACGACGTTCTGCTGTTCAACCAAAAAATCGCGATTCTTTATCAGCTTTTGACGGTTAGGATCCTGCTTCATCTCGCGCTCAAAACGCTCCACCTCGATGTCCACCTGCTGATACTGCCACAATAGCTCCAACTGATCCATAGGTTTCTCCTCCTCCGGCGCGGCAAGCTGCCGCAATCCACAAAACGCGCCCGGCTAAGCGAACGGCGCGCACGACGACAAAACTACACGTACGGGATATTGTACCGCATTCGCCGCGCTTTGTAAAGTCTTGTGCAGCGCCGTCACGCCCGGCCATTCTGTGGCGAAATGCCCGGCGGACAGCGCGTGTACCCCGGCCTGCGTCGCGGCCAGCGCGTGATGTAGCTTGCACTCGCCGGTGAGGAAGCAATCCGCCCCGGCGGGCAGCGCCTCCTCCCAATAGTCGCTGCCCGCGCCGCCGCAGACCGTGAGCCGCCGCACAGGCTCCTCCCAGCCCGGCACGCCGAAGCAGCGCACGACATCGCCCAGCGCCGCCTGCACCCGCGCGGCCAACGCCTGCAGCGGCAGCGGCTCCGGCAGGGCGACGGTGCGGGTGATGCCCTCGCCGCCTTCGCCGGGGAAGCCCAGCGCCGCCAACAGCGCGTCGTTGATGCCGCCGGGGGCCTTGTCGAAGTTGGTGTGCGCGGCGATCAGCGAAAGGTCGGCGCGCGCCAGCTCGGCCAGCAGCCGTCCTTCGCGATCCTCCTCGCGCAGGTCGCGGCGCGGCGAAAACAGCAGCGGATGGTGCGTGACCAGCAGTTGCGCGCCAATGCTTTTCGCCTCGGCAATGACGCCCTCGGTGGCGTCCATCGCCACGAGCACGGTATCCGCCGCCCGGTCGGCGCGGCCGACCAGCAGACCGACATTGTCGTACGATTCGGCAGTATCGAAAGGCGCGAAGCCGTCGATCAGGTCGCGCAACATGCCAACGGTGGTTTTCATAGCAATTCCTCCTCGATCCAAGCGATCTCCCGCAGGCAGGCGGCCAGGCGCGCCGCGAGATCGGGCTTGGTTAAATCCGCTGTGGTTTGGAGGCGCTGCGCCACGCGGGTCAGCACCTTTTTTCGCCAACGAAGGTATGGCATAAATTCCGGCGGGCGCTCCGCCAGCAGGCATGGGCCGAGCGCGCAAGCCTTGTCGTCCAGCGGTGCCGCCGTGCCGCGCCGCGCGCACAGAATCACATAATAGCGCCCGGCCGCCGCCGCCACCGCCTCGGCCTCCAGCGCATAGCCATGCTCCGTCAACCAGCGCCGCAGCATCGGCACATCGACATTGGCCTGCAGGATCACGCGCGCGGCGCCGACCGCCTCGTCCGCGCCGGGGGCAGCGAGAATACCCTGCAGCGTTTCCGCGCCCATGCCTGCCAGCACGATGGCCTGCACCGGCTGCCCGGCCAGTGCCTTGAGCCCATCGGCCACCGCGAAGCGCACGCGCTCCTCGAGGCCGCGCGCCGCCAGCAGCCGCCGCGCCTTGGCCAGCGAATCGGCACTGATATCGGCCACCACCATGCGCAGCTCCGGCCGCACGGTGAGCAGCGCGCAGGCCAACCGCCCGTGATCCGCACCGATATCGGCGACCCAAGCGGCGCCCTCGGGGATGAGGGCGGCGATGGCTTGCAGGCGCTCGTCGAGCCAGTCGTTGCGCATGGGCGGACTCCTTTCGATTGTAACCCAAGTAAAAAGCCGCGTTGACGCTGCGTTTGGAAATAGGAGGATTATACCGCAGTCCGCAAGATTAATCAACGTCGGCGCGCCTCAAAAAGCGCGGACGCGCCTTTGCGTGCGTGGCGAAATATGGAATAGCGGCGAACAACGCTGTCCCCTAACACATACAATGTTACAGAAAACGACAAATGCGATTTGCGATATGGCCTAGAAGCGCCATGCATGACATGTATCTGAACGATTTCAACAGAATCTATGAAGGAGAAATTCGTATGACGTATATAAAGATCATCGGGGAGAGCAACAGCGCGGTGCTTGACGAGCTCAAGAAACTCCTCCCTTTATACACCGAGGACAACCCCGCCCCTGCCGACGCCGTCGTCGGCGCGCATCTGATCGACTTTTCTGATCCACGAAACCGGAACAAGGAGCTCCCCGGCGATGGAAGGCCGGTGATTCTAATGAACACCGAAATGACGGCTTCCATCCCGGGTTGCGTCGCCACCATTCCTTCCAAATGCTCGGTTTTGCATTTTTTTGATGACTATTCGGTTTGGCAGGTTCTCGATGTGCCGGTAAAAGAAAAATCCGAACAGCAAAATATGGCGGTCACACAGTCCGACAATTCCATCTGCCAGCATATGGGCGAGGTAAGCAAAGGATATGAGCGCCCGATATGCCCGCCTTCGCCCGCCGAGCTGGCGGTTTTGATCGAGGCCAATATCGATACCGTCAAACGCATCGAAATAAGCATGGCGGTCGAAGCGTTACGGGAAGGATATCAGGATGATTTCCCGACCGATTTGCCTGAAAAGCAATATAAGTTTCAGTACGTGCGCAACGAGTGGAGCGACTCCATCGCGGGAACGGCGCAGCGGCCCGTCATCGCGCAATTGGTCGAGCTGGCGCTCATCGCCTCGTTCAACCCCAAATGCAAGTACCTGCGGGTCCGTTCCCTTGGCGCTGGCTTCCACCCCGGCGCCATGCTCAAAAACGACAACTACGACAGGGGATATTTCCAAAGCGATCTCTGGACTTTCCTGCACTGTATGGACACGAGAATCGTCACCTATCAAACCTCCCCGCAAAATGTGAGCGGCGCCACGACCTACACCACCGGCTCCTCCTTTAGCGTAGGGGTAGATATCTCACAGTCGCCGTCATTCCAGCCAAGCTACACGATCAGCACGTCCGAAACCATCGTGATTCGGGACTTCGATGTCATCAACCAAAGCGCGGGTACGCGCTCCGAATGGCGGATGCGGATGGGCGCGATCGGCGATAGCATCTGGAACCTTTTCGAAGAATCGTTCCTGCGCAAACCAAAGGTAAAGCCCCTGCCCGCCCTCGCCACACAGAACGCCCAACCGCACTGCGAGGCGGTGTACCGCGCGGAAGGGGCGTTTTCCGATGAAGTGCCGCTGACCTTGGGCTGGCGGGTGGATCATTACCACCTGAATGTGGATGGTGATTTCATGGCTGCTACCAAGCATTATCACCACGTATGGCGGTATGTCGGCTACTTTGAGAGCAACCCCTGGAAGATCAACTTCGCGCTGGTCAGCGCCTGATAACGCCATTTTATCTGCCGACGGGCAATCGACCGTCGGCAGATTTATTTGCTGTGCAATTTGCTATTGACAATCGCATAAAAACCTGATAGTTTTTACATATAGAATGAATTGATATTGAGTGTTCCCAAATGTGGTAACGTTGCCACAAATGGAGAGTGCAGCATGAAACAGAACGTGACGATCCGCAATGTCGCTCAGCACGCAGGGGTTTCCACCTCCACGGTGTCCCGGTACCTCAACTCCGGCTACGTGGACGTGCGCACCTCGGAACGGATCCGCGAGGCCATCGGCGCGACCGGCTACATGCCCAGCATGATGGCGCGCGGCCTTAAGGCGCAGCAGAGCAACATCGTGGTAATGATCGTACCGGATATTGGCAATCCATTTTATTCCTCGATGGCCAAGACGGTACAGCACCAACTGGAGATGCTGGGCTACGTCACGGTGCTGCTCTCCTCCGGCGAGGATGTCAGCCGCGAGATCGCCGCGCTGGATCTCGCGCGGCAGATGTACGCCTCAGGCATCATCATTTCCTCCATCAACACCTGCGAGCACATCGCGCGGGCTCCGGGCAAAACGCCCCCCATCGTGCTCACCAGCGCTTATCAGGAATCCCCCGCCTTCGATACCGTGATGGTACACCACCTTGGCGCGACGCCGCTCTCGGTTCGCCATTTGGTGGAGCTCGGTCACAGGCGCATCGCCTTCGCGGGCGGCACGCCGGGTTCCGGTATCGCCGAGGGGCGGCTCAACGGTTTCCTGCGCACCATGCGGGAGGAGAATCTCCCAATCGACCCTGCACTGATTTTGCAGGAAGGGTTTACGCAGGAGGACGGGTACCGCGCCGGGAAGTACTTGGCCGGGATCGCCGAGCGCCCCACCGCGGTGTGCTGCGTCAACGATCTTGTTGCGCTGGGCGTAGTACACGCCTTTGACGATTTGGGGCTGCGCGTGCCGCGCGATATCTCGGTAACCGGCGTGGATAACATCCCCTACGCTACCATCGCCGCCCCTGAACTGACCACCGTAACCAACGACGGCGAGCTGTTTGGCACCGAGGCGCTGCGCATGCTGATGGGGCGCATCAACGGCACCTATGCGGGCGAGCCGCGCTTGGTGGAGATACCCAACGTGCTGATTGTGCGCGAATCCACCGCGCCACCCCATCCGAATTATACGTTGAGGGAACCCCTCGCGTATAACATAAAAGAAGGAGGAACCCCATTATGAAGAAACTTTTGGCTCTGGTACTGGTCCTGATGCTCGGGCTGAGCATGATCGCCACCGCCTCGGCGGCGGATCCGGTAAAGGTTTGCATCGTGTTCTCCGGTCTGCTGGGCGACAAGTCCTACAACGATTCCTGCTACGCCGGTGCGGAGCAAGCCATGAAGGAATTCGGTGCGGAAGTCAAGACCCTCGAAGGCACCGAGCCCACCGAGTGGGAACAGAACTTCGTCTCGGCCTGTGAAGCGGGCTACGATCTGGTCATCTGCTCCTCCTCCAACTTCGAAGAGTACATGAAGAAGTACTGCGCCAGCTACCCCAACGTGAAGTTCGCCATTATCGACACCAACGTGCCGGGCGACAACATCACCTCCATCAGCTTTGCGCAGAACCAAGGCTCCTTCCTCGCGGGCGCTGCCGCCGCGATGTTCACCACCATGACCGACATCAAGGGCGTCAACGACAAGAAGATCATCGGCTGGGTCGGCGGCATGGACATCCCGGTGCTGCACGACTTCTACGTCGGCTACGAGCAGGGCGCCAAGTACATCGATCCGGAAATCGAGATCCTGCAGGCCTTTGCCGGCACTTGGAACGATCCCCTCAAGGGCAAGGAGCTGACCTTGGGCTTCTACGATCTGGGCGCCGACATCGTCATGAACGTCGCCTCCGGCACCGGCAACGGCGTGCTCGAGGGCGCGAAGGAAGCCGGTCACTACGCCATCGGCGTCGACCTCAACCAGGATGGCGACCAGCCCGGCGCCGTGCTGACCTCCATGCTCAAGCGCGTGGACACCGCCTGCTACACCGTCATCAAGCAGGTCGTGGACGGCACCTTCCAGGGCGGCACCACCCAGTACCTTGACCTGGCCGTGGGCGGCGTCAGCCTGACCGACATGAGCACCATCAAGGACACCATCGGCGAGGACGCCGTCAAGACCATTTTGACCAAGATCGAAGAGCTGTCCGCCAAGGTCACCTCCGGCGAGATCGTGGTCAACAACTACGAAGGCTTCGGCCCCGCGAAGTAATCAGCCGCGCATGAGGGGACGTCCCTTACGGGGCGTCCCCTTTCCTAAAGGAACGGAATCTCCATCATCGCAAGGAAAGATATTTTTCTTGCCGCCCGCGGAAAAACCGCCGCTGCGGCGGCGGGAATCCCTCCCCCTTACAGTTTTTTAGGCAGGAGTCGATGAAATGGCTGCAAACATCGTTGAAATGCGGGATATCATCAAAAATTTCGGTGAAGTGCAGGCCGTAAAGGGCGGTCAATTTGACCTGAAAGCCGGTGAAATTCACTCCCTGATCGGGGAAAACGGCGCGGGCAAATCGACGATGATGAAGCTGCTTTACGGCATGTACGACGCGCAGGGCGGCGAGATCTGGATCGCCGGTGAAAGGATGGACAAAGCGTCGCCCAAGGCGGCGATTGAAAAGGGCATCGGCATGGTGCATCAGGAGTTCATGCTGGTTCCCGAATTGACGGTGCTGGAGAACATCATCCTCGGCTTTGAACCCAGAAAGGGCGTTACCATCGACATGGGCGCCGCACGGGTGATGATACAGAAATACATCGACCAGTACGGCATGGATGTTCAGATGAACAAGTGCATCTCGCAGATCAGCGTGGGCGAGGCGCAGCGCGTGGAGATCATCAAGATCCTCTCGCGCGGGGCCAACGTGCTGATCCTTGACGAGCCGACCGCCGTGCTCACCCCGCAGGAGGCGCAAAAGCTGTTCCTCATCCTCGAAAATCTAAAGCGCAGCGGCAAATCCATCGTGTTCATCTCGCACCGCCTCAACGAGGTCATGCAGATATCCGACCGGATCTCGGTAATGCGGCAAGGGCAGTACATCGGCACCATCGGGCGCGAGGAGGCCACCTACGCCAAGCTGGCCAACATGATGATCGGCCGCGAGGTGTTTCTGAACGTGGATCGCCGCCAAGCCGAGGTCGGCCCCTGCGTGCTGGAGGCCAAGAATCTGTGGGTCTCCGGCGAGAAGGAGCTTTCGAAAATCCGCGACCTATCCTTTGCGGTGCACGCGGGCGAGATCGTGGGCATCGCGGGCATCGATGGAAACGGGCAATCGGAGCTGATCGAGGCCATCGCGGGGCTGCGACGCGTGGAAAAGGGACAGGTGCTGCTTAGCGGCGTCGATATCACCAACAAAAGCCCCAAGAAGATTCGTCAGACCGGCCTCGCGCACATCCCCGAGGACCGCAACCTGCGCGGGCTTAACCGCGTGATGTCGATCACCGACAATCTGGTGGCCGCCAGCCTAGACGGCCGCGAGATTTGCCAGCACGGCATCATGAAGCAAGGGCGCATGCTGGCCAAAGCCCATGAATTGGTCAAGGAATTCGATATCCGCCCCACCGACCCGACGATCCGCACCAGCTCGCTTTCCGGCGGCAATGCGCAGAAGGTTGTGGTGGCGCGCGAGGTATCGTTGGGCTCCAAGCTGCTGATCGCCTCCCAGCCCACGCGCGGCGTCGACATCGGCGCCATCGAGGCCATCGAGGGCATTTTGCAATCGGTCAAAGCCAAGGGACTGGGCGTGCTGCTGGTATCGGCGGATTTGCGCGAGATCCTCTCGCTTTCGGATCGCATACTGGTGATGTACGAAGGCAAGATCGTCGGCTCCCTGCGTGTGGAGGAGGCCAACGAGAACAACCTCGGCCTGATGATGACCGGCGTGCCGGTGGAGCAAGCCGTAGAGGGCGCGCAAACCGCAACCGGATCAAAGGAGGGGACGGCACAGTGAAGCGATTTGAAGAACCCCTGCGCGACGTGCGCCGCATCCTGCTCATCATGTTGCTGGCGGTGGGTATCGGCGCGCTGTTGGTGCTATTCGTGGGCGAGAATCCGCTGGTGGCCTACGGCGCGCTGCTGCGCGGCGCGTTCAAGGGGACGCGTGCCTTCGGCACCACGCTGGGTACCTTTACCCCCATTCTGATTTCGGCGATGGCCTTCGCGGTGGCTGCCAAGGCGGGCGCGTTCAACGTCGGCGTGGAGGGCGAAATCTTCCTCGGCGCGATCACGGCGGCTTGGCTCGGCATCAGCTTCCCGGGCATGCCTGCCGTCCCCCACATGCTGCTCTGCTTCGCGGGCGCCGTGCTGGTCGGCGCGCTGTGGGCGTCCATCCCGGCGCTGCTCAAGGCCTATTGCAACGTCAACGAGGTCTGCGTCACCATCCTGATGAACTACGTGGCGCTGTTTATCACCTCCTACTTCGTCAGCGGGCCGCTGAGCGCAGGCACCACCGTCGCCCAAACGCCCTACGTGCCGGAGGCCATCCGGCTCACCCAGTTCATGAAGCCCAGCTCGGCCAATTATGGCCTGTTCATCGCCCTGATCGTCTCTGTGCTGCTGATCTGGATGCTTTCCAAGACCCGCATCGGCTACAAGATCCGCATGGTGGGCACCAACCCGCACTTCTCGGATTTTGTGGGCGTTAATCCGCGCACCACGCTCGTCAAGGCGATGATGCTCTCCGGCGCGCTGGGCGGGCTGGCAGGCTGCATCGAGGTGCTGGGCGTACACGGCTGCTTCCTCAACAACTTCGCCGCCGGTATGGGCAGCAACGGCATGCTGGTGGCGCTGATCGTTAAGTGCTACATGCCTGCCATCCCCTTCTTGGCGATGTTCCTCGCCATCCTCAAGGCTGGCGCGATGGGCATGCAGCAGATGACCAATACGCCAAAGTCGATCATCGACATGATTACGGCGGTGTTCATCATCATCGCTACGATGGAAACGCTGTTTACCTTCGCCGACAAAAAAACCAAGCGCGTCCGTGCGGGCAAGAAGATGGAGGTGAGCAAATGATTTCCCGTATTTTCACGCCTTCGCTGATTTACGCCATGATGCGCTCCGCCACCCCCATCATCTACGCCGCGCTATGCGCCGCCATCACGCAGCAGGCCAACATCCTCAACATCGGCACCGAGGGCATCATGCTCACCGGCGCGTTCATCGCGGTGGCGGTCAGCTTCCTGACCGGCTCGTGGCTGCTGGCGGTGCTGGCGGCGATGGTAGCTGGCGTGGTGATGGGCATGATTATGGCCGTCGGCCACATCCGCTACAAGGCCGACAACTGCGCCATCGGCATGGGACTCAACCTGTTCGCGCTGGCGCTCACCAAGTTCCTGCTCAACAGCGTGCTTGGCAAGACCGGCACCTTCACCGACCCCAACCTCGCGGGCATCCCGAAGGTGCATCTAGCCTTCCTTGAGGGCAGCGAGTTCCTCGACGCGGTGTTCAACAACTGGTGCATCACCGAATGGTTCGTGATCGTGCTGGTGTTCCTGATCGCCTTCCTGCTGTACCGCACGCCCTGGGGACTGCGCCTGCGCTCGGTGGGACGGCTTCCGGCGGCGGCGCAAACCGCGGGCATCAACGTCAACGCGATGAAGTACCAAACCATCCTCATCGCCAGCCTCGTGGGCGGCCTCGCGGGCGCGCACCTCTCGCTGGGCTATTCGAAGATGTTTATGGAAAACATGACCAACGGCCGCGGTTTTATGGGCGTGGCCGCGATGTACTTCGGCGGCGCCAATCCCCTGCTGACGGCGGTGGGCTGTCTGGTGTTCGGCCTAGCCGATTCCACCGGCTCGCGCCTGCAGGCGTTCGGCCTGCCCTCGCAGATCGTGCTGCTGATGCCCTACGTGGTGACGATCACGATCCTGTCGGTATCGATGGCGATCAAGAAACAGAGAAGCAAGCGCAACAAGAGCGCGCTGACGCACGCGGCGATGCGTTGAGGAGAGGACAAACGTATGGACATCAAAAAGCAAAAGATCATTCTGGACTGCGATCCCGGCCACGACGACGCGGTGGCCATCCTGCTGGCCGCAAAAAACCCCGCGCTGGACTTAATCGGCATCACCGTGGTCTCGGGCAACCAAACCCTCGAAAAGACGGTTACCAACGCCCTGAACGTCTGCCAATACCTCGGGCTGGACATCCCGGTGTACGCCGGATGCCCCAACCCGATGATCCGCGTAAAGCCGCCGGTGGCCGACGATATCCACGGCGTAACCGGGCTGGACGGCCCTGTGTTCGCGCCGCTGACCCGCAAGGCCGAGGACAAGCATGCCGTGCTCTACATCGTCGATACGCTGATGCAGGCCGACGAGCCGATCACGCTGGTGGTCACCGGGCCGATGACCAATATCGGCATGGCGCTGCGGCTGGAGCCGAGGATCGTATCCAACATCCGCGAGATCGTGTTTATGGGCGGCAGCATGGGGCTGGGCAACAACACCCCGGCGGCGGAGTTCAACATCCTCACCGACGCCGACGCGGCGCATGTGGTGTTCACCAGCGGCTGCAAGGTGACGATGGTGGGGCTAGACGTATCGCGCAAGGCGCTGTGCCTGCCCAGCGTCATCGACCGGATGGAGAAGGCAAACAACAAGGCCGCGAAATTGTTCGCCGACCTGATGCGCTTCTTCAACCAAAGCCAGAAGGCGGTATTCGGCTGGGAGGGCGGCCCGCTGCACGATCCGATCACCATCGCCTACCTGATCGACCGCAGCGTGCTTACGGTGAAATCGATGTACGCCGAGGTGGACATCCGCTCCACGCAAAGCTATGGCCGCACCAACTGCGATTATTTCAACAAAGAAACCGCCAAGCACAATCTGGACGTGGCCTGCGACATCGACGTGCCCAAGTTCTGGGACATGATCGAGGAAGGCATCCGCCGGTATTGAGACGGGCGGACGGTGAAATACAATGATCGACTTACTGCGATCGTCCTTGGAAAAGAATCGCGAGCGCTACCTGAAACCGCTGTTGGATCTGGTCGCCCGTGACACCCACTGCATCGGCCACGGCATCAAGGGCGGGCTGGAGGCATCAGGGCAGGCATACATGGCGGAACTGCTGCGCGCCATGGGCGCAGAGGTCACCGAATCGCCGATGCGGGAGCGCTACATCGCCGAAGCCATCGAGGCGCATCAGGAGGGCAACCCCGGCCATCAGTACGAAGGGCGCGCCAATGTGTACGGCCGCTTCCCCGGCGCAGGCGGGCGCAGCCTGATGTTCAACGGCCATATGGATACCATGCCTGCCGAGGACATCCCCCTCTGGCGCTTCGACCCTTGGACGCCCACCATCGAGGACGGCAAGCTCTACGGCCTCGGCGCGTGCGATATGAAGGGCGGGCTAATGGCGGCGGTGCAAGCGGTACGGCTGCTCAAAGACTGCGGTGTTCCCCTTCCCGGCGATGTGCTGATCTGCTCGGTGGCCGACGAGGAGGGTGGCGGCAACGGCTCCATCCAAGCCGCGATGGAGGGCCAAAAGGCCGACGGCGTGGTGGTGTGCGAATGCTCCGATTACGAGCTGATTACCGCGCACATGGGCTTCGTGTTCTTCCGCGTGGCTGTGCAAGGCCTCGCCTGTCACTCCGGCAAAAAGACCGACGGCGTATCGGCCATCGAAAAGGCCGCGCTGCTCCTGCGGGCGCTGGACGCGCTGGAGCACCGCTGGCTGCTGACATACAAACATCCCCTGCTGCCGCCGCCCAGCCTGAACGTGGGCACCATCCACGGCGGCTCGGCGGGCTCCACCGTGGCGGCGGACTGCACGTTCGAGGTCTGCGTCCATTACCTGCCCGGCGCGATGCGCCACGATCAGGTGGTGCGCGACTTTGAGGACGCCATCGCTTGGGCGTGCAAGGGCGATCCTTGGCTGAGCGGGCACGCGCCGACGATCACGCTCTATCAATCGGGCGGCGGCTTCGAGATGGCGCTGGATCATCCGTTCACCCACGCCTTCGGGCAGGCCTTCGAGGCCGTACATGGACGGCCGGTAAAGCTCACCGCCAGCGCCGCGGGCTGCGACAGCCGCACGTGGAAGAACATCGCTGGCTGCCCCACGCTGCAATACGGCCCCGGCGAGCTTTCGCAGTGCCACGCGCGCGACGAGCACATTGCGCTGGCCTCGTATTACGACGCGATACTGGTTTATGCGGCGCTGATCCTTACTTGGTGCAAGGGGGAAGGAATCCCTCGCAAAGATCACTAACGAAATACGCCGATGAATAATCAATATTATAATATAATCATCAAGGAGGCAAACACCATGGCGAAGAAGGTTCTGTTGGCCGGTGAATCCTGGAGCAGCTACACCACCCACGTCAAGGGCTTCGATTCCTTCTACACCTCGGTCTACGAGGAAGGCGCGGCCACCCTCATCGCCGCGCTGGAAAAGGGCGGCTTCGATGTGACCTACCTGCCCAACCATCGCGCGGTACACGAGTTCCCCTTTACGGTGGAGGAACTGTTGAAGTACGACTGCGTGATCCTCTCCGACATCGGCTCCAACACCCTGCTGCTGCACCCCGACGTGTTCTCCAAGAGCAAGCGCATCCCCAACCGCTGCCAAACGGTGCGCGACTACGTGCTGGCTGGCGGTTCGCTGCTGATGGTCGGCGGGTACATGGCGTTCAGCGGCGTGGATGCCAAGGCCAAGTATGGCCGCACCGCCATACAGGACGTGTTGCCGGTGAAGTGCCTCGACTATGACGACCTGATGGAACACCCCGAAGGGCTGACCCCGGTGGTGGTGGCAAAGGATCACGCGTCGCTCAAGAACGTGCCCGCCAATTGGCCGCACTTCCTCGGCTACAACCGTACCGTCGCCCTGCCCGAGGGCGAGGTGGTGATGACCATCGACGGCGATCCGTTCATCGCGTTCCGCGATTGCGGCAAGGGCCGCGCCGGGATGTTCGGCTCCGATTGCGCGCCGCACTGGGGGCCGCCGGAGTTTGTGAGCTGGGAAGGCTATGATCCGCTGTGGCAGGGCATCGTGGGGTATTTGACGCGGAGCTAAGGAGGCGCAAGCCTCCTGCCACTAGAAAGGAACGCCCATGGAACAACTGCTCAATGACCTCCTGCGCATCCCCACCGCCAACCCGCCGGGCAACGAGCGCGCGCTGGCGACGTTCATCGCGGAGCACCTGCGCGATACGCCCTGCGAGGTATCCTGCCAAGACGTGGCCGAGGGGCGCGCAAATGTGACGGCCATCCTGCGCGGCAAATCGCGGGAAAACGCGCTGTTGCTGAACGGGCACTTGGATACCGTGCCCTTCGGCGCAGGCTGGGATACCGACCCCATCGAGCCAGTGCGGGACGGCGATTGGCTCCGCGCGCGCGGCGCAAGCGATATGAAGAGCGGGCTGGCGGCGATGCTGTACGCCTTCCGGCAGTTCGCGCTCGGCGGTAAGCAGCCGGAGCGCGACGTGATCTTCCTCGGCACTGCCGACGAGGAGGCCTACGGGCTTGGCGCGCACGCGGCGGGCAAGGCCGGGCTACTGGCGCACGTGGGCACCGCGATCATCGGCGAGCCCACTGGCAACCGCATCGGCGTCGCCTCCAAGGGCGTGCTGTGGCTCCAGGTGCAAGCGGCGGGGCGCACCTGCCACGGCGCGTACCCGGATCGCGGCATCAACGCGGTGCGTCTGGCGGTCTCGCTGGCTGACGGCATCGAAAGCCTTTTGGCCGGGCAGCGTCACCCGCTGCTGGGGAATTCGACCTGTACCATCACGCAGATCAGCGGCGGCATCAAGATCAACATGGTGCCCGACGCCTGCGATATGCTGCTGGACATCCGCGCCACGCCGGGCGTGGATCAGGACGGACTGCTGCAGGACGCGCTGGGCCTAGCCGAAATGCTGGAGCGTGCGCACCCCGGCGCGCGCATAACCCTCACGGCGCTGACCAACCGCCCGCCTGTGCTGGCCGAAGCGGACGGCGCAGCGGTGCGTCGGCTGGGCGAGATCGTGGGCGGCGTCACCGGAAGGCAGGCGGAGCATACCGGCACGGCGTTCTTCAGCGACGCGTCGGTGTTCTGCCGGTACAAGGCGGCGGAGTACATCCTGTTCGGCCCCGGGGAGAGCGATCAGGCGCATCAGCCCAACGAGCGGGTTTCTCTTGCGCAGTACCGGCAGGCGGTGGCGGTGTACCAACAGGTGCTGGCGGAGATGGCGTGAGCCTGCGATTGCATAACAAAAAAAAACGATCTGTCGCAGTTGAGACGGATCGTTTTTTTGCGGAAATAACTGCGCGGTTATTGTGGTGCGTTTAGTGAACAGCAAGCGCAGCACCGTCTCACCCTTTCACAGTGTCTCCGGATCGATGATGCCCGCGATGGTCGTATCGCTTGGCGGCGGCGCTTCGCGGCCAAACATCAGGGCGGCTTCGGCGCGGCCGATCAGGTAGACGGTATCGCCGATACCGGCCTGCCGCGTGCCGTCGCAGGCAATAATCAGCCCTTTTTCCTCGCCGTTGATGAGCTGGCGAACCACCATGAGCTTGATGCCCTCCAGCGTCGGCGTTTTGACGGTGCAGACCACCGTGCCGACCACCCTGCCGATATTCAAAGCGCCGACCTCCCTTGGCATTTGCTACCCATGGCACCGCGTCGTCTTGCCCTGACAGGTAAACGAATCGACCACACCGCAGACCGTGACGCTGGCGATAAGGGTTTTATCGCCCATCACCATCTGCGCCGCGCCGCCGTCGTTGTTGATGAGCACGATATCGCCGATGCCCGCGTTGGCGGCGTCCAGCGCCACCACTTCCTCTCCGGCCTCGGCCAGCGACAGATCCAGCGGACGCACGCGGAGCATCTTCATGCCCCGGTAGCGTTCGTACTTGATGGTGGAAACCACTGTGCCGGTTACGCGCGCTAATTTCATGGCACATCGACCGCCTTGGCTTTGTCATATTTGCGGGCGCCCAGAATGTCCACATAATCCACGATGCCGATGATGGTGCTGTCTACAGGCTTGCCGGTGGTCAGCTCGGTTTGGCGCGAGGAACTGCCGCCTGCCCACATCACGATCTCGCCCACCCCCGCGCCCACCGTGTCCACGGTGACGAAGGGCGCGCCTTTCTCCTGCATGGTGTCCATATCGATGGGCACGGCGACCAGCAGCTTCAGCCCTTGAAGACGCTCGGATTTGCGCGTGCTCACCACGGAGCCGATTATTCTTGCCAGCTGCATGCGTTACGCTCCTTTGCCTTATCGTATGTCCGGACGCCGCGCATCTCGATGCTGTCCAGAATGGCGAAGATCGAGTAATCCGAAGCCACCTGCTTGCTGCTCTCGGTTTGCCGGGCGGAACTGCCGTAGGCGCACATCACCAAATCGCCCACGCCCGCGCCGATATCGTCCACGCAGACCACGTAATCGTCCTGCATGCCCAGCGTATCCAGCGCCACCGGCTGCACGATGAGCAGCTTGGTGCCGGTCAGCGCGGCCACCTTGCTAGAGCTGACGACATTGCCGGTCACTCTGCCTACCAACATGCGTTTCCCTCCCCGCGGTGATTTTTCAATCGGCACGCATCGGCTGGGTGCTGCCGCGCACCACCAGCCGCCCCGCCAGCCGCACCCGCATGGTCGGCCAATCGGGATACTTGATGCGCCTGCGCAGCGTATCCACCGCCAGCTCGCCCATGGCCGAGCGGGAGATGTTCATCGTGGTCAGCGCGGGCATGGTCATCGCGCTGAAGGGGATATCGTCGACGCCGATGATCGATACATCTTCCGGGATGCGGTAGCCCGCTTCCTGAATCGCCTTCATCGCGCCGATGGCCACGGTGTCGTTATCAGCCACCAGCGCGCCGCAGGGCACATACTCCCTCGCCTCCAGCAGCCGCTTCATGTCCAGATAAGCGTCCTGCAGCGTGGGCATCACCGAAGCGGGCGGCGGCGGCGTCAGCCCCAGCTTCTCCATCTCGCGCAGGTAGCCTTGGTAGCGCTCCTGACAGTTGCGGATCGGCAGGCTAAAGCGGACATAGCCGATCGCACGGTGGCCAATGCTGTGCAGGTAGCGCACCGCCTCGGCGCTGATGGCCTCGTTGTCCATCACCACGCTATCGATGCGCATCTCGTTCATGCCGTTATCGAACACCACGGTAGGCACGGTAATCAGATCCAGCAGCTTGTAGTTGTTCTCGTTCAGCTCGGTACCCATCAGGATCACGCCGTCGGGCGGGGTAGCCATCAGCTCGCGCAGCGTCTCCTCGGCGGTGCTCTCCCTGCAGTTGACCATCGCCAGATCATAGCCGTAATGGCGGCACTTGCTCTCGATCTGGTCGATGATGGAAGCAATGAAGCCCTGATTTTCCTCGATGGCGATGCCGTGGGTGCAAAACTTGACCACGCACAGGCGGGAGCGCTTGCGCTTGGTGCTGCCGCGCTTATGCCCCGGCACGATGTAGTGATTCGCCTCAATGACGGCCTGCACGCGCCGCCTTGTCTCCTCGCTGACACCCTTTTTGTTGTTGATGACCAGCGAAACCGCTGCCGGAGAGACCCCTGCTAAGTTGGCAATTTCCCTGATCGTCATATCGGTATCATCCGTCCTATTCTTTGACTACACGCGCTCGTGCAAACATTTTCTTGCTGCTCCCCGCTTCGCGGGGGAGCAGCTTCAATCATCGTTTACCGCGCGCACAAAGCCCTGCATCAGCAGTGCCGCCACCGCCGCACCCGGATCGAGGTATTCCCGCGATTGCTCGCCGTGGATGGCCATGCGGCCGTGCTTGGCGAGCATGCCGCGCGTGGCGAGGAATGCGGCGTCGGCGGCATCGGCGGCGGCCTGCGCGGCCTTGGGCAGATCGCCTGACTGCGCCTGCAGGATCTGCACCGCCGGGTGCAGCCCGTCGAGAAAGGTTTTCTCGCCCAGCTGCGCCTTGCCCCGGGTCTGCACGGCGTCGTAATACCCTTGGAAGAAGGTCGCCCAGAAGGCACTTTCCGCCAGCTTGGCATCCTTCTCGGCGTCCTTGAGCGCTTTGGCCGCGCCCATCAGGCCGCTGGCCATCAGCGTGCCCATGGTGGAGGGTACGGCGGCGCCTATGGCCTTGCCCGCCGCGTAGATCAGCTTGGCGGCGTCGGTCTCCGGCGATTCGCGCACGGCCTCGTAGGCGGCGCGAAAGCCGTCGGCCATGGTAAGGCCTAGGTCGCTATCCCCGACCATGCCGTCCAGCTCGATGAGGCGCTGTTTGTTTTCTTGCATGAGCTCCGCCCAGGTTTTAAGCAGCGTGCGGATTTCGGTCATGAACTGGCCTCCTTACAGCGCGAACTGCCGATAAAACGGCGTGTCGGCGGCAGCGGAAAGATACCGTTTGAGCTCGTCATCGACCTTGAGCAGCGAGATCGACGCACCGGCCATCTCCATCGAGGTGGCAAATTCGCCGATAAACGGGCGGAAAACCTTGATGCCGCGCTGATCCAGCACCTGCTTCACGCGGCGGTACATCACGTACAGTTCCTCCGGCGGCGTCGCGCCCAAGCCGTTGATGAGCACCGCGACCTCATCGCCCGCCGTGTAGGGCAGATCGCTAAGGATCGGCGCCAGCATCTCGTCGACGACGGCGTCTGCGGGTTGAATCTTGCCGCGCCGCACCCCCGGCTCGCCGTGGATGCCCATGCCGATCTCCATTTCGTCCTCGCCGATCTCAAAGCTGGGGCGGCCGACGCGCGGCACCGTGCAACTGAACAGCGCTACGCCCATGGTACGCACATTGGCGCACACCTTGTCGGCCACGCGCTTGACGGCTTCCAGATCCGCGCCCTCGGCGGCGGCGGCGCCCGCGCACTTGAACACGAAGAAGATGCCCGCCACGCCGCGGCGCTTGTTGGCCTCGCCGGGCAGCGGCGCGGGGCCTGCCACATCCTCGCCCGCCACACAGGTCAGCGTGCGGATGCTCTCCTCAAAATCCGCCATCTCGGCGGCGCTGTCGAAGTTGAAGATGTCTCCGTTGTAGTTGCCGTAAATATAGAGCACGCCCGCGCCTTGGTCGATGTGCTTGGTCACGGCCAGAATTTGCTCGGCGCTGGGCGATTGGAACACGTCGCCGATGGCGCAGCCGTCGAGCATGCCCTCGCCCACGTAACCGAGAAACAGCGGCAGATGACCGGAGCCGCCGCCGGTCATCAACCCGACCTTGCCCGCGTGGGTGCGCGCGCTGACCAGGCAATGAAGGTCTCCGTCCACGCAGGTCAACGCCTCGGAGTGCGCGGCGTAGATGCCCTCCAACATTTCCGGAACGAACCGCTCCGCGCTGTTCATGATCTTTTTCATCATAACGCTCTCCCGGCGTTCTTACAGAACGCCCTTTTTCAAAATGATGCAAGCATACAGTGACCGCTCGCCGGTGGCCACGCAGGCATACGCCTTGCGCGCACGCTCATAGAAGGCGAAGCGCTCCACCTGCTCGATCTGAACATTGGCCTGATGCTTATCCACGACCTCGCGGAACTCCCGCCAAATCGGCGGATCCCCGACGAGCGTGCCCGGCACCACTTGCATCAGCGACACCGGCGCCTCCACAAAATTATCCAGCGGGAACAGGCTAAGTACCGCGTCCAGCAGCGCGACGCCACCGTGCCCGTCCTCGCGGACGCAGCGCTGCCCCATGCTCTGCGCAGGGAAGTTGGCATCGCCAATAACCAACTCGTCGCCATGCCCCATCTCGGCCAGAATCTTGAGCAGCTCCGGCGAAATCAGAGGCGAAATTCCTTTTAGCATAGTTTTCCTCCTCAGTGCAACACTGCCCGACACGTTGCCGCAGGGGATAGAATCCCTCCACCGCTCACGCGGTTCCCCTCCCTTTGACAAGGGAGGCTTTTGGCTCGATTGAGCAGCATTGTCAGCTATAGATATTTTGCACCAGCCCCAAGCCGCCCTTGTTAAAGGGAGGGGGACCGCCCGCAGGCGGTGGAGGGATTCCGCGCCTCCTTACGCCTTGGGCAGAATCGCTTCCACATCATCATGCGGACGCGGGATCACATGTACGCTCACCAGCTCGCCCACGCGCTTGGCCGCCAAGCTGCCTGCTTCCACCGCCGCCTTGACCGCGCCAACATCGCCGCGCACCATGACGCTCACCAGACCGCCGCCCACGTGCTCCTTGCCGATCAAGTGTACGTTCGCGGCCTTGACCATCGCGTCCGCCGCCTCAATCGAGGCCACCAGCCCCTTCGTTTCCACCATACCCAATGCCTGCTTCTCCATGTTGTTGCTCCTTTCGAGGCGGTTTACGCCTTGCTCTTTGCTACCTTTGCCGCCGGATCACCGGGCAGCACGCCCTCCACGTCGCCGTGGGGACGCGGGATCACGTGTACGCTGACCAGCTCGCCCACGCGCTTGGCCGCTAGGCTGCCAGCTTCCACCGCCGCCTTGACCGCGCCCACATCGCCGCGCACCATCACTGTTACCAACCCGCCGCCCACGTGCTCCTTGCCGAGCAAGTGAACGTTGGCGGCCTTCACCATGGCATCCGCCGCCTCAATGGCGGCCACCAGGCCGCGGGTTTCGATCATGCCCAAAGCTTCCTGCATACGATCTACTCCTATCTTATGGTTTCTTGCTGTTCCCCCCGCGAAACGGGGAAAAACAGCTTCAATCATCGCTCCCCTAGAGCAAAGCTTCCACTATATCCCGATGGGGCGAGGGGATCACCACGCTGGATCCGATCAGCCCCTTGGAATCCTCGTTTGCCTCGACGGCCTGCACCGCCGCCTCCACCGCCGAAACCTGCCCCGTGAAGATCACGAAGGACTTGCCGCCCAGCCCGCGCCCCAAGCGCACCTCGATCAGCTCAACCGCCGCCGTCTTAACGGCGATATCGGCGGCACTGATGCTGCTGGCCAGCGAAAAAGTTTCGATCAGCCCCAGCGCCTGCGCACCCTCCACGGCGATCGCGCCTGCCATCGCGGCGACGACGCGCTCGTCCACGTTGGGGATGATTAGGCTGTCGATGAGCGCGGCGTTAGCGGCCTGCTCGCCGGTGGCCACCGCCGCCCGAACCGCCGCCACCTCGCCGCTGACCACCACGATGTACTTGCCCGCGCAGGCGGTCTGCGCCGTGCAGAGCGATACCTGTGCGGCCTTGACCATGGCGTCGCCCGCCAGCACGCCGAGGGGAATGCTGTTGGATTCGATCACACCGATTGCCGTCATCGCGTTTCCCCTCCGTTCACCGTTTTTCGATCCTGATGTAGGTCTCCCCCACCTCGGCCACCGTGCCGTCGATGGAGGCGTGCAGCGCCGCGCCCAGCGCGCCTTCGGGGATGCGCGCGATCAACTGCCCCCGGCGCACCGCTTCGCCCGGTTTCACCACCGGCTCGGCGGGCCTGCCCACGTGCTGGCGCAGCGGCAGCAGGACGTTTCGAGGGGCAACCGTGCGCCCATTGGGCGGCGCGGGATGGTCGTAGCCGGTCAGCCCCATGCGCGCCATCAGCCGCTTCACCGGCACGCTTTTGAGCGCCAGCTGCGGATCGGGGCGAATCTCCGCCTCCGGCTCGGGGCGAATCCCAGCCGCGCCGAGCTGCTGCTTGAGCGCCGTCATGACCGCCGAGGGCGCAAGCCCCATCTCGCAAGCGAAGTTGGTGCACAGCCCGCAGCTAGAGCAGCCCAGCACCCCGGCGGCGCGGCCCAGCAACTCGGCGTTGCCGGTGGCGATGGCGCGCATGGCCTTGTGCGGCTCCACGTTCAGCCCCATCGCGTGGCGCGGGCAGAGTTGGGTACAGCGGCTGCACTGGCAGCAGACCGCCCGCGCCAGCTTGGCTTGGCGCGCCATGGAAATCAGGCGCTGGCGGATCAGCGGATGGTCGCGCCGGAGCACCAGCAGCCCTCCGGTGGTCTTGGTGACCGGGGCGTCCCAATCCTCGGCCAGCTCGCCCATGCAGGGGCCGCCAACGATCAGGGCATATTCGCCCTCGTCGCCCGCGAAGCCGCACAGCGCCAGCGCCTCGCGAATGGACGCGCCCAGCGGCACGGTGACGGTCATCGGCTCGGGCGCCTCGCCGCAAAGCGTCAGGCTCTTTTCGGTCACGGGACGGCCTTCGACCGCGTCGGCGATGCCCATCGCGGTGCCGACGTTGATGACCACGCAGCCCACATCGATGGGCAGCTTGCCGGTGGGCACAACCCGCCCGACGGCCTCGTAAATGATGGCCTTTTCATCGCCGGAGGGGTAGTAGGCCTCCAGCAGGTGCAAGGTGATGTTGGGTTTTCCGGCCAACGCAACCTCCAGCGCCGCCACCGCCTCACGGTAGTGATGCTTGGTGACGATGATCGCCTTGGCCGCGCCGGTGGCTTCCATCGCCAGCTCCAGCCCGCGCACCACCTTGGCGGCCTGATGCCGCATCGCCAGCTGATCCACGCGCAGCAGCGGCTCGCACTCCGCGCCGTTGAGCAGCACCTGCTCGGCGCGCACGGCAAGCTTGACGTGGGTGGGAAAGCCCGCGCCTCCCGCGCCCACCACCCCAGCCTCGCGAATGGATTCGATCACGTTCATGGTTTCGCTCCTTAACTAATCCGGAAATCCCCGTGCAGCACGCAGCGGCGCAGGCGGGTGAAGGTGCGGGCGCTGGTGATGCCCTCGCCGGTCGGGGTGGCGATGGTCATGGTGGTGTAGCCCTCGCCGTTAAAGCCCAAGCCGGAATAGCTGGGGGCGTTCTTGACAAAAAGCGTGGTGTTCATGCGCCGAGCGGCCTGCGACATGTGATGCACGTTGGCGGAATGGATCATGGCGGAATGCTGGCAGCCCTGCTCGGCGCGGAAAGCCTCCTCCACCGCCTCGTCGATGGTGCGCACGCGCACGATCGCCAGCACCGGCATCAGCATCTCGGTCATCACAAAGGGGTGGTTGCGATCCACCTCGGCGATGACCAAGCGCGGATCGCCGGTAAAGCTGACGCCGGAATCCCGCAGGATGACCGCCGCGTCGCGCCCGACGTACTTGCGATTGATGACGTGTCGCCCCTCCTTGGGGATGAGCACGGTGCGCACGATTTTGTCGATGTCCGCGCCGGAGATGCGGTACGCGCCGTTCTTCTCCATAGCGCGCATCAGCGGCTCGGCGACGGTGTCGAACACGAATACTTCCTTTTCGGCGATGCAGAGCACGTTGTTATCGAAGCTGGCGCCGTCGACGATGTCGCGGCCAGCCTTTTCGATATCGGCGGTATCGTCGACAATGACCGGCGGATTGCCGGGGCCTGCCGCTACCACCTTCTTGCCGCTCTTCATCGCCACCGACACCACCGCCTCGCCGCCGGTGATCGAAAGCATGGCGATATCGGGATGGTGCATGATGACTTGGCCGCTCTCGAGCGTCGGCTCCTTGCAGGTGGCAATCAGCGTAGCCGGGCCGCCAGCCTGCACGATGGCCTCGGTGAGCAGGCGCATGGTCTCCTGCGAGCAGCGCTTGGCCGCCGGATGCGGATTGAATACCACGGCGTTGCCCGCCGCGATCATGCTGATGGCGTTGTTGATGACGGTGGAGGTGGGGTTGGTGGAGGGCGTGATCGAGCCGATGACGCCGTAGGGCGCCTGCTCGATAATCATCATGCCGTGATCGCCGGTTTTGCAGTAGGTGGTCAGATCCTCCACGCCGGGGGTGCGGCGCGCCTCCAGCAGGTTCTTTTGCACCTTGTCGGCGACGCGGCCATAGCCGGTTTCCTCATTCGCCAGCTGCGCAAGATACTCGGCGTTGTCGATGCTGACCTTGCGCATCGCGGCGATTAGCTCGCCGCGATGCTCCAGCGTGGAATCCGCCAGCTTCGCCTGTGCGCGCTTGGCGTTTTGGATGGCTTCCTCGGCGGTGTCGCAGAGCCAGCGGTCGCTCGCCCCCGCCGCGAACACCGGCGCGGGCGCATGCGCGGCGGCAGGCGTCGGCGCGGGCGTGGTGGCCTGCATCCTGCCCGAAAGGTTGCGCACGATCTCCTCGGTGATGCGCAGAATGTCTTGCTCGTTCAATGCCATACGCTTTGGCTCCTTATGCAATATATCTTGCTGTTCTCCCCCGCCGCGCGGGGGAAACAGCTTCGATCATGTCTGCTCAATGAATTCGATTCCCTTCGCGTTCGCCAGGTCCCGCGCCAACGGCGTGACCACCGCGTCCTTGCGATGGCGGATCAGCGCGTAGCCGCCGCGCAACGCCGAGAGCACCTGTTCCTCGGCGATGAGGCAGCGCGGTTCCTGCGTGAGATCCAGCAGCTTGGTCTTGGTTTCGGGCGCGGCAGGCTTCGGCGACGCGACCGGCACGGCTGGGGGAACCGGCGAGACCGACATGATGGCAGCAGCCTTGGGCTGCCCCGCGATCAGCAGGCGGCACAGCTGGCCGTCGGTGATGCCGCAGGCGTTGGCCTCGTCCTTGTCGATGTGCGCCTCCAACAAATGCTCCGGCCCCGAGCGCACCACAAGATCACGCAGCACGCCGGGGCGATCGCCCGCGATTTCGAGGCTCGCGAGGTCGCCGTCGCGCAGACCGTAGGCAGCGGCCTCCTCGGGCGAGAGGTGCAGGTGCCGCTTGGCGACGATGACGCCGCGCGGTACGATGGCGCGCCGCTCGCCTTGGATCAGCGTGCAGCCCGGCGTGCCCGCCGTATCGCCTGACATGCGCAGCGCGGGCGACACGCCCAGCTTGTAGCAGTCGGTGTAGCTCAGCTCCACCTGCGTCTCCTTGCGCACCGGGCCGACCACGCGCAGCGTGAGCTTGCCCTTGCCCGCCTCAAAGGTCACGGTTTCGTTGCAGGCATACTGCCCCGGCTGCACGAGGTCGCGCAGCTTGGTGAGCCGATAGCCTGCGCCGAACAGGCGCTCCACGTCCTCCTGCGAGAGGTGTACGTGGCGGTTGGAGGACATCACCGGCACAAAGCGTTCCCCCGCCTTGGCCAACTCGCCCAGCACCACACGGAGCACGATCCCTTGCAGCTCTTTCTCATTCATATACTACTTCTTTTGCGCTTGCTTCTGCGCTTCCTGCTTTTTGCGGAAAATTTCTTTCAAACTTTCGGTGTACGGCGGCCGGGCGATGCCGTACTCGGTGACGATGCCAGCGATCAGCTCATGATCGGCGAAGTCGAAAGCGGGATTGTAGACCTTCACGCCCTCGGGCGCCATGCGCTGTTTGTACCACATCTCGGTCACTTCCTCGGCGGGGCGCTGCTCGATGTGGATGTCCTCGCCCTTTTCGACGGTCATGTCGATGGTGGAGGTGGGGCCGCAGACGTAGAAGGGAATGCCGTAATACTTGGCGAGGATCGCCACGCCGGAGGTGCCGATCTTGTTGCAGGCATCGCCGTTGGCGGCCACGCGGTCGCAGCCGACGAACACCGCTTGCACCCAGCCGTTCTTCATGACCTGCGAGGCCATGTTGTCACAGATCACGGTGGTATCGACACCGTCGGCGCTCAGCTCGAAGGCCGAAAGGCGCGCGCCCTGCAGCAGCGGCCGGGTTTCATCGGTGAACACCTTGAACTGCATGCCCCGCTCGCGCCCCAGATGGATAGGCGCCAGCGCGGTGCCGTACTTGGAGGTGGCCAATTGCCCGGCGTTGCAGTGGGTGAGGATGCCGTCGCCGTCCTTGATGAGGCTGAGGCCGTACTCGCCGATCTGGCGGCACATCCACACGTCCTCCTCCTTGATGGCGATGGCTTCCGCGTGCAGCAGCACCTTCAGTTCCGGCACGCTGCAATCGGGGTTATCGAGCACCACCTGCTCCATGCGCTTAAGCGCCCAAGAGAGGTTGACGGCGGTGGGGCGGGCGGAATCGAGGTATTCCTTGGCCTTTTTGAACTGCGCGGCGAAGTCGGCATAGGTGTCGGCTTGAATCCGTTTGGCGGCAAGGTATGCGCCGAAGCCCGCCGCCACGCCGATGGCGGGCGCACCGCGCACCTGCAGCAGATAGATGGCGTTCCAAATGTCCTTTTGCTCGGTGAGGTGCAAAATTTCCACCTCGCCGGGCAGCTTTGTCTGATCGATGATGACCAGCGCGCTGGCGGCATCGTCGAGCGCGACGGTTTCGTAATGCATGATGTTCTTCTTCACGGTGTTTGTATCGGCCATTGCTATCAATCCTCTTTCGCGGGAAAATGGGGAACGGAATCCTCTTGGCGCGGGGACTAAATCCCTCCATCGCCTGCGGCGGCATCAGGGGGCGGAATCCCACCACCGCCTACGGCGGCATCGGGGACGGAATCCCACCACCGCTCACGCGGTCCCCCTCCCTTTGACAAGGGAGGCTTTGGGGCCGGTATCAAGCGGCGTTGTTCGTGGCGGGGTTCGGGGTACGCAGTACCCTGGAGTGTTTTCACCTTCACAGGCAACCCAAGGGCTTTCCGGTCACCCTTGGGAAACCCTCGGGGCATGCGGAGGAGCGTTTAGCGGGCTTTTTCGGCAGCCCGCTCCACCGCCGCTACAAAGTCAGCGCCGGTCTGGAAGGCAGTGCGATGCAGAATGTAATCCTTGGCGCACAGGACGTTGAGCCGCTCGGCGTAGGCGCGCTTGGCCTCGTCGGCGATGGTGGTGACATCCTTGACCTGCGCCATGCCCACGGTACGGCGGATCAGCTCGGTACCCGCGTACCCAGCGGTATCGGCGAGGATGCCAGCCAGATACCATTCCGCGAAGCCCGGGGTCTTTGCCATCCGGTCGGTAGCGCACTCGGCGAAGCACTTGCGGAACTTGGCGGCGAACAGGTCGACCACCTCGGCGATGGTTTTCAGCGTCCACGCGCAGAAATCCTCCGCGCCCGCCGCCACGCCGCTATCGTAGGCAAAGATCAGGTTGGCGACGATATTGCCGACATCGTAGCCCATGGGGCCGTAGAAGGCAAACTCCGGATCGAACACGCGGGTACTGTCGGGCCGCACAAAGATCGAGCCGGTGTGCAGATCGCCGTGGATCAGCGCCTGCGCGTTGTTCATGAAATCGAACTTGAGCTTGGCGACCTCCAGCTGCAGCGTGGTGTCCCCGTACAGCTCGCGCTGGACAAACTCCGCGTTGGCCGGAAACACGATGTTGCGTCCGTTGCAGTCGTTGTACGGCTCGGTGAGCACCAGATCCTCGGTGATCTCGCACAGTTCGGGGTTGATAAAGCTCTTGACCATGGCTTTCTTGGCCTTGTGCTCCATCACCACGTCGGTGGTCTTGAGCAGGGTATTGACCATGTAGGTGGTCACGTCCTCGGCGAAGCGCGGGAAGATCTGGTGCTTCATCAGCGCGTAGCGCATCAGCGAATAGTCGGAGAGGTCCTCCATTACGCAGGCGCACATCACGGTGTCGTAGCCGTAGATCTCGGGCACGAGGCCGGGCGCGTATTCCCACTGGAGCTTGAGGATCTCGCTCTCGATGCGGTTGCGGTCGGTGGAGATCTTCATTTCCGCGGAAATACGCAGCTCTAGCCCGGCCTGTTTGACGATGATGCTCTTGCCGGTGGCGGGGTCGGCCACGCGGTAGACGTAGTTGAGGTTGCCGTCGCCGATCTCCTTGCCCTCGAGCGCGGCGTCCTTGGGTAGGTAACCTTTTTCCTTCACGTATTCGAGCACGTCCGGGGTCTTCATCAAAAAGTAGGTATCAAAACGGGACATTTTCCAACTTCCTTTCTGGTGATATAATTATAATTGCTTAATGAAATTCCAGGCTCCGCAGATCCGTCGGATCGATGCGCTCGAGCAGGCGCAGCTCCTCGGCGGTGGGCGGCGGTGTGACCGCCGGGTTGGGGCAGCGCACCGGGAACCCGGTGTTGGCCACCACCTCCGCGAGGCTGGAGGTCGGATGGATGCTTTCGACGACCAGCTCGCCGCCCTGCATCGCGAACACGCACAGCGGGGTAACGATGGCGCAGACGTTGCCGCGCGCGGTAACGAAATCCAGCCGGGAGGGGAAGGTGCGGGCATCGTGCTTGGTGCGCCAGATGAGGACGCGCTTGGCGGTTGGGATCAGCACCGCGCTGCCCGCGCCGCCGGGGAGGCGCACCTTGGGGCGGTGATAATCGCCGATCACCGAGGCGTTGACGCCGCCTTGCCCATCGAACTGCACGCCGCTGAAGAAAGCCACGTCCAGCCCGCCCCGCATGCTTAGATCAAACACCTCGGCCAGCGGGAAGGCGGCCTGCCCGGTCTCCCACAGTTCCTCGCCCGCGCTGGTATAGCGCAACAGCCTGCCGGGCTGCGGATCGACGCCGCCGGGGATGTTCAGATGCACGGCGTTCGGCGCATGGGTGGCGCGCGCCAACAGCGTGGCGATCAGCGGCATGTGCGAGCTGACGCCGTGAAACACCGTTTCCCCGTCGCGGATCAGCCGCGCGAGGCAAACCGTCATGATGTCGCAAACTCTATCCACGCGGCACTCCCTTCTTCCATACTAGGGTACGGAATCCCACCACCGCTCACGCGATCCCCCTCCCTTTAACAAGGGAGGCAAGGGCTAGGAAACCGAGCACTTTCATTCTTCCTCCAAAGCCTCCCTTGTTACAGGGAGGGGAACCACCGCAGTGGTGGTGGGATTCCGTCCTCACCAAAGCAGATGCCTTTCCGCAGGTGTTTTCATTGTCGTCTCCGCAACCACGCCTCCAGCTCAGCAGACGTGTTCAGCGCTTGGAAGGAGGCGACGCCCTCATCGCCGATGCCGTGGACATCGTAGCAGGCCGTCGGCCACGCGCCGCGCGGCGCTTCGGCCACCGCGCGCACCAGCGGGTGCGGAATGTTGGCCTTAACCAGGGCGGCAGCGAAGTAATCGTCGCCAACGATGCGCTCGGCGGTGACGATCACGCCCTCGCTGGCGCGGGAGAGCAGGAGGTCGTCGTACAGCGGCCCCTCAATCAGCGCATTGCCCCGTGCGTCGGCCAGCTGCGCGTGCAGGATGCTCACCTGCGGCCGGATGGCCCGCACCGCGTTTATCCGCTCGCCGGAAAAGGGATCGGTAACGGCGGCAAAGGCGTCGTTGACGGCCAGCAGATCGGTGACTTGCAACCCGCGCACCGGCATGAAGGGGATGCCGTAGCTGGCGGCGCGCAGCGCGGAGATGATGGTGTAACACGCGTGCTCGTTGACTGTGACCGTACCGTCCTGCACCGCCTTGCGGTAGTGGCGGCACAGGCCGTACTCGGTCTCGAAGCTGATGAAGCCCGCGTCAACGCTGGCGACGCAGCCCGCGAGGCACAGCAATTCGACGTCCATGCCGCCAGCGGTTTTAACCAGCCGCAGTCCGCGCTTGCCTTGCCGCGCCAGCTCCATCACCGCCGCCATCGGCGCACGGTTGAGCGTGTTGCCGCCCAGCCCCAGCAGCGCGCCGTCGGGTACGGTGGCGATGGCATCAGAAAGGCGCATCAGTTTGCGCATCGGCTCACCTCCCGGGGGAATTTATTTGGCGGCGTTGCCCGCGATGTTGATGGCGTCCCATACGGTGGCGAAGGGCGGCGCGTAGGCCAGATCCAGCGTACCCAGATCGGCGGTGCTCATCCCGGCATGGATGGCGGCGGCGAACACATCGCCGCGCAACACCGCACCCTTTTCTCCGGCGATGTTGGCGCCTAAGAGGCGCAAACCGCGCTTCTCGTAGATCAGCTTGATGCGCAGCGGCGTGGGATCGGGGTAGTAAGCCGGGTGATCCGGCGCGGAAACCAGCTTGGTGGCGTAATCTAAGCCCATGCGCCGGGCATCGGCCTCGCTGAGCCCGGTGCGCAGCATCTCCAACTCGCACACCTTGATGGCCGCCGTGCCCAGCGCGCCCTCGAATTCCTCGTGTCCCCCGGCCATGTTGGCTCCGGCGATGCGGCCGCACTTGTTGGCCACGGTGCCCAGCGGCAGGAAGTAGTCTTCCTTCGCGACGCGGTGCCAGCACACCGCGCAATCCCCCGCCGCGAAGATATCCGGCAGGCTGGTGCGCTGCTGGCGATCGACGCGCAGCGCGCCGTTTTTCGCCATATCCAGCCCGATGCCCTTGAGGAAATCGGTGGCAGGCACCACGCCCACCGCCACCAGAATGATGTCGGCCCGATACTGCCCGGCGTCGGTATGCACCACGCGCTGCTCGGCCTCCTGCCGGAAGGCGGTAACCCGCTCCCCCAGCCGCAGCACCGCGCCCGCGCGCTCCAGTTGCTGCGCCGCCAGCTCGGAAAACTCCGGCTCGAACGCGGCAAGCAGCCGATCCGCCGCCTCGACTAGCGTCACCTTCTTGCCCAGCCGCAACATCGCCTCAGCCATCTCCACGCCGATGTAGCCGCCGCCGACGATCACCACTTCATCCGCCCCCGGCAGCCGCGCGATCTTCTGAAACAGCAGGCCGTCCTCCAGCGTTTTGACGTAGAGCACCGAGGGCAGATCCGCCCCCTCCACGCGCGGCGTCACGCTCTGGCAGCCCACGCCGATCATCAGCTGATCGTAGGTGTCCCAGAATTCCTCGCCGGTGTCGTGGTTCTTGATGCGCACGCGCTTGGCCTGCGGTTCCACGGCCAGCGCCTCGTGCCGCAGGTGTGCGCGGATGCCCATCTCCTCGTACTGCGCGGCAGTGCGGGCGATCAGCTTCCGCGGATCGTCGTTCCAGCCGCCGATGTAGTAGGGCAGCCCGCACGCGCCATAGGATAGGAAGTTGCCCCGCTCATAGACCACGACCTCGGCTTCGGGGCGCTCCCGCTTGAGTTTTGAAGCGGCACTCATGCCCGCGGCGACGCCGCCCAAGATGATTGCTTTCATAACTTCTCCAGCCGCGCCAGCACCGCCTGCGTGATGGCCTGCACGTCCAGCTCGCCCTGCGGCGAGGAAGCGCAGCCGCAGCTCTGCGCGGGCGCGCCGCCCACCGGGGAATGCCCGGCCAGCACATCCTGCGTGTTGGAGGGGCGCGCTGCGCAGGGCGGCACGCCGCCGGAGGTGATGCCCAGCTTGGTGCGGATATCGATCAGTTCCTGCACCTGATCGCAGCTGAGCACGTTGGCTTTGCCGATGATGTTGCCAGTATACATGAGCACCATGGCGTAGTGCTCGGTGGATTCGAGGCGGTACCACGCCTCCATCAGCGAGGGGCCCCACGCCACCGCGCCGTGGTTGGCCAGCAGCAGCGCGTTATAGTCCCGCGCGTAAGGCGCGATGGAATCGGGGATTCCTTGGGAGCCGGGCGCTTCATAATGAACGCAGGGCACGGTGCCGAGGTTGACCAGCGCCTCGGGGTAGATGGCGCGATCCAGCCCGATGCCCGCGATGGCGAAGGAGGTGCTGATCGGCGGATGCGCGTGGCAGACGCCCATGGCGTCAGGGTTTTCTCTATAGATGCGCAGGTGCATCTTGACCTCGCTGGAGGGGCCGCGCTCGCCCTGGGAGATCACCGTGCCGTCGATGCGCAGCTTGACCAGCTCATCCTCGCTCATGAAGCCCTTGGAGACGCCGGTGGGCGTCGTCCAGATGATGTCGTCATCTACCTTGCAGCTGATGTTCCCGTCGTTAGCGGCCACAAAGTTCTTGGCGTACATGCGCTTGCCGATCTCCACGATCAGGCGCTTTGCCTCGCTGTCGGTGGGGTATCTGCGGGAATTGTTCATATTGATTCACCTGCGCGTTTCTGATATTAATAGGAGAATGTCAGTCGCGATTAGATTTTGTTCAGCTTCGTTCACATCTAAACACGCTCAACAACCGTTGTTCACATTATAGGGTCAATATACCGCATTGTCAACAAATTCTTTCAATCAAATCGGTACTAGATTGTTACATTTAACTAAACATAACAGCTTTTTCATTGTTTAGTATAGGAAAACCCTTTTGTTTGCTCGATTTCAGCCCAAACATAAAAAGCACTAAAAAATACACAAAGATTTACTTGCCTTTGCACAGGAAAGATGCTATACTACCCTCAACAAAGGGGCACCGGTTAGCTAAATGCCCTGAACTATTTTCAGTAGGAGGTTTACTATGAAAAAGATCGTCGCTCTGGCTCTGGTCGTGATGATGCTCCTGGCTATCTGCTCTACCTCCATGGCCTCCGCTCCGGCCAATCCGGTCGCGGGCAAGAAGGTCGCCTACATCATGTTGCTGCCCACGATGACCATCTTCCAGATGTGGAAGGATTCCTGTGCCGACCTGACCGCCGCTCTGGGCGTGCAGTTCGACTTCTTCTTCTGCGATGGCGACTTCAACACCTGGCAGGATCGCGTCCGCACCTGCGCAGCCGCTGGCTATGACGGATTGATGCTCAGCCACGGCAACAAGGACGGCTCCTACGTTTTCCTGAAGGAAATCACCGAGCAGTACCCGAACCTGAAGATCATGTGCTTCGACACGCAGTTCTACGCGGACGGCAAAGATCAGAAGCTCCCCGGCGTTACCCAGCTGTTCCAGCAGGATAAGAGCCTCGTGACCGTTCTGCTCGACGAAATGATCGCCAAGTTCGGCGAGGGCGTCCGCCTGGTGAAGGTATGGCGCGGCCCGAACTACAACAGCCCGTTTGACCGCCGCGAGGTTGGCTGGCAGGAGTATGAGGCCGCTGGCAAGATCAAGACCGTCGGCGAGATTCAACCCCTCCAGGATTCGATGGATTCCGCCAACACCGTGTCCGCCGCCTACCTGCAGGGCCTCAAGCGCGAGGACGTAGACGGCATCATCGCCTACTACGATCTGTACGGCCAAGGCCTGTACAACTCCATCCTCGAGAACGACAACTTCAATGGCAAGGTCGGCGCTGCGCTGCCGATGGGCTCGGTTGATATCGATCCCGTGGACATCACCAACATGCAGACCCGCCCCGACATCTGGACCGCCGCTGGCACCACCGACTGGACCCTCAACGGCGAAATCGCGATGCGCATCCTGCTGCTGCAGATCGCTGGCGAGTATGACAAGATCCTCGACCCCGCCACCGGCAAGACCGGCGTGGACGTCGTCGAAGTGCCTGGCTCCGCGATTCTGGCCTCTCAGCTGAAGCCTGAGTCCACCGTTGAGAATCTTGGCGAAATCGCCACCGACACCTACGGCAACCTCTCCTACCTGTCGGTTACCGATTGGATGCCCGCCGACCTGATCCACAAATAAGCGGATCCCAACCACCCACCTGAGCAATGTTTTTGACAAGAAGCGTCGGAGTCCTTGCTCCGACGCTTCTTGCTTCGACATTCATCCTCCAAAGAGAAGAGGGAAAGTGTATGGAAAAACTGACGCTTGGCACCAGAGGGGTCTCGATTGAGTTCCCTGGCGTCAAGGCGCTGACCAACGCAGATTTCGAGGTCAGCACCGGCGAGATCCGCGCGGTCGTCGGCGCAAACGGCGCAGGAAAATCCACTCTAATGAAGATCCTCGCGGGCGCCAACCCCGGCTACACCGGCGAGGTATACTTGGGCGAAGAGGTGCTGGATCTGCGCTCGCCGATGATCGCGAAAAAGAACGGCATCCAGATCGTATTTCAAGAGGTCGACACCGCCCTCGTCCCCACGCTTTCGGTGGCCGAGAACGTGATGCTCAACCACATGATTATGGACTTTAAAGCGCCGGTGATCAATTGGAACAAGATCCGCCGCGAAGCCAAGGAAATACTCGCACGCCTGAACATCGACGTCAGCGTGCGCGCGCTGGTGCAAAATCTGACCTTGGCGCAAAAGCAGATGGTGCTCATCGCCAAGGCCATCGCCTCCCAGTGCAACTTTCTGATCCTCGACGAGCCCACAGCGCCGCTGAGCGATACCGAAACAGCGGAGCTGTTCCGCGTGGTGCGCCATCTGCGCGAAACCGAGAACATCGCCGTTATCTTCATCTCCCATCGCATCAACGAGGTGATCCAGATCTGCGACAAGTACACCGTGATGCGCAACGGCGAAATCGTCGATACCACCCCGGTAACCGCCAGCACCACCACGAAAGAGATCGTGGAAAAGATGCTGGGGCGCAGCTTTGAGGAGCTGTTTGCCAAGGAGCGCGTGACCATCGGCGAGAAGGTTTTCGAGGTGTCGCATCTCTCGGGCGCCGACGGCAAGGTCAACGATGTCTCCTTCCATGTGAACAAGGGCGAGATCGTCGGCATCGCGGGTCTGGTGGGCGCGGGCAAATCAGAGCTGTGCAAGACCATCTTCGGCGCGTACCGCAAAACCGGCGGCACCATCCGCAGGAATGGCGTCGAGCTAAAAATCAGCAATCCCTCGCAAGCCGTGAAGCACCGGATCGCCCTCGTGCCCGAGGAGCGGCGCAAGGAAGGCGTGCTGGTGCATGAAAACGTAAGCTTCAATCTGTCCGCCGCCTGCTTGGGCAAGTTCTGCACAATGTCGTTCATCAACAAAAGAAAAGTCGATGCCAACGCCAAAGATTACGTGAAGAACCTCGGCGTTTCGACCCCCTCCATCCGGCAATATGTCCGCAACCTCTCGGGCGGAAACCAACAAAAGGTTGCCGTAGGAAAATGGTTGGCCGCAGATTGTGACGTATACATCTTCGATGAACCCACCAAGGGCGTGGACGTCGGCGCCAAGCACGACATCTTCCGCCTGATAAACGACATCACCAAGCAGGGCAACAGCGCCATCTATGCCACCTGCGAAAACGCCGAGCTGCTGTCGATCGCCGACCGGATCTACGTGCTCTTCGATGGCCGGATCATGGCGGAGCTGGAAACCGCCAAGACCAACGAGGACGAGATCATGCACTATGCCGTGGGCAGCGCGACGCCGTATCAATAATCGAGAGGAGACTTCCTTATGCAAGCATCATTGACTCCCAACCTTGCGGGGCGCAAAAAGAGCGGTTCGCTCCTTCGCTTCCTGCTAAACTGGGCGGCGCTTATCACCTTGGCGCTTTGTTTTGTCATCTTTACCGCGGTCAAAGGCACCAGCTTCATGTCGCAAAGCAACATGATTAACATCCTGCGCGCGATGTCGATCACCACGGTGTTCGGCATCGCCGCCACGATCACCATGGCGCCCGACGGCTTCGATATGTCGGCCTGCACGCTGGCCAGCTGCGCCGCATACGTGTTTGTCAGCATGTACCTTTGGTACGGCCTGCCGCTGGGGTTGTGCGTGGTGATTACCGTGCTGTCCACGCTCATCATGTATCAGCTGACGATGTTCCTGATCCTGGTTTGCAAAATCCCGGACATGCTGGCCACCTGCGCGCTGATGTTCGTACACCAAGGCTTGGGGCAATGGTACATCGGCGGCGGCGCGGTCTCTACCGGCATGCGCCTGCCCAACGGCAGCGCGCCCGCACGCATCGCGCTATCCGATTCCTTCTCGGCCATCGGCCGCTACCCTTGGATCATCATCATCATGCTGGCCTGCGTGCTGGCGGCCTACGTGTTCCTCGAGTACACCAAGCACGGCCGCTTCATCTACGCGATGGGCGGCAACAAGCAGGCCGCCAAGCTTTCGGGCATCAACATCAAGGGCTACCGCTACCTTGCCGGTATGATTACGGCGGTATTCATCGCCATCGGCGGCATTTTGGTGGCCTCGCGCGGCAGCTCGGCGCAGGTCATGTGCTGCGATAACTACCTGATGCAATCGCTAGCCGCGGTATTCGTCGGGCGCTCGGTGGGTGGCGCGGAAAAGCCCAATGCGCTGGGCACGCTGGTGGGCGCGATGCTGGTTTCCACGCTGGAAAACGGCTTGACCATTATGGCGGTTCCCTACTACATGCTGCCCGCCGTCAAGGGCGCGGTGCTGGCGCTGGCGCTGATCGCCGCCTACGCGGGCAAAAAGGAGCAGTAAGCTCCTCCGATCCTTCAACAAATTCCCGCCTTGGCGGGCATCAGACCATCAACAAAGCGTCCATTTCTCTCGCTTTATTGCGTTTGAAATGGACGCTTCGTTGATGATTTGATTCTATTTGTGTTACGGCGAGATGGGGAGGGACGCCCCGCTACTGCTTCGCCGCAATATCCCCCCGCGCCTTGAGATCCTTCAGTATTTCGGCATAGCGCCGCTCGTCGATGGTAAACTTCCGCACGTAAATAACGTATCCGGCCACGATGGCGATCAGCGGCAGAATCAGCATCGAAAGCTTCATCAGCGTGATGCCGCCCGCCGTGACGTCCGCCGCGGTCGGCGCGGCGTTGATGCCGGAGACGATCAGCGTCAGCCCCAGCACGCCGCTGGCGATCGCCCCGCCGATCTTGTTGATGAACGGCTGCACGGAAAAGGTGATGCTTTCGTTGCGCTTGCCCAGCTTCCATTGGCCGTACTCGATGGTGTCGGCCAGAAACATCAGCATCAGCATTTGGATGAACGCCTGCCCGATAAAGATCAGTACGCCCGATATGCCGATATAGAGCATGTTCATCGGCGCGAAGAAGAACAGCAGGTAGCCCGCCACCACCATCAGCGTGGCGTAGGTATACAGATTCCGCCGGGTGAAGCGCTTGCGGAACCAGGTGAACACGCTCAGCGCCGTCAACTGCGAGATCCCCAGCACAAGCGCGAACAAGGAATACATGCCCTCGTCACCGTAGGCGTATTTAAAGAAGTGAACGCCGAAGCTAGTGGTTGTGGTATAGCCGATCATAAACAGCGACATGGAAATCGCCACCCACAGCAATTGGTCGTTTTTAAACAGCACCTGGAACATTTCCCGCAGGCTGGTCTTTTCCTCCTCCTTGAAATAACCTTTGTGCTCCTTCACCCCGAACAGGGTGACGGCCTGAAAGCCCAGCATCACGATGGCGACGATCAGCGCGAACAAGAACCAACCCTGCTTCAGGCTGCCGGTAGCCGCGCCCAGCGCGCCAGTGGCCGGGATGACGCCAACCACCACCGAGAACAACCCGATGTTGGCGCAGATGCGGGCGAAGGAGCCGATGCTCTCCCGCTGCCGTTGGTCGGTGGTAAGCGCGGGCATCATCGACCAATAGGCGATGTCGTTGAGGCCGTAAAACAGATCCCATAACAGATAGCACGCCGCGAACACCGCCACGTAGGCCGTGCCGGACAGCCCCATATCGAGGAACATCAGCACCATGCACACCGCGCCGACCGCCGCGCCGATGGCCATTCCGGGCTTAAACTTGCCGAAGCGCGAGCGGGTGTTGTCCACCAGCACACCCATGACCGGGTCGTTGAACGCGTCGAAGATGCGCAGCACCATAAACACCACCGTCATCAGCGCCAGCGTGGCGTCGGGCACGGTCACCACCTCGGTGATGTAGACCATCACGTACATGCTGACCATGGAGTAAAACATGTCTCGGCCGATTGTGCCAAGGCCGAAGCAATATTTGTTGCGCCGGTCATAGTTCTTTTGCGCGCCCTGCTCTTTCATATCCCGTCCCTCTTCTCTTATGAAATATCCGCTTCCACGCTTTCCACAACGTACAGGTTGGAGCCGAAATCGCCCAGCAGCCGCGTTTGATCGTTATAATGCGAGCCCATAAACTGGTTGTTCAGCAGAATGCCGTCCATTAGCGCCGCGCCATAGGCGGTGTAGCGCTCCACGCAGTCGGTCAGGGCATAATAGCGGTTGGCGAGGCGCAGCACCAAGCCGTCCGGGTGCAGCGTCACCGGCAGGATGTGCTTTACCAGCCCGCCGAAGCGCCGCACGAACAAGCTTTGGGGCCGGGTCTCCACCACGTATTTCCGCTCCGCTTGCAGGCCCATCAGGCGCAGGCGGTCGAAGCCCTCGCTGGCCGTGGCCTGCGTTTGAAAGAAGCCGCTGATGCCCGCCTGTCCCCCGTCGCCAACGCAGTGCCATTGCACCTTGTTGGCTTTTGCCGCCTCGCCGCGCCAGAAGGCGCCGTATTGCAGCGTGCGGCGATGCCGCTTGTAAAAGGCGATTTGGCGCTGCACCTCCCGGCGCTGTACGAAGGAGAGGTATTTCAGATCCAGCTCGTACCCCAAGCAACCGAAGGCCGCCACGTTGAAGCGCGTGGCCAGCGGTGTATCGCGCAGGGTCTGCTGGTGCGGCGCTTCGGAAACGTGCGCGCCCATGGCCGACAGCGGATAAAGGTGTGACAGCCCGCCTTGTATTTGCAGGCGCTCGACCGGATCGGTATTGTCCGAGGTCCAGATTTGCGGCGAGTAGCACAGCATGCCTAGGTCAAACCGATTACCGCCGCTGGAGCAGCTCTCAAACAGAATATGCGGCCGCGCCGAAAAGACGCGCCGCAGCACATCGTACAACCCCAGCATGTAGCGATGAAAAAACTCTCCTTGGTTGGTCAGGCAGGGCGAGCAGGCGTCGCTGATGTGGCGGTTGTAGTCCCACTTTATGTAATCGATGCGGCAGGTATCCAGCACGCGCGTCACGTTCTCCACGATATAATCGCGCACCGCCGGGTTGCAAAGATCCAGCACCAGCTGGTTGCGCCCCAGCGCCGGGCGCTTATTCGGCGTGCGCAGCGCATATTCCGGGTGCGCGCGAAAGAGGTCGCTGTCCTCGTTGACCATCTCCGGCTCAAACCACAGGCCGAAACGCAGCCCTAAGCTGTGAATCTTCCGCGAAAACGCCGCCAGCCCCTGCGGCAGCTTCTTCCGGTTGACGCCGTAATCTCCCAATCCGGCGGTATCGCTGTCGCGGCCAGCAAACCAGCCGTCGTCCAGCACGAACAGTTCCACGCCCACCCGCCGCGCCTGCCGGGCGAGCCGCAACAGCTTACTCTGATTAAAATTAAAAAAGTGCGCCTCCCAGTTGTTGAGCAGCACCGGCCGCTCCTTCCCCTGCCAATCGCCCCGGACGATGTGCCGGTTCACAAAGCCATGAAAATTTTGCGATAGGCCATTGAAACCTTCGTCCGAAAAGCTCAGCACTGCCTCCGGCGTCTCAAAGCGCTCGGCCTGCCGGAGCGTCCATTCAAAGCAATGCGGGTTGATGCCCAGCCCCACGCGCACCAAATCGTGCGCTGACAGCTCCGCCGCGCCGTAGTGGTTGCCGCTGTAGACGAGGTTGAAGCCGTATACCTTGCCCCGCGTTTCAGACGCGCTCTCCGCCGCCAGCAGGAAGCCGGGGTTGTGGCGATGGCTGCTGTCGCCGGTGGTAGAAGAATTGACGCACATGCCGTAGGTCAACGGCCGCTCGTGCTTATGCCCCTCCTTGATCCAGCCGCCGTCGAAGGTGACCAGCCGGTAGCCGTCGTTTGGCATGTCCAGCGACATGCTCAGCAGCCGCCGGATGGTGAGCGGGCTTTCATTTTCATTGCACAGCACCGCCCGGCGCGTGATGACGTTCACCGCGCGATAGACGGTGTAATAGAGCAGCAACGTCACTTGGTTGCTCTCGTCCCGCAGGGTGAGCTCCAGCGTCTGGCAGTCCGCCGCATCGCCATACGCGGTGGGCAGCGTCTCCATCGCCACCGCGCCGCCGAGGATCCGGTGGCTTTGGTACACAAAATCCGTGGTAAAGGTGCCGTCCGGCATCTTGATTTCCGCTGGGGTATCGCGGTAATCCCCCTTGCCGATGCCCGACCACTCTAGGCACAGCGCGTCCAGGCAGTACGTGGCATCGCCGGGATCGTACAGCACGCTGGCGCCCAGCACCGCCGTGCGCTTGAGCAGCAGCGGCTCGATGGGCTGATCGTCCGGCAGCCGGTGCCCGTAATAAATGTGCTCCAAATGCCCGAACCGGGTCACGCGGAACCAGTAGCTGGTGCGCTCGGTGGTGAGCTTGAATACGCCGTCCTGCGCCGCGATCATTCCCTCACCTCCGCCGCCCGCTTCAACACCACGGCCTCATAGGGAGCCAGCACGCCGTCGTAAGCTGTGCGCTCCACGTTGGAAAGCGCCAGCTCACCCGCGGCCTCCGCCCGAGCGGATCGTTTGGAGAAGTTGAGCAGCACCACGTACTGCTCCGTGCCCAGCGTCCGCGTGTAGGCCATGACGCGCCCCTTGGCGAAGAGCGGGGCGAATGCGCCATACTTCAACGTTTCGCTGGCGGCGCGCCGGGCGATCAGCTCCCGATAAAAGCGCAGCACAGAATCCGGCTCCGCCTGCTGCCGCCGGTAGTTCAGCTCGCGCGCGTTGCTATTGATGCGCAACCATGGCGCGCCGCTGGTGAAGCCCGCGCCCGGCTCGTCGGTCCACTGCATGGGCGTGCGCGTGTTGTCACGGCAGGAGGGCTTGATCCACCGCCAGCGCAGCCATTTGGGAATGCACAGCTTTTTCATCAGCGCGTCGATGTTGTAGCTTTCTACGTCGGCAAGCTGATCGAGGCTGGCAAAATCGCCGTTGGTCATGCCGATCTCCTGCCCCTGATAAACGAACGGCGTGCCGCGCAGCGTCAGCTGCATTACCGCCAGCAGCTTGGCGCTGCGCGCCCGGTACGCGCCGTCGTCGCCATAGTGGGAGACGATGCGCGGCTGGTCGTGGTTCTCCAAATAGATGGCGTTCCAAGCAAGCCCTTGCTGCCACTTGGTCAGCACGCGCAGGAGCCGCTCGGCCTTGAAGCGCTTGGGGATGTACCGCGCCACACGGCGGTCGACCTCTAGGTGATCAAAGTAAAACAACATGTCCAGCTCCCGCCGGTCCGGATCGCAGAGCTGCTTTGCCTCGGGCAGATCCACCATCACGGTCTCACCCACGGTGAAGCAATCGTAGTGATCCAGCACGTCGCGCCGCAGCTCGCGCAGAACCCGGTGGTTGCCCTCTTGCGACTGGTAGTGCTCGATGCCCCGGGTAATCAGGCGCGGTTTTCCGTCCGCTAGGCTGGTTTTGAAAATGATGTTGATGACATCGCACCGGAAGCCCGCCACGCCTTTCTCCAGCCAAAAACGCATGATCTCCTTGACTTCCTCCACCACCTTGGGGTTGTGGAAGTTCAAATCCGGCTGCTTCTTGTGGAACAGGTGCAGGTAATACTCGCCGCTCCGCTCGTCCAGCTCCCAAGTATCGCCCATGAAGAAACCGGTCCAATTGTTGGGCGGGCCGCCGCCGGGCTTTCCGGGCCGCCAGATGTAATAATCGCGGTAGGGGCTGGCCGGGTCGCGGCTCTGCTGAAACCACGCGTGCTCGTCCGAGGTGTGGTTAATCACCAGATCCATGATGATCTTGATGTCCCGCTCCGCCGCCGCCGCGATCAACGCCTCCATGTCGGCCATGGTGCCGAACTTCGGATCGATCGCGCGGTAATCGCTGATGTCGTAACCGTTGTCCGCGTCCGGCGAAGCGTACACCGGCGAGAGCCAAATGACGCCTACGCCGAGCGCTTTGACCTCGTCCAGCCGGGCAATGATGCCGGGGATATCGCCGATGCCGTCGCCATTGGAATCCTGAAAGCTGCGGGGATAAATTTGGTACACCACCCGCTCCCGCCACCATGCATGCGTGCCGTTCATGTGCGCCTCCGCTATCCGTTGTGCGGGTATGCCTGCCCCCGCACATATTTTTCATAGATGATTTGATCCACACCGCCTGCCTTGATGGCGTCGCGCAGAAAAAGACCGCTTTGCTTGACGGTGCGCCGCTGCGTTTCATAATCGACATGCACGATGCCGAAGCGGGCGCTCTCCCCCTCCACCCATTCAAAGTTATCGCAAAAGCACCAGTGATAGTACCGCCGAACCGGCAGGTCGCTTTCGCACAGCGCCTGCAGGTGCTCGCAGACGTAGCGGCTGCGGAAGGCATCGCTGTTGTCGCAGGTGCCGTTTTCGGTGATGTAGATGGGCAGCGGCTCGAGCTCGTGCAACTTGCGCGCGCATTCCACGATGCCCTGCGGGTAGATCTCCCAGCCCAGATCGTTCACCGGCGCGCCGCGCTTGACGCCGTCCTTCAGGCCGGAGACCGTGGAGCGGGTGTAGTAGTTGACCGCGTGAAAATCGGCGTATCGTCCTCTGCGGATGCCGCCTACGTTGCGGATGGGGAATGAAAACACGCCTTGGGTCATCGCCTTGGTCAGGCTGCCCTGGAAGAACCGCTCGGTCAGCTTGGCATAGGCGCAGTGGCTCGGATTCCTCGGGTTTTCCGGCGCGAATACGCGCATGTGATTGGCGAAGCTGACCCGGGTATCGGCAAGACCCAGTTCCTTTCGAACGCGGTGAACGGTTTGGTACGCCTCCGCGTGCGCCGCCGCCAGCACGGCCATCACCCGCACTGTTTCGAAAAAAGACTTTCTGCCCGGCGGCCAACTGCCGAAGAAGTAGCCGTTGGCGGCGTACACGTTCGGCTCGTTAATGGTGATGTATTCGCTGACCAGCGGGCCGAAGGCGCGCACCATCTTTTCCACAAATCGGATAAACAGCGGAATGTTCTCTTTCCGCTCAAAAGCGCCCTTGTTTTCAAACCACATGGGGTTGGTAAAGTGGTGCAGCGTTACCAGCGGCTGCACGCCGAGGGCTTTCAGGTGCTCCACTTCCTCCGCGTAATGGGCGATGACCGCCTCGTCAAACGCGCCCTCGGTCGGCTCCACACGCGCCCATTCCACGCCGATGCGGGCGATCTGCATGCCCAGTTCGCCCATCATCTCGGCATCCTCCCGCCAGCGGCGGTAATGGTCGTTTGCCCGCGCCGGATCGCTGCCGTCGGCGATACGCCCCTGCCGGTGCCAGTCCGCCCAAGTGTGATCCAGCGCCCCACCTTCAATCTGTGTGGCCGCGCTGGCCGTGCCGATCAGGAACCCCTCTTTAAAGGTGAACGTGTTCATATGCCGCACCTCGCTTATTGGCACCATTATACCATATACTTCACTATCGCGCGGAGCAGAAAATAGAGAAACCCAACGTCGGCCGCTTGGCTACGTTGGGTTCCCTTTCGATGCATGCGATGCGGGGATTCATTCCTCTCCTGCCTTAAAGTTGTACACCGGCCGCACAATCTCCACCACCTTGGCGGTCGGGCCGATGTGGCGCAGGATGGCATCCATATCCTTATAGGCCATAGGGCATTCATCCAGCGTTTCCTTGCCTACCGACGTGGTGTATACGTCGGTCATCTGCTTTTTAAATTCTGATACCGTAAAGCTGCGCTTGGCCTCCGCCCTGCTCATCAACCGCCCCGCGCCATGCGGCGCAGATTGGTTCCAGTCTGGATTGCCCTTGCCAATGCAGATCAGCGAACCGTCCCGCATATTGATAGGAATCAGAAGACGCTCGCCCGCTTTGGCAGACACCGCGCCCTTGCGCAGCACCCGCCCCTTTACGTCGATATAGTTGTGAACGGTGGTAAATTGATCGAGCGCCTCCAGCTTCATGCCCTTTAGGATTTCCCGAACCATCGCGCGGCGGTTTAGCGCCGCAAAGCGCTGCGCCAAAGCCATATCGTGCAGATAATCCTCCAGCAATTGGCCGCTAACATAGGCCAACTCGCGCGGCACCGGGCTCTTGCTCCCCATTCTAAGGCTCATCAACGCTGCCTGCAGCTCCTTGTGGCGACCCTGCTCCTTATAGCTTTGAACCAGCGCCTCCACCTCGCCGGGGTCGGGCTGTTCCAGCTGCTCATACCCCGCCGCCTGATAGGCCTTGGCGATCTCCAGCCCTAAATGGCGGCTGCCCGAATGCACGACTAGGTAGAGCGCATCACCCTCCCCCTTATCGATCTCAATAAAGTGATTACCGCCGCCAAGGGTGCCAATGCTGCGGTATGCCCGGTCGATATTCAGCCCTTTCTTCCAGCGCAGTTCAGACAAGTCGATCTCATCGGCCAGCGGATGCGCGGCATCTCGCACGCCGAAACCCGAGGGGATGCACGCACGGATTACCTTGTCCAGCTTGGCCCATTCCAAGCGGCGCGCGTCAAGCCGCACCGTCTCCATGCCGCAGCCGATGTCCACGCCAACTAGGTTGGGGCACACCTTATCGCCAATGGTCATCGTCGTGCCGATGGTGCAGCCCGCCCCGGCATGCACGTCCGGCATGATCCGAATCTTGCTGCCCTCGCAGAACGCCTGCCCGCAGAGCGCCTGAATCTGGGCGCGGGCAGCGTCCTCCAATTCGTCGGTAAACACCTGCGCGGTGTTGTATTTCCCGAAAACCTCGATCATGACGCATCCCTCCTTACATGCCTAACTCGCTTTTCACCACCGACTCCGGCATGCCCTCATAAAGCAATGCCAGCCACTTCCGCTCGCTTTCCCGATAGTCCGCGTTGTCCGCGAACGGCTCGCGCACCGCGTCCATCAGAACCGTTTCCGCACCAGCCGAATCGTATTCGGTTACCTTGATGCGAATTTTTTGCCCTTCACTCCGTTCGTCGTACGCTATTGAAGCATCGCGGTATCGCATTGGCCGCCCGCCCTCGCCGATGCGATACACTTGGCGGGCGCCGGTGGCGGCGCTGTCATGAATGGAATTGGTAATAACCCCTTGCTCCGGATAGAGCGTGTAGGCGGACAGCGCGTCAAAAACAGGCTCGTAGTAGTATTGCCCATCGCCGGGGCTGTAGAGAAAGTGTGTGGAAAAAACATTCGAGGCGCCTTGTGCGCGCAGGGCAGCTAAATCGGGATACCCATCGAAATTGAAATCTTCCATTCTCACCAGCGGTACGAGGCCGTCCCCACCCTCCATGGAGGGAAAAAGCAAGTCCGAAAAAACATGCGCCGGACGATCCGTATCGGCAATATGGATCCGATACACCCGCTCTTCCTCCCACTCCGGCACTTTGAGCGCGGTTTGATACACCTCAACCCGTAGGTCAGGCATCTTCGCGCTGCCGCCGCTTACGGTAAAGACCAGCGTCGCTTCCGCGCAATAGGGGCAGGGCATTCTCTTCGGCTCCAGCGCATGCGTCATCCGCTTAAGTGGCAGATACTCCGCGCTAACCGAAGCGCATTTCGGATCGATGTGCGCATACCTTCCTCCGTTCGGGTTGTAATACCACTGAAGCACGTGAGGATCCTGCTCACCCTGCGCCAACACAGGCCGGAATGCGCACAGAAGCACGCATGCCGCCAAAACCACGCCCAACCTTTTCATGCAACGTCCCTCCTCAGGCTCTCGTTCTCACGCAAACCTCTCCACGCCAACAAGCTCCGCCTCGGCGCTTTCCTCTAGGTAGCGGATAACAGCATCCAGCATCTCCTGCGCATGATGCCCTTTGCCGGAAACAACCGCCACGCCGATGGTCAGCATCTGATGAACATCCTGCGTATCCACCTCGGCAATCGCGACGTTATACTTGCGCTTCGCCCCATCGATTAGGCTGCGGCACACTTGCCGCTTGTCTTTCAGCGAATGGGCATCCCGAATATGAAACCGAAGTTCCGCCGATAAAACCACCATGTTGCTTTGTCCCCCTCTCCGTTCCGCTTCCGTTTGCATCCATTAAAGCACAAAAACAACAAAACCGCCATATCACAGGCGGTCAGCGTATCAACAAAGTAGTTTGATGCGTAGAGAAGGATTCCAAAGGGCGAGCGATAAGCCCTTTGGCCGCCCTTCGCAAAGGGTGGAATTCCTTACAAACCTTGCTTCGAGGCATTTCGCATCTGCGGATGCGACCAGGGCTTTGCGATCGCCCTGGACCTTC
>JAVBMD010000024.1:0-11362 GCA_031552825.1 Eubacteriales bacterium
GCCGCAGCGGTGGTGGGATTCCGTTCCCCGCGCCTCATAACCAGCCCCGCAAAAAATCGAATGACAAAATAATAGCGCGGCGAGGCCTGCGCTGTCAAGCTTATCGCGCCGCGCCGCTGGCAAACGCCTCGAATTCCGCCAGCGTGCCGTTGAAGGCGTTCATGTCGATGAAGCGCTCGGGGCCTTTGTAGCCGGGCAGGCGCATGCGCGCGGTGTACTGCCAGAACGTCCATTCACGGCGGTCGGGCAGGCGCGGGTAGCGGTACACATCGCGGATCCAGATGGGGTTATCGGGATAGGCATCCTTTAAATAGAGCATATAAGCCTTGTAGGTGGCATAGAGAATGGGCTTCTGCCCGTAGTGCGCCTCCAGCGCCGCCAGCATGGGCTGCAGGATCGCGTCGGTTTCCTCGCGGGTGGCGGGGTCGCGGATGCGCTTGCCATAGAACTCGACATCGACCACCGGCGGCAGCGCGCCCGGCGTCACCGGCACGGTGCGGATAAAGTTGGCGGCCTGCGATTCGCCGGGGCTGTCGTAGCTGAAGAAGTGATAGGCTCCGGCGCGCAGGTGGGTGCGCCGCACGCCCGCCCAGTTATCGGCGAAGCGGCTATCCTGCATGCCGCTGCCCTCGGTGGCCTTGATGAAGGCAAAATCGACGCCCTGCCCCGCCAGCAGCGGCCAGTCGATCTCGCCCTGATACACCGATACGTCCACCCCGCGCACCGGAAAATCCTCGCGCGTGGGATAGTTAAAGTGCAGCACCCCGGCGCGCAGCAGCGAGATAAGCAGGGCGGCGGCGGCCAACGCCCCCGCCGCCACGCCGAGCAGCGCCAGCTTTCTTTTGTGCCTTTTCAATGCGCTCATCGGTCACGCTCAGTTCCAATAGCCGGTCAGGCGCATGCCGACCATCAGCCCATCGGCGCTCTCCAGCGCCACCTTGACGCGGAACTTGGTGGTGTCCAGCACCATGCTGCCCTGCGGCACGATCTCCTGCACCGTGCCGGACAGCTCGCGCTCGGGGTGCGCGTCGACCTTCAGGCGGATGCGCTGGCCGACCGCCACGCGGGCGATGTCCAGCTCGTCGACGTCGAGCACCGCCAGCAGCGCGTCGGTGGGCATGACGGTCATCAGCGCTTGGCCTTGCGCCACAAACTGGCCGGGGCGCACCAGCACCTCGGCAAGCACGCCGGGGCGGCCGAAGGTCACCGATTCGGCGGGCACGGCGGCATGCCGCGCGGAGGCGGCGTCCAGCGTGAACAGCGGCTGGCCGCGCTCCACGCGCTGCCCTTCCTCCACCAGCACGGCGGCGATGGTGCCATCGCCCTGCACCGGCAGCGTCGCCGGGCGCATCACGTCGCCCCGGCCGACCTTGTCCTTGTCCTTATAATCGTCGCCGGTGCCTCGGTACAGCTTGGCGCTCTCTTCCAGATCGAACTTGCCCTGCTCCAGCTCGACCACGTAGCCGTTCGCGGTGCGCCGCACGACGGTGGCGGTACCCTTGACCTCGTCGTCGCCGCTGCCCTGCAGCACGCGCAGCACGTCGCCGACGCGCACGTCGCGGTTCTCGGCCTTGTCGTAGGCGGTGTTGGTCGGCACCTCGATCTGCCGGATGGCGTCGCGCTCGATGTGGCATAGCGCGCCGAACTCGGCGATCACCTGCGCGGCCTGCGCGCCCTGTGTGGCCTTTAGGCCGCGGATCACGCCCGCATCGGCGGCAAATACCTGCGTGGGGATCAGCTCGATGGCGGTACCCTCGGCGGCGACGACGTCGCCGGGCAGCCACGTGAAGGCCTCCACCTGCCCGCCCACCGGCGCGGTGAGCGTCACCCGCTCGACGACGTCGACGCTGCCCTTGGCCGAGAAGCCGCCCTGCACGGCAGGCGCACCGGGGCCTTCGCTGGGCGCGGCGGTGGGAGCGGCCGGGGCGGCCAGCGCAACGCCGGACAGCGCCAGCAGCAGCGCGCACAGCGCCGCGCCGACGCGCAGGAAACGGGTTCCGGATTTTGTGGTATGCATATACTTTCTCTCCTTGCTTTCATAGCGTATTCACATTCACGCGAAAGGCCTCTGCTGTTGGTGCGGAATCTCTCCGCTGCTTGCGGGGCGAGGAATCCCTCCACCGCAGCGGCGGTCTCCGTTACTCTATGCTCTTGAGCGCTTCCACCATGTTGACATCCTTGAACTTACGGCCCAGCATCCAGTTGACCAGCAGCGCAAAGGCCACGGTAAACCCGCCGGTGAACAGCCAACTCACGGAGCGGATGTAGGGCACGAACTCCAGCGTGTTGGGCAGGCCGGTTTTGAGCACCAGCTCGTGCAGCTGTGGGCCGACCAAGAAGCCCAGCGGCAGGCCGATGAAGGCGATGATGAGGTTTTCGCGCAGCACCAGATGCTTGATCTCGCGCGGGTTGAAGCCCAGCACCATCAGCGTGGCCAGCTCCCGGATGCGCTCGGAGAAGTTGAGGTAGCCGAGGTTGTAGAGCACCACCAGCGCCAGCGCGCCCGAGAAGACCACCAGCAGCAGCACCACCAGGTTCATGACCTCGAGCACTTGGCTGTTGGAATTGCGCTCCTCGTCCAGCGTGCGCACGCGATCCACGGCCTCCAGATCGGCGGCGGCGGCAAGGTTCAGCCCTTCGCCGACCATGGTGACAGCCGTGGGGCGCCACGGCGTAAGATCCAGCGCGCGCCACGCGGTACGGCTGGCGTAGATGCCCTGCCCGAGCTGCACGTCCACGACCTGCGTGACGGTGGTGGTCAGCGCCCGCCCGCCCGCGTTGCGCAGCGAGAGAACGTCGCCGACGCCCAGCCCGTATTCCTCGGAGGCCTTGCGCGTCAGCGCCACGCCCTCCAGCGGCAGGCGAATCCGTTCGCCCTCCTCATCGATGAGGTGGACCATCTCCGCCGCGTCCTCGTACACGAACACCGGCTTGACCTGCCACTGCCCGTCGACGAAGGCCTCGCAGTTGGAGACCATCTTCTCCTCCCACGCTCCGGCGCCGGCGCGCAGGCCGATGGTTTGCGCATAATCGCGGGGCGCGTCGCGCTTCAAGTAGGCGACGGCATCGTAGCGCATGGTGGTAGTATAGTAGTTGCGCAGCACGAAATCCACCGAATCGCGCATGCCGAAGCCGGTGAGCATCATCGCCGTGCAGCCCAGCGAGCCGATGATGCCCATCAGTGCGCGCATCGGGTTGCGGAACAGATTGCGCAGGATCATCTTGCTGGAGAACTTGAGCCGGTTCCAGATCCAGCCGACGTTCTCCAGCACGATGCGCTTGCCCTTCTTGGGCGGCTTGGGGCGCAGCAGCGCGGCGGGATTCTCGCGCAGCGCCACGCGCGCGCTAATCATGCTCGCCCCGCCGGTAATCACCGCCAGCACCAGCCCGATCAGCCCCACCACGCCGGGCAACAGGAAGGGCTTCACGCCATCGAGCGTGTAAAGGGTACCCAGCATATTGAGGATCACCGGCGCAAAGCCGAAGTATGCCCCGGCCAGCCCGCTGAGCACGCCCAGCACTGCCAGCACCAGCCCGTAGCTCGCGTAGTGGCCGATCAGCTGCCCGCGCGAGTAGCCCTGCGAGAACAGCGTGCCGATCTGCATGCGCTGGTTTTCCACCAGACGGCTCATCGTCGTCCACGTGATGAGCGCCGCGATGATGAAGAACACCAGCGGGAAGATTTGCCCCATGGCGCGGATCTGCTGCGCCTCGTCCATCGCCATCTTGATGCTGCTGATATCCTCGCGCAGCAGCGCCACGGCCTGCGTATCGCCCATCAATTCCTGCACCGCGCGCTTGACCCGCGCCACGTCGGCGTCCGGGGAAAGCGTGAGGCAGGCCTGATTGTAGGGCAGATGCCCCAGCGTGCCCGGCGACACGGTGGCGTAGCCGAACTGGTACTGATCCGGCGAGAACTCGCCGTCGTACATCGTGACGACGAACTCGCCCAGCGTACCCAGCGCGCCGATGGTCAGCGAAAAATCCTGCCCGTTCAGCTTGACGTTCAGCGTATCGCCGACCGAAAGGCCGTGCGTCTGCGCGAAGCGATCCTGCACGACGCAAATGTCCTTGCGCGCCTCGGGCAACGGCTCCCCGGCCACCAACCGCGCGGTATTGATGCGCGCGGGGCCGTCGGTCATCGCCAGCCACACCACCGGATCGCCCTTGAGCCCCTGCGAATCGGCATAGGCCACCACGCGGCGCTGCACGTCGGCGACGCCCTCGATGGCCGCCAGATCGCGCACCGTGCGGTCGCTGATCGCGCCCTCGACCCATAGATCCGCCATATGGCTCTCATCAAACTGCTGCTCGAAGTTGTGCTCCATGCCCCGCCAGCAGGCGTCGATGCCCACATACAGCGTGATCGCCAGCGTGCAGATGATCCAGATGGCGAAGAAGGACTTCCAACCCTCTTTGAAATCGCGCAGCAGCTTGCGGGTCAGCGGACTGATGCGCGCGCTGCTCTTTACCACGCGATCTCCTCCATCGCCATCGGCGCTTCATTGACGGCCACGCTGTCGATCTGCCCGTTGCGCATGCGGATCACGCGCGTGGCGGCGGGCACGATGGCGGCGTTGTGGGTGATGATGACCACCGTTTTGCCCATATCCCGCCCCACATCCTGCAGCAGGGTGAGCACCATGCGCCCGGTTTCGGAATCCAGCGCGCCGGTGGGCTCGTCGCACAGCAGCAGCGCCGGGTTTTTGCACAGCGCGCGCGCGATGGCCACGCGCTGCTGCTCGCCGCCGGAGAGCTGCGCCGGGAAGTTGTGCATCCGCTCCCCCAGCCCCACGCGCTCGAGCATCTCGCGCGGGCTGAGCGGCTGGCGGCAGACCTGCTCGGCTAGCTCGACGTTCTCCAGCGCGGTAAGGTTGGGCATCAGATTGTAAAACTGGAACACGAAGCCCACGTCCAACCGCCGGTACAGCGTCAAATCCCGCTCGGAAAGCGGCACGATATCGCGCCCCTCGACCAAGATTTTGCCGCCGGAGGCGCGATCCATGCCGCCGAGCAGGTTGAGCACCGTGGTTTTGCCCGCGCCGCTGGGGCCGAGCACCACGGCGAAATCCCCGCGCTCGATGCCGAAGCTGACGCGATCGACCGCGTGGATGCACATCTCGCCGATTTGATACTGTTTGCTGACCTCGACAAATTCGATATCGGCCATCTGTATGGTTCCTCCTGTGATTTACTGTGGCGGAAGCCTCCCGAAGATTTCCAAAGGGCGACCGGAAAGCCCTTTGGCTGCTCCGCAGAGCGGAATCCTTGCCCGGGGAACGGAATCCCTCCCCCACAGTTCGCCATAGTCGCTTGCTGCGCAAGCTCGTTGGCTCACTGGACTTCCGCCTCGATTATTCGGCCACTGGCCGATCTCGGCTCCGTCCCGCTCACGCGGTCCCCCTCCCTTTGACAAGGGCGGCTTTTGGGCTGGATACAAGATGCGTCGTTCTCCGGCGGAGGGTGTCGGGAGGCGGAGCCTCCCCGACATTCCTAAGCAGGCGTTAGCGGAGTTCGGGGGAAAGATAACGCCGGTTCGCATGCAACTTTGAGGAAGTTTGAGGGTTTCTGCCATTTGCACCGAGCAGGTGTTTCGTGCCTGCGGGCACGACCTAAGGGCTTTGCGGTCGCCCTTAGGCATCCTTCGCGGGCTGCATCAACGGTGTGAAATCTTATTCCAGCGCCCCCGACGGCAGCTTGAGCAGCCGCTCCACCATCCGCATCACCATCTCCACCATCTCCTCCGCCTGCGGCGCGTCCGCCCGGCTCTCCACGCCCACGAACCCGGCGAGGATGAACCGCGCGGTATGCTTCGGGCTGGGTACGTCCAGCACGCCCTGCGCAGCGCCCTCGGCCAAGATCTGCGTGAGGATCGGCTCGAGCAGCTCCATCACGTGGCGATGCACGAACACCTGCGCCTCGACGCTCAGGCCGTCGGTCTCCACGCGCAGCCCGGCCTGATCCACCTTGCGCAGAAAGTCGGTCAGCGCCACCACAACGTTGTGCATGCGCGAAATCGGCGTCACCGAGGCCTCTCGCAGCAGCTGCGCGAACTCCTGCACATGTACCTCGATAAACTGATCGATGGTCGCCATAAAGATATCGTGCTTGGATTGAAAGTAGTAGTAGAACAACCCCTGCGCCACGCCAACCTGCTTGACGATGTCGCTGACGGTGGTTTTTTCGTACCCCTGCTGCCAGAAAAGCTCCATGGCCGCGTCGACGAGCTCCTGACGGCGCTCCTCCGGCGCTTTGCTGATCCTCGGCATGGCTTCCCTCCGCTCTCGGTTGCGCGCGGTTTTGCGTCATCTTATCCATAGAACGAATGACTGACTAGTTTCAATCACTGACTAACGTCAATCAGTATAGAAGATGTTGGGGGCGGTGTCAAGGGGTGGGAGGCGAAGATTTCGCGAAAAATTACCGAAAAAAAGGAGCGCCAAAATAGGAGTACGCCCCATTGCTTTCGTATCGAAATTTTGATATGATGATGACAACGAAATGAAAAGCGAATGAAAAGCGAGGTGAGAGGATGCTGAAATCCCATGTGCGCCCATCGGGCGAGCTGCGGAACAACTACCCGCAGATGGTCGATCTTTTGAAAGAGCAAGACCACATTATCATCACGCGAAACGGCAAAGGCGAAGCGGTGCTGATCGGCATGGAGGTCTACGAGAAATTCGAGGCGTTTGTTCACGCGGAATATGTAGCGAGAAAGCTTGCCGAGGCGGAAGCGTGCTCGGCGAAGCCGGATGCAATACGCTATACGATGGATGAAATCCGCGAAAGGCTTGGACTGCGCAAATGAAATACCGCATCCTCTTTCTGGAGACGGCATACGACGACTTGGGCGAAATCAGAGCTTACCTTGAGCAGTTTTCGGAAAGCGCGCCGGCGCACGTTCTGGGGGATATCCTCGCCCGGATTGATGAATTGCAAACAGCGCCGAAATTGTATCCGGAATATCCTCGCAATCGCCGCTACCGCAAAATGATAGCAGGCGATTACTTGGTGTTTTACAAAGTATTTGAGGACGAACAGCTTGCAGAAATCCATCGGGTTTTGCACGCGGCGCGCGACATTGGCGCGGTGCTAAAAAAAGAAAAGTAGCAATGAAATAGGCGATCAGTCGTTGATCGCCACAGATCATCAACAAAGTCACGCAGATGGGCTGCGAAGGTCCAGGGCGATCGCAAAGCCCTGGTCGCATCCGCAGATGCGAAATGCCTTGAAGCAAGGTTTTGTGAGGAATTACGCCCTTTGCGAAGGGCGGCCAAAGGGCTTATCGCTCGCCCTTTGGAATCCTTCTCTACGCATCAAACTACTTTGTTGATACGCTGAGACGATCAGTCGTTGATCGCCTCAATGCCCATCCGCTTCATCTTTTCAAGATTTTGCCGCATCTCGCGCAGCTCCTCCGGGGTATGCCCCACCCATTCGGATACCTCGCCGACGACGCGAAGCGGCTCCCGCGAGCGATACGACCGCGTGACATTGCCGGGGAATTTTTTGTCGGTCAGGTTCGGGTCGTCCTCGAACTCGCCAGTGGGCTCCACGATATAAACCCTTCCGCGCCCCTCGCCCGCCGCGAGCTCCGCCGCCCACGCCACCCCGTCGAGCGCGGAGGTAAAGTAGATGTAATTCGCCTTTGCGCCTTCGCCATAGTTGGATTTGAAGCCCGGCGAAAGCAGGCCGCCGACCGATACATCGGCCTTCGTGCCGTGATAAAACGGCCCCGCGTCGTCGATTTTTCTCGCCACCCGAATTTGCAAACCGATCATCACGTCCAGCGCCGCCTGATGCAGGCGCGGATCGTGGCTGGCGGTGCATTCCGCATCGACGACGATCGGCGTTTCCGGCTGCGCCGTCTTGGCCAGCACGGCATTGGCGATCACGCAGATATTCGACACGAGCCCGACGATTTCGATCCGCTCAAAGGGCGTGGCTTTCAAGTAGGCGTACAGCGCGTCGGAGCCGAAGGTCGGCTTGCAAAAGAGACAGTCGCCATCGCGCATCCGTTTCGCGGTTTCACCGTAAAGATCGTGCCCCGCCGTTTCCTTGACGCAGTGCGGAACGGCTAAATTTTTGCCCTCCTGCGTTTTCAGGTAATCCGCGCCGTGCGTGTCCAGCGTGAACACGACGGCGTCGCCCCGGGCGCGGTACTTGTCGATCTTTTCCGCGATCCGGGCATCCAGCGCTTCCGCGCCGGGAAAGCCCAGCGAGCCCGACACAAAATCATTCTGAAAATCGACCACAATCAAGCATCTTTGCATACGCTTTCCCCTTTCAGCTCGGCTTCCCGCCGCTCGTACAGAGACCGCAGCCTGCGGGCTGTGGGAATCCCTCCACCGCTTTCGCAGAGACCGCAGCCTGCTGGGAGACCGCCGCTCTTGCGGCGGGAATCCCTCCACCGCCTGCGCAGAGACCGCCGCTCTTGCGGCGGGAATCCCTCCACCGCCTGCGGGCGGTTCCCCACCCTTTAACAAGGGAGGCTTTTGGAGGCTGGTATATGATTCTGTTTTCATAAAAGTTTCTTGGTTCTAGCCCCTAGCCTCCCTTGTCAAAGGGAGGGGGACTGCGTGAGCGGGGCGGCGCCGATATCGGCCTGGGGCCGAATAATCGAGGCGGAAGCCCAGTGAGCCAACGAGCTTGCGCAGCAAGCGACTATGGCGAACTGTGGAGGGGGGATTCCCGCCGCCCGCAGCGGCGGTTTCTCCGGCGGTGGAGGGGTTCCGTCCCCGTGAAGGGGGATTCCGTCTGCGGCGTTTTGCGAGCCACACATACCCCGCAAACACCAACAGCCCCGCCGCGCTGGCCAACGCGCCCTCGCGCAGGCCGCGCGGGAAGTAAGTGAGCACGATCTCGTTGCCTTGCCCGGCGGGTACGCGCAGGCCGATCATGCCCATGTTGACGTTGTGAATCTTGGTGGGCACGCCGTTGACGGCGGCCGACCAGCCCTTGTCAAACTGCGCGGAGAAAAACACCAGCTTCTCGCTGGGCAGGTCGATCTTGGCGGACAGCCCGCGCGGCGTGGCGATCACGTCATAGCAGGCCTGCGCGGCGCGCTGCTTGGCCGCCTCCTGCCACGAGATCTCCGCCCGCTCCCACAGCGGCTGGAGAATATCGCCCAGCGCATCCATTCCCTCGCCGTCGAGCATCACGGCCTGCAGCATCACCGGCCCGGCGGCGGGCGGCTGCAGGTTGTGGTGGTACACGTTGGTGAAGCAATCGTAGGCGAAGCCCAGCGGCAGCGCGTAGGGATTTTCGTACACCGATACGTCGCCCTCCTTGCCCGCGTACACGAAGCCCTCCGGCGCGCCGGGGTAGTGCTCCTCATCATAATTATAGTAGGTTTTGACGCCTAACAGCGTGCGCATCGCGCCGTTGCCCACGTCCTTGAGCACCGCGTCGGGCGATTCGGAATGACCGAACCCGGCCTGAAACACGAAATTGTCCAGATAGCTGGAGCGCAGGCTGTGAAACGAGGTGACCGAGGGCTGGTTGATGAGCATGCCGTAGTTGCGTAGCTTGGGCGGCGCGTCGACGCGGTGGGTGTACGCGGTGCCGCTGTGATACGGCTTCTCATCCAGCAGGGTGTGCTGGGCGTAGTAATCCACGCCGGTCGGGTAGCCAATGCCCTGCCCCACCGGCACCTTGGCGTCGTTGAGCGCGACGAAGCCCGCGTAGTTGACCGCCACCGACACCGCCAGCGCCGCGCCGATCACCCAGCGCACCGGCAAAAACCGCCGCCGCGTGGCCAAGAACAGCCCCAGCAGGTTGACCGCCGCCGCCCCGCAGGCAAACCAGCGGAAGGCATCCTCGGCGTAGTCGGGATGAAGCTGATTGTTGCGCAGCGCCGAGCCCAGCCGACCCATGCGCGCAAGCCACGCTTCCGGCAGCATGGTAGGCACCGTCAGCAGCAGCGTCACCGCCAGCGCGATGCCCAGCGCCCACGAAAGCCGCCGCAGATCCTTCGGGTTCCGCTCGGCCAGCGCCTCCAGCGCCTGCACCGTGGGGACGCACAGCATCAGCGCCAGCGCGTACCACCAGCGCGTGTAGTACAGGCTGGAGCCGAGCGTGAACAGCCGGTTGGAAAACGGCCAAATCGAAATGAACACCAGCGCGGGCAGCAGCGCGTGTATCCAGCCCTTGGGCCACGCGAGGTAGTGCCACACCACCAGCGCGCAGCCGGTCAGCGGCAGAAACGCCCCTACCGACGACCAGCTCGAAGCGTCGCCATAGAAGGCATGCACCAGCCCGCTCTCGATGGGCATCCAAACGGCGCGCAGGCGCTCGAGCGTGTTCGACCAAGTGTACCAGCCGCGCAGGCTCATCTCGGTCATGCCGCCGCTGCGGGTGACGCCCATCATCGCCCACCCGGCGGGCATCAGCAGCCATGCCACCAGCAGGCAGCCCAGCCCGCACTCGAAGCCCACGCTGACGATCCGCCCGAGCGAACGCTTGTCCCGCCAATCCGCCGAAAAAAAGCGGAAGCCGCAGTACACCAGCACAAACAGCGCCGTGCCGAAGAAAAAGTAATAATTGACCATGGCATTGAGCGCGCAGGCCAACGCCAGCGCGCCATAGCGCCGCCGCCCCGAGAAGGCGTTCTCAAGCGCCAGCAGCAGCAGCGGGAACACCGCCACGACATCCATAAAATGATAGAACTGCGTGTTGATGATGCTAAAGCCCGAGAAGGCGTAAAGCAGCCCGCCCAGCTTGGCGTAGCGCCCCTCCTTGCAGAAGCGGCGCAGGTACAGAAACGCGGTCGCCGCCGCCGTGGCGTGCTTGAGCACCGCCATCACCGAGATGCCGTAAGGAATCGCCGCCTCGGGCAGCGGCATCAGCAGCCACACAAACGGGCTGCCCAGCGTATAAAACGCGTAGGAGCCGAAGAAGTTGGCGCCAAGAAAGGTGTTCCAATCCCAAAACGGCGTGCCGGAGGCCAGCATGCGCTTGGTCTCCAGAATAAAGGGGATCTGCTGCTCCATAAAATCGCCCCGGGTGACCATCCTGCCGCCGTAGGGAAAGATGGCCGGAGCCAGCGCCAACACCGCCAGCGCCGCCGCCGCGAAAAACACCTGAAAAAAATCCCTGCGAAGCCTCCCGCCGGATGTTTGTAACTGCATGCGCGCGCTCCTTGCCTCAGAAAATGAACGAAGTGGCTCCCGCATAGCGGGAACGGAATCCCACCACCGCTACGGCGGGGCTGGGACGGAATCCCACCACCGCTGTGGCGGTCCCCCTCCCTTTGACAAGGGAGGCTTTTGGAGGCTGCTCTATGTTTCTTTTTCCACAAAAGGTGTTTGGTTCTAGCCCCGAGCCTACCGTGTCCAAGGGAGGGGGACCGCCGCAGTGGGGC